>JBFGJH010000040.1:0-29675 GCA_041577335.1 Acidimicrobiia bacterium | reverse complement strand
GGAGCTCACCGATGAGCAGCGGCGGTATCTCGCCAGTTGGAGTGAGGGAACCTGATTCTGTCCCACCCGGCTCGTACGTTGGGCCGATGTGGTGCTCAGCCTGCGGGACCGCTGCAAGAGAGCCGCTGTGCCATCCGTGCCGGCGCAGCTGCGTGCCGGCTTCTGATCGGATAGTCGGGAATGTGGTGGTGCGCGCCCCCTACCTCCATGAGGGAGCGGCCCGCCAACTGGTGCTCCACATCAAGTACGGAGGGTCGCCCCGCGCACTGAGCGTTCTGGCCGATGCCATCGCGGCGATCATCGATCCGTCTACAACGGCACTCGTGCCAGTCCCGAGGACATGGGTCCGTCGGTGGAGATATGGCATTGACCCGGCGAAGGCGCTGGCACGTGAAGTGAGCCGCCGCACCGGGATACCGGTGGTGCCTGCGTTACGCGCCCCGGTCGGAGGGCGCGCCAATGCCGGCGCCCCTCGAGCGCAACGTCAGCCTCCGGCATTCACCGCTCGTGGTCGGGTCGCCGCCGGTGCCGTCTTGGTCGACGATGTGGTCACGACCGGGCGGACGATCAATGCGGCAGCGGGCGCGCTCGGTGGCGTCGTGGGTTCCGCGCTAAGCGCAACGTCCGTGCGCGGAGTGACTAGTCTCCTTCGCACTGCAGACCCCGGAGGAACATGGACGTAAGAGTTCACACGCGTCACACGACGATCGACGAGAGATTTCGCGAGATCGTGCAACGAAAAGTGGGGAAGGCTTCGCGTATCTTCGACGCGGTGAGCGTGGTCGATGTCGAGCTGTCGGAAGAGCGCAACCCGCGTCTCGCCCCAGAAAGATGCCGTGTTGAGATCACCGCCGGAGCGGGGGGCAATACGGTTCGCGTCGAGTCGGCGAGCGACACCATGGAAAACGCTTTGGACTTGGCCGTTGACCGATTCGAAAAACAGCTCAAGAAGCTCAAAGACCGCCTCGTCAGCCGGTCGCGGCCGCGCCGAGGCGAGCAGGTGCCAGGTATGCCGCCAGAACCGGTTGTGGATTTCGAGGATGAGTTGGAAATCGTGCGAACCAAGCAGTTTGTGATGAAGCCGATGACGGCGGAAGAGGCCATCCTGCAGCTCGAGTTGCTGGGCCACAACTTCTTTTTGTTCAACAACGTCGACACGGATCTGACGAGTGTTGTCTACCGGCGGCGTGATGGCGCCTATGGGCTGATCGAGCCGGCATGACGCGCATCCTCGTCGTTGACGACGCTTTGCTCTTCCAAGCCGGCCTCACGGCGGCTCTGCGCTCGTCCGGTTTTGACGTCGTGGGTGAAGCATCAGATGCGATGGCGGCAGTGGCGAAGGCCCAAGAGCTCGACCCAGACGTCGTGGTCCTCGACGTCTTGATGCCGGGGATGTCGGGCCTCGAGGTTGTCGACAAGATCATTGGGGTTGCCTCCAACTCGAAGGTTCTCCTCCTGACCGCCTCCGAATCGGAGGAGGACCTCTTGGCGGCTATCAAAGCGGGTGCGCGCGGGTACATCGTCAAGGACACGCCGCTGGAGGACCTGGTGGCAGCCATCGCCGCCGTGGCCGAAGGAGGGGCCGTGGTCTCGCCGGACATGCTTGGCAAGCTCTTCGACACCGTGGGCCAGATGGTTCGCCATCGCGACATGATCGGAATCCGAAAGCCCGTTTTGACAGGCCGCGAAATCGAAGTCCTGCGCTATGTCGCGCAGAGCCTCACCAGCAAGGAAATCGGAGATCGGCTGTTCATCTCGGAGAACACCGTGAAGAACCACGTCCGGAACATCCTCGACAAGCTCGGTCTCCACTCTCGTGGCGAAGCTGTGATGTATGCAATCCGGGAAGAGCTGATCACGCTCGACTGATGGAGCGATCGAACCTCTCCACCAGTGTTGCAATCGTCGAGGCTCTCGGCACTGCGTGGACCGTTCATAGCCTCTACCCGGACCCGGCGAGCCAGCCCGCTTTCCGCCGCGCCATCGAGTCGATCCGAGGCGTGATCGGTGATCCGATCACGCTCGATTTGGACGTGGGAGGGTTCCTGTCGGGAGGTGTCGCGGTAGCCGCCGATCGAGAGGGCGCCGATCGTCTGGCCAAGCGCTGCTACCTCCACCACGTCGAGAGTGTCATGATGCTGTCGCCTCCTACAGAGGATGAAGTCGCCCGCCTGTTTGCTGCTCTCGATCGAGACGAGAAGGCATCGATGGCAGCCGGTGGCATCGAAGCTGCCCTGCGGAGGGGGGGAGTGAGCAGCTTCACGGTTGTGCAACGTTCTCAGCTTGCCACGGGTGCTCGCGAGCAGGCGATCGATCGGGACCCTGCGGTTCGTGAAATCCTCGAGAACGTGCTGTCTCCGGCCGAGTTCGCCTCACGCCTGATCGAGGAGTCGGGTGGCGATCCCGAGCGACTCGCCGATCTCTTGCACAGCCAGTATCGCGAGACGCTCGACAAGGTCACCGATGACGATGTAGATGGCCGCGAGGCGGTGGTCCAGGCGTTTGTGGAGGCCTTTTTCTACTTCGATGAGCCCGGCCAGATTGCTTGCTTCCGGCGATTCCTGTCGTCCGATCATCAGTTCGACGGGGTGTTCCTCGACCAGTTCGCCGGACATGAGCTGGCGAGGCTGGCGCCGCGCCTCGACTCCCAGGGATTGTCGCTGCTGCTCGACTACGCCCGGGTGGCCACCGATCAAGCGGATGGCCGACCTCAGGAGCTGCTCGGGATCCTTCGCAACCCCGAGGCCCTTCAGTCCATGCGAGAAGTTGCTGCAGCCAAGGTGCAGGAACGTCTCACGAGTATCGATGACGCTGCCATCGAGGGAGGGCGAGTCTTGGCAGCCGTACGTGATCGTTTTCCCAACCCGCAGCGCTATTTCTACGACGCGCTGGAAGTCTTCCGGGGACTGTTGGCCGTGGAAGACCGCGATCGGCGTTTTGCGCGGCTCATGAGGATCTGGGTCGGAAAGGTCTCCGACTCCATTCGCCGCCGCCAGTTTCGCCGGGCCGAGCTCTGGCTCCGAGCCGCTACCACCAAGCCGACCTACCCGGTGCACCGTCAGTCCGAGGTGGACGAGGCGTTGGGGCTGATGGCGACAGCCGAGCTCATGGGCGTCATCGTGGAGGCCGCCGGCAAGAACGAGGAAGCCGCCGGAAAGATCCTCCAAGCACTCGGGCCGAAGGCCGCCAATGCTCTACTCGATCTTCTCGCCGACGAGCAGTCGGCGCCCCGCCGTCGCATGCTCATGCGGGTGGTTGCCGACGTCGGAAAGCAGAATCCTGCGCCTCTCATAGGCCGTTTGGGGGACGAGCGCTGGTATATGGTCCGCAATGTTCTCTGGGCATTGCGCGAATCGGGCAGCCCTTTGCGGGCGGACGCGATCGTGCCCGCACTGTCTCACCCAGACCATCGTGTCCGGGTCGAGGCGCTCCGCGTGGTGGCCAACGCTGCTCCGGAAGAGTCGGTGCCTCACCTAGAGGCAGCATTGAAGGACTCCGCCGGAGATGTGCGCACGACCGCGCTGACGTTGCTGGGCTCGGCTCCCGGTGATCGCGCCGAGGAGGGTCTCATCACGGCGGCCTCCGACCGGCGCCTCGGTTTGGCTGAGAGGGTGACGGCAATCGAAGCGTTGGGGGCTCGCAGAACCCCTCCGGCAGAAGCGGCCCTCGGGCGGCTCGGCAACAAGCGCTTCGTACTGTCGGGCTCGGCCCGAACTGTTCGTGACACGGCCCGAAAGGCATTGAATTCATGATCGAAATGCGGGGATTCCTCAGCGGGCTCAGAGCTGCGAGCCACCAGATCCATCTCTATCCCGAGGATCATCCGGCGTTGGCCGAGCTGATCAATGTCGGGACCCAAGCCGCCAACCGCCTGGCCGGTGACGATCAAGTCAATATCACACTGATTGGCGATTCGCTCTACAAAGAGCGCGAGATTCTCGCCCACACGTCACTCGAATTCAACGGTTTGCTCCGTGAGTTGCAATCTCGGGGCATCGAATCAATCACGCTCCGCTCACCGGTTTCGGTGGGCGATTTCCGCGATCTCGCCGCGTTCATAGCCTCGCTCACCGGTGACCTTCCGGCAGAGGGGACCGTCCGTCTGAACGAGCGCCCGTACACCCGCTCCGAGCTCGAGCAAGGTGAGGGATTCACAGGCGTGAGGCGATCGTATGCGCGCTCGTTGGATGTGCTGAGGGGCATCTCGCTGGCGTTGGACGCCGGTGAGGAGTTCGATCTGTCTGGGGCGACGTGGGTGGTCGAACAACTCGTCGAGCAGACGTTGGCGCAACCTGCCGCCTCGGTGTTGTTGTCGACGATGAAATCACACGACGAATACACCTTTTACCACTCCGTCAACGTGTGCATCTTGGCGATTGCGTTGGCACGTATGGCCGAGCTTCCCGAAGATGACCTCAAGCTGATGGCCGTTGGAGCATTGCTCCACGACATCGGCAAGGTGAGAGTGTCGACGGCGACGCTGCAGTATCCGGGCCGGCTCGACAAAGAACAATGGGCGGAGATCAAGCTCCATCCCCAAGAGGGCGCTGCTGCCATTCTCGCGGCCGCTGCTCCTGGCCAGGAGATCGCAGCCGTGGTGGCATTTGAGCACCATGCCAGATATGACGGCCAGGGTTACCCGTCGTTGGCGTACGCGCGCCCGGCCCATTTCTTCAGCCGGCTCGTCTCCACGGCCGACACGTACGACGCCCTCACGACGCGCCGGGCGTATCGCCGCGCAGAGACACCGAACCGTGCGCTACGGGTGCTCCTGCAGGGATCGGGGACGATGTACGACCCCGAGCTGGTGCAGGCATTCATCCGCATGATCGGTGTCTACCCGGCCGGCTCGTTCTTGGAGCTCGACGGAGGAGAGATGGCAATGGTCACCCACCACACCGAAGACCCTGCCGAGCTGCCCCATGCCGTCCTCGTCCGAGGCGCCGACGGAGTCCTGATCGCTGAGCCTGATCCGATCAGTCTCGTCGACCGAACCATCGTCGATCAGCTCTCCCCAGAGCGAGCTGGGTTGGAACCGGCCGAGTTGATCGAGAAGCTGGGCATGGGCGAGCAGGGTCCGATCTGAGCCGGCGGAATGGCGAGCCAACACGAGAACACCGATAGGATGGTCTCACTATGTCCATCATCTCTCGGGTTCTTCGCGCCGGCGAAGGCAGAGCACTCAAAGATCTAGAGAGCTTTGCGCAGCAGGTCGGCGCGTTGGAACCAGAAATCAGCAAGCTCACCGACGAACAACTGGCTGCCAAGACCGCCGAGTTTCGCGGCAAGCTCGAGAGAGGAGCGTCGGTAGACGATTTGGCGGCGGAGTCCTTTGCCGTCGTTCGCGAAGCAGCCCAGCGGATCCTTGGGCTGCGACCGTATGACGTGCAGGTGATCGGGGGAGCCGCACTTCATCGCGGTTCCGTGATCGAGATGCGCACCGGTGAGGGAAAGACGCTCGTATCCACGATGCCTGCGTACCTCAACGGGCTGGCAGGGACCAGCGTCCACATCGTCACGGTGAACGACTACCTCGCCTCGCGTGATGCCGAGTGGATGGGGAACATCCACCGTTTCCTCGGCTTGAACGTTGGTTTGATCCAATCGGAGATGACCCCGGCCGAACGGCGAGTGGCCTACGGCGCCGACATCACGTACGGAACCAACAACGAATTCGGTTTCGACTACCTCCGCGACAACATGGCGATGACGCCGGAGAGCATGGTGCAGCGCGGGCACGATTATGCCATCGTCGACGAAGTCGACTCAATCCTCGTCGACGAAGCCCGAACTCCTCTCATCATCTCGGGCCGGGTAGGCGAGACGGGAAAGTGGTATCAGGACTTTGCCAAGATCGTGGACCGCCTCCGTCGCGACGAACACTACGAAGTAGACGAGGCGAAGCGGCAGGTCTTGATCAGCGAGGAGGGCATCGCCCGAGTCGAAGAGATTCTCGGGGTCGAGAACCTCTACGACCACACCGCCGTCGATTTCGTCCATCATCTCGATGTCGCCCTCAAGGCCAGGGAGCTGTACACACACGATGTCGAATACCTCATCGTCGACGGGGAAATCAAGATCGTCGACGAGTTCACCGGTCGCGTGCTCGAAGGTCGGCGTTACTCGGAAGGCCTTCATCAGGCCATCGAGGCCAAAGAGGGCGTCAAAATCAAGGAAGAGAATCAGACGCTGGCGACGATCACGCTTCAGAACTTCTTCCGCATGTACGACAAACTGTCCGGAATGACCGGTACCGCCAAGACCGAAGAGGGCGAGTTCAAGGAGATCTACAACCTCGACGTCGTGGTGGTTCCCACCAACCGTCCCATCGTGAGGGATGACAAGGCGGATCTCGTCTACAAGTCGGAGAAGGCCAAGTTCGACGCGCTCATCGACGACATCACCGAGCGACACGAGCGGGGTCAACCCTGCTTGATCGGCACCATCTCCATCGAGCGGTCCGAGATGTTGGCGAATGCCTTGGACCGGCGACAGGTCAGGCACGAGGTACTCAACGCCAAGCAACACGCCCGCGAAGCCGAGATCATCGCCCAGGCCGGGCGGCTGGGCGCCGTTACCGTTGCCACCAACATGGCCGGCCGCGGCGTCGACATCAACCTGGGAGGAAACGCCGAGGGCATGGCTTTGGCAGCCACCCGCAAGACGGGGTACGAGGTCGGAACGCCGGAGTGGGACAAGGCACACGAGGCCGCCATGGCCGACGCACAAGCGATCGTTGACAACGAGCAGGCGAAGGTTCTGGCCGCTGGGGGCCTCTATGTGATCGGCACCGAGCGTCACGATTCACGGCGTATCGACAACCAGCTGCGCGGTCGCTCGGGCAGGCAGGGTGATCCCGGCGAATCTCGCTTCTACCTCTCGCTCGAGGACGATCTCATGCGTCGCTTCTCGGGTGAGCGCGTCACCAAGGTCATGGAAACACTTCGCCTTCCCGAAGACATGCCCATCGAGGCGAAGATGGTCTCAAAATCTGTGGAGCGCGCCCAGGCTCAGGTCGAGTCGCAGAACTTCGAGGTGCGCAAGAACGTCCTCAAATACGACGAGGTCATGAACCGCCAGCGTGAGGTCATATACAGCTGGCGATCAGGCATTCTGCAGGGTACGGAAGCTGAGAGGCTCGCCAAGGAATGGACAGGCGAGGCCGTCGAGGCGGCGGTCGTCTTTGCGGTGGGCGAAGGGACCGGACCCAACTCATGGGACCTCGAGGAGCTGGTCAAGGAGCTGACGGTGCTCTTTCCCGTCACCCTGACCGAAGACAGCTTGCGCGCGGCGCGGACGACCAGTGAGTTGGTCGAGATGGCGGTCGACGATGCCCGATCGGTGTACCAAGAAAGAGAGGCCGAGTTCGGCGACGAAGTCATCCGTGCGATCGAGCGCCGGGTGGCACTGTCGGTCATCGACAACAAGTGGCGCGAGCATCTCGCCGAGATGGATTACTTGCGCAGCGGTATCGGGCTCCGGGCAATGGGCCAACGCGACCCGCTGGTCGAATACCAGAACGAGGCCTACGTCGCCTTTGCCGACCTGGTCGAGTCGGTGAAACGTGACGCCGTCCGGTATCTCTTCCACGTTCAGATTGCCCAACCCGAGCCTGTTCGCCCCAAGGTGCAGATAATGGCCACCTCCGGAGGGGGCGCAGCGCCTCCTCAGCAGGCGAAGGCTGCCGAGAAGGTTGGTCGCAATCAGCCTTGTCCGTGCGGCAGTGGCAAGAAGTACAAGTTGTGCCATGGGGCGGCCTAGATGGCGGTAGATGATCCTCGGGCGGCAATTGCCGACCTGCGCTCTCGGCTCGCCGACGCGCGGAGGTTTCTTTGACCTCGACAACAAAGAGCAAGAGTTGGAGAGCGTTCGGGAACTGGCTTCCGACCCGAATCTGTGGGATGACCCGAACCGAGCACGGGACGTAACGAGAAAGCTGTCGCGTCTCGAACGCATTCTCGAGCGGCAGGCAAGCCTGGATGCCTCGATCGACGACGCAGCCCTTCTCCTCGAGATGGCCCAGGACGAGGGAGACCAGGCGGCCATCGATGAGATCGCCGCCGAACTCGAGCGAACCGACAACGAGCTACAGGCGCTCGAGACCGAAAGCCTCTATTTCGGCGACTACGACGATCACGTCGCCATTCTCTCGGTGCATGCCGGCGCAGGCGGCGTCGACGCGCAGGACTGGGCAGAGATCCTCCTCAGGATGTACCTCCGCTTCCTGGAGAAAGCCGGCTTCACCGTTTCCTTGGACGAAGTGAGTCCGGGCGACGAGGCCGGCATCAAGTCTGCTTCGCTCACCGCCACCGGCGACTACGCCTATGGAACTCTGGAGGGGGAGCGCGGTGTCCACCGCCTGGTTCGCATCAGCCCGTTCGATGCCAACGCCCGGCGTCATACGTCGTTCGCGGCGGTCGATGTCATTCCCGAGGTCGAGGATGCACCTGACATCGAGGTCCGCGACGAAGACCTGCGCATCGACACGTTCCGTTCCCAGGGGGCGGGTGGCCAGCATGTGAACACGACTGATTCGGCGGTTCGGATCACACACCTTCCTTCGGGAATCGTGGCCGGAAGCCAGGCGGAGCGATCTCAGATACAGAACCGGGCCCGAGCGATGACCTTGCTGCGTGCCCGGCTCGCCGAACGACAACGCCAAGAGCGCATGGATCACCTCGACGAGATTCGTGGAGTGCAATCCGAAGCCGCCTGGGGAAGCCAAATCCGCTCGTATGTGATGCAGCCGTATCAAATGGTGAAGGACCTTCGCACGAATGTGGAGGTGGGCAACATCGGCGGCGTGCTGGATGGAGATATCAGCCCCTTCACCGAGGCATACTTGCAGTGGCGGCGCGAGCAGCACGAAGTGGATATCGCCCGCGATTGATTCAGGTAGCGGCCCTACCGTTGGTATCCTGCCGCAAACCCCGAAGGACTCAGACGACGGACGCGTCCACGCGTTCGAAAGGTGAACGAAGTCCATGATTCGTCTTCAAGACGTCACCAAGATCTATGACGGAGGCACCGTTGCTGTGAGCGACGTTGCCCTCGACATACCCAAAGGTGAGTTTGTCTTCCTGGTCGGCCCATCCGGCTCCGGAAAATCGACCCTCATCAGATTGTTGCTCCGCGAAGAGGAAACAACGCGCGGCACGATCTGGGTAGCCGGGAAAGACATCACCAAACTTCCTTCCTGGAAGGTGCCGTACCTGCGCCGTACCATTGGGACGGTCTTCCAGGATTTCAAGCTTCTTCCCCAGAAGACTGTGGCAGAAAACGTCGCGTTCGCTCTCGAGGTCATCGGGCGGCCCCGCACCGTTGTGCATACCCAGGTGAGCCAGGTTCTGGAGCTCGTCGGCCTCGACGGCAAGGCGGAACGGTTTCCCCATCAACTCTCGGGTGGTGAGCAGCAGCGGGTATCGGTGGCACGGGCATTCGTGAACCGGCCTCCGATCCTCCTGTGCGACGAGCCGACCGGAAACCTCGACCCCGGCACGTCGGTCGGGATCATGCGGTTGCTCGATCGGATCAATCGCACGGGTACGACTGTGGTCATGGCTACCCACGACCACGCCATCGTCGACGCCATGCGGCGGCGCGTGGTGGCCTTGGACGATGGAAGGGTCACCCGCGACCAGCACACCGGGCGCTACGAAGAAGGCGTTGCCCAATGACCCGTCCGATATATCTGTTCCGCGAGGCGCTGGTCAACATGTGGCGCAACCCCATGGTCGTGGCCGGCGCCGTGCTCGCCGTGTTCGTCTCGCTGACTCTGGCATTGGGCGCCGTGGTGCTGGGTGAGATCGTGCGAGTCAACACGGTGCAGTGGCAAGACGGCGACCACGTCATCGTCTTCTTGAAGGGCTCGGCAGACGGCATCACACTCGAGTCTCATATCGGGCTCGAGAACGAGATTGCCGACTGGGAGGTCGTCGAGTCGACGCGGTACGTGGACCAGACCGGAGCATACGAGGAGTTCCAGGAGATCTTCGCGAACAGCCCCGCGCTCATCCGCGAGGTCGACCCGGCGTCGCTTCCGGCGTCCATACGCATCCAGCTGAGCGACATCAGCCGATGGCGCGATGTGCAACTGCGGCTCATCGACAAGCCAGCCGTGCGGTCGGTGACCGCTCAGGGAACCATCCTAGAAGGGATATCTGGGCTCACGACCGGCCTGAACTTGGGGGCGTTCCTGCTGGCTGTGATCCAGGCTGCTGCTGCCGTCGTCCTGATCGCCAACACGGTCCGAATGGCGATCTACGCCCGGCGTGACGAGGTTGGAATCATGAAACTCGTCGGGGCGAGCAACTGGTTCATTCGTATCCCATTCCTTGTCGAAGGAGTCCTGGAAGGATTGTTGGGGGCGGGCTTGGCGGTCGCGACGGTGGCGCTCATCCGCCCGTGGATGGCAGATGCGGGATCGGCGGTAGACTTGATCCAGCTTGACGTCGCCGACGGCTTTTTCTGGCGGCGGGCAGCGATTTTGGTCCTCTTCGGCGGTTTGGCAGGCCTGGCGGGCTCAACTCTAGGCTTGCGTCGATTCCTCAAGGTTTAGGCAAATGAAGCGCCTTCTCATCCTCATGATCCTCATGGCTGTGGTCCTGGCGGGCTTCGTGCCGGCCGGCGCCCAGAACCAGGACGACATCGAAGAAATCGAACGTCAGATCGATGACATCGAGTCCCTCATTCAGAACGAAGAGGGGCGCCGCAGCGCGGTCGAGGAGGAGCTGGCCGCAGCCCAAGCACGTTTGCAAGCGCTCCAGGCCGAGCTGGCCGCACTGAAGGCAGAGATCGATGCGGTGGAAGCAGATATCGCCCTCAAGGAGCAGAAACTCGCCGACACAGAGGCGCTCCTCGACCGCCTCTCGAGGGACTTGGCCGATACCCGTCTCCAGGTGAGGGAGAGCCGAACGCTGGTTCGGGATCGGGCTGTCGAGCTCTACATGGACCGATCGCTCAATGTGAGCGGCGTGATCGCCAACGTCGACGACGTCGCCGAATTGGGGGTCAGCCTCGAGTACGCCGGCCACGTCGTGCAATCCTCCGAACAGCTGCTCAACACGCTCGAGGTACTCGAACGCCAAGAGAAGCAGCAACAAGAGAAGATCGAGGATGAGAAGGCCCAGATCGAGATTCTGATCGTCGAGCTGGAAGCCGATCGCGCCGAACTGGCAGTTCAAAAGATTGCCCTCGACGAGAAGGCCGCAGAAGTCCAGACCGAAGTCGACGCCGCAGCGGCGCTCGTCGCGGAGATCAATGCCACCATCGCCGCCTACGAATCCGAGATCGGCAACCTGGAAGCAGAGTCAGCGAGGATCGCGGACGCCATCCGCCGAGCCACCAGCGGAGGCTCGGTTGGCGGCGGCGGATCCGGAGTGCTGGCATGGCCCATCGGCGGCCCGGTCACGTCAGGTTTTGGATGGCGAACCCATCCCATCACGGGTTCGAGCCGCTTCCACGCCGGCATCGACATCGGCGCCGGATCGGGCACACCCATCGGAGCTGCCGACAGCGGAACGGTCATCATCAGCGGGTGGCAAGGTGGATACGGGAACACCGTCGTCGTCGACCATGGAGGCGGCCTGACGACGCTGTACGCCCATCAGAGCTCGATTGCGGTAGGAAACGGCGCTTCGGTCTCCAAGGGTGGCCTCATCGGCTACGTGGGGAGCACCGGGTTCTCGACCGGCCCCCACCTCCACTTCGAAACGCGCGTCAACGGCAATCCGGTGAACCCCATGGGGTATCTCGGCGGATGACCGAGTCCAGCGCTCGGAAGATCATCGCAACAAACCGCAAGGCCCGATACAACTACGAGATCTCCGACACCTATGAAGCGGGGCTCGTGCTGGTTGGATCCGAGGTGAAATCGCTCCGCGCCGGCCAGGCCAACTTCGCCGATTCCTACGGCCACATTCGCGACGGCGAGGCGTATCTCATCGGGTTCAACATCGCCCCGTATGCGTTTGCCCGCGACGGTGGCCACGAGCCGGATCGAGCACGCAAGCTTCTCCTGAACAAACGAGAGATCGAGCGGATCCGCGCTGCGCTCGACGAGAGGGGCCTCACGCTCGTCCCTCTCAGCGTTTACTTCCGCAATGGAAAAGCCAAGATCGAGCTCGGCCTCGGTCGCGGGAAACGCGCCTACGACAAGCGCCAAAGCATCAAGGAACGCGATATGAAACGCGAAATCCAACGCGAGCTGCGCCGCTAGCGCCGCCCGGGCGCGACTCGAGAACCACGACTCGAGACCGACCCCAGCACGGCCTCGTGGGTCGTGGGTCGTGGGTCTTGGGGCTGCGCCTTCTCGAAGCGGCGCTCACCAAGTACACTGCTCTTGCCCATGGGGGTGAAACGGTATCGACGTTGAATGTTGATGCGCCGGAAGCGAGCCGAGGTCTCCGGAGTCCTCGTTAAAGAGCCGGAACACCAATAGGTGCTGAAGACAACTTCGCACTGGCTGCCTAACTAAATGCAGCTCGTCTGACCGGAGGGTTCCTTCCTCGCCGGACCCAGGCGTCGCAATGAAGGATGCGCCCGACCGGGTTCTGGGACGGTCGGGTCAAGTTCAATTCCAGATAGGGCAGCGGAAAACTAGCCATCAGAGTTCCGCCGTTCCGAATGCTTGCTGAAGGCTGCGCTCGGAGAAGCGGCGCTGACGATTCGACGGACGGGGGTTCGACTCCCCCCACCTCCACTCTGTTGTCGGGCGGCCGACTTTGAGCCCGGCCTCGGTTCGTGCGTCCCATTGCGGTTCCGAGGGAGTTCCGGGTTTCACACCGGGCTCAAACAGACGCCGGTCGGCCGCTTTGGAGGACGCGTGGCGTTCTCCAAAGCGGTTGCGAAGCAACCGCACGTCCCTACATACGTTTCACGTTTTGCTGTGGCCGCGTAGGGGAGTCTTTTGGTCCGGGCTGTGTTGTTGGGCGGCCGACTTTGAGCCCGGCCTCGGTTCGTGCGTCCCATTGCGGTTCCGAGGGAGTTCCGGGGTTTCGCACTGGGCTCAAACAGACGCCGCGGCGAACGCGAAGCCTTCTCAATTGCTGTGTTGTTGAGGGCGGCCTTTCACCCGTCGTCTCATTGGATCCGCGGCCCACACGCTCAAGGTTGGCGAGCACCAACCCGATACGGCCAGGGAGGCGCGACCGGGTTGGATTGACGCGATGCGCCGCTAGGGTTTTTGAGTTCGTGAAAAAGGGGAGCGCTGTGCGCCGCAAGAATCGACAACTGGTCGTGCTCGCCGCCGTGGCGGTGGCGCTGGCCATCATGGCGCCGGCCGGTGCGTCACAAGCACCGGATCCGATGACCCTCGAGCGCCAGGATCCGACCTCGGTCGATCGGACGTCGCGGATAGGGATCTCTGGCCTCGATACGCCGCTCGAGCAGGCAGCTCGTATGGCCGAGGAAGGCGTTGCGGCCCCGCAAGATCCGATGACGGTGGAAGCGCAGGTGCTGCTCAGCACCACCCCGGGCGCGAGTTTCCGTGCCGATGTCTCAGCCCTCGGAGGCCAGATCAAGGCCGAGCGCGGCACATCGGCCCTCGTCGAGATTCCCACGGACGGCCTTCGAGGACTGGCTGCGCTCGACGGTGTCACTTCGGTGAGGGAACCGGTGCGACCCATCGCACTCGCCATCGAGAGCGAAGGCGTGGCGGAGAGTGGGGCCGACCTGTGGCAACTCGACGGCTACGACGGCACCGGCACGAAGGTGGCGATCATCGACCTTTCCTTCGCCGACTATGTGGCGGCCCAGGCGGCCGAGGAACTCCCGGCCGATGTCGAAATCGTGAACAACTGCGCCTCGTTCACTGGTTCCGATCCGCACGGAACCGCAGTAGCCGAAATCGTCCACGATATGGCGCCTCAGGCTGATCTGGCGTTGATCTGTGTCGAGTCGATCTTCGACGTCGAGTCTGCGGCCGACTGGGTGATCGCCAACGGTGTCGACGTCGTCGTCCATTCTGTCGCCTGGCTCAACTCGAGTCGAGGAGACGGGACTCAGACGGCACCATCACCCGACAATGCCGTCTTTCGGGCCAATCAGGCCGGGATTCTCTGGGTGAACGCCGCCGGCAACTTCGCCGAGGACCACTACGGCGCCGCCTTCGTGCCCACGACGTCTGCGGGGACAATCGTTCACGACTGGGGAGGCGGCGACCCCGATATGAACATCTTGGTGCCGGCCGGCCAGGCCATCGAGGTTTACATGAAATATGACGGATGGCCCATCACCCAAGAGGACTACGACTTGGTCCTCTATGACATCAACAGCGCGATTCTGACCTTCTCATTTGGAGATCAGACGACGGCTCCCGGCGCCGAGCCCGTGGAATACCTCTTCTACGTGAACAACACCGGGTCGGATCAAACGGTGTTCCTCGAGGTTCAGCGGTTCAGCGGCACACAGAACCTCACGATGGACTTCTTTGTGCTTGGCCACAACGGTATTGAGGCCAACACCGTGGCTCGTTCGGTGGTCGAACCGGCCTCGTCGCCCTACGCCACTGCGGTGGGAGCGGTGTGCTGGTCCACCGACACTCTCGAAACGTTCTCATCACAAGGGCCCACGATCGATGGAAGGGTGAAGCCCGATATCAGTGCCGCCGACGGTGTTTCGACGTTTGGATTTGGCGAGACCGTGGCCGGCAACTGTTTTTCGTCGTTTCCCGGGACTTCGTCGGCCGCTCCCCACGTCGGCGGGGCTGCCGCACTTGTCCTCGACGCACGACCGCATTTCACCCCAGACGAAGTGATGGATTTCCTGGGCGACCTGACGCTCGATAGTGGGCCGGCAGGCCTGGACAACCAGTACGGCATCGGCGAGCTGCGCATGGGCGAGCCGGTCAGCTATTTCAGCGACATCGACAACTCGACGTTCAAGAACGACATCGAATGGCTGTTCGAGGAGGGCATCACCGGTGGGTGCTCGACCGTCCCGCCCGAATTCTGCCCTTCGGATTCGATCACCCGCGGGCAAATGGCTGCGTTCCTCAAGCGAGCTTTGGTGCTGCCGGATACGGCCACCGACTATTTCTCCGATGACGACGGCACGACGTTCGAGAACGACATCAACAGCTTGGCAGCAGCCGGGATCACCAACGGTTGCAAGCTCGGGCCGGACAGCTACTGCCCTGGCGACAATGTCACTCGCGCCCAGATGGCTTCGTTTCTCGTGGACGCATTCGATCTGCCCGCTTCGGCGGTCGACGAGTTCGGCGACGACGATGCCAGCGTTCATGAGCCCAACATCAACGCCCTTGCCGCTTCCGGTATCACCGGAGGGTGCGCCCTGGAAAACAGCTACTGCCCAGGGAACGACGTCACACGGGGCCAGATGGCAGCCTTCCTCAAACGGGCTCTGACAGCCGGTTAGGCCCTGGGCGTCGGAACTCGTAATCTCCCGGGCATGCGCCCGACAACGGTTCTCATTCGCGTGTCCGGGGCAGACCGCCCGGGCATCACGGCGGGCCTGCTCGCCATCATTGCTCGCCACGACGCGGCCGTGCTCGACATGGAGCAGATCGTCGTGCGCGACCGGCTCACCCTCGACGTGCTCGTCTCGGTTGCTGAAGACTCGGGGCTGCTGAAAGAGGTCCTCTATTACGGGTGGGAGAAGACGATCTCGGTCGATTTCGAGATGGTGGAAGACGAGGGATCCGAGCCGACAGGGCCGAGATTCGCGGTGAGCGTGATCGGCCCAGAGCTTCGCCCACAATCACTAGCCGGTGTGACCGAGGCCATCGCCGCCGGTGGCGCCAACATCGATCGCATCATCCAACTGTCACGTCAGCCGGTCGTGAGCTATGAGTTCATCGTGAGCTCCGGCGAGGCCGACAAGATCCGCGAAGCTCTGTGGCACGTCGCAGCAGAACACGCGATCGATGTCGCCATGCAGCGCGAAGGCCTGGGGAGGCGAGCCAAGCGTCTGGTCGTCTTGGATGTGGACTCGACGCTGGTCCAGGGTGAGATCATCGACCGCGTGGCCGAAGCCGCTGGGGTGGGCAATGCGGTGGCGGCGATCACAGATCGAGCCATGGCCGGCGAGATCGACTTCGAGTCGGCGCTGCGCGAGCGGGTCGCGGCCCTGGCCGGGCTCAACGAAGCCGCTCTCGATATCATCGCTCGAGAGATCGAGCTGACCCCGGGCGCCAGGACGTTTGTCCGCACCCTCAAGCGACTCGGCTACACCGTGGCCGCCGTCTCGGGCGGCTTCGATTTCTTCGTCGATCGGCTCCAAGAGGTGCTCGGCCTCGATCATGTCTACGCCAACGAGTTGGAGATTCGCGATGGAAAACTCACCGGCCGTATCGTCGGCACCGTGATCGATCGGGCCTCCAAGGCCGATGTGCTTCGGCAAGTGGCGGCCGCCAAGGGCATTCCCATCGAACAAACCGTTGCGGTAGGCGATGGGGCCAATGACGTCGACATGTTGGCCGCCGCCGGCCTCGGGATTGCCTTCAATGCGCGACCTGTCGTTCGCGAAGCCGCCGACACCGCTCTCAACGTCCCCTACCTCGACGCCGTGCTGTTCCTCCTCGGCATCCGCCGCGAGGACATCGACGAGGCCGACGCAGGTTTCGACCCAAGCACGCTCGGGTCGAGTTGACCCGGTCGGATCCTGATCCGATCGGACTGCGCCTCGCCTTACCCGCGGCTCCGTCCTCGGGGTGCCGCTTGGCAGCCCACATCCTGTAGTTGGCGCCGACGCAGCCGCCGCCAACGACCGTGTGAGGGGGCTGGCGTAGCCGCCGCTGACAAACCCAGAGGGCCTTGGTTCGCCCGAGTTCAAGCTAGCTTCGAGACAATGAACCGTGTATTGCCCCGCCAGCCGATCCCTAACCTGAAGGCCTACCTGGCTGCGGGGGGTGGCCAGGGCATCGCCAGGGCAAGAGAAATTGGTCCCAGCGGCGTGATCGCAGAGGTGAAATCCTCGGGATTGCGAGGTCGAGGCGGTGCGGGTTTTGCGACTGGCCTCAAGTGGCGCACCGCCGCCCAAGACAGTCAGCCCGCAGTGATCGTCGCCAACGCTGCCGAGGGCGAACCGGGGACCATGAAGGACCGTGCGATCCTCGAGTATGACCCTTACCGAGTGCTCGAAGGCCTGGCAATCGGCGCCTTCGCCATTGGCGCCGCCAGCGCAATCATCGCCATCAAGTCTCGTTTTAAGCCCCACATCGAACGGCTGGTTGCGGCTGGCGCAGAAATGGGTGCCGCGAACTTGCTGGCGGGCGTCGACGTGCGGATCGTCGAAGGTCCGGATGACTATCTGTTCGGAGTCGAGACCGCAATGCTAGAGGTGATCGAGGGCCGGGATCCGCTCCCACGGGTGCTTCCGCCCTACCTGGCCGGCTTGGCCGACCCAGACGGAACGGAGATGGCAACCGTCGTCAACAACGTCGAGACCTTGGCCAACGTGCCGGCGATCATCGCGATGGGGTCTGACTGGTTCCGCTCCACGGGGACAGACGAGTCGCCGGGGTCCATGGTGTTCACCGTCTCGGGTGACGTCGTCGATGCCGTTGTCGTCGAGCTGCCATTGGGAACGCCGCTTTCGTACCTCGTCTACGGGCCCGGGGGAGGCATGAGGCAGGGACGCCGGCCCAAGTTGGTTGTATCCGGTGTGTCGAACCGTCCTTTGACGGAGGCGGAGCTCGACACTCCTCTGTCGTATGAGGCATTGGCTGCGATTGGGAGTGGTCTGGGGTCTGGCGGCTTCATCGTGTACGACGACTCCACCTGTGCGGTTGAGGTGGCGGCAGCACTCTCGGGGTTCCTGTCGGAGGGCTCATGCGGCCAATGCCCTCCCTGCAAGCTGGGCACCACTGCATTCAGCAGTGGATTCATGTCGATGCTCGACGGCCGAGCGGATCTCGAGGAGGTCGAGGCGCTGACCGGTTGGATCTCACGCGTGACCGACGCCAATCGATGTGGGCTGGGTGCGGGCCAGCGTGCCTTGGCGAGCGGTATCTTCGGCCAATTCGCAGAGGACGTCGTGGCATGCCTTGATGGAACCTGTCCAGGTCATCGTGGTTTGCTGGCGCCCGCACCCATCGATCACGACCCCTCGCAGCAGCGCCCTCTCATCGTCTTCGACGAATAACCTCTCCGCCGGGCCGAGGGCAGGGAGCCGCTAACGCCTCAGTGGCTTGTATTTGACGCGGTGAGGACGGTCGGCCTCGGCGCCGAGCTCCTCTTTGCGGGCGGCCTCGTATTCGCTGTAGTTGCCGAAGAAGAAACGTGTTTGGGAGTCACCCACGAACGCCAGGATATGGGTCGCAATACGGTCGAGGAACCAGCGATCGTGGCTGATGACGACGGCGGCGCCAGGGAACGACAGCAACGCCTCTTCGAGTGACCGGAGCGTGTCGACGTCGAGATCGTTGGTTGGCTCGTCGATGAGAAGAACGTTCCCGCCACGTCGCAGCATCTTGGCCAGGTGCACCCGGTTGCGCTCGCCGCCCGACAGCTCGGCAACCCGTTTCTGTTGGTCGGCGCCCTTGAAGTTCAACGACGCGACGTAGGCACGCCCATTCATCTCCCGGTTGCCGATCCGGAGGATCTCATTTCCGTCGGTTATCTCCTCATAGACGGTCTTGGCTCCGTCGAGGGCATCACGACTCTGATCGACGTAGGCAAGGTCGACGGTCTTGCCGATCTCTACCTTGCCGCCGTCGGGCTCCTCTGCCCCGGTCAGAATCCGAAAGAGGGTGGTCTTGCCGACCCCATTGCCGCCGATGACACCGACGATGCCGGCAGGCGGGATCTCGAACGCCAGATTCTCGAAGAGCAGCTTGTCGCCATAGGCCTTCTCCAGGCCCGAGGCCTTGATGACCTGGTCGCCAAGGCGCTGCGAGAGGGGAATGGTCAACTCGAGCTTGCCGGGACGGTCGCCGTTCCCCGACGACTGAGAAGCCGCCAGGAGATCTTCATAGGCGGTCAGACGTGCTTTCGATTTGGCCTGGCGGGCGCGCGGCGACATTCGCACCCACTCGAGCTCTTGGGCAAGCGTGCGCTGGCGAGCAGAGGCCTGCTTCTCCTCGTGGGCGAGCCGCTGTTGTTTTTGCTCGAGCCAACCCGAGTAGTTCCCCTCGAACGGATAGGCGTGCCCCGAGTCCAGCTCCAGGATCCAACCCGCCACGTTGTCCAAGAAATAGCGATCGTGGGTCACTGCCACCACCGTTCCGCTGTAGTCAGCCAAGAACCGTTCCAGCCAGGCAACAGATTCGGCGTCGAGGTGGTTGGTAGGCTCGTCCAGGAGCAACAGATCAGGGTGGGACAAGAGCAGCCGGCACAAGGCAACCCGGCGTCGTTCGCCGCCCGACAACAACCCGACGGCCGCGTCGCCGGGGGGCACTCGGAGCGCATCCATGGCGATTTCGACGTTGCGGCCCAGATCCCACGCATCTGCGGCCTGAATCTTGGCCTCGAGGTCTGCTTGTTCGGCTCCGAGAGCCTCGTAGTCGACGTCGGGATCGGACCACATCTCCAACACGCCGTGATATCGGTCGACCAGGGCTTGGGTCTCGGCCACCCCGTCCGTCACATTGCCAAGCACATCCTTGGACGCATCGAGCTCCGGTTCTTGGGGCAGATAGCCGACTGTGTAGCCGGCGGTGAGGCGGGCATCTCCCGTGTACCCATCGTCCAGCCCCGCCATGATGCGCAGCACGGATGATTTTCCGGCGCCGTTGTGCCCGATGACACCGATCTTTGCTCCGGGGTAGAACGCGAGCGTGACGTCTTTGAGCACCGAGCGATCGGGCGGGTAGTGCCGACTCACCCGCACCATCGTGAAAATGAACTGGGCACTCATGAGGATCAGGAGCGTAGCCGGTCCCTGGAGCCGTCCTACACTCGCCCGATGGGCACCAGCGGAGACCTCTTGGCAGCGGTGATTGCGGCCAAGCCGGGTGGGTCGGTGCGGCCCGGCCAGCTGCGCATGGCCGAAGCGGTGGAGTCGGCCGTCGCTGACGGAGCGCACCTGCTGGTAGAGGCCGGACCCGGAACCGGCAAGAGCTTCGGCTATCTCGTGCCGCTGATTGCCTCAGGCGCGCGGGCGGTGGTGTCAACCGCCACCAAATCGCTTCAGGATCAACTATCGGAACGGGATTTGCCATTCTTGGCCGAAGCTCTTAAGGCATCGGGAATCGAGTTCAGCTGGGCGACCGTGAAAGGACGCGCCAACTACTTGTGCATGTCCCGGCTCGTCGAGGTGACGCAGCGGCAGCAATCTTCCCTGTTTGCTGACCATGTCGACGATCTCCAAACGCTCGTCGAGTGGGTGGAGGGCGGGCCCTCGGGCGATCGCGACGACCTGCCTGGAGCCGTCGCTGACGAGACTTGGAACGAGCTGTCGGTCACCGGAACCGAATGTCCAGGACGTGATGCCTGCCCGCAGGCCGCCTCGTGTTTTGCAATGGCCGCGCTCGATCGAGCCCTGGCTGTCGACGTCGTTGTGGTGAACCATCATTTGTACGGAGCACACCTGATGGCCAACCATTCCATTCTCGGCGAGCACGATGTCGTCGTCTTCGACGAAGGGCACCGACTGGCAGACACCATGGCATCGGCATTTGGCCTCGACCTCGGCCCGGGACGCGTGTTTCAGCTCCGGCGTGCAGCTGCCTTCTTGAAGGGCGCCGGCAAGGCCGACCGAACCGTCGATTCGCTCACCAAGCGCGCCAGGGCACTGGCCGGCGCCCTGGACCAGACGCCACTCGGGAGGGTCGGCGACGTTTCCTCCACTCGACTCGCCGTCCCGCTGCAAGATTTGGCCGTGGACTGCAGCGAGCTGCTGCGGGCCGCCCGCGCCGTTTCCGCCGACGGCCCGTTGGGTGGCGCCCGGGCAAGGTTCATGCGCCTCGCCGGGCACCTCCTCGCGGATCTCGAAATGATCTCTGGCCCACCCGAGGGATTCGTCGTTTGGACCGAGAGAACCGCCGCCGGCGTCATTCTTCGGGCGGCGCCGGTGGATGTCGGCGATCGCATGACCGATGAGGTGTTGGCGAGAACGACGACGGTGGTGACGTCGGCAACGCTGTCGGTCGGCAGGAGAGTGCGGGCGACTGCACGCCAGCTGGGACTGCTCCGGCAGGTCGAAGTCGAGGGCCTGGCGGACGTCGCCGACACGTCCCGAGGGGATGACGAGGCGCAGGTGCGCTCCTATCGGGCGTTGCACGTCGACAGCCCTTTCGACTTCGAGCATCAGGCCCGTTTGTATGTCGCTACCGATCTTCCCGCCCCAGGAGCCGGCGATTGGGAAGAGAAGACGGTCGCCCGGGTCGCAACCCTCGTCGAGGCGTCGGGCGGCAGAGCTTTGGTCTTGTCGACATCGCATCGAATGGTCAAAGCCTTCACAGACCATCTCCGCGCCGCCGCGGACGTGGTGATCCTGTCCCAGAACGAGCTGCCGAAGCGCCGGCTGATCGAGCAATTCGAGTCGGACGAGACGTCGGTCCTGGTCGCCACGATGGGATTCTGGGAAGGGATCGACGTTCCCGGTCGGTCACTCCAGCTGGTGGTACTCGACAAGGTGCCGTTTCCCCGGCCCAATGATCCGCTCTGGCAGGCGCGGCGGGAAGGAGCCGAAGCTGCTGGTCTGAACGCTTTTCAGGCGGTCGATCTGCCGCGGGCCGCGGTGCTGCTCGCCCAAGGGGCTGGGCGCCTGATTCGCACGGTAGACGATCGCGGAGTCGTAGCGCTCTTGGACTCCCGGATGGCCACCAAGTCCTACGGCCGAGTGCTGGTCGACAGCTTGCCTCCGATGCCGGGCACGACCGATCTCGACGAGATCACGGACTTCCTCGGGCGTCTTTGACATCTGCCGCACGCGCCCCGCCAATGCTCGGGCACCTCGCTGCGACCACTAGTGTTGGGACGTGAATTCACCTTCCACTGCCAAAACCAACGCCACATTCGAGGATTTGGGCGTTGATCAGGCACTCGTCGATATCCTCGCCGACCGCGGAATCACCGATCCGTTCCCCGTCCAATCGCTGACGATCCCCGATGCACTTGCCGGCCGAGACGTGTGCGGCAAAGCCAAGACGGGTTCAGGGAAGACGCTGGCATTTGGGTTGCCCATGATCATGCGCACGAAGCAGGCGACGCCACACCGGCCGACGTCACTCGTATTGGTTCCCACCCGTGAGCTGTGCAACCAGGTCGCCGCCGAGCTCAGCCCGCTGGCCGAGTCATGGGATCGGTCCATCGTCGAGATATACGGCGGGGTGTCGATGCCGGCCCAGATCCGAAGGCTTCGCGACGCAGCCGACATCGTGGTAGCCACCCCGGGCCGCCTCATCGACTTGATGGAGCGCCGCGAGGTGTCTCTCGCCGACGTCGACATGGTGGTCCTCGATGAAGCAGATCAGATGGCCGACATGGGTTTCCTTCCCCAAGTGGAGCACGTTTTGCGAGGGGTGGAGGGGCGGCACCAGTCACTGCTGTTCTCAGCGACCCTCGACGGGGTCATCGAGGGCATCGTCCGCCGCCACCTCCATGATCCCGTCTTTCATGAAGTCGAGTCCGACACCGTGACGGTCGAAGAGATGGACCATCGTTTCGTGGAGGTTCACCGGCTGGACAAGCCCAAGGTGGTCGCAGCGATCTCTGGCAACTCCCAGCGAGTCCTGGTCTTTGTTCGCACCAAGCGCGGATGCGATCGGGTCGCGTCCGATCTTCGCAAGGAAGGGCTGTCGGCACGCGCCATCCACGGAGACCTCCATCAGAGCAAGCGAGAACAGGTGCTCGCCGATTTCACCGAGGGCAAGATCAAAATCCTGGTTGCCACCAACGTGGCAGCTCGGGGCCTGCATGTCGAGGGAGTGGATGTCGTCATTCACTATGACCCTCCCGAGGATCACAAAACGTACCTGCACCGATCGGGCCGGACAGCTCGCGCCGGGGAGGCTGGTCTGGTGGTCACCCTCGTCGAGTTCAACCAGGTGACCGAAGTACGCACCTTGCAGAAAGAGGCCGGAGTGCGCCAACCAATCGAAGAGATGCTCTCCAATGACCCGCGCCTCCTCGACCTGGCGGCGTGGACGCCACCGCCCGAGCCAGAGCCTCCCAAACGGAGTCGCCGTCGGCGGCGCCTGTAGCCCGGCGCCCCGCTACGCAGCGTCTCCAGACAGATCGACCCTGGCGGCGGCATTGTCGATCTCGTCATCCGACAATGGACGGATACTCAAGTCGAGGGCCACGAAAATCGTCTTGGAGAATGGGTAGAAGATGAGCGGCACGACCATGTTGAGTGCCATCGTCCCGAACAGGAGAACGTTCCACGGTACGTCCGGCCAGAGGGCGTAGGCGGCTCCAACGAAGATTACGAGAAACAGCCCGATGGTCACGGCGGTGTTGATGATCATCGCTCCGATCCAGTAGCCAGGCTCGCGTTCGTACCAGATTCCGCAGCTTGGACAGCTCCTGGCCAGTGTCCAATACCCTTCGAAAATGCCATTTCCCGCGCAGCGTGGGCATCGCCTCCGTAGTGATCTCTCGAGCATTCCGAGCCGGCTCATCGTTCCATGCTAAGTCCGCTCGAGAATGAGGCGATCGAACTATCGAATCGGCACTAACCTGGCGGTGTGGAGCGAATGACACTGGGCAAGATGCAGAATCCTGTGCGCGGGTTTCTGCATGGTGCAGCAGCTCTGGCGTCGGTCGCCGGCCTCGTCACGCTGATTGTGAGGGCGGCTCCGAATCGGACTGCGCTTTGGTCGGTAATCGTGTTTGGAATGAGCCTCATCGCTCTCTACACCACCAGCTCGCTGTATCACTCGGTCCCGTGGACCCAACGGTGGAAAGCCCGTTTCCAACGCCTCGACCACGCCATGATTCTCGTTCTCGTTGCGGGGTCGTGGACCCCGGTGGCCGTCCTGGCGCTCACCGGAACGTTGCGCACGGTGACGTTGACCGTGGTGTGGGGAGCGGCCGCAGTTGGGGTAGTGCAGAAGTTCGCCTGGCCCAAGGTGCGCGTGTGGTTCACGATTGCGCTGGCCGCCTCGATGGGCTGGTTCGTCGTGGTGACGCTGCCGCAGATAGCTCGGCGGTTGTCGCTGGGGGCCATTCTGCTGCTCTTCATCGGGGGTCTTTGCTACACGGTTGGCATGATCGCATTCGCAACAAAACGGCCGAGGCTGTTTCCCCGTGTGTTTTCGTACCACGAAGTGTTTCATGTGCTCGTCGTTGCAGGGAGCATCGCCCATTTTGCGATGATCATGCAATACGTTGTTCCGCTAGGCGCGTGACCGATTTCGACGCGCTGCGCACCGAATACGACGTCTCAAGCCTCGAGCGGTCGGATATCAGCTCGAATCCATTCGTGCAGTTTCGGGCCTGGATAGAGGACGCAGCCGAGCGAGAAGTCCCCGAGCCAAACGCATTCGTCCTCGCCACGAGCGTCTCCGATCGCCCCACGGCACGCGCCATCTTGTTGAAGAGGGTGGATCACGGCTTCGTATTCTTCACGAACTACCGCTCGGATAAGGGTCAGCAGATAGCCGAAAACCCTCTGGCAGCGATGTGCTTCGCCTGGCTGCCGATCCATCGGCAGGTCCGCATCGAAGGAACCATCGAGCGCATCAGCGGCGAGGAGTCGGACGCATATTTCGCTTCCCGGCCACGGGGCGCTCAGATCGCCTCGGCAGCATCCCCGCAGTCGCGTCAGCTCGCCGACCGGGCAGAACTCCAGCAGCTATTCGAGGACCTCGCCGAGTCGGTGGGATCAGGCCCGGTCGTCAGGCCGGCCTGGTGGGGTGGCTTTCGCCTCGTTCCCGACCGATTCGAATTCTGGCAGGGCCAGCGGAATCGGCTCCACGATCGTTTCGTGTACGAGCTGTCCGACGTCAGCTGGGCCGTTCGCCGCCTCGCCCCGTGAGACTTCCCGGCGAGATCGCCGAGCATATGCGTGCGCACGCCAGATGGGCGAAACCCGAGGAGGCGTGCGGTCTTCTGGCGGTCTCCTCCGATGCGATCGTCTTCTTCTACGCCTGCACGAACGAGGATCGTTCGTCTGTGACATTCACGGTGGATCCGACCGAGCACTTCCGGGCGATGCAACACGCTGAGTCGAACGGCTGGCGAATAGGTGGCTCGTTTCACAGCCACCCAAACGGTGCTCTCTTTCCGTCTTCTGCGGACGTCGCAGCGGCACTCGACCCTGGTTGGATCTATGCGATTGGTTCCGACACTGGGGTTCGAGCATTTCGGATTGCCGCCGGTACGTTCGAAGAGGTAGCCCTCAGTCATTAAGTCTTGGTTCAAGCAGACGTCGTACACTCACGCCCCATGCGCGTGACGGTTTTGGGGGTCAGTGCCACGTACCCTTCGCCGGTGTCCCCGGCGTCGGGCTACCTGCTGCGCCATGGAGAAACGTCGCTGTGGGTCGACGCCGGTTCCGGAACGTTCGCAGCACTGCAACGGCACGTCTCGCTCCAATCTCTGACGGCTCTCTTCCTCTCGCACCAGCATTCCGACCACTGCCTCGATGCGATTGGGCTCTTCTATGCTCTTCGTCACGGACGTGTGAGCCGCGCACCCATCGCCGTTTATTGCCCTGACGCCGTCACAGATACCTTGGCCCGTTTCGTCGATGTCCAAGATGGAGCGTTCGCGGATGTGGCCACCTTTTGCGATCCGACCGGGCTCGGTGACGTCACCCTCGGCGCGCTGCGGCTCACCTTCATGGAGATGAATCATCCGGTCCCCACCCTGGGGTTGCGGGCCGAGAACAATGGCACCTCGTTTGTGTACACGGCCGATACCGGGCCATCCGACCGCGTGGTGGAATTCGCGGCGGGGGCAGATGTGCTGCTCGCCGAAGCGACCTACCAGGGCGAGAGCGCCGAGAAGCCGTGGCCGCACCATTTGACGGCCCGGGAAGCCGGCCAGCTGGCACGGGAGGCAGGTGTCGGCAAGCTCGTTCTCACGCATATCTGGCCGGAATTCGACCCTGACCGTTCGCTCTGGGAAGCTGGGGAGGAATTCGGCGGTGACGTGGCGTTGGCAGTTCCTGACGCCACGTTCGACATATAAGACATATAAGGAGCAACCTTGTCTCAACGAACCCGGCCCGCGAACGAGCTTCGTCCAGTCCGCATCACCCGGGGTTACACGTCGATGACGCCCGGGTCGGTGCTCATCGAGATGGGCGAGACCAGGGTGCTGTGCACCGCGGTCGTCGAGACGGAAGTGCCCCGTTGGATGCGCGACAAAGGCGAAGGTTGGGTCACGGCGGAATACGGCATGCTGCCCGGTTCTTCCTCCGAACGCATTCGCCGCGACAACTACTCGGGCGGACGATCGAAAGAGATCTCCCGCCTCATCGGGCGGGCGCTTCGTTCGGTGGTCGACGTGAAGGCACTCGGCGAAGCCATGGTGCGTGTCGATTGTGACGTGTTGCAGGCCGATGGGGGGACGCGCACCGCGGCCATCACTGGCGCGTGGGTGGCGTTGTGGGACGCCTTGGCGGTCGCGGTCGAGGATGGACGGATCGAGTCCATTCCCATTCTGGATCAGATGGCGGCGATCTCGGTTGGCCTGGTTCGTGGCGAACCACTCCTTGACCTCGACTATGTCGATGATGTTGCCGCCGACGTAGACATGAACGTCGTCATGACGGGCCGCGGTCTCCTTGTCGAGGTGCAAGGAACGGCCGAAGGAGTGCCGTTCTCGAGGGAAGAACTCGATCATCTGCTCGATCTCGCCACCCGGGGAATCGGCGAGCTCACCGCTGCCCAAGCCGAGCTCGTAGGGGCGTGACAAACCTCGTCATCGAGCGCGTGGTTGTCGCCTCGAAGAACCCCGACAAGATCGTTGAAGTCGAGGCTGTGTTGGTCGGGGCGGGAGTCGTAGGGGAGATCGTGCGTGGGCTTTCGTGGCCCGACATCGTCGAGGATGGCGACACCCTCGTGGAAAACGCTCTGCTCAAGGCGCGAGCTGTCACGGCGGCGACCGGCCTGGCGACGATCGCCGACGACACCGGACTCGAGGTTGACGCCCTCGGTGGCGTACCCGGCCTGTACACGGCCCGGTACGCCGGGCCCGATGCAACCTACGGAGAGAATGTGAACAAGCTGCTCCAGGATCTGTACGGCGTCGAGAATCGTGCCGCACGGTTCGTGACGGCCGTTGCGCTCGTGACTCCAACCGGGCTGGAAAGAACGGCTGAAGGCGTGTTGCTCGGCTCAATCGCCACCAAACCCCGCGGGTCAGGGGGCTTTGGTTACGACCCGATCTTCGAGGTAGGTGAGCGTACCCTCGCGGAGATACCGGCGACCGAGAAGAACCGAATCAGCCATCGTGCTCGGGCGCTCCACGCGCTGCTGGAGCAGCTCCGCTAGTCGGTGTGCGGTAGCTGCGTACCCGCTTCGGACTGCGATTGGCGCTCGCCGCGTCGGGAGTTTCAGTCCTCGGTGCGCTCCACTTCGATCGTGCACTTCGCCACAACCGCCGCCAGTGCCCCGATAGCGACGAACTGGGGCAGCAACATCACGCCTACGACGCCCAGCGTCAGCGGGATCTCCAAGAGCCGGTCGCCATCCTCATTCTTGATGATGATGCGGCGAACGTTTCCCTCGTGCACCAACTCTTTGATCCGTCCCAACAAGTCCTCGCCCTTGACCTCGATGGTCTCGGTGTGGACCTCATCCTCGGTCGTCGTCATTGGTTGACTCCCTTCTTTCGTCGAACGCTCCTCAAACGCGTCGACGTGTCTCTTGTTTGCTCAGGTGGCCTTGGGGCCACGCAGTGCCCTCGCCGGAAGCTTGATGATCGCCTCGATCAGATCGAAGACACCCCGCACCGATACGCCGATGAGGCGAAATGGCAGACTCGCCAGCCATACGAATGGGTACAGGATGAGCGCCAGCAAGGCCAGCGGCCAGGCCACCACCAGCAAGATCAGCCACAGCAGGAACTTCGCCATGATCACCCCTCATCGGTGACCCTATCTCGCCCCGATGTTGTGATCTAGGGCCGAGAGTCTCTTACGGCGCGGACGTGTGGTTGCTTCGTAATCCCGGTGGAGAACCTTGTGCGTTCTCCCTGTTTCTTCCTCGTACCCAACCCGGCGAAACGTTGGATCCGATGTGGTGCGACGAGGGCCGGACCAAATGTCGGTCGGCCAAGATCAAGCGCCCCCGGAGGGATTCGAACCCCCGACCAAGAGCTTAGAAGGCTCCTGCTCTGTCCTCTGAGCTACGGGGGCAGGCCGACGGCGGCCGCCCTTCGGCGGGGATCGCGCCTGCCAGAGCGGGTGAAGGGAATCGAACCCTCATAACCAGCTTGGAAGGCTGGGGCTCTACCATTGAGCTACACCCGCGGGTGCCGGGATTGTACCGGCTCGTGTCCCAACTCCGAACCCGAACCAGGCCAAGCTCACGGACGGCGCCGTCGCTGTGCGGTAGCGTGGCCTCGATGGAGGATACCGGGCT
The DNA here is from genome assembly GCA_041577335.1 of Acidimicrobiia bacterium. Taxonomy (GTDB): domain Bacteria; phylum Actinomycetota; class Acidimicrobiia; order Spongiisociales; family JAENVV01; genus JBFGJH01. Next base: position 1,237 of record JBFGJH010000040.1, on the reverse strand, counting down.
CATTGTCTCGTTTCTGGTTGCGGCCGGCCTCGGCTCAATCGTTGGGCTCGAACGGCAGGTGCGACCGGTTGATGCGGGCAGCGGCGCCAGGACGTTTGCTCTCTATGCGGTGTGGGGGGCGGCCTCGGCATACTCGGCCGACCGCTTTGGCGCGCTGGCCTTCCTCGCCGGCTTGTTGGCTCTGGCCGGAATCGAGGTCGCTCGGTATGTAGCCGAGGTTCGGGCTGGAGGAGACTTCGGCATCACGACCGAAATGGCATCGTTCGTCACCTTTGGAATTGGTGTTCTCGCCTTTGATCAGCATGTTGTCCTGGCAACGGCGCTAACCGTCGGATTGGCGGCGCTCCTGCGGTCGAAAGACTGGTTGCACGGCCTGGTCGACCGATTCTCCGACGAGGATGTCGTCGCCTTTCTCCAGTTCGCGGTGATCACAGCTGTGGTGCTGCCGCTGGCACCTGACGAAACGTTCGGTCCCTACGATGCGTTCAATCCCCGCCAGGTGTGGCTCATGGTGGTGTTCGTATCCGGCATCGGCCTGCTCGGCTACATCTCGTTGCGCCTATTGGGCCATCGGGGCCTCGGCCTGTCGGGTCTGGTTGGGGGCCTCGTGTCGTCGACGGCGGTCACATTGGGCTTTTCGCGCATGTCGAAGACCAACAAGGGGTTGCACACGGCCCTGGTCGCCGGAGTCATCGGAGCGTCGGGTCTCATGTATCCGCGTGTGCTGGTCGAGGCCTGGGTCATCACCAGGGAGCTCGGATCGGTGCTCGCCGCTCCTTTGCTCGTTGTCGGCCTTCTGGTGATCGGGGTAGCCGTCATGTGGATCCGGCGCGAACAGGGCAGGCCCACCGAAGAAGACCGGCTCGAGGTCAAGAACCCATTGAACCTGGCCACTGCGCTTCAGTTCGGGTTGCTCTACGCCGCGATCGTGTTCGTGTCGGAGGCGGTGTTGAACACCTTCTCGGAAGGCTCTCTACTGCTGGTGGCGGGTTTGAGTGGCATCAACGATGTCGACGCCATCACTCTGTCGACGGCCAACCTCGTGGCCGACGGCGGTGTCTCCGCCTCGGTCGGCGCTCAGGCGGTGTTGCTGGCGGTTGCGGTGAACACAATCGTCAAGGCCAGCATCGCCGCGGCGCTGGGCTCGAAGGAGCTGGCCCGGATTGTCCTGCTGACGCTCATCCCAGCTGCCGTGCTGTCGGTCGCGGCAATCTTCTTCGTGTAGACGTGGGGGGGG
>JBFGJH010000039.1:0-30609 GCA_041577335.1 Acidimicrobiia bacterium | reverse complement strand
TGTAGGAGCCACCCAGCCGCACTCCCAGCATCTCCTCGGCCGCGTCGTTCATCTCGACAACGACTCGATCTTCTCCTGTTTCGGTGTCTACGGCGATCAGCGGCGTTCCCTGCATGAAACTGCGGCCATGGGCATCGGGCACGTAGTAGATGGTCTCCCCTTCAGGATCGGCGACCATGGATGCAACGTATCCTCGGGCGGGGCCGAGTTCGTTCACGTCCCCATCCGGCGTCATCGAGAAGAGCACGTCGGGCTCACGTGTCACCGCAAAGATCGTGCCATCCGGGGCGGGCGCGGTCGCAGCGCGAAGCCATCCTCCTGGCAGCACGCCGGGATACTCTGTAATGCTCAACGTCGACGGATCAAAGACTGCCAGCCGGCTCTCGCCCGCCGAGAAGTAGGCGCGTCCTTCCGCATCGACCGCCATGGCACGAAATCCGACGTGGCTGGTCTCCCCGTCGCTGAAGACCACATCACCCGACTCGGCGTCCACTGCCACGAATTCACCGTCGTTGGGCGACGAAGTCGGATCGACCGCTTCCGCATAAACGAGAGCGCCGCCAGGCCATGACGCCATCGATGGCAAACCTCTTCCCTGCGCCAGCACCCCGAGATCGTCGACGGTTTCAGTTGCCGGATCGATCCGAAAGAGACGATCGCCTGCATACGAGTCGTTGTAGGTGAGGTCCTTGCGGGTGCCCCAATAGGTTCCGAAGAGCACGTCGTTGCATGGGCCGGCGACCATCTGCCCGTGAACCTTGCCGTATCCCCAGTCGCCGGGCACGTGGTCCACGAGACTCAGCACATCGATGATCTGCGTGAGCAAGCCGGTTTCTGGGTCGTACTCGTAGACGAACGAATTGCCGTCGACTCCGAGGTGGTCGCCGATCGCCGAAAGATATCGGCCGTCGTCGAGCACGACCCCTTGCCCCCACTGAGACCACGGCTTGCCGGCATAGTCAGGGCGCGGGTATATGGCTCCGCGCACCACCAGCCCACCGTCGTCGATCAGCGTGACCATCTCAGAGGTCGGACCTCGCTCCCACGCCGTTCCAGACGGAGAGTCACACTCGCCTCCGCTCGCCTCGACCAACGCGGGCGCTTGGGTGTCGATGGTGGGATCGGCGGCGGTATTCGCCACGTCCGCGACGGTGATTTCGGTGGTATCGGACGAACTGGCGCCGCACGCGACGAGCAGTAGCGCCAGAACAGCCATCAATGCCGGCAATCGAACCACGAAACCCCCTTTCCGAGTACTCAGCCTAACCCTCACGCTAGACAACGCATCCGCCAGGAACCCCGCAGAACGAGGCGCCGTCGCCACCCTGCAACATGCCACTAGGTTGGCTCCGTGGACTCAATAGCTCGGATCATCGTCGACCATTCGAAACAGGTTCTTGCCCTCACGGGTGTGATCACGCTCCTCTCCATTGGAATGCTGTTCCGGCTCGATTTCAACGCCGACGTTGCTTCGTTCATCTTGGAGGGAAACGAGCGCGGCGAGGAGTTCGCTGCCCTCCAAGAGAAGTACGACACGGCCGACCCCATCAACGTGTTGGTGTCGGCCCCGTCGGGAACCACCTTCACCGAACCCGCCGGGTTGGCGCTCCTCGCCGAGCTTCGCGACATCTACTTGGATCAGGACGGCGTCGCCGCGGTAGCCGCAATCGCCCCCGAGGTGAACCCACTGACCGGCCAGCCGCTCGATGCCGAAACGATTGCCGCGCTGCCGGCGCCGGTGCTCTCACAACTGATGGCACAAAACCCAGTGGCTGCACTGCTGTTGACTGAGGACGGCCAGGCCTCGCTCATGGTGGTCGTGCCGGAGGACGATGGCATTGACCTTGCTCGACGCCTCCAAGAGGTCGAACCGCCGGAAGGAATGGAAGTGACGTTGGCCGGCAATCCGGTCATCTTCGGATCGGTGATCGATCTTCTGGGCTGGTTTCTGCTCGTCCTGCCGCCGGCGGTCATGATCCTGCTCCTCGGCACGTTCTACGCGGCCATCGGCGACCGGCGCCTGACGGTATTCGCAGTGATTCCGGCCATCCTTGGTTCGCTGTGGACTTTCGGCGTGATCTTCGGACTGGGTTTCGAGGTAGATATCGTCACGGTCATCGTCCCGGTCTTCGTGATCGTGATGGGCTCGGCTGACGGCCTCCATTTCGTGACCCACTTCCAAGAGGAGGCGACCCAAACCGACGACCCGTACGAGCGGGTTTCGTCGGCCCTGCGCCAGGTGGGTGTTCCCATGATCCTGACCACCGTCTCCACGTCAGCCGGGTTCTTGTCGCTGCTCGCCACCGATGTCCGCCCCATCCGCCAATTGGGAGCGTTCGTCGCCATCGGAATCACGCTCGCCGGCGTCATCTCTTTCTTCTCGCTCCCAGCTCTGATGAGCCGCACACAGGTGGAAGCTTCGCATCGCTCGTCGTTGCTCGGTCCGCGCATCGTCACCGGGATCCAACGGCTCGTGAAGACCAGGGTCCCGGCGCTGGTGCTGGGTGTCGTCCTCGTTCTCTTTGCGGTCTTTTTCATACCCCAGATCGAGGTCGATTCCGACCAGCTGTTTTTCTTCAAAGAGGACAACGAGGTCCGCCTCGCATTCAATGCCATCGAAGAAGCCTTCGGTGGTGCCACACCCCTCGTTGGCGAGTTTGCGTGGGACGCCGCCGATGGCGTCGCCGGACTCGATGCGGTTGCCGCGACGTCGGCTGAGATCGAGAGCCTTCCCGGCGTGCGAAAGGTGTTCTCGGTTGCCGATCTTCAGGCGCTCCCGGGGCCCCAGCTACAGGCATTTCTCAACGAAGAGGCGCTGCTTCCCCTCGGGGATATGGTGTCGGCCGATGGCCTCAGGTTCGCATTGTTCCCCGGGGAATTCGACTCCGACGACTTGCGGGGCTGGGTGGACTATGCCGACACCCACTCCGAAGTGCGAGTTCTCACCGGAATGCCGGTCCTGTGGGACGAGACGGCCCGCCTGGTGCTCCAGGCCCAGGTGGTATCTGTGATTGCCGCGTTTACGCTCGTAGCCATCATGTTGGGGCTGTCGTATCGCCGAGTCGGACAGACGCTCATCGCTTTGATTCCGATCGCACTGACAACGGCAGTGTTGCTGGGATTCATTGCAGCAGCAGGCATCAACCTGAACCTAATCACCGCCATCGTGTCGAGCATCGTCATCGGAGTCGGCATCGACTATGCCATCCACTACATCGCCGCCATCGAGCATGCGCGCCCCGAGGGCCCCGGCTACGTGTTGCGTGCCATCGAGCGCGTGGGACGCCCCATCATCGCCAACGCCCTCGGCATAGCAGTCGCCCTCACTGCGCTCTGGATCTCGCCACTCAAACCACACAGCCAGATCAGCATGATCATGTGGGTATCGATGATGACGGCAGCCCTCTCGACGTTGCTCATCATCCCGGCTCTCATGCCCAAGGACGCCGTCGCCCAACAGGCGCGGCACCGACCGGAACCGGCCAACTGACAGAGACAGGCTCCCCGCAGGGAGCCTGTCTCAAAATGCCTCTTGCCTCGCCGAGGTCCAGTGTACGCCATTATTCACTCGGGTGGCGGGTAGCCGATCTGGCGCAGCGATTCCGCCACCTCGTCGAGGATTGCCGGGTCATCGATCGTGGCGGGCATCTTCCACGGTTGGCCGTCGGCGATACTCCTCATCGTCCCCCGAAGGATCTTGCCCGACCTGGTTTTGGGCAACCGGTTGACGACCGACGCCTGCTTGAACGACGCCACCGGGCCGATCCGCTCGCGCACGAGGGCCACCAGCTCGGACTCCACCTCTGCAGCGTCACGCGTTGCGCCCGCCTGCAGCACGACGAAGCCGAGAGGGAGTTGGCCTTTCAGCTGGTCGGCGACGCCTATGACGGCGCATTCGGCGACGTCGGGGTGCTCAGCCAAGACCTCTTCGATGGCCCCGGTGGAAAGGCGATGCCCAGCGACGTTGATGATGTCGTCGATCCGGCTCATGATGTGGACGTAGCCATCGTCGTCTTTGAAGCCGGCATCGGCCGTCAGGTAGTAGCCGGGATAACGGTCGAGGTAGGCCGCCCGGTACCGGTCGTCCGCGTTCCACAGGGTCGGCAGGGTCCCCGGCGGAAGCGGAAGTTTCACGACGATTGCCCCGATCGTCCCCGGGCTCACTTCGGCGCCGTCGCCATCGAGGACTCGCACGTCGTAGCCAGGGACGGGAAGGGTTGGCGATCCCGGTTTCACCGGGAACGCCTCGACTCCGATCGGGTTGCAGACGATCGGCCAGCCCGTCTCGGTCTGCCACCAGTGATCGATCACCGGCACACCCAGGCGATCCTCGGCCCAATGCAGCGTGTCCGGATCGCACCGCTCGCCGGCGAGAAACAGCGTCCGCAACGATGCGAGATCGTATGGCCCCATATGCGTTGCTTCGGGATCATCTCGCTTGATGGCCCGAAAGGCCGTCGGGGCGGTGAACAGGACGTTGACCGAGTGATCGGATATCACACGCCAAAACGCTCCCGGGTCGGGCGTGCCAACCGGCTTTCCCTCGTACAGGACGGTGGTACACCCATGGATCAGGGGCCCGTAGACGATGTACGAGTGGCCGACCACCCAACCAACATCGGATGCCGCCCAGTACACATCACCGGGCTGGACGCCGTAGAGGTTACTCATCGACCAGGCCAGCGCGACCGCATGGCCGCCGTTGTCGCGCACCACGCCTTTCGGTTCTCCGGTAGTGCCCGATGTGTAGAGGATGTACAGCGGGTCGGTGGCGGCAACCGACACGCAGTCGGCGGCGGGCGAGCCTTCGACCAGCTCTGTCCAGTCGCGGTCAATCGGGCCCATGGGCGCCATCAACTGCGGGCGTTGTAGCACCACGCAGTGGTCAGGCTTGTGATCGGCGAGCTCGATCGCTTCATCGAGCAGAGGCTTGTATTCGACGAGGCGGCCCGGCTCGATGCCGCACGAGGCCGACAGGATCACCTTCGGCTGGGCATCGTCGATCCGGGTGGCCAGCTCGTTGGCGGCGAAGCCACCGAACACCACCGAGTGGACCGCGCCGATCCGGGCGCACGCCAGCATGGCCATCACGGCCTCGGGGACCATGGGCATGTAGATGATGACTCGATCGCCTTTGCCGACTCCCAGCGAAGCAAGGCCGCCGGCCAGCCGGGCGACCTCGTCGCGAAGGGCGCGGTAGGTGTAGGTCCGGGAAGTGCCGGTAACCGGGCTGTCGTACACCAGAGCGACTTGATCGGCCCGGCCGCCTTCAACATGGCGGTCCAACGCGTTGTGGCAGGTGTTCAGCCGCCCGTCGGAGTACCACCGATAGAGCGGAGCCGCCTCGGCGTCGAGAATGACTTGCGGCGGCACATCCCAGTCGATGTCCCCTGCAGCTTGCTCCCAGAACCCATCAGGGTCGGTGAGCGAAGCGGCGTAGAGGTCGGCGTAACGGCCCAACGAGTCCTCCCGAGTGACTGGACCCGCACACTACCGGCGCGCAGAAATGCATGCAGACGCCGACGCAGCACCTCAGTTCCAGGCGTCACCCGACCACGTCACTCCAGACCACGTGACACCCGACCAGGTCACACCCGACCAGGTGACACCAGACCAAGTGACGCCAGACCAGGTAACGCTCGACCAAGTGACGCCAGACCACGTGACACCCGTCCACTGGGCGCCGTTCCAGTAGCCGCCTTCTTGCCAGTGGCTCGTTGCCGCCGTCTTGCAGTCTGGTTGCGCATCGTTGAGCTCCTCTGCGATTGAGGTCAATGAAGTAGTGGCAGAACCGCACGGAATCCATGAGTTCCCAAAGATGTCCTGTTCGCCTTCGAGTATGTGGCCGTTGAGCGCTACGTGAGCGGAGCCGCGGGCTCCCTCGAGAGTTCCCAGGCCAGTCGCCAGGCCGTGCGACTGACTGTTGCTTGGCGTTTCAGCGTTGAGCGCGTTTCCGAGGTTGACGACGCCTCCGCCCTGGCATGAGGGACTGGGCCCAGAGAGCGGTTGTGCGGTGGACGTGAGCAGGGACTTGACCTCGTCGGGGCTGATATCCGGACGCTGATCGATGATGAGTGCCGCGGCCCCGGACACGACGGCGGCCGATTGGCTCGTGCCCGAGCCCACAAAGAAGTCTTTGCCAATGCGGGCCTCGGGATAGTTCACATCCGCGTAGGAGCCCGGTGCTCGCAAGCTGACAATCGACTTCCCGGGAGCGAGGACGTCGACGGGCCGGGCGGTCGTACCGCAACTCGAGAACGCCGACAGGTGATCGTCGGCCGATGTCGGGGTTGCATTGTTGGTGGATGAGCCCACCGCAATCACCGACGGGTTGGTGGCCGGATTCCGGAGCGGCCCATCGTTGCCGTCATTGCCGGCTGCGACGACGACCACGATGCCGGCATCCCAGGCGTTCTGTACTGCGTAGGCAAGAGGATCCGTCTCCCACGACTGCACGCCATCCGTCCCATAGGCGAGGTTGAGCACACGGATGTTGAGGCCGTTGTCCTGCTTGTGTTCAACCACCCATTCGATGGCGGCGATCACTTGTGAGACATCGACGGCGCCGTTGGCGCTTCCCGCCTTGACGTTGAGCACACGCGAGTCGGGTGCGATCCCCAAGAATCGTTTCGGCGAATCTGAGGCAACCGGCTCCTCGCCGTGTCGACCCGCCATGATCCCGGCCAAATGTGTTCCGTGACCGTTGTTGTCGGTGTAGCGCAAATCATCTGCTTGCGACTCAAATGAGAGATCCGGCCCGTTGAAAAGGCCGGTTTTTGCGTTGACGTGCTTGACAGGAGCGACACCGGTGTCGATGAGGGCGATGTCGACGCCGGCACCGGTGAAGCCGGCGTCCCAGTAGTCGGAGGCTTCGACCGTGTGGTGGGCTATCCAGAACACCGAACCGGGCTCTTCCTCGGCGGCCAACTTCTTCGTGCTGGCGTCCTCCCAACCGGCCGCAACGCCGGACGGCGCTCCTTCTGCGGCTAGTGCCGGCAGTGACGTGCCAAACATCAACAGCGCCGCAATCAACGCGACCAGATGTTTGAATCTCGAATTTCTCATGCCCATAGCCCCCACTCCCCTGTTTTTGTGCCCCGCGTAGATGACATCTTCCCCCTTGTATCGGCACAAACCGCCAAAACCCCGAGAATCAAAGGGAATCCACCCAAACGGACTAGTCACTCAGCGTGAGGATCGCCCACTTTGTGTGGGCGACCTCACCTGATGGCACGGCAATGGACTGTCCTAGAGAACCTCGTCGGTTCTCGTATCACGGTCGACATACACCCAGCGGCGGCACCCGTAGAGATGAAACCATGCCTCGCGGACGGGTCCTTCGGCATTGTTGTGCATGAAAGCCCGGTCGAATGCAACGGCGTCGCCACCGGTGACCGAGTCGGGCACGTCGAACACCTCTCCGTAGGCGTACTCTTCCACTCGTCGCATCCCGCAATGAGGACAAGGAATCCGCAGGCTCATGCTCCCGCACCCTCGTCGATGCGCATCAGTGCGTTCCCGAGGAGCTTCGGTCGGCGAGCGTTCGATCGCGCGCGAACCGATCCAGCCCGAATGGAGCAATCAGCTGCGGAGTCTTGCCCGTGGCGATCAGTTCGGCCATCGCTTCACCGCCCGCCGGTATGGCCTTGAATCCCCAGGTGCCCCACCCGGTGCTGACGACGAAGCCGTCGACGTCGGTGGTGCCCATGATGGGTGAGTAATCGGGCGACATGTCACAGATACCGGTCCATTGGCGCAACACCCGCAAGTCTCGCATGAACGGCAGGAGCGTGACCACCTTGTGAGCGAGCGAAGTGAGGAAATGCTCGCCGGATCGGTACGAATAGCTTGGTTGTGGGTCGATATGCGCACCCGCCAGCATCTCTCCGCGGGCGGTCTGGCTGATGTAGAAACCCAGGTCGAGAGAAGCGACGATCCGATCGAATCCCTGGGCATAGTGGTTGGTGACGAACGCCTGGAGTGGATGGCTCCGGATGGGCAGGCGGAGGCCCGCCATGTTGGCAATGTTCGTGACATGACCTCCGACAGCCGACATGACGATGGGGGCAGAGATGGTTCCTCGGTTTGTCTCGACTCCCACGATTGCGTTGCCGTCCTTGACGAGCCCGGTCACCTCGGTTCGCTGGAGCACGTCGACGCCGGCGCGCATCGCACCCTCGGCGAGCGCCCAGATCACGCGATCATGGCGGGCGGTGGATGCATCCGGACTGTAGGACGCCCCCAAGATGGGAAACCGGCCCTCGCCGGCGTTCAGGTCGATCTGGGGAACGAGCTTCTTGATCTCATTCGGCTCCAAGAATTCGGTGTGATAGCCGAACTCCTGATTGATGATCGCTCGCGACTTCTCTTGACGGACCCCGGCGTGCGTGTGCACCGCCCAGAGAATTCCTTTTTGATCGTGCATGATCCACCGGTCGGTTTCCCGCTCGAGGTCTCTGTAGAGGTCCACCGAGTGCTTGTAGAACTGCACTGCTTCAGGGATCCCGTAGTTCGCCCGAATCACAGTGGTGTTGCGACCGCTGTTGCCGCCACCGATGTACTTTCGCTCGAGGACGGCAACGTTGGTGATGCCGTGTCGAGTGGCGAGGTAGTACGCAGTGGCGAGACCATGGCCACCGCCTCCGATGATCACGACGTCATAGGCCGCCTTCATTTCCGCCCACGAGAGGGCAACCTTGGCTTCGATGAACTCATTCATGACAGCCACCCGGGCGGGAGGCGTTCGATGAGCTCGTCGGCAACCGTATGCGACACCACGAACAAGGCGCGCTCGGAATCGATCCAGACCTTCACAGAGAGTCCCGCGACCATCCCCTGTGCCAGCGCCGGCCGCTGCTCGGGCAGGGACCAATCGGCCGCCGATGCCAAGAACGTCTCGGCGGCGGAGATCTCAACCCACGCGCCGTGCCAACCTCGGTCCGACTCGATGATCGCGTGGGGGTCGTCGAGCGGCGGAACGTCCGAGCCGACGACGATGGCCTCATCGGGAGCGGTGCGCAACACAACGACCTCGGGCGACCACGCCGCCCCGGCGAGGGCCGCCGGTGTAGTGACCACCCGGACACAGTCGAGCGGCTCAAGCACGGGCGCGCGCTCCATCGGGGTCGTAGAACGGCACTGGGACTCGCCGAGCCAGCATTCCTTCGACCATCACCGCATCAGGCAACTCACCGCCCACCAGGTTGAGCTGGGCGAGCATGACAGCTTTGTCCATTGTCCACGACCATCCGGACGAGGTCACATAGCCAACGTATTCCCCGTCGAGGTGCAGCGACGCACCATCGACGGGCTGCCTCTCCATTTCCAGGCCGACGAGCATCCGGTCGAGTGGAATCTGGTCGGTGCGCAGCAGGGACGCCCTCCCGAGGAAGTCGCCTTTGTCCATGTTCACGGCCCAGTCATGGTGAATGCGCCTCGGGGTCGAGTCGTAGTCCGTGTCGAGGCCCACCAGAATGTGGCCTTTCTCGAGGCGAAGCAGTTCCAGCGCCTGGAGGCCGTGGGGGAGGATGCCCATGTCCGCACCGAGCTCCATGAGGGTCTCCCACAACTCCACCGACCGATCCACCGGATGGTGTAGCTCGAACGACACTTCGCCGGTGAAACTCAACCGGAACACTTGGCACGGGACGCCCGCCACGACGGCACTCGCATGACCCATGTAGGGGGGTAGCTCATCGGCTCCGGCCCGGCGAACAAGCTCGGACGCCAAGGGCCCGGTGACATTGATTGCGCCCAGCGACGTCGTCCGGTTGTAGATCCTCACGTCGTACGAGCTGCCCCAGTCGCGCATCCACATCTCGGAGTGACTGGCACCTCCCGATGTGAAGGTGAGCGAGAAGGTGTTGTTGAGCTCACGGCTCACCAGCCCGTCGTCGAAGATGTAGCCGGCTTCGTTGAGCATCAACACATAGCGGGATCGTCCCGGACGGATCGATGCGACGTCGGTGGGGTAGATCAACTGGAGGAAGGCTTCTGCATCGGGTCCGGTCACGCGCATCTTGCCCAACGTGGACACGTCTCCGATGGAGACCCGTTGGCGGACCGCGTCGTACTCGGCGCGGAGGTCGCCGTAGGTCCATGGTCTCCACCATCCGCCGATCCGGTCCATCTCGGCGCCCATTTCCCTGTGGACCGGGTCGAGCGCCGTCCGGGGAAAGGAAGGATGATGGTTGCCGGCAGCGACTTCGCCCAACGTGAGCTGGCGGGATACGGGCCGGGCCGTGAATGGCGCAGGGAGCTCCGCTCCGCGGTCGTTGAGGAAACTCCGGATGTGGGGGAGGCATACGGCGCCTTGACATGTGCCAGTACCGGCCAAGGTGGCGCGTTTCACGAGCTCGAGCTCATGAAACCCTCGCTCCCATACCGACTCGAGATCAGCAACCGTCACGTCCGAGCAGGGGCACACCGTGCCGGATTGCGGCGGCGGCGGAATGGTGGGCTCGGCGCTCGCCTCGCCTACCACTGAAACCGGGAGTCCGTTGCCCATGCGAGCCAACCCATCACGTGGGTACAGGCCGAGGCCCACAATGGCGGCCTCACACGGGTGCCGGACCTCGTCGCCGTTCACTTCTACGACGACCGCCTCGACCCGATCGGTGCCTTCAAAACGAACCAGCCGGCCCTCGACAGGCGTGTCGGGAACTCCGTGCGGAGGCGATCCAACGGCGACGCTCCTGCCAAGATCAACCCCTGCTTCGTGCAACAGCTCTGCTGCCCTGGCAGTGACGATGCCGCCCAGATCGTTGCCGGGGCAGGCGGGTTGGATTTCCGAGGCGCCAGTGGCCACCACCACTTCTTGGCATCCGATGTGGATCATCCCAGCCGCAGACCGAATGACCACCACCGGACCCGGATAGATACCGATCACCTCTTCCCCCCGGCCTGCATCGAAAAGCGCGACCGTCTGGTTCTGCGCCAAAGCTGCCAACTCGGACCGGCGACCGCTCTCTCCGCCCCCAATGATCACGACATCTACATGGCGATACTCGACCGGGGTGGTGGCAGGGCCCCCTTCTGTGGGCAGCTGTGGTTCGCTGCCATCCAAGGGGTGCGGGAATACGACTTGCAGCTCGGCCGCCGGGACTTGGCAGGTGCGGACATACGAGACACCGTCGACGGTGCCCAAACAATGCGGACAGTCTCCCGCAAAGCACAGGCACCCCCCGCCGGTGGGGTGGACGCCCGCCCGTGTCAAAGCCAGCAGGATCGAATCGCCATCTTCGAAGGGGACGCTCGATCCCGAATAGGAGAAATGACCGGCCGACATCGAAGGGATCGTACTGGACCGCAGCTCGATCAGTCGGCCGCTGGTCCCTACCAATAAAGGGACCAGGGGGGATATCTCCCCCCTGGTCCTTCATACGCGAGGTACGCCGTTAGGGCAGTTGCGTGATCCTGCCTTCTCCGCCTTCTGGATAGTCGGCTGCCGTGATGACCCCGCCCAATCCACCATCAGCACCGTCGGCAGTGAGGTAGTTGAACAAGGCCTGCTGGTAACTGACGCCGAGAGCAGTGAATTCGCCGTCTCCCCACTGATACTCATCACCGCCGCGGGCCGTGAAGTCCACGACCGCAACGTTGATGTCATCACCTGCGACGACCGCACCGCCCGCGACAATCACTGTTCCGTCATCGAGCACCACATCGGTCACGCGAGTGCCAGGAATCGTGAGGACTCCATCTTCGATCAGCGCCGCGGTTCCTGTGGTGTCGAACACGAAGGAGAATCCCGCCACCTGGGCAAACCGCCCTGTGCCACCGGTCGTGGCCGCTGGATCGATTCGGGACACCGCGTTCTCGAGCAGATCCTTGAAGACTTGCCGATCGACGCCTTCCATGATGGTGACGAAGTTGCCGAACGGCACCATCTCAAAGGTGTTCAGCTCCGTGATGTCACCCGCCGGGATGACGGAGTCATTTCGAATACCGCCACCATTCTGCAGCGCCACGTCGGCCTCTCCGACGCCGAAGGCCGCGGCGAGCTGGTTGGCCTGCCACAGCTGCGAGTCGGCAATGAGGTTGCCTTCGTTGGTTTCCATGAATCGGACGCTGTCCCGCTGGCCGTCCAAGTCGACCTCAGAGGTGGCAATGACGTTGGTAGCGAGATCGGCCACAAATAGTGCGACCGGATCAACAACGACTCGCTGCATCCTGCTGTCCGCGGGCACGCCGTCCCGGCCCACCGCCGGCGAAACGATCCGAATAGGTCCTCCGTCCCAGCCTGTGACGTTGCCGTCGGCATCGAAGTCCACGACGAGCCTGCCCAGGTAGCCGTATTGGCCCGAAGTGGTGACCACCGGAACTGCTACGCCGTCGGAGTCAGTCGCCACGATTGGATACGGACCGAAGACGTCGTCCGGTTCGTCGGACGGAAGGAGTAGGTCGTCGGGGTTCGCCAGCAGTTCGTCGCCGCCGCCGGCAATCATCACATCAACGCCACTCAGGCCTTCTGCCAGCATGACATCGCCGTCGATGTCTTGGAGATGGGAGATGAAGACGATCTTGTCAATTCCCATCGCCTCGAGCTTGGCCACCTCCGCGCGTACCGCGGGGAGAACTGCGTTGACCACGACCTCGCGTGGTGACGAGATGAATGGCAAGTTCTCGGTGGTCGCACCGATGATGCCGATCAACTCATCGGCCTCGCTTATCACCGTGCTCTTGGCGATCGCACCTGCGTCCACGTACGCCTGGAGTGCCGGCTCGCGCCGGAAATCCAGGTTGGAGGAGAGATACGGAGGCTGGCCCGGTCGGCGGAAGTCACCGATGAAGGCGGCAAGCACGTCAGGACCGAAGTCAAAATCGTGGTTGCCGAGATCGATGGCGTCGTAGCGCAACATATCGAGTGCCAACGCGTCATAGAACACACCGTCAGCAAGGCTCGCCGTGAACTCAGGGCTCGCCAGGAAGTTGTCGCCCGACGACACCATGATGAATCCGTCACCCTGGCGAAGCGCCGTCCGTTTGGCCCTCTTCAATGCTGTGGCAAAACGGGCAACGCCGGCCTCGTCTCCGCTCGGAAGCAAAGCCGACTCACCGTCGTTGTTATGCAGAATCGTCAGCGTGAACGGGTCGTGGCTGTCAGCCGACACCGGCACTGCGATGAGCGCCGCAATGAGCGCACTTACAAGAAAAACAGCCCACCATCGGGCGGACCGTATCGTACGGGTTTTCACAATCTCTTCCTCTCCCGCGCCTCAATCTTCAAACCAACTGAAACCTACTCCTATTTCTCTCACGGTGAGTGAGGTCGCGAAATTTGAACCAGGGCCGGCCAAACCCCCTTGGCCGGCCCCGGAGACACTCTACAAACGACGCCGCAGCAAGCCGGCTCCGCCACCCACGATGAGCACCACGAGCGATGCGGCCAGCCAAACTTCGGTGGGCTCCCACCTGGCGCGTTCCAGGCCGAACGCCTTGAGCTGGTCGTCGGTGGGATCGAAACGAGCGAAGCCGGCGTCGACGAGCGACGGCCTTACGTCGCCCACTCCGATTGACAGGTCGTAGAAGAGGTCCTCGGCGTCGGTGGCCAGAACCAGATACGACAGCCAGCCGCTGTCGGGAACCCATTCCATGTTCTCGTCGGATCGCAGATCATCGAGAAGGGCGGTCGTCGCAACATCGGAGTGCTCCAGTGTGAGTCCCGTTCCGTGAAGGAAGGTCGGCCGCTCGGGTGTCAATACGTAGATGTCGGCGTTGATGATGGCGCTGTCCGGGCTGGCGCCGTGCAGAATATGCAGCGGCACCCACGGTCGTTCAGTTGGCATCTCGATCTGAACAGGAATGCCGTCGCCTGACACGAAGTCGTCTGCGGCTGCCGCCGCGAAGTCGAACCGCGCAGCCATGAAGTAGGGCGACCGACTCGAGTAGTAGTCGAGCAGGTGAGCAGTGTTCGGGCCGGGCGGCAGATCGAAGCCATTCTGGTTGACCCAGTCGAGCACATCGGCGCCGCCACCTTTCAGCACCACGATGTCGAGCGAGTCGATCTTGGTTTCGAGCAACACCTCGACCTCACTGGCATCCTCCGAAGCCCCCAGGGCGAAGAACTCGGCGGGTGGCGGGTTGACTTCGCGACCGAGCCGCTGCAGCGTCCATGAGCCGGCCTTGGTGACCGATGTCGGTTCAGAGGGAAGAGGGATGATCGATCCGAACGAATCGACATCTCCTTCGAACGTGAAGTTGGTGATGTACCGCTCGACGCCGTCTTCCCAGGCGACGAATGTCGTCGTCTTGCCGAGCCGAACGGCGCCGTTCTCTGCGACGAGAAAGCCGCAGGCTTGGGCTACGGGGCCGGCAAGTAGCACCATCAGCATGGTTCCTGCCAGCAGCGTGAGTCGTTTCGTCATCGTCTAGTTCCTTCTCTGGAGTCCTGCCTACGACGGACGCTGGGACGGAATCGGTTCCCGGCCTCAAGGTTCCGCAATCCGTTGCCGATCATTGATCCACCCGACGGAGGACCGATTTCACATGGCGCGGAGCCGCATTGTCTGGATGATGAGCTTGGTTCTGCTGCTCCTCACCGTGCTGGCACCCACGTCGATGGCCGCCGGTGGGACGTACCTCGATGAGCCCTTCGAAAGCGATCCATCAGAATGGACCAGTACCTGGTACGACGCCGCCATCGGAAGTCGCAATCGCATCACTTCGATCGGTGACGGCGTCCAAGGAGACGCCATCAAGGTATCGATTCCGGCCGGGTCGCACTTTGGCTCGGCTGCCCATTGGCGTTTCGCCGAGAATGGCCAATCCGAGCCGGACGAGCTCTACTACCGGTATTTCCTGCGCTTCCCTGACGGATTCGACAACCACGGCACCGGAAAGTTGCCCGGCCCGGCCGGCCTCTACTCCACGTCGGGACGCAACCTGATCCCGCCCACCAGCTCCAACCCGGGATGGTCGGCACGGATGACGTTCGCGACGCCCCTCGACGACCGCAACTCCACCCACACCCAGATCGGCTTCTACGTCTATCACCTCGATCAGCCCGCCGACGAGGGGGAGTTCTTTCTATGGGACGAGCAGGTCGGAGCCATCGATCACGGTGCCTGGCATTGTGTCGAAGGACGCGTGAAGCTCAACACTCCCGGTCAGTCGGACGGAGTTCTCGAAGGCTGGGTCGACGAGGCGTTGGCGTTCCACGAGTCGGACTTCAAGTTCCGCACCTCGTCGCAGACCTCCGTCAAGATCAAGAGCTTCTGGTTCGACGTGTTCTTTGGCGGTTCAGCGCCCGCCCCTGGGTCGCTGTCGATGGATTTCGACTCGCTGGTGCTCGGCTCAGAACGCGTAGGTTGTGGGGATGCCGGTGACGGGTTCGTCGACACCTCGGGATCGGTCCACGCAGACAGCATCGATCGGCTGGCCGCCGCCGGGATCACCGCCGGATGCAACCCGCCGACCAACAACAGGTTCTGTCCCGAAGATCCCGTGACGCGGGGCCAGATGGCCGCCTTCCTCAATCGGGGCCTGGGGCTGGACGCGACCGGAACGGACTTCTTCACA
This sequence comes from Acidimicrobiia bacterium, assembly GCA_041577335.1. Lineage (GTDB taxonomy): Bacteria > Actinomycetota > Acidimicrobiia > Spongiisociales > JAENVV01 > JBFGJH01. The sequence goes on along the minus strand of JBFGJH010000039.1, from coordinate 15,090 downwards.
GACGACGACGGCATCTCGTTCGAGAACGACATCAACAAGATGGCCGCCGCCGCCATCACGGGAGGCTGCAATCCCCCCACCCGCGATGAGTATTGCCCGTGGGACACTGTGACCCGAGGCCAGATGGCAGCGTTTCTTGCCCGGGCCCTCGAGCTTCCCGCCACCGACGTCGACTACTTCACCGACGACGACGGAACCACCTTCGAAAACGACATCAACAAGATGGCCGAATCGGCCATCACCAGTGGTTGCAACCCGCCCGCAAAGGACCATTACTGCGCCTCCGATAACGTCACGCGCGCCCAGATGGCCACCTTTCTCACCCGTGCCTTGGATCTCCCCCCGGCTCCGCCGCCAGTCGACGACGGGTCTGAGGTTCCTGCCATTCCGTCCGGCTTCGACGCCGCAGTGCCTGCCGGCTGGTCGATTCAGGCCGTCGCCAACAGCCAGCCCAACGGGGCGCGGATATACCTGGAACCAGGCCTTCATCTACGCCAGACCGTCGTGCCGAGATCCGGCCAGGATTTCGTTGGTGCGGCGGGCACCATCCTCGATGGCCAGGACCAAGGCACCGACGCATTTGCCGGTGGGGTGAGCGGTGTGTCGATCTCGAACGTAGAGATTCGCAACTACGACGTGGCCTTCGACGTCGATGGCAACAACTGGTCGATCTCCGATGTGTTCGTTCGCGATGTCGAAACCGGTGTCGACGCAACTGGGGACAATGTCTCCGTCTCCGACAGCACCTTCACCGACCTGGAGCTCTCCGGCATCAGGGCCGACGGCGGGTCAGGTTTCTCGGTCTCCGACGTGACCGTGGAGCGGGCCAATCAAAGGCAGGCCACTCTCTATGGGGCAGGCATCGTGATGAACGCGACATCCGGCGCATCGGTCGACAACGCCACCGTGAGAGACGTCTACGGCTTCGGGATTTGGTTCAACGACGGCGCCGCAGATACCTCAGTCACGAACTCCACCGTCGAGAGCAGTGCGATGGACGGCATTCGGCACGACCACGCCTACGGGTCCACCATCTCCGGCAACACGACTCGCGGCAACGGCCACGACCCATCGGTTTCGTGGATGATCGGCGCTGGCATCCTGGTTCGGGGGCCTGGAGCGACGATCACCGGCAACACCGTCGAAAACAACTTTTCGGGCATCACGATCATCGACCACACCGGGAGCGTGCCAACTGGCCCGCAAGGGTCATACCTACCCGTCGACATCACGGTCCACGACAACACTGTTGTCGAATCCGGACTCGTCGGCGCCTACTCCAAGGGCGACCCGGCGGTGTTCTCCACCGGCGACTGGGACGGGAACGACTACGTGTACACCGATATATCGGAGAACTTCTTCAGGTGGGATTTCACGTCCTATACGTGGTCGTCGTGGCAAGGCGCAGGCCAGGACACCAACGGCACCATTTCGACACCCTGACTCCGGGGTCGGACGCGCTTGGGACAACGGCGCCAGCGAGGCGTGTGACGCTGCACGCGACTCCTCATTTCGGTTAGTTTTCGGCCTAGTCATCCGAGGAGACGTGTGGCGACAAAAGACCTCCGGCATCTGATCCTGCACTTCACAAAGGGAAGCGCATGGTCATCAGGATCGGTGCCCATGTTTGTCCGAGGCGAAGGCTGCTACCTGTGGGACGACGAGGGCCGCCGCTATCTCGACGGCCTGGCCGGCTTGTTCGTCGTCCAGATCGGCCACGGCCGCACGGACATTGCCCAGGCGGCTGCCAAGCAGATGGAGCAGCTTGCCTACACACCGTCATGGTCGGCCACCCACCCATCGGCCGTCGAAGCAGCCAAGCTCATCGCAGGGCTTGCCCCTGGCGACCTCGACGCAGTGTTTTTCGTTAGCTCGGGGTCCGAGGCCGTCGAGTCGGCCATCAAGTTCGCCCGTCAGTACCACGCCAGCCAGGGAATGCCCACCAAGACCAAGGTCATCAGCCGCCATCTCGCCTATCACGGCACCACGATGGGAGCCCTGTCAGCCACCGGTCTCGACGACATACGCGAACCGTTCAAGCCGCTCCTTCCGGGCTTCATTCACGTTCCGAACACGTTGGGCACCACCGATGGAGTTGCCGCGGCCGCCGTCTTCGAACAGGCGATCCTGGCCGAAGGGCCAGACACCGTCGGCTTGGCGATCGCCGAGCCGGTCCAGAATGGCGGTGGGGCGATCGTTGCACCAGACGGCTACTGGCCGGAGTTGCGGCGAATCTGCGACAGGTACGACGTCCTACTCCTGGCCGACGAAGTCATCGCCAGTTTCGGCAGGGTTGGGCCATGGTTCGGGGCCGATCTCGTCGGCGTCGTCCCCGACATGATCACGTTCGCGAAGGGAGCCACCTCCGGTTACGCACCCGTCGGCGGAGTCATCATCCGGCGACCTCTCGTTGACGATCTCATGGCGTCAGAGATCGGTACCTTCACGCACGGAGCTACCTGGGGCGGGCACCCGGTGGTGATGGCGGTGGCCATTGCCAACATCACGGCGATGCGCGATGAAGGGGTGCTCACCAACGCTCAAGAGCATGCCGACTACTTCCGAACCAGCTTGGATCGGCTAACCACAGCTCACGATGTCGTGTCGGAGGTGCGAGGTACCGGCTACTTCTACGCCATCGAGCTCTGCGCCAGCCGTGCCAACGGTCACGATCTCACTGACGCCCAGGCGAACGAGTTCGTGGGCGAGATCTTGCCAAGCCTCATCACCGAGGCTCGCCTGTTGATACGTGCCGACAAACGCGGCACACCCAAGCTCATGCTGTCGCCGCCCCTGATTGCCGGCACCCAAGAGCTCGATGAGTTGGTAGACGGCGTGGACAGGGTCCTCGAAGGCATGGCATCGAGGCTGAACTCGTGAGGGTCGGCGTACCCAAGGAGACCAAGACCGACGAGAACCGCGTAGCCATGACGCCCGCCGGCGCCCATGACCTGGTTGTTGATGGCCACACCGTGCTCATCGAGGCCGGCGCCGGTTCTGGATCACACTTCGGAGATGAATCCTTCGCAGCGGCCGGCGCAACGATCGTCGACGATGCCGCCTCCGTCTGGGGCAGCTCCACCATGATCGTCAAGGTGAAGGAGCCGCAACCGTCCGAATTCGAGTACCTCAGAGACGACCTCACGCTGTTCACGTTTCTGCACCTCGCCGCCTACCCCAACGTGGCCGAGGCGCTGATCGACTCCGGCACCATGGCAATCGCATACGAAACCGTCCAGATGCCCGATGGCTCGCTCCCACTCCTCGCACCGATGAGTGAGGTCGCCGGCCGGATGGCTACCCAAGTTGGCGCCCATTTCCTCGAGAAGTATCAGCGCGGAAGGGGAATCCTTCTCGGGGGGGTGCCGGGCGTCGAACCAGCCACGGTGCTGGTGATCGGTGCCGGCATGGCCGGCTCCAACGCCGTCCAGATCGCAGCCGGAATGGGTGCCGATGTTCATGTCTTCGACCTCAACCCCAAGCCTCTCCGCCACCTCGATCAGATATATCGCGGCCTGGTGAAAACCAAGGTCGCCAACCAGCTCGACATTCAGGAGATGGCCGCCGAGGCAGACCTGGTCATCGGCGCGGTGCTCCTCCCCGGCGCCCGTGCGCCACGAGTGCTCAGCCGCAACGACATCGCCGGCATGCGGCCGGGATCAGTGGTCGTCGACATCGCGATCGACCAAGGCGGCTGCTTCGAAACTTCTCGAGAAACGAAGCACTCCGACCCGACCTACCTCGTCGACGACGTCGTCCACTATGCGGTCGGCAATATCCCGGGAGCCGTGCCTCGAACCTCCACATTTGCCCTCACCAACGCCACGATGCCATACGTTCGGCTTCTGGCTAACCACGGCGTCGAGGAGGCCACCAAACGGCGACACGAGCTGGCTGCGGGCGTGAACATCGGGAATGGCAAAATCGTCCATCCCACGGTCGCCGCTGCCCTGGCCTGACAGGGTTTCCGTCACCCCGAGCGGGGCCCGCCTGCGATGCAACCAAAGGAGAGAACCCGATGACCCGAATGACATCGAGCGAGGCGTTCGTCGAGACGATGGCGGCCCACGGCGTGACAGATGTGTTTGGCATTGTCGGCTCCGCGTACATGGATGCGCTCGACATCTTCGAGCCCGCCGGTATCCGTTTCTGGTCGGTCGCGCACGAGCAAGCGGCAGCACACATGGCCGACGGCTACTCGCGCGTGTCGAATCGCCACGGTGTGTGTATCGCCCAGAACGGGCCTGGCATCACCAACTTCGTGACGGCCATCGCCGCTGCGTACTGGGCCCACTCGCCGGTTGTGTGCATCACGCCCCAGACCGGTTCGATGGGACTCGGCAAGGGCGGTTTTCAAGAAACGGACCAGATGCCGATCTTCGAAAAGATCACCAAGTATCAAGTTCAGGTGAACCGGCACGAACGAATGGCGGAACACATGCACCGCGCGTTCACCCTTTCCGTGGCCGAGCGCGGGCCGGTCCAGGTCAACATTCCCCGAGACATCTTCTATGGCGAAGCGGACTACGACATCCAGAAGCCGCTCGTCATCGAGCGAGCAGCCGGGGGCGCTGCCAGCCTCGACGCCGCAGCAGCGGCGCTGGCCGGCGCAGGATTCCCGGTGATTCTCGCCGGCGGCGGCGTGATCATGTCGGATGGCGCCCAACCGCTCTTGGCTCTTGCCGAGCACATGAAGGCACCGGTCGTCACCAGCTATCTGCACAACGACGCATTCCCGGCGAGCCATGAGCTGGCTTGCGGGCCATTGGGATACCAAGGGTCGAAGGCTGCCATGCGAGTGATCGCCCAGGCAGACGTCATCCTGGCGCTCGGATCGCGGCTCGGACCCTTTGGAACGCTTCCCCAGCACGGCATCGAATACTGGCCGGACGAGGCACGGGTCATCCAGGTGGACATCGACCATCGAATGCTTGGACTCGTCCAGGAGGTGGAGGTTGCCGTTCATGGCGATGCTGCCGCGGCGGCCCATGAGATCCTTCACCGACTCCAGGGAATGGAAGTGCGCAGCCGGTCCAACGCCGACGCACGGCTATCCGAAGTGGCCAAACAGAAAGATGCGTGGACCACCGAGCTCGCCGAATGGTCGTCGTCGGATGAGCTGCCCATGGCGCCCCGTCGGGCGCTCCGCGAACTCGAAATGGCCATGCCTGACGGCGCCATGGTCACCACTGACATCGGCAACATCTGCTCGGTGGCGAACAGCTACCTGAACTTCGATCGGCCCAACAGCATGTTCGCGGCAATGATGTGGGGCAACTGTGGCTACGCCTTTCCAACCGCGATGGGCGCCAAGATCGCCGCTCCCGAGCGACCCGCCATCGCCTATGTCGGCGACGGTGCGTGGGGCATGTCAATGGCTGAGATCATGACCTGTGTTCGGGAGAACATCCCGGTCGTCGCAGTGGTTTTCAACAACGGCCAATGGGGCGCGGAGAAGAAGAACCAGGTCGACTTCTACGACGACCGCTATGTCGGCACCAATCTCGAGAACCCCTCGTTCGCCAAGATATCCGAGGCCATGGGCGGCCACGGCATCAAGGTAGCCAAGCCCGACGAGGTTGGAGACGCTCTCAGGGAGGCGGTCGCATCCGAACGACCGACGGTTCTCGAGATCATGGTCAGCCAGGAGCTCGGAGAGCCGTTCCGTCGAGACGCTTTGAACCTTCCGGTACGCGTGCTCGAGAAATATGAGAAGTTTGGGACGCAGTAGGAAGCGTTGCTGCTCGAGGTTCATGGAGTCGGGGTGGGGCGGTAGCCTCTTGCCCCCCACACAATGAAACCCTCATGACCGCAGCAGCGGAGCCGCTACAACCCAGGACGACAACCCGGCCGATCGTGATCGCCACGCTCGTCGGGATCGTGGCGGTGTTCGGGTTTCAAGCGCTCGGTACGCGGACGCTGGGAGCCGAGGCTTACGCGCCCATCGGTCAGCTCTGGACGGTGTACTTCCTGGGCTTCACGATGTTTCTCCTGCCGATCGAGCAGATCGTGGCGCGCCGTTTGGCGCTGGCGGGTGGCGACCTCGCATCTCTCCGGCCGCTGCGACTACCCATCATCGCGACCGTCGCAGTCTCGATGGTGATCTCGGGCGCCTTCGTTGCGCTCACGCTCGACGACAACTTCGCCGGAGTCATGTGGTACATCCCGGCCGTCGTTGCGCTGGCAGGTTTGAATACGGGCTTTGCACTAACCCGAGGAATCACGGCCGGGCAGCTGCGGCTGCGCGACTACGGCATCTCGGTCGCCTCCGAAGCGCTGACGCGACTGTTGGTTGCCGCAGCCCTCCTGGCATGGCGACCGACTGCTTCATCACTTGTTCTGGCGATGCTGGCGGCCGCCGTCGCCGGCCTTGCAGGCCGGCCATGGGCGGGGTCGACGACCAGTCTCGCTCCTGCGCCGGAGCGAGAAGGCAGGCTTCTGACTGGGCTCGTGATTGGTACCGTCGCCGCTCAGGTGATCCTCGCATCGGGGCCGATCGTGGTCGGGTTTCTCGGCGGGTCAGCCGTTGAGGTATCAGTCGTGTTCGTGAGCTTCGTGTTGCTGCGAGGGCCACTGACGTCGTCGTACAACTTCTTGAGTCGAATCCTTCATTGGGTCACCATCGAAGTCGACGAAGGCAGAACCGATGCCGTCCGACGGCGGACACAAAGGGGATTGGCCATTGGAGCGGCCGCGGCGATCATGGCCGGGGCCTCAGCCGCATGGCTCGGGCCGTCGGTTGTAGCCGCCATCTACGGGGCGGAGTTCCGGCCGACGAGCATGCTGATGTCCGTTGGAGCCGTTGGAGTCGTGGTGGCGGCCGGTGCCCTCTTCGTCGGCCTGGTGCTCATTGCAACGCACCACACGCGATCGATCGCTGTTGCTTGGACGATCGCACTCACCGTCATGATCGTCGGGATAATGACGTTCTCGGGCACCGCGCCCCAACGATTCGCCAACGGGTTTCTCGTTGGTGAGCTGGCGGCGCTGGCGCTCCTCACTCAGCGAGCCTTCCACCACCTGCGGGCAATTGCGATCGGTGACGAAAGTTTGATAGTCGGCTGAGCGCGATCTGGGTGTCCTTCATTCCGAGGCAGCTCGCCCCACCGACGGAAAGGGTGCAGGCATTGCTGCCCGCACCCTTTCTGCTGCGTTGCCGCCTACGAGGTCGAGCTGGTGGCGACGTCGTCTACCGCGGCACCGTCGGCACCCCCAAACCCTCGGCCAAACCCACGATGGCCATTGCGGCGAATCGGCAACTCGCCATTAATCACATCGTCGATGGATTCCTCAATGTCGGCGAGCTTCTCGGCCACTTCTGCCTCATCGATGAAGCCTTTCTCGGCCGCTGCGTTGAGACGCTCCTCGGCCTCACTCACCAGCACGTCGGCGACGGCGTCGGGATCAACTCCCTGCGCCTCGGCCACGTCGGCCAGGGTGTTTCCTTCAGCAAGCTCCGCAAACAGCTCGCTGGTCTCGAGCCCGAGCAGATCACTCAGCTCTGAGGATGCCGCCAAGCCGAGGCCGTGACCTCGATGACGATGTCCAAACGGGCCCTCGGCAGCCAGAGTCGACGCTACGGCATCTGCCTGGCTCTCGGTGATCGTGTCATCGGCGACCAATCCCGACAATGCCTCGCGAATGGCGTCGGTGGCTCGCTGAAGCCGTTCTTCGACGAAACTCTCCTGGCTTTGCTCGGTGGTGGTGGCGTTTTCTTGGGCTATGGCTGCCGGTCCTGCGGTGATGACCGCTCCGGTAACGAGACCTCCCAGCGCAGCGGCGACTGCGGTGGTGGTGACGAGCGATTTCTTCATGACGGCCTCCTTGTGGCGTCCGTGTCAGTACGTCGTCACACTCGGGCCTGCGACTGATACGAAGCTCACACATCACTGTGAGTTGCCTCAGAATCGTGCGTGCAGACGCCTCCCAGGCGACTCTCAGGAAACACCCAGGTGCGGTAGGCCATAATCTCGGAGAGAAGGAGGTTCCGTGCCGGATACAGCCAAAAACATCTTGGTGGTCGACGACGAAGAGTCCATCGCAGATCTCGTCTCGAGCGCTTTGCGATTCGCCGGCTACGACGTCACGACAGTTCACCAGGGATACGACGCGCTCCGCTCGGTGAAGACGATGCCGCCTGATTTGGCCGTGCTCGATGTCAATCTCCCTGACATCAGCGGGTTTGACGTGTGCAGGAAGCTCCGCCACGACGGGCACAGCTTCCCGGTGATCTTCCTCACGGCTCGCGACCAGCCGGAAGACCTCCGCACCGGGTTTGGTCATGGTGGCGATGACTACCTGACCAAGCCCTTCAGCCTCGAAGAGCTGGCCCTGCGTATCGAAGCCGTCCTGCGCCGATCGAACGGCGGCACCCAAGACCAGGCCCACCGGGTTGCAGTTGGCGATATCGTCCTCGACGAAGACGCCCACCTCGTCACCGTCGACGGCGCGGTGATCAACCTGTCACCGACCGAATTCCGCCTGCTCCATTACCTGATGCTCAACTCTGGGCGGGTGCTATCGAAAGGCCAGATCCTCGACTACGTGTGGGAATACGACTTCGACGGGAACGCATCGGTTGTGGAGACATACGTCAGCTATCTCCGCAAGAAGCTCGGCGACGGCGGCAGTCACCTGGAGACCATCCGTGGCGTGGGGTATGTACTCAGGCCATGAAGCTGCGCACCCGGCTCGTTCTCTGGCTGACGCTGCTCCTCGTGGCCATCGTCGTCGTTCTGGGCGCGGTGATCGTGCAGACCAACCGCTCGGTGTTGATCGGCCAGATCGACGATGAGCTTCTGTCGGCCCTGCAAATCAATACGGGTCAGACCCGGAGAGGCAGGCCCGCCGGGTTCGGCTTTCTCCCCGACCAGCAGGCGGTGGCGCTCATTCGCTGGGACCCGACCGGCGAGATCTTTGCCCAGCCGTCTGGCTATGTGGAATCGCCCGACCCGCTACCCGATGTAAGCGCACTGAGGGCCCCCGATGGGGGTCCCTACCTCACCACACTCACGGCAACGGACCGCTCAATCCGATTCCGGGCGGTGGTCTTTGAGCCGGGGGAAAACACAACGGCGGTCATGGCAGTCCCGCTCGAGGAAGTCGAGGCGTCGATATCGGCGATCCTCAACACGACCCTTTTGGCCGCTGCCACCGTCGCCCTCATCGGGGGGGCGGCCACATGGTGGACCGTCACCCGCGCCTTGCGTCCCGTCGAAGAAATGGTGGCCACCGCCCAGGGCATCGCCGGGGGCGACCTCACCCGGCGGGTGGATGACGTCGACCCGCACACCGAGTTGGGCCAGCTTGGCGCGGCCCTCAACGACATGCTCGCTCGAATCGAAGCCGCTTTCGAGACAGAGCGGGATTCTCAGACTCGGCTTCAGCAGTTCGTTGCCGACGCGTCGCACGAGCTGCGCACCCCCATCACGGCGATTGCCGGCTATATGGAGCTGTATCAGAAAGGTGCCCTGAGCGGCGAGGAGCTCGACCGGGTGGTGGCTCGCATCCGTCGCGAGGCCACGCGCATGCAGCGGTTGGTCGAGGACATGTTGTTGTTGGCACGCCTGGATCAAGAGCCGGCCGGAGCTAGCCGAGAATTCGACCTCATGGGTGTGATCGGAGACGCCGTCAACGACCACCGTGCAATCGACTCAGGACGAACCGTGACCATTGCCGGGCCTCCCGCAGTCAAAATGCGGGGCGAGGAGCATCGCATCTCACAAGTCATCAGCAACCTTCTCGCCAACACCCGCGTTCACACACCAGACTCGACCGCCGTCGAGATCTCGGTGAACGTCACCGAAGACGACGTCCGGATCGTCATCGCCGACGACGGTCCGGGGCTCGATCCTGATCACATCCCTCACCTCTTCGATCGCTTCTACCGCGTCGATCGGTCGCGGGCGAGGGCCACCGGCGGATCGGGGCTCGGGCTGGCAATCGTCAGCGCCATCGTCGAGTCGTACGGCGGCTCTGTGGCAGCGTCCAATGGGCCCGAAGGGGGCGCTCGTTTCGAGGTTCGCCTGCCGATGGCGGCAGATGCTCAGCCCGTTGTGGCGTGAGCTCTGATCACCTCGTCCGAGAATGCCGGCCACACCGCCAGTGACCACTCTCCGAACTGGCGATCCGTCAGCGCCAAGGCGGCTAATTGGTGCTCGGGGTCTACCCAGAGAAAAGTACCGGACCCGCCAAAGTGGCCAAAGGTCGACGGCGAATTCGATGAGCCAGTCCAGTGCGGGGACTTGTCGCCTCTGACCTCAAAGCCGAGACCCCAGGGGTTCGGGTCAAACGAGCCGAGTCCTGGGACCACCCCCCGAAGCTCGGGGAATTGGATGCTCGTTGCTGCGCGCAATGTCTCCGCCGAGACGAGTGTCGGAGTCAACAATTCGAGCACGAGACGCGACAAGTCGTCCACATTGCTCCACACATCATGCGCCGGTGAGCCGCGCAGGCTGGTGGCAGCCATCCCCAGCGGTTCGAGAACGGCTCGGCGTTGATACTCTTCGAACGGCATCCCGGCCCGGCCGGCGAGGTGGTCGGCCAACTGCTCGATTCCTGTGTTTGAGTAGATCCGCCGTTGCCCGGGAGCGGTGACCGTCCGATGTTGATTGAAGTGCAGCCCGGACGCGTGAGCCAGTAGATGGCGGACCGTCGATCCCGGAGGGCCGGCAGGTTCATCGATATCCAAGGTCTCCTCGTCCAGCGCAACCAGGACAACAAGGGACGCAACGAGTTTCGACACGGAGGCGATGCGCACTCTCCATGTGCTGTCTCCGAGCGTCTCGAGCACCTGCCCGGGGGCGAAGACAGCGGCGGCTGCTCGCCCCACGGGCCACGAGGTGATCTGATCGGAAAGAGTGCCCACGCCGAGGCACGTTACACGGCGGCACCAGCCCGCCGGTAGGAAACGAAGCTGAGCAGCGACCGGTAACCGGCGTAGACCCCAAAGACCATTGCCGGTGCGATGAAAGCCTTCGTCCCACTGAGCAGGGCACGCACGATCATCTCGATCACGGCAACCAGGCTGATTACCGGAGCAGCTATCGGAGCCGGCAGGCTCGATCCGACATAGTCGACCATGAGCATGGTCCCATCCATGAGGCCGGATTGGGCATCGAAGGAGACTGCCAGATCGAGAGCCGCAGGCCTCGCTGCTTCGGCATCGAGGCGCGTCGACTCGGCATCGAGTGACTCTATCTGCTCACCGGTCAGCCGTTCGTTGACTGCAGCGAAGGCGCCCGCACTGCCACTATCAAACAAGGACGGCACGGTCGTGGTGGTACTCGGCGGGGGCGGGGGCGGCGCGGCTTCATCGCCTACTGCAGGCGAGGTTGTGGTGGTTGTTGAAGTCGAGGAAGCGGGCGCGGTTGTGGGCGGGACAGTCGTCGAAGGGGGAGGTGCCGGCAAAGCCGGAGAAGTCGTTGTCGTGGTGCTTCTAGGAGGCTTCGTGGTGGTCGTGTTGCGGGGCCGCGTCGTGGTGGTGGTCTGGTGAGTCGTCGTCGTTGACTCCAGGACTGTGGTGGTCGGCAACTCGGGCAAAGTGGTCGTCGAGGAAGGCAGCGTTATGGTGGTCGTAGTGCCTGGTGGCTCGGCGCCTTCGAACATGTCGGCGAGTTCCTGGAGAGTCTGGTCAGCGAGCTCATTGATCATCGCCGAGAAGTGTTGACGAGCTTCCTGCAGCTCCGAGTCGCCGCCAGCGATTTCGGCGATGGCGTTGAGCTTGTAGTCACGCTTGTACTCGACTTCGGCCACGCAGTCGATGTAGGCAGCCCACTGTTCGGTCTCAGTTTCGGCCTCCACGAGCTTCCACTCGAACTCATCAATGACGTGCGCCATGGCATCCTCCATGTGCTCGACCACGGCTTCCATCTGGGCGATCGGGTCACCACCGCCGGCACGGGCGGGGATTCCCAACAACGTCGCGGCCAGAGCAACGACCATGAGGGCCAGGATCGGACGGATGAGTCGGGTTTGCGCTCCCATCCTTCCAATATCGGCACTCTGTGCGGTATTCTTGACCGCGCAACGTGGGCAGGTCTCAAGACGCCTCCGTCCGAAGCCGAAAGAAGACCTATGAAAGGTCTCGATTCGAGATCCGTGCTCTTGACGGCACTCACGCTCGCGGTGGTTCTCCTGACCATCGTCCTGTCGCTCGCGTTCGCGCAGTCTGAGCAGACCCAGCGAGTCGCCGATGCGGCAACCGAGCGCCGGCAGGCCGCTGATGCCGCCGGGATTGCCGCATTCACGCAGAGCCAGATGGAAAGCGCTCTGCTCTTCACCGCCGCCGAGCAGGCGGGTCTCGCCAACGAAGAGCAAAAGGCTGAAGCATTGGACGCTCTGCGCGATACCGGCGTGGTCTATGCAGAGTCAGCCAATCCGATGCTCGTGGCAGAACGAAAGGTCGTGACCAGCGGAATCAGCGATCTCCTGGACCTGCTGGAAGCCGGAGACACTGACACCGCCCGAATCTTGATCGACGGTCGGCTCACCCGCAGCCTCAGCAACATTCGGGAGGTTTCAGCCGTGGAGCGGCTGGCCGCCGAGGAAATCATCACGGTTGAATCCAGCACCGCCGGTCGTTGGGGCCTCATCACGAGCTTTGGAGTCGCCGTGATCGTGCCGGCTGTGGCGTTGATTGCTTTCAGGGCGATCGTGACCCGGAGGCGACGACGGAGCGAGTTGCTCCAAGCCCTCAAACACGAATCCGAGCTGAACGCCGCCAAGGACGAGATGATCTCGAATCTGAGCCACGAGCTCCGCACGCCGCTCACCGGGATCTACGGTTTCGCTCTGGCCATGGAGGAATCCGGCTTCGAAGATCGGCAAATGCAGTCGGAGATGACCAATCTCATCATCCATGAGGCGTCCGACCTCAGCCGCATGGTCGATGACCTGCTCACGGCTGCCAAGGCCGAAGGTGACGGGTTGCATTTCCAAGAAGAGGAAGTCGACGTCGCCCGCGAGGTTCGTGAAGCCGTAACGCCGTTCCAGAGAGGGGCCATTGACATCAACGTCGTCGTTGAACCGGGAGTCGTTCTTGCCGATCGCTTGCGACTCCGCCAGGTATTGCGCAATCTGGTCTCCAACGCGACCACCCATGGCGGGCCGACGGTCACCGTGTACGGCAAGCGGACAGACGATCGGTACCTGTTCGAGGTCGTCGACGATGGCGACGGTGTTCCCGACCAGGTGGCCGACCGTCTCTTCGAGCGATTCGTGCATCGCGGCGAGACTCCCCTGTTGACGGGGAGCATCGGGCTCGGCCTATCGATCGTCGAAGTCCTCGTAGCCGGAATGAACGGCACTGTCTCGTATGAACGCAAAGAGGGTCTCACGGTGTTCACCATTGGGCTCGCCGTCACGGAATTGCCCGGCACCGAGTTCGAAGCCCCGCCCCTGAGCCACCTGACCCAATCCTCCGGTCCGTGGTGGAGTCGGGGCCCGGCGCCGGTCAACGGATCACAGGCACAGCACAAGAATCCCACGCCTCCTCCGATGAAAGCGATGACGCTCTTCGGTTAGCGCGACGAGCGGGCAGAATGTTGGAGTGCATAGTGCCACCACGACCCTTGCTCTCGTTGGGCCACCCCACGAGGACACCCTGCGTGCTTTGGAGTCGGTCGCCAGCAACATCGGCGTCGAGATCGCCTTGGTCCGCGACGACGAATCATTGATGGGTTCGTGGAAACGCGCCCAATCACGGTCCGCCATATACACGGTGGTGAACTTCGATCCGCTCCAGCGCCTCGTGGACAGGTGGGCAGAATCGCTCGATAGTGGCGACCCCATCATCCCCGAAGGCGGAGTTGTCGCGCTCCCCGACTACTACCTGGTGGATCCGTCCCTCGCAGAGCCTCTTCGGTCCTGGTATCTCCAGCTGCTGTTCGATTATGCGCCGCAGCGGATCATCACCATCGAGGCGACCGTCGAAGAACTGTATCGAACCGTATCCGATCTCCCCTACGGAGCAGCCCTCCCGACGAGCCGAGAGCTCGAAGAGGCAGCCAGCCGATTCGTCCCGACTCCCGGACTGCACGCCGTGTTCGCTTCCGGTCTGTAAGAGCGCTTTCAGCGTTGATTAAGACCACCGTGTGATGATCTCCCCATGCCACTCGGAACCGTCCGACATCAGAGTTCGCGCAAAGACCTGGGGGGGTACCCACATCGCTTTCCTGCTCACGGCCCATCGACCGTGCCGCAGACAACGCATGTGGGACTGACTTGGCGCAATGTGTTGTCGGGAGCGGCCCGAGCGGCGCTGAGACGGATAGCACCGACCTCACGGGGGGGATAGCGCCGGGGCATCGGTACGAAGCGGCAGAGAGCGGTCAGCCGGGGGGGTCGATCGCTCTCTGTTCGCTCGTATCAACGGCCGGCTCCGACGACCTGCTGACCTGCGGACCACACTTCCCACGCTGAAGATGGCCCGTGCGACGCTCCGCCAAACGCCATCTTCACCGTCGCGTGTGCCGAGAAGACCGGAGCTCGCACATTGATCGCAGATTGGCCGGACTGGTCAGCTGCCGTCAGATCCTGTCCAGATACCATCGTGCATCAGATCGGGGAGCGGCGACGCGCTCGGTCCATGGTGTCGCCAACGCCGAGGTGGTGTCGCATAGCGAGCGGAGGCGCCCAACCATCGCGGCGACGGCGTCTTCGACCCGATCCGCGGGCGCATGGAGGTACTCGCCCCACAAGGCCCGCCCGACGGCAAACCCAGAAGCACCCGCTTCGCAGGCCCCGCCTACCTGTTCGGCGAACAACTCAAACCCAACGCCGGCCGATAGAAGAACCCAAGGCCGTCCCAGGGCTGCCTGATCGAGGAGCTGGAATCTGGTCTCTCCGGCAGGGATCGCCAGCTTCAAGATATCTGGCTCGAGTGAAGACATGCGTTCGATCATCATGAGGTGAGCATCGAACGGAACCTGCTTCCGGATGATCGGCTCCAGGAGCAACGGCAGGCTGACCCGCGCACAGTCGCGCACGAGCCCTCCGATCCAGTCGACCTGTGCCCTCTGGGATGCATGGTCGGATGGGTCCCAGAGGACCAAGATCTTGGCCGCCGACGCCCCTGCTGCTGCTGCTGCC
>JBFGJH010000038.1:0-30674 GCA_041577335.1 Acidimicrobiia bacterium | reverse complement strand
CGCTTCATGGCGGCCAAGACGTCACCGAGATCCACGGAGATCCCGAAGTAGGCAGCCGAGTCCGCCAGGCGCCCGAGATGCTCATCGAGGAGCGCGAAGCCCTCGTCTGGGTCCCAGCGCACGGTCTCCAACAGCCGAAAGGAGGCTTTGCTGCGGGTGAGCACCTCCGCCTTCACCATCGCCTCGCGGTATTCGCTCTCGGCCGACGAGTCGTAGGTGATGCCGCCGCCGGTCCCGTATTCGGCGTCCCCTTCCACCATGTCCACAACCACGGTGCGTATGGCAACCGAGAAGGCCATGTCAGGCGCCTCGCCGTGCGCCGAGGGGCTCAGGTACCCAATCGCTCCGCAATAGACGCCGCGGGCGCCCGCTTCGGTGGCTGCGATGATTTCCATGGTTCGCACCTTGGGTGCTCCCGTGATGGACCCGCACGGAAACAGCGCCCGAAACACATCCGTCGTCGAAACGTGCGAGGCGATGGAGCCCGATATGGTCGATGTCAACTGCCACAGAGTGTCGTAACGCTCAGGTTCGAAGAGGGCGTCGACGCGGACGGTGCCAAACTCGGCGACTCTGCCGAGATCGTTGCGGAGAAGGTCGACGATCATCACGTTCTCAGCGCGATCTTTCACCGACGCAACGAGCGCTTCTCTCCGCTCCTCGTCTTCGCTGGTGAAGCGGCCGCGCCCGACGGTGCCCTTCATGGGACGAGTCCTGATCTTGGGCCCGATCCGTTCGAAGAACAGCTCCGGTGAGGCGGACAGCACTCGAAAACGACCGGTGTCGAGATAGGCGCCGTAACCGCCCGATTGGGCGGCGCACAGGTCGCGGTAGTACGCAACCGGATCGCCGGAGAACGCCGCCCGGAGGCGCATGGAGTAGTTGACCTGGTAGGTGTCCCCCTGGCGGATGTGTTCGCGAATCCGACGGATGGCATCGTCGTACTCAGCCCGGGAGACCGACGCCGACCACTCCCCCAATGCGTAGCTCCCCGGTGGAGGCCAGGCGGGCTCCTCCACCCGCTCGGCAAAGACGCCGAACCACACCAGCGGGAGGAAGCGATGACCCTCCGCTGGCCGGCGCCCCACCACCGCAAAGTCGTCGAAGGCGGGAGCTGCCTCGTAGCCGACGTAACCAGCCACCCAGTAGCCGTCTTGAGCGGCGCGCTCGGCCCGCTGCAGGGCAGGCAACACGTCCTCGACCCGATGAGCGGCGATCTCGTCGATCAGCCCGTCGAAACCGAACGAGAGCCGGTGAGTGGGCCGCAAGTCGTCGAACCTGGCGCGCATGGCGGGAGGCTAGTGGCGGTTGGGCCGGCGGAGGCGAAGCAGCACCTCGCGTGAATGTCCTCCGGGTCGCAGCATCGGACACCGAGCCGCGCCGTACAATGCTGAGTCGCTCGCCGCGGGAGGTTCCGGACATCGCCACACCCCGACCCGCGAACGTCCTCGTGCCACGTGGCAAACGGAATCGCGCCCTTCCCGGAAACCAATGATGATTCTTCTCGATTGAAAGGAACCGGAAATGCAGCTTTCGTTCCACGGCGCTGACCGGCAGGTCACCGGCTCTTGCCATCTCGTCGAGGCCGGCGGGCAGCGGGTGCTCATCGACTGCGGCATGTATCAGGGGGGACGCTCGCTCGCCGAAGAAAACGAGGAAGACTTCGGCTTCGAACCTGCCTCCATCGACGTCCTCCTCCTGACCCACGCCCACCTCGATCATTGCGGTCGCTTGCCGCTTCTCGTCAAGCGAGGTTTCCGCGGCGAGATCATCACCACCAGTGCCACTCAGGAGCTCGTGCGAGTGGTTCTCCTCGATTCGGCCCACCTTCACGAGTCGGAGGCACGCCGGGACGCCAAACGAGCCGCCCGCCAAGGTAAGGACGATTTGGTCGAACCCCTCTATGGGGTCCTCGACGCCCTGAAGACCTTCGAGTACTTCGGACGCATCGCTTCCTACAACGAGCCTCTGAAGATCGCCCCGGGGCTCGAAGCGACCTTCACCGACGCCGGACACATCCTCGGCTCGGCGAGCATCCTCCTCCAAGCGGAGGAAAGCGGCGCCCAACGAGCCATCGCCTTCTCCGGTGATATCGGCAATGCCGGCCGTCCCTTGTTGCGTCCGCCGGTCACCGTGCCAGGCGCCGATGCGGTGGTGATGGAGACGACGTATGGAGACCGCCTCCACAGGGCCCTGGCACCTTCGGTGGAGGAGCTCGAACAAGTCGTCGGAGACACGATCCGGCGCGGCGGCAACGTGATCATCCCGACGTTTGCGCTCGAGCGTGCCCAAGAGGTCCTCTTTTACCTGCGCGAAGGTGTCGAGCATGGCCGCCTTCCCCCGGCGCTGCCGGTCTATCTCGATTCGCCGATGGCCATCTCGGCAACCGAAATCTTCAGGCGGCACCCGGAAGGGTATGACGACGACGTCGCCGAGCTGTTCCGGAGCGGGAAAGATCCTTTCCTCCTGCCTGGGTTGCATTTCACTCGGGAAACAGCCGAAAGCATCGCTCTCAACAACATCGACGGAGGAGCGGTCATCATGGCCGGTTCCGGGATGGCGACCGGAGGACGGGTCATCCACCACCTCAAACACAACTTGTGGCGCAAGAACGCCAGCGTGATCCTCGTCGGATTCGCCGCCGCCGGCACCCTGGCCAGGAGACTCGTGGACGGCGCCGAAGAAGTGCGCATCTTCGGAGAAGAGATCCCAGTCAAGGCACAAATCCACACCATCAACGGATTCTCGGCCCATGCCGACCGCGACGAGCTGCTCGCCTGGCATCGCTCGGTCGCCGCTGACCACACGTTCCTCGTTCACGGCGAAGAGGAAGTGATGGAGAACTTCTCCGAGTTGTTGGAGGCGGGCACGGTCTCCATGCCCCAGTTTGGCGAGACTTTCACCGTGTGATCACCATCTGATGGGCGTCCGCAGCGGTCAGCGTCGGATCATCCAGAGGGCCAGGCCGTCGGCGCCCCCACCGTCATCGACGCCTTCGAGCACAAAGAATTCCTCCAGCGCCGCCCGGACGTGCTTTTCGCGCGTCGCCGCTGAGACGGCGCCGAGCCCGCAGATCATCAAGAAGCGAGCACCGGGTGAGCTCATGGCCGCCACATTGCGCCCATAGGCGCCGTGGTCGGAGACATCGAGGCAATGGAAACAACCACGGTCAACGAGATTCTCGAAGACCCCCAGCCCCGTCGTGTCGGTCGCCAAGTCGGCCACCTCGAACCGGAGGCTGGTGATGGGTTCGTGTCCGAGGTGCGATTCCCGAGCGAGTTCGATCGCAGCAGGCGCGAAGTCGATACCGAGTGTGTCGAAGCCTCGGGCCGCCAGCATGGCGGCCATATCACCGGCGCCACAGCCGATATCCAACAACGATGTTCCGCTGCGGAACCAGCCTGATTCGATCGCCGACTCGATCACGGTCGGCAAACGATCCAAACCCCTGGGCGCCTGGGAGCCCTCATGGCCTCTCGTCGCCCATTTCCATTGCCAGAGTTCCTGACTGGTCGGCCGACGGCCGGTGAGGCGCCGAATCACTCTCTTCGCAAGAGAATTTCCGGCTGCCATGGTCTCCCTCTCGGGTGGTGCTCGACGCGTACGCGCGCCCTCGAGCCTACGCCAGGAAGGGAATTGAGTGGCTCCGGGGGTGGGACTCGAACCCACAACCTGCGGATTAACAGTCCGACGCTCTGCCAATTGAGCTACCCCGGAAAGGATGAACAGGAACTGTCCGCGGCGGGCAGGTTACCAGCACAAAAGCCGGAGATGGTCGCCGTTCCCCGCAGCAGGCCGCATAACATTGAGGTGACCGACCCGATCAAAGAGAGACATCATGGCTATCGCCAGCGCCGGCTATTCCATAACGGTGCGCATCATCGTCGACCCAGACGACCCCACCCTCATCGGCAAGGTGACCACCGCCGTGGGAGAGGCAGAAGGTGCCGTGTCGGCACTCGACTTCGTGGAGACCGACGAGCGAGGCATGATCGTCGACATCACGGCCAACGCCCGCAACGTCGACCACTCCGAGGCCATCTCTGCCGCAATCGAGGCAGTCGAAGGCGTGCATGTACATCACGTCTCTGATCGGACGTTCCTCATGCATCTGGGCGGGAAGATCGAGGTCACCTCCAGGGTGGCCCTGCGCACGCGAGATCAGCTGTCGATGGCTTACACGCCGGGCGTTGCCCGAGTATCGGCCGCCATTGCGAAAAACCCGTCAGATGCGCGCAACCTGACGATCAAGGGCAACATGGTGGCAATCGTCACCGACGGTACGGCCGTGCTCGGGCTCGGCGATATCGGCCCTGTGGCTGCCCTGCCGGTCATGGAGGGGAAGGCGGCGCTCTTCAAGCGATTCGCAGGCGTCGATGCGTTTCCCATCTGCCTGGACTCGAAGGACACCGACGAGATCGTTCGCGCCTGCGAGATGCTCGCTCCGGTGTTCGGAGGGATCAACCTCGAGGATATCTCCGCTCCCCGATGCTTCGAGATCGAGGCCAAGCTTCGGGAGCGGCTCGACATCCCGGTGTTCCATGACGACCAGCACGGCACCGCCATCGTGGTGCTGGCGGCGCTCACCAACGCCCTCCGGGTGGTCGGCAAGAGCAAGAAGGATATATCGGTTGCTCTCGTCGGAGCCGGTGCGGCCGGCGTGGCAATCGCCAAAATCCTGTTCGCCGATGGCGTCGGAGAGATCATCGCCGCCGACTCAAAGGGCATCATTCACAAGGGGCGCGAGTTCGCCGACGCTTCCAAACAGTGGCTGGCGGACAACACAAACACCGACGGACGGTCAGGCGACATCGTGGATATTCTCGATGGCGTCGACGTCTTCATCGGCGTGAGCGCTGCCAACCTCTTCCAGCCTGAGGACATCGCCCGCATGGCACCCGACCCGATCGTGTTTGCACTCGCCAACCCCGACCCCGAGGTCGACCCTCGCGGTGCCAGGAAGTACGCAGCAGTGGTTGCCACCGGGCGATCCGACTTTCCCAATCAGATCAACAACGTGTTGGCGTTCCCGGGTGTTTTCAGGGGGGCGCTCGACGCCCACGCCACCAAGATCACCGAGCCGATGAAGGTTGCCGCCGCACGAGCGATCGCGGCGGTGGTGACCGACGCTCAGCGGAGCGCCTCGTACATCATCCCGTCGGTGTTCAACCCTGATGTTGCCTCGGCCGTTGCCGGGGCCGTCGCTGCCGCCGTGGGCGAGGACTGACCAGCCGCTAGTTGTCTTCGAGAAACCCTTCGAGCTTCTTGCTGCGCATGGGATGGCGCAGCTTGGCGAGCGCTTTCGTCTCGAGTTGCCGGATCCGCTCGCGGGTTACGTTGAACTCGGCGCCGACTTGTTCGAGGGTTCGCGGTGGCTGGTCGTCGAGCCCGTAACGGAGGATGAGAACCCGCCGTTCTCGCTCGTTGAGGTCTTCGAGCGCATGGGCCATGTACTCCTGGAGGAGTTTGAAGGACGCAACCTCGACCGGGACCTCGGCGTCGAGATCCTCGACGAAGTCGCCCAACGTGGAATCCTCTTCTGCTCCGAGCGGTGACTCGAGCGACAGCGGGCTCATCGCCAGTTTGCGGAGCTCGGTGACCCGGCCGGGCTCTACCTCGAGGTCGCGGGCGATCTCGTCGATGGTCGGCTCACGTCCCAGGTCTTGCAGGAGGTCACGCTGCGCCTTGGCCAACTTGTTGATGGTCTCCACCATGTGCACAGGGACTCGGATGGTGCGCGCCTGATCGGCCAGCGCCCGAGTAACCGCCTGGCGGATCCACCAGGTGGCGTACGTCGAGAATTTGAAACCTTTGCGGTAGTCGAACTTCTCCACCGCCCGCATCAGGCCGAGATTGCCTTCTTGGATGAGGTCGAGCAGGGCCATGCCGCGCCCGACATACTTCTTGGCGATGGAGACGACCAGCCGCAGGTTGGCCTCGACCAGCCGCTTCTCGGCGCGGTCTCCCTGGCGAACCTGGCGAGAGAGAATCGCCCGGTCCTCTGCCGAAGGCTCAACTCCGGATTCGGCCATCGCGGCCAGTTTGACCTTGGCGCGCGAGCGGGCTTCGACCGCCATGGCCAGCTCAACCTCTTGCTGCGTCGTCAACAGCGGCACGCGGCCGATCTGCTGGAGATACATCCGAACCGGGTCTGAAAGCGGCACGGAGTCATCGTCGAGAATGGGGTCGTCGAGCACTTCAAGAGCGCTGTCTTCCACCACCCGGATACCCTGTTTGTTGAGCGACTCGAAGACGAGCTCGAAACTCTCCGCCGGGGCGTCGGCGTCTTCCAGGTCTTGTTGGACCTCCCCCATCGTCAGGAAGCCGCGTTGGGTCCCACGCTTCGCCAAGAGGCCAATGATCTTTTCGACTTCTTCGTTCATCGGCCGCTCATTCGTTCTCTGACTCTCGGCGGATTCGCTCCAACGCTATCAACTCTTCCATGAGAGTGGTATAGGTTCGATCCTGTGGGTCGGAACGTTCGATCGCAGATCGCACTTCGGAGATCCGCCGATCCAAGCGCCACCCGTCCAACCGCCGGTAGAGCTCCTCGGGATCGGCTTCGGGCCGATCATCGAGAAGCAACCTCCTGACGAACGATCGAATCCCTTCATCCTCGATGGCGTCGACCGGGGTCGACTCCAACACCCCCAGTACGGCGCGGTAGTCGGAGCGAGTAAACAACGATTCGGTCACCGGGAAGGTTCCGGTCTTTTGCGCCGCCACCAGGCGCAGCAGATCGAGCTCGGCGCGTTCCTGCCCGGTGTGCGGTGGAGGGTAGCTCTCAGGAGCGCTCTCGGCAGGTGGAGCGGGAGACGGGCGGGCGCTCCCTCGTGAGCGCCGAGCACGCTCAACGGCCTGTTCAACCGCCGACGCGTCGGTCCCGGTGAGTTTGGCTACGTAGCGGCTGTACTCGACCCGCATCACGTGGTCGGAGAGTCGGGCGATCATCGGCGCCGTGGCGGCCACCGCCCGCGACCGACCTTCGGGCTCGTCGAGCGGGAATGCGGTCACTTCGCGCTCGAGGCGAAATTGCAGCAGCGGAACCGACGTCTCGACGGCCACGGTGAGAAGTGTCGTGTCACCGTCCTGGACGAGATCGGCCGGGTCGCGGCCTTCGGGCATCACTGCCACCCGGAGATCGAGGCCGAGCTCAGCAGGGAGATGTAGCTCATCGCCGCGAATCGCGGCTCCGGCCCCTGCCTGGTCGGCGTCGAAGGCCAACACGATGCGATCGGAGAAGCGGCGCAACAAATCAAAATGCTCCTCGCCCAGTGCCGTCCCGCATGACGCGACCGCCAGCGGCAGGCCTGCCCGGTGTAGTGCGATGACGTCGGTGTAGCCCTCCACGACGATCGAGTATCCGGTGCGGGTGATTGCGGCTTTGGCGCGATCAAGGCCGTAGAGCAAAGACGCCTTGTGATACAGCTTGGTCTCGGGAGTATTCAGGTATTTGGGGCCGTCGCCTTCGAGAAGTCGCGCCCCGAACCCCACGGCGTCGCCACTGAGGTTGCGGATGGGAAACATGAGCCGTCCGTTGAACCAGTCGATCACGCCGCCCTGGCGACCTCGTCGTGCCAGGCCGGCCGTGATCATCTGACTGTTGGTGAACCCCTGATCCTTGAGAGCCCGCACCAGATCGTTTCTCCCCGGTAAATCCGGCGAGTAGCCGATTTCGAACTCTTCCACGACGGCTGCGTCGTACCCCCTCGACCGGACGTACGAGCGGGCGCCGCCCGCATCCGATCCAGTCTTGAGACGCTCCTTGTAGAACACAACCGCTGCTTCGATGGCATCGGTGAGGCGCTTACGTTCGCTGCGACGACGGGCAGCCGCCGGATCGACTCGCAAGGTCACACCCGCCCGTTGGGCGAGGTGCTCCACTGCTTCGTTGAAGCTCATCGCCTGGGATTCCATGACGAATTTGAAGATGTCGCCACCGGCGCCGCAGCCAAAGCAGTGGAACAGCCCTCGGGCCGGATCGAGCGACACCGAGGGGGTCTTCTCTTGATGGAACGGGCAGATCGCCTTGAACGAGCGACCTCGTTTGCGGACGGTGGTCACCGCCTCCATGAGCTCGACGATGTTGACCGACTGCCGGATCTTCTCGATGTCATCGCGGTCGTAGGCCATGCTGCGATTGTAGGCCCGCGCCCATCGTGCGGCGCAGGCGACATCGCTCTCAAATGAGCGGGTTAGAGCCCCATCCAGGTGACGAGTTCTGCCAGTGTCACGTCGGGGCCACCCGCGAAGTAGGAATGCACTGGCTCGGTGTGGTCGACTCCCCCAGACTCGATGGCAGCCACATAGCCGCGAGCAGTGCGATCCCAGGTGTAGGTGTCGAGCACCCTGCGCCGTCCAGCCGACGCCAGGGCAGCATGGTCTCGCAGTGCCCGTTTGATGCCTGCGGCGATATCGGCCGGGTCGGTGGGATCTGCCAAAATGCCGTACTCCGTCGTTCCGTCGACCAACGATTCGGAGGGACCACCGTTCTTGGTGGCGACCACGGCCAACCCCGACGCAGCCGCTTCCAGCGGGGCCAGGCCGAACGGCTCGTAGAGCGCGGTGAGGGCGAACACACCATCGCCGGCCGCCAGTCGTCGATAGACCGCGGCGAGCCCACCCTGGCCGCGAACGCCCACCGCCGCCACGGCGCCCTCGAGGCGATGCAGCTTGATTCTCGACCTCATGTCTGCAAGTACCGCCGCTTCCGTGGGACCGGCGCCTTCATCGGAGTGCAGCGGGTCTTCGAGTGCTCCAGTCACGAACACGAGGTTGGCCATTTCGCGCAGCTCCGGATCAGCGAGGGCGTCAATGAGAACGGCTGGGTTCTTTTTGGGATCGAGACGCGAGGACGCCACCACTGCCGGCAAGCCGAGACGTCCAGCGTCGATCTGGTCGGCGAGCCGACTCTCCAGCTTGCCGATGACCTCCGATTCATTCGCGGCACGAGCGTCGACATCGAACACCTCGAGCGATACGCCCGGTGGCACGACCTGGAAACGCTCATGTGAGGCGGGCGATCGGTAGGCCCGGTGCTCGTACTGCTGGTCTCGCTCTTGCGCCGTCGACGTTATGACCACGGAGGCATTGGCGATCGCGCTCCGCTCGGCTGCCAGTCGCCGCCGGAACAGGTAGCGGTCATCCAGATCTTCGAGGCTTTCACCCGACGCGAGCAGCTTGTCGAGTTTCTGAGCTCCAAGGGAGTGAGCGGTGAATGTATACGGCACCCCGAGGTGCTCTTGCAGCAGGGCAGCGGCGATTCCGCCGTCGCCGTAGTGGGCGGTGGCCGCATCGGGGGGGCCGTCGCCGTAGAACTCGACGATTCCGGGGACCCACTCTGTCGCCAGGAACGGCCACAGGTCTTCCTTGCGCACAAAACGGTCGCCTCCGCATGGAATGCGCACGATCCGCAACCCCTCGACTCCCGCATACCCGTCTTGCGGCTGCGAAAACTCAGGCCAATCGGAGTCGATGACCTGGCGGGTGACGATGTCGACCGAATGGCCGAGGGCGGCAAGCGCCAGCGCAACGTTCTTCACGTAGACAAGCTGGCCACCGAAGTCGGCGTGCTCGCTCCAGTAAGAATCGTTGGCGTCGAAGTTGCCCTGGGGATTCAAGAATGCAATGTGCATGCCAGGACGGTAGCCGGGATGTTCATCGGTGATTCTCCTTAGAATGATCCCGCATGAGTGATTCGACCGTCGACATCGATGCTGAAGTCCCGTACATCGAGCACCTCGGAGACTCCCGCCAGTACTGGCGAGACATCATCCTCGGGGTCAATGACGGCCTCGTGTCTATGTTCCTCCTGGTGGCGGCCGTCGTCGGTGGTGGGCTCGACACCGCCCAGGTTCTTCTCACCGGCGTGGCCGGAGCCATCGCCGGAGCGATCTCCATGGGCGTCGGCGAATACATCGCCACCAAGTCGCAGGAAGAGATATTCGACCGAGAAATGAAACTCGAACGCGAGCATCTCGTTCACCATCGACCACGAGAGCTGGCCGAGCTCACAGACATGTTCGTGGAAACGGGCCTCGACCCCGCCATTGCTGCGGAGGTGGTCGCTGCCTACAACAACGACGACGAGGCGATGATGAAGATCATGATGGCCCTGGAGTTCGGAGTCATCGATCAGGAGCGCCGCAATCCGTGGGTGGCCATGCTCGTTTCCGGGGGCCTTTTTCTCACTGGCTCGCTGCCGTCGGTGCTGCCGTTTGTATTCGATGTCACACCGGTAACGGGCCTGACGATCGCGGCGATTCTCGCCAGCGCGGCCCTCTTCTTGGTTGGGGCCCTCAAGACGGTGGCAACTCGCGGGTCGTGGTGGCGCTCGGGATCAGAGAACCTCCTGCTCGGCGGCCTCGGCGCCATCGTCAGCTACCTGGTCGGCACCTGGTACGGCGCCAACGCGTAAGCAGGCGCGGCCCTCTGGGCCATCGCCGACACATCTCGCACCGGTCATCCCTGATTGGCTCCAGAGCCAACACTCCCCGGTGCACAACGTAAGCCCCTCATGCAAACCAGAGCGTCTGCTACCACAGGGCTTGAGACTGAGACGGGAGTCGTGAAGGCCGCAGGCCCGAACTACTCCGCCGGGATGGCGGTGAAAGACAGGTCGAGCTGGACTTCGTCGGTGACGTTGGCGACGCGCGGCACCGACGGGATGTTGAGATCGAAGTCAGATCGAAGGACCTCGGCCGTTGCGGTTCCCACCAGCATCGTCTCGGAAGCCTCGGTGATCTCCACGGTGAAGGTCACGGATTGGGTGACCGTGCGGATGGTCAAGTCACCGGTGACGGTGAACGCGAAGGGAGCCGTTGCGTCTGCGGGAAGACCGTCGACGCTCGTCGGAGCGAAGGTGATGAACTCGAATTCGTCACTGGCCGAATTCAGAATCTGGCCGCGGATGGCCCGGTCCCGGAAGGCGCTGTCGGTTTCGAGGGTCCGGGCATTGATCACGATGTCGCCGACCAGCGAGTTGGCGGACTCACCGAAGTCGACCTGGATCTGACCAGCAAGCTCATCCGTGACACCCACCACCGTCGCAGGCGAGCCGCTCAGCTCCTCGTTCAAGGTGAACGAGGCTGTCGAACCTGACTGATCGAGTTCGAAGACAACCACGTTGGCTGCCGCCGCACCAGTCGTCGGTGTGGGCACGGTCGTGTCTGTGGGAGCCTCGGTGGTTGCGGCCTCTGTGGTGGGAGCTGCGGAGATCGGAGGCGCCGTAACCTCCGTCGACGGCTCGCCCGAACCGCCCGAGAAGAAGACCCACGCTCCCAAGGCAATCACGATGGCAGCGCCGATGACCACCAGCAGTCCAATCCGCTTCATGCTCTTTTACCGTCTTCAACGACGGACGAGCCGACAACCGTAGGTGATGTTTCAGGGAATCTCATGTGGACAATACGAAACGAGGACGGTTCCGGGTTCACTCGATCTTGGCTCGCCTGGTATCGCTCACCTCGGGAATCGGACACCTTCCGGCCGCGGACGAGGTTCACGCGATGGCGGCGGCGTAGACCGATTTGCGGTCGAGCGGGCCGGGAACGTGACCGAGTACGCCCACATTCCTACCGGCTATCTCGATGCCGACGGCCGCGGCATGCTGCCAGGGAAGGCCATCGAGCCTGGCCATGATCACGCCGGCCATGAAAGAATCGCCGGCGCCGGTGACATCGACGACATCTCGCTCGGGCACGCGCATCTCTGTGATCTCGCCGTCGGCGGCGAGTACCACCGACTCACCTCCGTGGGTGAACAGGACCGTGCCGAAACCAAAGCCGAGCAAGCGGTCGACCCATTCGTCCGTGGAGCGAGCACCGAACATTCGATAACAGTCATCGCTGGATGCCTTCACGACGTCGACCAGGGAGCCGAGCTCGTCGAGCACCTCTTCGAGGTGCCCGTGGGTCCATATGGAATCGTGGAAATTCAAATCAACGGAGACAAAGCCCACGAGGGAACGCAGCGTCGCCAGAATCGACGTTCGCTGCGGATCCTCGGAAAGGGCGAACAGCGACGTGTGCAACCAGCGAGCCGGCGGCACTTCGAAGCCGCTCAGCATGCGGTCGGCGCCCCGCACGATCACGAACTCGGGAGTGCCGGCGCTCCTGCTCACCAGGGCAAGAGTCGTTGGAGTCGGGACTCGCATGACCAACGGGGTGACACCGTACGCCTGCAGGCCCGCCTCGACCTTGTCGCCGAAGCCGTCGTTGCCTACGCAGCCCACAGCTGCGACGGCACCGCCGAGAATGCTCGCCGTGATCGCAGTGTTGCCGGGCGAACCGCCCAGGAATGACTGGAATCGATCGGCCCCGGCCAGCCCGCCGTTTCCCTCGTCGGAGATGAGGTCGACGAGCAATTCACCGACCGAGACGAGATCAAACACGAGGCGCTCCGGTCGTCGACCGCTCGATGAGCTCCAAATCGAGATAGGTTCTCTCGGGCTCGGTTTCCAGCCCGTCGACGAGGGCGAGTAGACAGCGGGCACCTTCGCTTCCGGACTGCTCGAGCGGCTGCCGCACGGTGGTCAGGCCGAGATACGGGGCGGCGTCGATGTCATCGAAGCCGACGACCGAGAGATCGTCGGGAATGCCCATCCCGAGCGCTTGCGCAGCTTCGAGCACGCCGAGCGCCATGGAGTCGGACGATGCCACGATGGCCGTTGGCGGCTGAGGCCGGTCCAAAATGCGATTGGTGAGCTGGAGAGCGGTCTCCCGACCGAACGGGCCTTCTGCAACGAACCCGGCCGGGACTTCGAGTCCGGCCGCTTCCATCGCCTGCAAGAACCCGCGCCGCCGTGGTGCGCTGGAGGCGACACCCTCACCCTGGACGATGTCTCCAACGAAGGCGATCCGGCGGTGGCCGAGCGAGATGAGATGATCGGTGGCTGTCCGTTCCCCCGCCTCGTTGTCGACGATGAAGCAGTGAGCGCCAGGAACACAGGCATCCACCATGACCAGCGGTATTCCGGCGCCGGCGATACGGGCAACCTCTTCTGGGGTCAGCTCGATCGAGATGATGAGCAGTCCTGCCGGATGGCTGATATCAACGACCGAATGAAGCGCCCGACGCCGCTGCTCGGGCGTATCGACATTCGTGATCATGACGTCTCGGTCGGCGGCGTTGAAGGTGGGAATGATCCCTCGGAGCCGCTGGCCGACCGAGGCGGAGGTCAGGCCGGGAGTGATCACCATGATCGATGCGGACTTGCCGAGTGAGAGTCCCCGGGCCATGGGGTTGGGGCTGTAGTCGAGGCGCTCGATGGCTTCCCGTACTCGGGATCGAGTGGCCGGCGAGACGCGCGGATGATCGTTCAGAACCCGCGAAACGGTGCCGACGCCGACGCCGGCTTCCCTCGCAACATCGAGGATCGTGGCCACATCTACCCCTTCAAACCGACCAACTGTAGATGGAATCGGTTCCACCGGAACGTTATCCTCGCGGCCTGGAGGTGTCAACAGAAAGGGCTAGAGATGGTCGGCCAGGTAGGCCGGTAGTTGATCGATGGCGACCCGATCCTGGGCCATCGTGTCTCGATCCCGGACCGTCACAGCCTGATCGTCGAGGGAATCGAAATCGAAGGTCACACAGTACGGCGTACCGATTTCGTCCTGGCGGCGATATCGTCGACCGATCGCCTGGGTGACGTCGACTTCGAGCTCGTAGATGGGCCGCAGCATGTCGGCGACCTCCTCTGCCCCGGCCACCAACTCGGGCTTCTTCGAGAGAGGAAGAACGGCCACCTTGTATGGCGCCAGACGCGGGTCGAGCCGGAGGACCACCCGAGTCTCCCCGCGCACCTCCTCCTCGTCGTACGCGTCGAGTAGGAAAGAGAACGTAGTGCGTGTGGCGCCGGCAGCCGGCTCGATCACGTATGGAAAGAAGCGCTCGTCTGCCTCCTGATCGAAGTAACGAAGGTCCTCGCCGCTGTGCTCGGTGTGTTGGCGCAGGTCGAAATCCGTGCGGTTGGCAATACCTTCGAGCTCGTCCCAGCCCCACGGGAACAGGTATTCCACGTCGACGGTGGCGGAGGAATAGTGGGACAGCTCATCGGCGTCGTGCTCACGAATCCGGAGCCGTTCGGCGCTCATCCCGAGATCGGTGTACCAGTCGTGCCGGGCCTGCACCCAGTATTCGAACCATTCGGCCGCATCGCTCGGGCGACAGAAGTACTCCATCTCCATCTGGTCGAACTCGCGGGTCCGGAACACGAACTGGCCAGGGGTGATCTCATTCCGGAACGACTTCCCGAGTTGGGCAATGCCAAACGGCAGTTTGAGACGTTGGGTGCGGCGAACGTTTTCGTAGTTGATGAAGATCCCTTGGGCAGTCTCTGGCCTGAGGTAGACGAGGTTGGCATCGCTCTCGATGGGGCCCATGTGGGTGCTCAGCATCAGGTTGAACGACCGCGGCTCGGTGAAGGTGCCAGAGTTGCCACAGGTCGGGCATGTGTCCGGGTCGTCGAGCTTGTCGAGGCGGTGGCGGCTATTGCATGTCCGGCATTCGACGAGCGGGTCATGGAACCCGGCTTCGTGGCCGGACGCCTGCCAGACCGATCGAGCTTGAATGACCGCCGAGTCGATGCCGACGATATCGCCGCGCAGCTGCACCATCGACCGCCACCACTGATTCTTGACGTTGTTGAGGATCGCCACGCCGAGCGGCCCGTAGTCGTAGGCGGAGCGCAAGCCGCCGTAGATCTCCGACGACTGGAACACGAAGCCGCGACGCTTTGAGAGATTGACGATGGTGTCGAAGTCAGCTGGCACGTGCCCTCCTCGGAAGCAGCGATGATAGCTAGATGGAGGTGCTGCCCCGCCGGGGGCCGCCGGCGCTCAGCGGGCCGCCCCGAATCGCCGCTCACGCTGCTGATATTCGACGATCAGGTCGATCAGGTCCTGTCCGGTGAAGTCCGGCCACAGGATCGCTGGGAAGAGCAGCTCGGCGTAGGCCACCTGCCACAGGAGAAAGTTGCTGATGCGCTGCTCTCCGGAGGTGCGGATGACCAGATCGCAGTCGGGCATCTCCGGCATGGGCATCGCAGCGATCATGGCAGCTTCGTCAACCTCGTCTGCGGTCATGGCACCATCTTCGACAAGCCGTGCCACTCGTCTTGCCGCCCCGACGAGATCGGACCGACCACCGTGGTTGAAAGCAAACACGAGATTCAGGTTGGTGTTGCCGGCGGTCATCTCCGAGGTCTCGGCCATCAGCTCACGGTTGCGATCCGGAATCCTCTGATCATTGAGCATTCCGGTGAAGTGGACCCGAACTCCCTTTTCGTTCAACTCATCGCGGCGTCGAACGATGATGCTTTCGTTGAACAGCATGAGAAAGGCAACTTCCTCTTCGGAGCGTGACCAGTTCTCAGTGCTGAACGTATACAGCGTCATCCATGGCAAACCCACCGCCAGTGCACCGTCGACCGCGCGGAATATCGCTACTTCGCCGGCGGTATGACCCTGGGTTCGCTCAAGTCCACGCGCTTTGGCCCACCGACCGTTGCCATCCATGATGACGCCGACATGTCGGGGGACGCTGGAAAGATCCACCTTGGTCACGTCGAACGAGGGACGGTCACTCATACATCACCGCCATTGAACTGAGCCGGCGCTCGAGATGATGTTCGAGGTATCGCCTCGCAACGCCGAGAGCGTCTGCAGAGAGATCCGATTCCTCCGAAGACAGTGTGCGTAGATCGGATGAGGCCAACTCGGCGAGGCGCTCGATGACGCCTTGTCGTAGCCGGTATGCGCCTGCCGGAGCACATGCTTCGCAGATCAAGCCACCGGCGGCGAAACCGAACCGGAAGTGCTCGGGCCCGCTCTCGGCCCGGCCGCACCCGGCACACCGATCGAGCGACGGCGCCACACCCAAGATGTCGGCGACTCTCAGAAAGACCGTCACCAGCACGTCACGGCTCCGATTCCCGGCCTCGAGCGCCATGAGGCCACGCTGCAGTGTGAGGAAGAGGCCAAACGCCGCTTCGTCTTCCTGCACGACGGCATCGACGACTTCAGTCATGGCGTTGGCAAGGATGACGGCGTCGTAATCGGCCCGCAGTCGTGGGAACGCCTCGATGACGGAAACCTGGGTGATGGTGTCCAGATTTCGTCCCTCATAGAGGACGAGGTCGACATGGCTGAAAGGCTCGAGCCTGCCCCCGAAACGACTCTTCGTCTTCCGAATCCCCTTGGCAACGGTGCGGAGCTTGCCGCGATTGGGGCTGATGAGGATGACGACCTTGTCCGCCTCTCCAAAGGAGTAGGACCGGAGAACGATGCCTTGGTCGTGAGTGATCGCCACCACCGGAGCGTAGGGCGAGATTCCGCCGGAAGCGACGATCTGTTGGCTCAATCGACCGGCGAGAAACGGCCGTTACGCGTCGAAGCCGAGCCGGTCGAGCATCTCGGGGCGCTGCTGCCAATCCTTCTCGACGCGAACGCGGAGATCGAGGAAGACGGTCGTTCCGAACAACGTCTCGAGCTCACGACGCGCATCAGCGCCCGCCGTGCTCAACAAGGCACCCTTCTTCCCGATGACAATCCCCTTTTGCGAGTCGCGCTCCACAACGGCGGCAGCGCCGATGAACAACGTGCCGTTCGGCCGTGTCTCCATGTCCTGAACGATCACGACCAGAGAGTGAGGAAGCTCGTCGCGCAGGCGATCGAGGAACTTCTCGCGGATGATCTCAGCAGCGACCAGCTGTTCTGGTTGATCGCTGCGCGCCTCCGGCGGGAAGTAGAACGGCCCTTCGGGCAATCGGGCGATGATCTCTTCGCGAAGCACTTCGACGCCTTCACCCGTGGCGGCGCTGAGCGGCACATACGACGCGAAATCGAACGGCGCCACCTCGCCGAGCCGTTCTGCGATGAGCCCGGCTTGGGCGGCGTCGACCTTGTTGACGACGCACACCACAGGGGTCTGGGAGGCGACGACTCGCTCGACGACGCGTCGATCACCCGGCCCGACCTTTGCCTTGGCATCTACGACGAACACAATCAGATCTGCCTCCGCCAACGATCCATAGACGAGGCGATTGAGCCGTTCTCCAAGGGCCGTGCGCGGCTTGTGAAGCCCGGGCGTGTCCACAAGTACCGCCTGTGCGGGTGGGTCGGTGACAGTCATCACGCCTCTGATGACGTTGCGTGTGGTCTGAGGCTTTGTCGATGTGATCGAGACCTTCTCGCCTACCAGCGCGTTCACCAGGGTCGACTTTCCCACGTTGGGACGGCCTACCACCGCCACGAACCCCGACCGCGAAGCGCTCATTCCGCAGAAAGCGCTACGCCGGTTCGGTGGACCCCGACACGCAACACCCGGCGGCCTTGCACTGCGAGGCACGTCAGAGTCAGGTCGCCGATCATGAAGGCCTCGCCTTCTTTGGGCACACGCCCGGCGAGGCCCAACATCAACCCGCCCACCGTGTCCCATTCTTCGTCGGGCAACTCGTCACCTACGAGCTCAGACAAGTCCTCGACCGGCAAGCGAGCGTCTACATGCAGCTCCCCATTGGGACCGGCGATCACAAATTCCTCGGGCGTGTCGTATTCGTCGACAATTTCACCGACGAGCTCCTCCAAGAGGTCTTCGATGGTCACGATGCCTGCAGTGCCACCATATTCGTCTGTGACGACCGCAATGTGATGTTGGGTTGCCTGCATCTCCCGGAGAAGATCTGAGACCCGCTTGGTTTCGGGCACGAATACGGCCTGGCGCATCAATTGCTGGACCGAGATCGCATCGCTGCCCTCGTCCATGAGCTTGAGGAGATCCTTGGCATACACGAAACCGAGGATGTCGTCACTGCTGCCACCGATCACTGGCACACGGGAGTATCCGTGCTCGATCACGGCATCGAGCGCCTCGTCGGAAGTGACCGAAGCCGGGACGGTGACCATGTCCGTCCGAGGAACCATGACCTCCCGGACCAGGGTGTCCGAGAACTCCAGGACCGAAGAAATCAACTCGATTTCTTTGCGGTCGTCCTCGTCGCGGTCGTGCCCGTCAAACTGCACCCCGGGACGAGCGTCGCCTTCATCTTCGTCTTCGCCGAGATCAGTGGCGGCCGCCCCGAAGGAGGCCGCCCACCGCAGCAAACGCGCATATCGGTACGCCAGAGTTCGAGGCCTTCGCCGACCGATGGTTCTCGGCAACACGTCGGCAAGGAAGAGCAACAACACCGCCGCGGCGACCAGGCTCGACGCCAGCAGCCAACCTTCGTCGATTCGAATGCTGAGGAGCCAGGTGGCAAGGAGCGTCGTCACGATGAGAAGACCCGAGTGAACAAGGCCGATCGCCGGCTGGAGGCCGGTCCGGTCGACGAGGAGCTCTGCAACGATCGCGGCCCGCTCGTCACCATCGGCGGCGTCATGAAGCGCATCGGCACGCGAGGTGCGCACGAGCGAAGCACCACCGGAGCGAAGCACAGCGGAGAGAAGAAGCAGGACGGCGGCGGTAGCCAAAGCCAACCAAGTCACGGGCGCCGCACTCCCACCTGCGCAAGGATCTGTCGCTCGCGCTCTTCCATCGCTTCGGCAGCCTCGTCCGAAGGGTGGTCATAGCCGAGGAGGTGGAGGATGCCGTGGACGACCATCAGCGCCAGTTCGTCGTCGAACGCAACACCGTTGGCTTTCGCGTTGGCGCGGACATATGCCGGGGCGATGATGACATCACCGAGATTCACGGGCGGACCGTTGGTCACCCGCTTGGGCTTTTTTCCCGGTTCGAGCGTTTCGAGCGGAAACGCCAACACATCGGTTGGCCCCGTTCGGCTCATGAACTGGGCGTTGTAGCCGGCGATGACCTCGTCGGTGACGAGCATCAGGGTGAGCTCTGTTTCGTCTTCGAGTCCCTCGGCCGCCAGCGTCTTCTCAGCCAGGCGGCATAGGGTGTCGGTACTCAGCGGCTCGTCTTGCTCGTCCGCCAGGAATATGTTCAAGCGTTGTCCTCGGGCAATGTCTGGATGGGCTGGCGTGATGCCGACTCTACCGAAGGAACGGCCGGCCCGGCGGGCTCAGGGAGGCGGGCGCTTCCGCCCGGCATGGCCGGAGCATCCGGGAAGTTCGGATAGGGGATCCGTTGGTGATAGTGGCCAACCAGCGCCTCGACAAACGCCGCCTTCACATCGGTGAGATCCCCAAGGGTGAGATCGGATGCCGAAAGCTGACCGTCATTGATCTTCTCGGCCACCACGCGCTCGACGACTTTGCGAATCTTTTCCGGCGAAGGATCTTCGTCGCTGAACACGGCGCGTGTGGCGCCTTCGAGGGCATCGGCCATCATCAGAATCGCCATCTCGCGCGTCCGAGGGCGGAATCCCTGGTGTCGATAGTCTTCGACGTGGATGTTCTCTTCGCCGTACTGCTCCTTGGCCTTTTCGTAGAAGTAGCGCATGATCCCGTCGCCGTGGTGGCATTGAATGCCCACTGCGACCTCGGAGGGGATCCGATAACGATGAGCCAGCTCCACACCGTCGGTCACGTGCTGGCGAATGATGGCTGCCGACTCCTCGGGGGGGAGGTTGTCGTGAGGGTTGCTCTGCCCGAATTGGTTTTCGATGAAGAACTTCGGGTTCTGCGTCTTTCCCAGGTCGTGGTAGTACGCAGCAGCCAACACGAGGAGATTGTTGGCTCCGATTTCCTTGGCGGCGCTGGCCGCCAACGAGCCCACCATGAGCGAATGGTTGAAGGTACCCCAGGCCTCGTCCTGTAAGAGCTGCAGCGCCGGGTGATTGCGGTCGGTGACGTCGAGGAGCCGCAGCGTCGTGGTGATGTCGAACATCACCTCGAAGAATGACAGCGATGTGCCGCCGGCCAGCGTTGCGATGAGGCTCACCACCAGAGCCACAAGCGAGGCTCGGGTAACGATCTGCGACACCGCCAGTTCTTCAACGAGTGACGAGTGGAAGTACCAGCTGGTGCCGGCGGCGATCACGGCGGCAGCCAAGGAGCCGTACACCAATGCTCTCCGGAAGTCGGCCCGGGTGGAGATCGACGAAACAAACGGAATGGGACCAATCGCCGACAGCATGGCATAGGTGGTGAAACCTGGATCGAAGGTGGCCACGGCGGTGATCACCCCGATCGAAATGGCCATCAGCACAGCCATTCTCCCGTCGAACAGGATGGCGACGACGAAGCCGAAGCCCGCTGCCGGAATGGCGTAGCCGCCAAATCCCGCCAGGCTTGGCGCGATGGCCTCGATCTCGTCGGAGAGCCGTACGGCAACGGCGGCAAGGACCATCAGCAACGAAAACAGGCTGAGGCGCTGCGTCGAATGCCAGAAACCCGGGCGGAATCGTGCGAGGTACAGCATGACCAACAGCACCAAGACAGTGGCGACTGACGCCATACCTGCGTACTGGAACCCATCGGGACGCAACAGCTCGAGCATGTTGATGGCTTCGAGTTGCACGGCGGAGACTCGTTCGCCTTCGTCGACGAGGGTCTCTCCCGCCCGGAAATCGACCAGAACCGGCTCGACTGCCGCCGCTGCCTCCGATTGAGCTAGCTCAGTTCGGTCGGTATCGAGTACCAGGTTGGGAACGAGATTGGTGGCAACCACATCCGCGGCCGCCGCCTCTGCGTCAATATCGATCTGGTTGTCGAAGAAGATCAGGGGCTTCACCTCGAGCACCTGCTGGCGAGCCTGGCTGAGTTGCTCTGCCGAAATGCCACCGCTCAGTGCCTGGTTGGCCCGCTCGATAGCTTTCGCCTCGACGACGTCGAGGCGGCCTTCCTCACCGACCGCGGCGCGAGTGACATCGCCGGTCGCGAGCGCCACCAGCGTTGGGATGGTCGCGTCATCGACGAAGATCGGGTACACCTCTTCCAGGCGGCCGATCTGGATATCAGCCGCCGTGACGGCGGGCGTGAAGCCGATCGACGAGAGATCCACCGTATCGTCGGTCGTGTCGAGAATGATCTGAGGGTTGTTGTTCGTGGACAACCCGAAGGAGTCCGGGAATTGCGGATCGCCGGTGGCCACCTCCACGAGGAGCGGCCCTTCGACCTCTACGTCAGCAGAGAAGAATCCGAGCTGGTCCGAGGAGACTCTCGTGACGGTGCCCTCCGCGTCGGTGAGCCGAACTTCGACATCCGGGAGTGGAACATCGCCGAGTTCCTCGGAGAACAATCCGTCGCCATCGAGATCCAGGTAGAGCCTGCCCGATGCGAATATCCGGTTCGGCGGAGCGGTCGTGGTTGTGGAATCCTCTGTTTGAGCAGCATCCGCCTCGGACTCGTCGGCATCAGGCAGACCCTCAAACGGGTCTACATAGTCCACCGCCAACACCGGATCGGCGATTGGCACATTGGCTTTGATGTCGTCGAAGAGCTGGATGATGTTCTCGCGAACCGAATCGTTGATCTCTGGCGCAGTGACGAAGATCGGCTCTACTGCTTCGGCTGCCACTTCCTGGGCTGCGGCGGTGGCAGCTTGATCTTGGATCCCGATGACGTCCTCGGTTGCCACGAAGCGTTCCGGGGACGGTTCCCCGATTTCGACAACGACCCGGGCCTGGGTCTGGTTCCAAGCGACCGCGCCCCAGATCCCGGCAATGGTGAGCACGATGATGGCAACGCGCGAGAAAAGAAATGATGCTCTCGTCATTGCGGCTTCCCCTGGGGTTCTTGGCCTTCGTAACGCTCGTAGGCGTCCACGATATCCGCCACGATACGCGCCCTGACCACATCTTTGGAGGAAAGCTCGATGAAGACAATCCCGTCGATGTCCCCCAGGATCCCGCGAACCTTGCGCAAACCAGACGCCTTTCCGTTGGGAAGGTCAACCTGCGTGACGTCACCGGTCACGACCATGCGCGAGTTGAATCCGAGCCTCGTGAGGAACATCTTCATCTGCTCGGGCGAGGTGTTCTGCGCCTCGTCGAGGATGATGTAGGCGTCATTGAGGGTCCGGCCTCGCATGTAGGCCAGCGGAGCGATCTCGATGACCCCCTTGTCCATGAGGGCCACCGTCTCATCTGGGCCCAACATGTCGTAGAGAGCGTCATACAGCGGTCGCAGATATGGGTCGACTTTGGCGGCGAGATCCCCGGGAAGAAAGCCGAGACGTTCTCCGGCCTCAACTGCCGGCCTCGTCAGCAGGATCCTGCGCACCGCTCCTGAGCGGAGCGCCTCGACAGCCGCCGCCATGGCCAGATAGGTCTTGCCGGTTCCGGCCGGCCCAATGCCGAAGACAACGGTGTGTTCGGCGATGGCATCCATGTAGGTGCGCTGTCCCAGCGTCTTTGGTCGTATCAGTCGGCCCCGAGCAACCGGGATACCGCCGGAGAAGACTTCGGCGGGACTCGGCACGTCGGAGCTGACCATGTCGACCAGCCTGCGCACGCGGTCTTCGTCGAGCTGCTGTCCATCAACCAGGAGAGCGATCATTTCGTTGATTGTCTTCTCTGCTTGGGCGACCTCTCGAGAGGGGCCACTCAACACGATCTCGTTCCCGCGACCGATGATCCGCGTATTCGGATAGTGCTGTTCGAGCGCTCGAATGTGCGCGTCGTGCTGGCCGACGAGGTTGATGACCATGTCGGAACGGGGAACCTGGATACGCGCTTCAGCGTCAGTAGGAAGCAAGAAATCCTCTGGGAAGGAAGAAGTGGTCAGTATACCGGCCCCATCGCTCATGGCCAGAAAACGTTCGCAACCATGGGTGAGTTCCTGTCGGTAGCATTCCCCTCATGCCAACCCTGTTCTCGAAGATCATCAATGGAGACCTCGACGGTCGTTTTGTATGGACCGACGACCGTTGTGTCGCTTTCCTGACAATTGCCCCTATCCGACGCGGGCACGTGCTGGTCGTGCCGCGAGAAGAGATCAACCATTGGATCGACGCCGATCCGCAACTTTGGGGTCATCTCTCCGAGGTCGCTCGCAAGATCGGCGTTGCTGTGCAAACTGCGTATGAGCCGTCTCGAGTTGGCACCATGGTGGCGGGATTCGAGATCCCCCACCTGCACATCCATGTGATTCCAATCGACACCATGGCCGACATGGACTTTGCCAACGCAGACGCGTCAATCACCCCGGAGCAACTCGATGAAGATTCCGCCCGAATCACGGCCGCCTTACGGGCAGCCGGATTCGAGTCGGGAATCTGACTAGTCGGTCGCAGAGCCTGCGACGCCCAACGACTCCAGCACCGCCCCAATCGAGGATTCCGACTCCTCGAGCAGGCCGGCCAACAGCCGCAGGTCGGACCGACGAATCGTCAGCACCCGACCATTGAAGTCCTGCCGCATGATCTGGATCGCCTTCAGAAACCGTTCGAGGATTGCAGCCGACGTGCCGGTTGCGGTTTCCACCGCCGACAGATCGATCTGGATCCCTCCCGAGTTCCATGCTGGAATCCCAGCACTCTGCGACCGCCCGTCATCAGGCAGCAGCTGGTCTACTGGCACCCCATAGAAGGACGCCAACCGTTGCATCCGAGGTAGGGACAGACTTCGTTCACCCCGTTCGTAAGCCCCTAGTACCGATGCCTTGAATTCCTGCGCGCTTTCGGCTTCGACATCTTGAAGCGAAAGACCCTTCTGCTTTCGGATCGATCGAAGCCGACGCCCCACCGTCTCGTTATAGGTAGTTGACACGCGAACCCCTCCTGGCTCTCGGGCAGGTTAGCAAAACATCTTCCGCGCGAGAGGATCACTGACCGTGGTCAAGAGTACAACAGATGGACGGCTCCCACCAGTGCCGCCGTTTCCGTACGGAGCACGGAGTCTGCCAAGGACATCCTTTCGACCGACTCGGGCAGTTCCCCATCCGCCCAACCAGCCTCGGGGCCGACCAACAAGGCAACCTCAGAGCCTCCGGCGATATCGCGGCGACCGCCCTGATCTGCGGCGACAACGCGTGAGTGCCAATCGAGGATTTCTGCGATGTGGCATCTGTCACGCAAAGTGGGCAGCCATGCGCCCCGCGATTGCTCCAAGGCCGAGATGGCCCACGACTGGGCTTTCTCTGGGCGAATCGCGCGACCCTCGCCATGAACTGTGTCGAGCCAGCCAATCGTGGCGACTCCTATCTCCACCAGCTTTTCAACAGCAAAGCGCTGCCGCTCCTTCGCCTTGGGAGCAGCCAGGTACACGGCAACGTTCGATGACCGGCGAACGGATCGTTCATTTCCTCGGAGAATCCCTTGGGTATCCAACGTCCCGGTGCCGGCGATCCCCAGTCCATCGGTGTATTGGATCGTCTCTCCGGGCCTCTTGCGGAGCACCTTGACCAGATGCCGCTGCTGACCGTCGTCCACCGGCAGGGATTCACCGGTCCAGGGCGCCGGAACGTAGACCACCGGAACGTGTCCCACGGCTCAGGTGCGACGCCTGCGGCCGGTTACTTCGTCGACTTCCGCTGCGTACGCTTGGAGAGCCCGCTTGGCAGCACCGCTCAGCTTCGTGGGCACCACGACGCGAGCTTCCACAATCAGGTCCCCTCTACCACGTCTCCCCAGCCGGGTCATGCCCATCCCGGGAAACGAAAACGTTGCGCCAGGCTGGGTGCCTGGTGGAATCTTGAGCTCTTGGCTGGTGCCGTCGATGTGAGGGATTTCGATCGTGGCACCGAGCGCTGCCTGGGCCACACCGAGCGGCGCACGATGAAGAAGATCATCCCCCGAGCGTACGAAGGCTTCGTGCGGCGTGACAGCAATCTCGACGTACAAATCGCCCCGCCCCGCTCCTCGTTCGCCTGCCTCACCCTGGCCTGTCAGCCGCAGGCGCGTGCCTTCGGCGACGCCGGCGGGAATCTCGACCCGCACCTCGCGGGGCCCGACCACCGATCCACGGCCACCGCACGGCTTGCAACGCTGTTCGATGATGGTTCCTGCGCCATCGCACACGTCGCAATCGGCGACGCTCATCATGGTGCCGAACACGGTTCGGCGAGCTGCACGAACCGCACCGGCACCCTGGCACTGTGGACACGTCGAGGCGGTCGTGCCCGGGGCCGCTCCGGTGCCGTTGCACGTCTCACAGCTCCCGGCGGCGCGATACGAGATCTCCGTAGTTGTCCCGAACGCAGCTTCCTCGAGCGTGATCTTGGCGGTCACCATGAGATCGCGACCTCGTCGGTTCGAGTTGCGGCCTCCCCCGAAGATCCCGCCGTCGCCAA
This sequence comes from Acidimicrobiia bacterium, assembly GCA_041577335.1. Lineage (GTDB taxonomy): Bacteria > Actinomycetota > Acidimicrobiia > Spongiisociales > JAENVV01 > JBFGJH01. The sequence goes on along the minus strand of JBFGJH010000038.1, from coordinate 5,541 downwards.
ACACCGTTCGCAGCAAGTCGTCGAGACCAAAACCGGACAGGAGGTCGCCGAAGTCCAGCGTCTCGCCTCTGTCATATGCGCGGCGCTTGTCGGGATCCGACAGCACTTCATATGCCTCGGCGATCTCACGGAATCTCGCCTCGGCGGTGGGGTCGTCAGGGTTGGCGTCAGGATGTGAGTCTCGAGCGAGGCGTCGAAACGCCTTCTTCAGATCTTCGGGAGTAGCACTCTCAGAAACGCCAAGCGTGCGGTAATAGTCCTTGGGCATCGGCAGCGGCCCTCCTAGGAACCGAGTCGGTCAGCCAGGTTATCGCGGACTTCCTCGACGATCGAGATCGTCCGGCGATAGTCCATGCGCATGGGGCCGAGCACTCCGATAGTCCCCCCCGTCTCACCCAACTCATAGTTGGCGGCGACCATGGCCAGGTCCTCGGCGCCTTCGACGGGGATTTCCTCTCCGATTTGGATCGTTGTGCCGGGAGTCAACCCGCTGACCAAGCTCAACACCATCGCCTCGCGCTCCAGCACCTCGAGTACGCGGTGCACGGATTGCAGGTCCTCCCAGATCGAAGCCATGCGCGATGTGCCGCCGATATACAGCTCGCGAGTGGCTTCCTGCGACCTCTCCAAAACGCTGATGCCCTGATGAACAATGTTGGCAACCGGTTTGCTGACGCCCGCCAGCGCGCCGTCCACCTCGTCTTCGAGTCGATCGAGCGGCTTGCCGACGATCAGACCGGCAAGGAGCTCCGACGCCGCGTCGACGAGGTCGGGGCCGACCTCATCCGGTAGGTGGATTACCTCCTGGGTCACCCTTCCTTGGTTGGTCACGAGGACGACGAGCAGGGAATGGGCGCCCAGCTGGACGAGGTGGGTGCCACGCAAGGTGTCTCCCCGGAGGCCGGGCCCAGTGATGATTGCTGGGTAGGTGGTGACTTCCGAGACGAGATCACTCGTGGCTTTCAGAAGCCGACCCAACTCCATTTGCACCGTCGAGAAGAAGTCGTGGATTCGGACCCGCGTAGGTGCCCGCAGGCGCCCTGCCTCGGCATGGTCCACATACCAGCGGTAGCCCTGAGCCGTAGGAACCCGCCCCGCAGAGGTATGCGGTTGTACCGCAAAACCCTCACGCTCGAGGTAGGCAAGGTCATTTCGAATGGTGGCGGCTGACACGGAGAGCCCGCTCACTTCGAGAACCACGGTCGAACTGACCGGCTCTCCACACGAGATGTACTCGTCGATCAGAGCGCCGAGAACTACGGCCTTACGCTCATCCAACATGACGCGACGTTAGCAGTCGCGTGGCGAGAGTGCTAAGAAGCCGGTGACTCGTCGGCCACCGGTTCGACTCCCCCACCACCCCGATGGGCGGCGGCGTCAGCAATATCCTCGAGCGCCATCACGGCCCGTATGGCGGCATCCGTCAACAGGGGTCGCTCGACAATCAGGCGACCGTGCCGTAGGGCGATCACGCCGGCATCGGCGAGGCGCCGGCCTTCTGCAGACGCCAGGAGCCGGGCGCCTCCCACCCCTGGCTCCACCCCGGCTGTCCTCCGAAGACCCAACATGAGCCGCTCGACCTCCCGATCGTGGCTGGGGAGTGTTTCCTGACCCTGGATGGGCATCCGCCCCGCTTCGACGGCCTCCAGGTATGCCTCCAAACGCCGGTAGTTTCGAGACCGGGTGCCGGCGCGATGCCCGTGGGCACCCATGCCGTATCCCGCATAGTCGCCCTGCGCCCACGTCGACAGGTTGTAGCGGCACGGGTGCGCAAGCGAGGCGGCGTTGGAGACCTCGTAGCGGACCATGCCTGCCTGCTTGATCGCCTCGTCGGCCAGTTCCCACTTGGTGGCCTGGTCGTCTTCGTCGGGGGCGGGAGCTCCGGCGGCGACCTCCCGGCTGAGCTTGGTCCCCCGTTCCACCGTGAGGCCGTACGTAGAGAGGTGGTCGACACCTTCTCCGAGAGCAGTGGCCACCGACTTCGCCCATGACTGCACCGACTCGCCCGGAGTCCCGAAAATGAGATCGACGTTCACCGAGGCAAAGCGGCCGGCCCGGGCATTGCGGATCGACCGAATTGCCTGATCCGCGGTGTGAACGCGGCCCAGCGCCTCGAGCACCTTCGAGTCGAATGATTGGACACCGAGGCTCACCCGTGTGAAACCTGCCGCAGCGACGCCATCGCTATACGATGCCTCCCAGTCCTCGGGGTTCGCCTCAGTGGTGATCTCGGCGTCGCCTGCGATCCCGTGAGTCCCGTCGAGAGCGTCGAGGATCTCGGCCAGGAGCGCAACATTCAGGCGGGACGGTGTGCCGCCACCGACAAAGATCGCATCAAGCGGCCCACGAGGGTCATCGCGCCGGATTTCCCTTACAACCGCAGCAACGTACCGATCTACCAATTCCGAACGCCCGGCCACCACTGCAAAGTCGCAGTACGGGCAGATACGATGACAAAACGGGATGTGGACATACGCCGAGTTCCACGTCGCGGCACGCTCGGCCAACGCCGCCGAGTCGGGGGGAAGGGTCATGAGTCGGAGTCGACTCGCAGCGCAGCAATGAAGGCCTCTTGCGGCACCTCGACGGAACCGACCATCTTCATGCGCTTCTTGCCTTCCTTCTGGCGCTCGAGAAGTTTTCGCTTCCGGCTGACATCACCGCCGTAACACTTGGCCAATACGTCCTTCCGGCGGGCCTTGACCGTTTCCCGTGAGATGACTTTGGAACCGACGGCCGCCTGGATGGGTACGTCGAACATCTGGCGAGGAATGAGCTCCCTGAGTCTCTCCACCATCTGTTTCCCATAGGCCTGCGCCTTGTCACGATGCACAATCGCTGAGAACGCATCAACCGCCTGGCCGGCGAGCAGAATGTCGACCTTCACGAGGTCGGAGGCCCGGTAGTCACTCGGCTCGTAGTCGAGCGATGCGTACCCGCGCGTTCGGGACTTGAGCTGGTCAAAGAAGTCGAACACGACTTCTCCAAGCGGCAGGTTGTAGACGAGCTCTACCCGCTCGGGTGAGAGATAGTTCATGTGAACCAACTGGCCACGTCGAGTCTGCGTCAACTCCATGATCGGCCCGATGTACTCGGACGGGGAAATGATCATCGCCCGCACGTAGGGCTCTTCCAGCAGCTCGCGCTTGTTGGCTTCCGGCAGGTCTTGCGGCGATCTGATCTCGGTGATCGCCCCATCGGTGCCGTGGACGCGATACGCGACCGACGGAGCGGTGGCGACGAGGTCGAGGTCGTATTCGCGCTCGAGGCGCTCCCGCACGATTTCCATGTGCAGCAGGCCCAGGAAGCCACACCGAAACCCAAACCCGAGAGCCCGGGACGTCTCGGGCTCGTAGATCAGCGAAGCGTCGTTGAGTTGGAGCTTCTCGAGCGCCTCGCGGAGGCGCTCGAATTCGTCACCGTCCGCAGGAAAGAGCCCCGAAAAGACCATCGGCTTTGGCTCTTGATAACCCAGCAGCGGCTCCGAAGCGCCGTGACGAACGCTGGTGATGGTGTCACCCACCTTGATCCGATCGAGCTCCTTGACCCCGGTGATGAGGTACCCGGCTTCGCCCGCCGACAGCCGCGTCATGGGCTTGGCTCTCGGCGTGAGAACGCCGATCTCGCTGACGTTGGACCGGTCACCGGTCGCCATGAACCGGATCTCCTCGTCACGGCCGAGATGGCCATCCACGATCCGGACCGAGCACACGACCCCCCGATAGGAGTCGAAGTAGCTGTCGTAAACGAGGGCTCGCAGCGGCGCATCCGCCGAGCCGCCGGGAGGCGGCACATCACGAACGATGCGGTCGAGTAGGTCGTCGACGCCCTCCCCTGTCTTTGCTGACACCGCCAAGATCTCGGCCGGGTCGCATCCGATGATCGCGGCGACCTCTGCTCCCACGCGCTCGGGGTCGGCAGCAGGGAGATCGATCTTGTTGAGCACCGGGATGATCTCCAGTCCCGCTTCGATTGCCAGGTATGCGTTGGCAAGGGTCTGTGCCTGCACACCCTGGGCGGCGTCGACGAGCAACACCGCCCCCTCACAAGCCGCCAAGGAACGCGACACCTCGTAGCTGAAGTCGACGTGCCCAGGCGTGTCGATGAGATTGAGAGTGTGATCGACACCGGCCGGGTCGGAGTAGCTCAGCCGCACCGATTGGGCTTTGATGGTGATGCCGCGCTCACGCTCGATATCCATCGTGTCGAGGAGTTGTTCGCGCATCTCGCGCTCGGTGACTGCACCTGTCCTCTCCATGAGGCGATCGGCGAGCGTCGACTTGCCGTGGTCGATATGCGCAATGATGCAGAAATTGCGTATCGACATCGTCGTTGTACGCAGTCTCGACGCCGTCTAGGAAGCGAGCCGTTGGACCTGCTTGGCGAGCCGAGATTTCCGCCGGGCAGCGGTGTTCTTCTTGAGAAGGCCCTTCGAGGCAGCCATGTCGATGCGCTTCTGGGCGTGCCGTAGCGCAGTCTCGGCAGCACTGATATCGCCGGCTTCGACGGCCGTCTCGACCGACTTGATCCGCGTCTTCAACTCGGAGCGCAGCGATCGGTTGGCGAGGCGGCGTTTCTCGTTTTGCCGATTTCGCTTCATCTGTGACTTGATGTTGGCCATCGAAAGGAATCCTTGATGTCGAGGCCCATGCCGCGAATGACCGGCGACAGGGCGTAAGGAACTGCACGCTCAGCGCGCAGCCTGCACTGTAGCAAAGGCCTGTGCGTGAGCCAATCTCAGGGACGGTTCGAATACCAACGACAAAGCGCAACCGTGAGGCGCTCCATGGTGACCCGATGGGTTTCCTCCGGGGTGGATTTGAGAATCCGGTCGGCTCGAGTGAGCGCCGACACTGCCCGGTGGAGATCGGAATCGGACACCCGGCCCCGTGCTTTCCAGAGCTTCTCGACTTTCCATGTCTGGGCCCGGGGCGGCATCCACGCTGCGAACGTATCAAAGTCAGGAGCAGCAGACGCGTAGGACTTCTGGCGAAGGTCCGACTCCAACGCTCCGATGAGAGCCAATGGATGCGTGTGGGTGAGCAACGCATCGAGGTGCAACAAAGCCTGCCCGACCTGACCTGCCGACACAGCGTCCGTGTAATGCCACATGCCTTCCTCGGGGCGATTCTTGAAGCGGTCGAGCACCAGAGAGCGGGTGATCTTCTCGTGCGTGCCGACCAGCTGATCGAGAGCTCGGCGGAGCGATCCCAGGTCGGTTCCGAACCGTGCCATGAGCGCCTGAGCACCGTCGCGATCGGCTTCGAGACCTCGTTTGCTCAGCTCGTCTCCCAGCAGGTCGCGGATGTCACGGTCTCTCAGCTTGGATATCGAGATCTTCTCGGCTCGACCTTTCAGCACGTCGGCGAGCGCCTTCGGCAGGGAGCCGGCCGCCACCAACACGACTGCCACGGCCTGAGGATCGACGCCGACGAGGAGTTCGGCGACCACCGTTGCCTCGGTCGATTGGATCCATTGAGCGTCGACGACCTCGATCCCCACCTTGTCGCCGAACAATGAGCCAGATTGCAGGGCCGGAAT
>JBFGJH010000037.1:0-32812 GCA_041577335.1 Acidimicrobiia bacterium | reverse complement strand
GCGTCGAGAGCGGTGCTTTCCACCAGTTCCTGGGTTGTGTGCGGCCCGCGCAGAAGCGCACGGACGATCGCTCCGCGAGCTTGTCGGTTGGAGCCAACCCAGGCGCCCTGTCTGGGCGCCGGCTGGTAGACCCCCGGGTCGACGCACCACGTTGCGACTGGGCAATGGGAACAATCCGGCTGCTGAGGTGTGCACAGCAACGCCCCGAGGTCCATGACGGCCTGGTTCCAGTCCGCGGCCTCCCCGATCGCCAGGCACTCTGCGGAGACCTCTTGGAGTTCGATGCCCGCCAATGGCCTGCCCTCCCACCGGCTGAGCACCCGGCGGAGGTTGGTGTCCACCGCCGGAACATCGTGTCCGAACGCAAAACAGGCAACCGCCGCGGCCGTGTATGGGCCAACGCCGGGGAGCTGAGCGAGGCCCTCGGGGGTGTCCGGCCATCCGTCGGCGCTGACCGCTCGGGCGGCGCCGCGAAGTCGCAATGCCCGGGAGTTGTATCCGAGGCCCGCCCACACGGCCAGGGCGTCCAGGTCGCTGGCGCCGGCGAAAGCATCAGGAGTTGGATACCGCTCCATGAAGGCCTCGAATCTGGGCGCAACGCGGCCTACCTGCGTCTGCTGGGCCATGACTTCTGCAACGAGAATCGGCCACGGCTCGACGCCCGTGCGCCAGGGAAGTGGCCTTCGGTTGACCCGATACCAGTCGAGAAGGGCTCGGTTGCGAGCCCCGCTCACGTCGCCGGAGCGGTTGTCGTCGGCGCCGGGGTCGTTGTGGGAGGAACGGTGGTGGTAGTGGTCGTGGTGGTCGTGGTCGTCGTGGTTACCACTTCGGCGCCGAGGGTCACCACGACGATCTCGCCCGGCAACATACTCGTGCCGGCATCGGGGAACTGTTCGGCGATGAGCCCGGCCAAATCGGGGCCGGCGTCGACGGTTCCGGCACTGACTTGAAGGATGAGGCCGAGCGATTCCACGAGAGCTCGTGCCTGTGCTTCGTCCCGTCCGATCAGGCTGGGCAGTGCTACCGGCTCGGGACCTTCGGAAACGAACACGGTTACGGAGTCACCGGCCTCCACTTCTGTGCCTGGCCCTGGTCGTGTCCTCGTCACGAATCCGGGCGCCACCGAGTCATCAAATTCCATGACGATCTCGACCGTCAAACCGGCTTCTTCCAGCAACGTTTGAACCTCGCGTTGGGATCGCCCCCGGTAATCCTCGAGAACGAGAGCCTCAGGGCCCGTCGACACGATCAGATCGATACTGCTCTCTGGGGGGACGAGCTCGCCTTCGGCGGGGTTCTGCGCGATCACAAAGCCTTCTTCGACATCCTCGGATGCTTGTTCGGTGATCTCGCCGACCTCCAGGTTCAGCCTGGTCAGCCGATCCTCTGCGACGTCGAGAGACACGCCCACCACACCAGGGACCTGTACGTCTTGGGGGCCTGTCGACACGATGACGTCGATGAACTCGTTCTCGGCTACGAGCGTGCCCGCTTCGGGGCGTGTCGCCACCACCAGGCCGATCTCGACTTCGGCGCTGGCAGTCGGGATGACATTGGCCCGGAGGTTGGCCTGTTCGAGGCGGTTAACGGCCGCGAGCTGTTCCAGGCCGACGACATTGGGAACTTGAACGTCGTCGATGACTGGTGTCGAGTCGCCACCGAAGCTCTGGAACAGGATGACGAGGAGAACCACGAGGGAGACGACCAGGATCCCCACGGTGGCGTAGAACGGCATTTGACTGCTTGGTTCTGGAGCGATCTGGCGATAGGTTTCGTCGGGAGGCACCGTAGGCGCTGGAGCGGGCGTTTCCTGAAGAACCTGAGTCGGGCGGTCCGCCAACGGAGGCGCCGCGCCGATCGGTTCAGCTCCGCGCAGGGTCCGCAGCAGATCCTCTCGCACATCGAGCGCGGTCTGGTATCTGAGCTCCGGAGTCTTGTCCATCGCTCGCATCACGATTCGTTCGAGATCATGGGGGATGTCTGGATTGTCCGCCGAGGGGAGCATCGCCGGCTCCTGCACGTGCTGATAGGCGATCGACACCGGGCTGTCGCCGGTAAACGGTGGGAGGCCGGTCAGCATTTCGTACAAAACGACGCCCAGCGAATAGATGTCGGACCGTTCGTCCGCCGGGTCGCCACGCGCTTGTTCGGGGCTGAAGTACGTTGCGGTCCCGATGACTGCGCCGGTACGGGTCAACTCCTCCGAGTCGTTCCATGCTCTGGCGATGCCGAAGTCGGTGACCTTCACGGTTCCGTCGGCAGCAAGCAACACGTTGGCCGGCTTGGTGTCGCGATGGATGATTCCTTCGCGATGGGCGACCGAGAGGGCGGCAGCGATTTCTGCGGCGATTTCTGCGGCACGTCGCGGGAGCAAGGCTCCCTCGCTCTTGATGATGTCCCGTAGCGAGCGGCCATCGATGAGCTCCATGACGATGAAATAGGTCGATCCCTCTTCGCCCCAGTCGTAAATCGAGACGATATTGGGATGAGAAAGGTTGGCTGCAGCACGCGCTTCGCGACGGAAGCGCTCGACGAAGGCGCGGTCGTCGCTCAGTTGTTGGTGAAGCAACTTCACCGCCACTCGGCGGTTCAGAAGGGTGTCACGCGCCTCCCAGACGTCGGCCATCCCCCCGCGGGCGATGTGCGAGATGAGTTCATACCGCTCCGCGAGCAATCGGCCGGATTCCATCGGGCGGATTGTAGGACCACTCACTGTTGAGACCATCCTTCGAAGACGGCGCGAGCGATCGGCGCTGCGACCGATCCTCCCGTCGCCTCGTCGCCAAGGGATCCTCCGTCAGCCACTACGACAGCAATCGCCAGAATGCGAGCTCCGTCGTTGGCGAACCCAACAAACCAGGCGTGCGGTGGCCCGGTCTCGGTCTCGGCAGTTCCCGTCTTGCCAGCCACGGTCAGCCCGGCAACGGAAGCGTTCCGGCCCGTCCCGTTCTCGACGACGTCGATCATGAGCTCGGTGAGAACCGCGGCTGTGTCCTCGGACACCGCCCGGGGGCCAGGAACTGGCTCGGTGGTGCTGATCGTCGCTCCGTCGGCGTCGACGATTTCGCGTACCAGCTGCGGCTGCATTGGGACGCCCCCGTTGGCTATGGCCGCGGCAACTTGGGCCATTTGCAGGGGAGTCGCCCGCACGTCACGCTGGCCGATGGCGCTCTGACCCAAAGCGGCCTCGTTGTTGGTGAAGTTGTCTGCGCTGGGGATCGTCGACGCGACAACGTCATAGATGAACGGCACGGGGTCCCCGAATCCGAACAATTCGGCCTGTTGGACCATACGGTCGGCTCCCACCTGGATTCCCAGGTCGGCGAATACGGTATTGCACGAGCGGGTAAATGCGACTGCCAACTCGACCTCGCCGCCCCCAGCACACGTGCTTCGGTCGAAGTTGCGGATGGTCGCCGTCGAGCCGGGCAGGTCGAATTCCACAGGATCGTCGAATGGTGTCTCGGGGCTGGCGACACCGTTCTCGAGAGCCGCGGCCAACGTGACGATCTTGAAGGTCGAGCCGGGCGGGTAGGTCTCCGCAACGACCCGGTCTAGCAGTGGTTGATCGGGGTCGGCCTCGAGTGCGTCGCCGGCTGGCGCGGACGTCGCATCGAGAAGCGGAGCAGGGTCGAAATCTGGGTGCGATACATAGGCAACGATCTCGCCGGTCGCCGGGTCGAGCGCCACGATCGCACCTTCGACGCCATCCATCTGCTCGGTGGCGATTCGCTGAATGTCCAGGTCGATCGTAGATACGAGACTCTGTGGCCTGAGGTCGCGACCGAGCAACGCCGCGACCATGTCGGAGATGGTGACGTCTTCCTTGGACCGGAGCTCGGACGCGTAGGCCCTCTCCAAGCCGCGATCGCCAAAGAGCAGGGATGAATAGCCCACCGCATGCACGGTGTCGGCGCCTTGCGGGTACCGGCGGATGAACCCACCTTGGGCAAGGGGGTCTTGCACCGAGCGGGCGAGGATCTTGCCTGAGCGATCGACGATCGTTCCCCGCTCCTTGGAGCTTCGGGCGAGCAGCACTCGTGGATTTCGGGGGTCATCCCGATACTCAGGTCCGCGAGCCAACTGGATGTAGGTGACATTGGCGAGGAGCAGCGCCAAACCCACGAAGATAGCCAGAGCTAGTCGACGGATGGGCCCGTTCATACTCGCTCCTCATGTGACACTCGAGCGAGCAGAGCGATGATCAGGAAGTTGGCGAGCAGCGACGATCCCCCGTACGACATGAACGGAAGCGTGATGCCAGTCAGAGGGAACAGTCGGACTACGCCGCCGATGATCAGGAGTGCTTGCAGGCCCACGGCGAAGATCAGGCCGGCGGCGAGCAGCTTGCGGAACAAATCACGGCTACGCAGGGCAATGCCAAAGCCGACCGCCACGAGCAGCGCGAACAGGCTGATGACGATGACCGACCCCGCCAAGCCGAGCTCTTCACCAACTGCGGCGAAGACAAAGTCGGTGCTGGCGAAGGGTATGACGTCGGGTCGGCCCAATCCGAGGCCGGAACCTGACAGGCTGCCGGAGCCCATGGCGAAGAGACCCTGTGCGATCTGGTATCCCGTGGTGTCGTAGTAGTCGAACGGTGTCAGCCAGGCTTGGACTCTCGATTCGACGTGCGAGAACAACCGCGCAGCGACGAGGCCGCCGATCGCAAAGAGACCGCCGCCTGCCATGAGATACGACGCGCGTCCGGTGGCGGCGTAGACCATCGCCACCAGACTGGCGAAGAGAAGCAACGATGCTCCGAGGTCTCGCTGATAGACGAGTACGGCGAAGCTGGCGATCCACGCCAGGAGAATCGGCACTGTTTGACGAGGCTCGGGCACCGAGAAGCGACCGATCTTGCGCGTCATCAGCGAGAGCGCTTGTTGGCGTTCTGCGAGGAAACTGGCCAGAAAGGCCACGAGCAGAATCTTGGCCAGCTCGCCGGGCTGAAACTGGATCTCCAGAAAGCCCAGGTCGAGGGCGACCCACAGTCGTGACCCGTTGACGAGTCGTCCCCGCAAGGGGAACGACCAATTCAGCGGCAGGAGGGGCAGCAACAACACTGCCAACGACGTGATCAGCAGCAGATACCGATACCTTCGCAGCACCTCGGTGCCGGCGTTGCGCAGGCTGAACACCAGCGTCGCCGCCAGGAAAGCTCCAATGAGAATCCACCACCGCTGGAGATCGGCCAACCGATCGTCGAGGCGGTACACCTCCACAAAACCGATGACCGCCAGGAGGCTGGCGATTGGGAGTAGGTAGGGACTGGATCGGGGTGCCCACGCTCGCATTGCCATATGCAAGCCACCAAACGCCAAAACGAAGACGACGATGGTGAGGCCGACATCGGCGTCGACGCCGCCACCCCGGGCCAGATTCACGAGTGTCACGCCCAACCCGGCGATCGCGGCTGCGCCGGCGAGGAGCACCGCCTCGGCAGTGCGGTTCATGACTCGAACGCGACCACCGCTACGGAGATATTGTCCACCCCGCCGGCCCGGTTGGCAGCCTCGATGAGGCGGCGGACCGCCTCTTGGGGAGCGTGGGTTTCGATCAATTGCCGGATCTGTGCATCATCAACCATTGCTGTCAGTCCGTCGCTACAGATCAACAAACGATCGCCGGGCACGAACCGTTCCTCGAACTCGTCGACTTCCAAGTCGTCGATGATGCCAACTGCCCGGGTGATCACGCTTCGCTGCGGATGGCGCTTCGCCTGTTCGAGGGTGATCTTTCCAGAAGCAAGGTACTCGGCGATGACGGTGTGGTCGGCGGTCAGTTGCACGATCTCTCCGTCTCGGGCCCGATAAGCCCGGCTGTCACCGACGTGGCCGACCACCGCAGTCCCGTCGCTCGAGATCGATGCCAGCGTCAATGTCGTGCCCATTCCCCGGAGAGAATGGTCGGCTCTCACGGCATCGAGAACGGCTTGGTTGGCCACGGCGATGCGATCGCGCGGCGTCCCGTCAGTCGACAGCGCTGCGGCCAGCGCAGTGCTGCTGGCGATTTCTCCGCCAACGTGCCCTCCCATGCCATCGGCAACCGCAATGAGGAGCCCCGTCGTCGAGGTATCTGTTCCCGGCGGCGGAGACACGGAGTCCTGGTTGTTCGACCGTACTCGCCCGGTATCGGTGCCTGTGGCCCACGTGAGCTTCATCGGACCTCCATCACAGTCTTGCCAACCTGGACGGCATCGCCTTTGTTGAGGGTAACCGTGGCCGCCACCCGTCGTCCGTTGACATACGTACCGTTGGTGCTTCCCAGATCATGGAGGACGAGCCGGTCTCCTTCGGCGGTGAAACGCATATGAAACTCCGAGGCGTACGGGTCGTCGAGCAGCACATCGGCCTGAGCTGATCTCCCGACAACGACCGCTCCGCTCACACGGAAGTCGAGACCGGCCTGGGTCTCGGATTTCACGAACACAACCTCGGAGCCGGCGCTACGGCGGGAACGAGCTTCGAGCCCTCCCAGATGTCCGGCGACGGCTTTGGCGACTTGCCACACGAACACAAAGAGGAACGCGACAAAGACGAGCTTGAGGGCAGAGAGAACCGCAACCGTCACCGCTACACCAACCGGAATGTGAACGACGACGACCCAAAGGCGACGACCGACCCGTCCTCGAGCTCGGTAGCACTGGCGATCGCCGTCCCGTCCACCCTTGTCCCGTTGGCCGATCGAAAGTCGTCGACAAAAGAGCCGGAGCTGTCGCGCCATACCACTGCGTGTTGGCGGCTCACGTGTGGCTCGGGAATCTGGATGTCAGCATGATCACTGCGCCCGATGAGTGATCGGTTGTGGTGCAGCTCGAAAAGCCCGTGTTTCCCATCGAGCACGGCCCACGCAGGCAGCGGTCCCACGAAGATGCCCGTCTCGGACTGGATGGAACCGGACGTGACCTTGGGATCCTCGAGAAGCGTGACTCGCACAGGCCCTTCGATACGCCAACCCTTGTCGATCGCAGATGCCTCGACTGCTCTGGCGAGTTCGGGAAGAATGTGCGGTGGGAGCTCTCCATCGATCGCACCGGGAGCGACCCGGAGGGTGAAGTCGTTGGGCGCGCTGGGGCCGATCTCGGTGCTCGTCAGGGCGAGATCAGCTTCGCGGACCAGCCGCGATGCCAGCTCTACTGGATGAAGGTTGCCTTTGAACATCCGGCCGGCGATCCCCTCGACGAGGCGCTCGAGACGGCGTTCCGCGTTCCGTGCCAGGTTCACCCGCGGCAGTGTATCGGCAATCGACCCCCTACAGGCCGCATGGTACGATTCCGCCCCTCACGCCGGTCCATCAGGACACCACTCGGGCGAGTGGCGGAATTGGCAGACGCGCAGGCTTCAGGTGCCTGTGAGCTTTGGCTCGTGGGGGTTCAAGTCCCCCCTCGCCCACTCGTTGTGGGAATCACGACGTTTCGTCAAGTCAGGGGCAAGATCTGGGCGCCGCCGCATCGACCTCCCAAGGGTGCTCTTCCAACCCGACAGGCGGCCGTCTCACTCGGATGACTCACCAGCGGAGATGGCATCGAAGAACCAGGAACTCCAGGTAGCTGCTTCTTCTGCGCTGACATGAATGCGCAGTGCCTCATCGGCGAGGGAGAGATGTGGGCTGGTTCGTGATGGTGCGGTCGTGATTGCGGCGACGTCTGGTCGACCGATGAGCCAGGCCAGGGCCAAGGTGCCGGTCGTCGTGCCCTGATCTTCGGCCGCTGCTCGCAACCGGTCGAGGGCGTCATGCAGCGTAGGGCTCACCGGATCGAGGTAGCCGATTTCGACGAGGCTCCCAGGTGGTGGTGCTTGATCGCGGCGATATTTGCCGGTCAGAACTCCTGCCCCGAGAGCAGAGTGAGTACTCGCGGTCGGCGTCGGCGGAGTCTTGTCGCCATCCGAGTCGGGCCGAGACAAAGAGTGTTCTCCGCGTCCTACTGTTCGGAAGGCGATATACCCTGGTGCGTCATGTTCCCGGAGTTCGACGCCCCAAACCGACGCCGCCGCAAGCGCTGGCTCTTTCCGGCGATCCTCGTGACCGTCGTGGTCGTGTTCTTGGCTGTGGGCAACTTGTCGAGCGAGAACCTGGGTGCCATGGCGTTCTACGACGATGTGCGCTCAGTCGCCGCTCAACAATCCGCAACGTCAAATGACATGCGGACGCTCGTATCGTCCGAAATCACTGTCGACCGTGACCAATTCACCGACCTCATGACGCAGATCGATGCGTCTTTGGTTCGGTCGATCACCGAGCTCACGCCGGATACCGAGGAATCCGAGCTTCCGGGCCGGGTCGAGGGTGCTCAGCGGCTCGCGCTGGCGATGCTGGGCCAGTGGCAGGCCGGCGTCGATCTGTTCGAGGAAGCTTCTCTCGAGCTCGTCGACGCGCCCGACAACCCGGTCTCGATCAACCGCCTCGGCGAAGCGATCGGGCTCATGCAGTCCGGCGACGTTCTCTACGACATCCTCCTCATCGAGATCGAGCAGCTTCGCATCGAGCTCGGGTTGCCGGAGTCCGAGCTCCCCGACGCCAGCTATTTGCCGCCAGGAGCAGGCACGCCGGCGTTTCTCGATGCGCTCGGCGGGCGGATTGCATCAGCTGTCGATCTGCAAGGTGTGCGAGGCGTCGTGGCTGCGAACATCCTCACGATCCCCGAAGCGACCGGCGGCGAGCAAGGTGGGATCGACCGACTGCCCTATACCGACACGCTCGAGGTGCAGGTCGTCGTCGCCAACCGCGGAAACGTCGCAGAAGAAAACGTGTTGGTCCTGCTCACGGTGGACGACGGGGGAGGGGCGAGGATTGCCTCCGAGCAAGTCAGGCTGGATGTGCTCGAGAGCCAGGCAGAAACCACGGTGATCTTCGCCGACATTCCGGTGACCGGTGGCACGTTCTATCTCCTCGATGTCGGATTGATAGCGGTGAACACCGGCAGCCCCACCAAACTCGAGCTCTTCATCGCCGAGGCCGCGCCGGTCGAGGGGTGAGTCTCGATCGGATCCTGATCCGATCGAGTTCTTTCGGGAGCTGCCCGTCGGCGACGCTCTTCTTGTCGGCACGGCGTACACGCCCCCGTGCCTCCCAGCGAGCGGCTCCGGCTGAGCCTCTGCCCCCTCGAGCTCCTCGCACGTCGCTGCCAGTAGGCCGGGGGTCGCGTCGCCCGAGGGGAGAACGTTCGTTGCTATCGCCGGCTTGGCACCAATCGTGGCAGGGGTGGGGTGGGGCTCGGGTAATCTGCTCGGGCACGACACCGAGGCGGGCCTGATGATCGACATTGCATTTCTCCGTGAAGACCCAGCAGGGCTGAAACGCTCCATCGGTCGGCGCGGGATGACGCTCGACGTAGACCGGATGGTCGACCTCGATGAGTCCATTCGTCGGGTGAGGCGTCAGGCAGAGGAAGTCCGGGCCGAGCAGCGGAACATCGGCAAGGAAATCGCCGGGCTCGAAAGCGACGCCAAAGCCGACGCCATCGAGCGGGCCGCGCAGCTGTCCGAGGAGTACAAGCGGCTATCGGCCGAAGCCGACGCCGCCGCGGAGGAGTTCCAGGCACTGTGGATCCAGGTGCCCAACGTGGCGCACGAGTCGGCGCCCGACGGTGATACCGACGAGTACAACGTCGAGATCAAGCAGTGGGGGACGCCGCGAACGATGGATTTCGAGGTGCGCGATCACCAGGACCTTGGCGAAGCCCTGGGCGTCATCGATGTCGAGGCCGGTGCTCGTGTCTCGGGGTCGCGGTTTGCCTACCTCAAAGGCCAGGCCGTTTTCTTGGAGTTCGCCCTCGTCCGATGGGCACTCGAGACATTGGGCAATGAGGGGTTCACGCCCGTGGTTCCACCGGTGCTCGTCCGCGAACCGGCCTTGTTTGGCACCGGCTTTTTCCCTGAGGCACGCGAACAGGTCTACTCGATCGGCGACGACGAGCTCTACCTGGTTGGCACGGCCGAGGTGCCTTTGGCCGCACTCCACGCCGACCACATCTTCGCCGAAGAAGAGCTGCCGGCTCGCTACGTCGGCTTCTCGACCTGCTTCCGGCGAGAAGCTGGTACCTATGGAAAAGACACCAGAGGGATCTTCCGAGTGCACCAGTTCGACAAGGTCGAGATGTTTGCGTTCGTCCATCCCGATGCTTCCTGGGACGAGCACGAGCTCCTCTTCTCGCTCGAGGAGCGCATTGTCCAGGCACTCGAGATTCCCTACCGAGTGGTGAATGTCGCGGCCGGTGACCTCGGTGCCCCGGCCGCCAAGAAATACGACATCGAAGCGTGGATCCCTTCCCAGCAGGCGTTTCGCGAGATCACCTCGTGCTCCAACACCACTGATTTCCAAGCGAGGCGCCTGAAGGTTCGGTACAAGAGCGACGAAGGAAACCAGTTCGTGCACACGCTGAACGGCACTGCTGTTGCGGTCGGCCGCACACTGCTTGCGATCATGGAGAATTTCCAGGAGGCCGATGGCACGGTGGTCATTCCAGAAGTCCTCCGGCCCTACGCCGGTTTCGATCGGCTGGGTGGGTGAGGGCCGTTTGGGCGCCGATTTCAGCCAAATCGCAGCTCGCTACGACCTGCTGAATCGGCTTCTGTCACTCGGGCAAGAACAGAACTGGCGTCGCCGCGGCGCCGCCTACCTGCCTGCGGGACGCATTCTCGATCTGGGCTCTGGTACTGGCGCAGCAGCCCCGATCTTCGGTGACTCCGATCTCGTAGCGCTGGATCCTGAGCCTCGGATGCTCGATCTCAGCCCGATACGGCAGCGAGTGATCGGCGTCGGTGAGCACCTTCCGTTTCGCGATGCATCGTTCGACGGCGTCTTCTCGGCCTATGTATTTCGCAATGTTGATTCGGTCCCGGCGACGCTTTCTGAAGTGAACCGAGTCCTGCGCCCTGGAGGCCGGGCAGTGATCATCGACCTCACCCGTCCCCGCAATGCGCAACTGGCCAAGGTTCACCGGGTGGGGACGTCGGTCGTGCTACCAGTCGCCGGCGCCACGGTTGGAGGACGTGAGGAGTATCAGTTTCTGCACGAAAGCCTCGACAAGCTGCCTCCACCCGAAGCGCTCTATGCGCGCGCACCCATGTCCGTCGTCGATATGTGGCGCATGGGCCCCCTCGGTTTCGTCTACGGCGCCGTTCTGGCACGAACCCCGGGTTGAACCCGGGGTTCAGCGTCGCGTTTTTGCAACGGTGGGCCTCCGAGTTCAACGCGCAACCGTTGGCACGGCCATTCTGAGGGCTCAGCGTTGCATTTTTGAAACGCTGAACCCGGGGTTGTACCCCGGGTTCAGATGTGGATGGGGGGTGTGGTGGGCGGTCTAAGATGTCGCATCCGTGCTAGGTGGGGCGGTAGGGGTGCCCTGTACTCGAAATCCTCTTATGCGAGACCGAATCCCTGCCCGAGGGCGATAGCCGATGAGGTCAGCACTCGGCACGCGGTGTTGACAGATTGGGTCCGATGCGGCGAGGCCCCGCGAACCAGGTCAGGTCCGGAAGGAAGCAGCCTTAAGCGGTAAGCCTTGGGTGACATGGGGGTGCCTGATCCGAGCTGGCGACCGAGAACGCGCTTGCTGGCTGTCGCTCGACGGCAGGGGCGCACGGAAGACACAGGCCCAAAGGGCAGGCCCACTCGAGACCCACGACTCGAGACGCGAGATCCACGACTCGAGACGCACAAACCGCCCGGGCCTCTCGGGTGGCCGGGCGTTGCTGGTTACAATCTCGGGTCCACTGGAGGGGTCGCATAGTCTGGCCTAGTGCGCGGCACTCGAAATGCCGTAAGGGTTTACGCCCTTCGTGGGTTCGAATCCCACCCCCTCCGCTGACACACAACCCGGGGCAGGCCCCGGGTTGATTCCGTTCGAGGCGCCGTCGGGCGCCGCTCATCGCCCGGGTTGCGACCTTCACGCCGGGGCACTCCGCATCGAGGGCTCGGGCAGGCCTCTGTCCCTCGAGCAATCCGCCGGGTCTCCTCCTGCGAAGCAGTGAGTCTTGCTGTGGCATCGCCGGCACGCCGAAGACAGTTGGGATCGGAACCCGATCCGATCGACTCACTCCGCCTGGTGAGGCTTCGGCTTGTTTGGCTCACCCCCGGTGGAGCCTCGGGCCCGCGCACATTTCAACCGGATGTTCGGCTGGCGCGCCGAGCGCAGTCACCGGCTCGGACTGGATGTGCCAACATCGGCCTCGATGAGTCTTGAATCTCCGGTGGCCTGGGTAAACAAGGGATGGCAGCGAACGCTCGTGACAGCCTTGCTGTCGCATCGGCGGCCACCTGTGCTGGTCGTCTCTATGCCGCGCTCCGGCTCCAGCTGGGTGGGCGACGTACTCGGAAACTCGCCGCAAGCCATGTACCTCCGTGAGCCCCTCACCCAATCGTTCCTGGATGCGCAGGGCCGGGCCGGCCTATCTTTCCGTTGGTTCGACGAGTCGAACATCCCCGACTCGTACCAGACTGCGGTCCGCTCGATCGACAGCGCGGTGCCTGCTTTCAACAGCAAGATTGTCCGCGACATCGATCAATGGCGTCTCCCCACGCGACGGAGCCGCCGTGTCGTGATCAAGGAGGTCAACCCGTTCGCACTTCCGTGGCTGATCAAGGAGTTGGGTCCCACAGTCGTGTACCTTCTCCGGCACCCCGCAGCGGTCGCAGCATCGTTTGAGAAGCTGGGTTGGGGCGCGGCGCTCGAGCAGCGCCTACCCAAGCATCTGGTACCGCCTGCCGGCGGATCCGGCTGGGTCGACTCAGTGAACCTCCAGGCGATTGCTCTCCAAACGTGCCTCGCCGCCCTCGCTGATCACTCCGATCATCAGGTCGTCCTATACGAGGACCTCTGCGTCGATCCCGTCGAGGAGTTCCGGGACCTCTATCAGTTCGTGGAGCTCACGTGGACACCTGCTTCGGAGATGCACGTCGCACGCAGGTCGTCGGCAGGCGAGATCAATGATGCTCCGTATACGGTCAGCCAGCCGAGTGGCATGATGCCGTACGCCTGGCGCGATCTGGTCCCCGTGGACGAGATTGGCCGCATGAAGGCGGCGTGGTTGAGCCACGGCTTTCCCTACTACGAAGGCGAAACGTGGTGACCGGTCAGTTGCGGACGGCGACGATTTTGAAGACCAACCCGTCCCACGTCGTGACGTAGAGCTCGCCGGCGGCGTCTGTGCCGAAGCTGGTCACCTGACCTGGCGAACCGAGCTCCTCGGTCCAGTCGGTCTCGTCGACAACCTCTGATCCGTCGAGCCGGAAACTGCGGATCCAACCCTGGCACCAGTCGCTGTAGAAATAGTGTCCGTCGATCTCAGGGATGGCTTTCCCCCGATATACGAAGCCTCCGGATATTGAGCAGCCTTCGCTGTGGCTGTACTCGAGCACCGGCAAGGTCTTACCGCTTGTGTCGCACCCGGCCTGGAAGCATCGCGTGCCTTCCATCGGGAGCCACCCGAAGTTGTATCCCACTGGGGCCAGGGGGACGGCGTTGATCTCCTCCCAGTCCGAGTGCCCGACGTCTGCGATGAACATCGTCTCCGTGGCCGGGTCGATAGAGAATCGCCATGGGTTACGAAGTCCGATCGCCCACACCTCGGGCGCCTCGCCGTCAACAAATGGGTTATCGGCCGGGACGGCGTATGGAGCGCCACCATCGACGTCTATTCGAAGGATTGAACCCAACAGCGTGTTGGAATTCTGGGCGTTCTCCGACGCAGCTCCTCCTTCGCCCAACGAAACGTACAGATATCCGTCCGGCCCAAATTGCAGCATGCCGGCGTTGTGGCGGTCGGTCGGTTGAACGACCTCGAGCAGCACCTCGGCGGTGGAAGGATCAGCACGATTTGGATCCTCACCAACCCGCATTTCCACGAGGCGGGTGTCGTTGTTGGCGATGGAGTAATACACATAGAACCGCCCATTGGTGACGTACTCCGGATGGAATGCCATGCCGAGTAATCCCTGTTCGATGCCGTTGTCGTTCACCTCGTCGGAGATATCGAGAAACGGTTCATCGAGTGTTGACCCCGCTTCGTCGACGATGGCAATGGTCCCGCCCTGCAAGAGAACGAACCTGCGTGGATCATCGATGGGGGACACCACGAGCGTTGGCCGGCGCATGTTGTCGGCCACGAGCTCCAGGCCGAGCGATTCGAGCGGCGCAAGCGGTTCGGTTGTGGTCGTGGTGGCAGGAACGGACTGTTGATC
This sequence comes from Acidimicrobiia bacterium, assembly GCA_041577335.1. Taxonomy (GTDB): domain Bacteria; phylum Actinomycetota; class Acidimicrobiia; order Spongiisociales; family JAENVV01; genus JBFGJH01. The sequence continues at coordinate 18,628 of JBFGJH010000037.1, read as the reverse complement.
TTGCGGACCCGTCGTTGTTGTCGTGGTCGGGGCGCTCGTGACGGCCGAGTCGGCTGTTCCGGTCGTGACCCCTGTGGCCACGGGCGTGGTGGCCGGTTGGGTGGAGTCGGGGCCTGCCGATTCGACCCCGCAAGCAGTCAGGACCATGAGCAGACCGATAATCACGAGTGCTAGACGCATCGAGCCATTCTTGCTTAGTCGGTGTCCGGCATCGGCATTCATACAGCCGGTGAGTCACGCTACCGTTGAGGACATGGATCCTGCGATGGAGTGGCTCGAGGTGCCGACACTCGACGATCCGCTGGCGCTGATCGCGTTCGAGGGATGGAACGACGCTGGCGACGCAGCGTCGGGAGCTGTCGACTTCGTGCGAGAGGCAACTGCCGCACGGCTGGTTGGCATCGTCGACCATGATGATTTCAATGATCATCAGGTCAGCAGGCCGCACGTTGCCACGACCGATTCTGGTGAGCGGACTATCGACTGGCCGGATACGAGGCTCTACGTTGCCAGCAATGGAGGCCGCGACTTGATACTCGTCATCGGCGAGGAACCGCGTCTGCAGTGGAAACGTTTCTGCCGCCTGTTGTCGGGTGCGCTCAAAGACGTACACGTCAACAACGTGATCACGTTGGGGGCGTTCCTTGGCCAGGTCCCGCACACGCTCGAGGTGCCGGTGATCGGGTCCTATGACCTCGAGACCCGGCGCACCTACGACCTCCTCCCGTCGTACTACGAAGGCCCAACAGGAATCATCGGAGTGCTCAACCAATGGCTCAAGAAGGACGGGTTCGCAGCAGGCAGCCTGTGGGCGGCCAGCCCTCATTATCTGCAATCAACCGCCAACCCCAAGGCTTCGCGGGCCCTCCTCGCCAAGGCGCAGATCCTTGGCGGCTTCGAGTTGGAGATGGGAGACCTCGATGTCGAAATTGCCGAATGGGAAGCTCGGGTGGCTGCCGCCGTTGCCGACAACGATGAACTAGCCGGCTATTTGCGTGAGATGGAAGAGGTCCTCGCCGAGGCCGTCGACGACGACGCCGACCTGGTGGAAGAGATAGAGCGCTTTTTGAGGAACCAGTAGGCCGAGTACGTGATGACAAGTCGCTGATACCGCGCGCAGCTCGCCTGGTTGAATAGCGCGGTGGCTGATACCTACTACCAACGGATTGGTGGCGAGCATGCGGTGCGTTCGGTGGCGGACCGCTTCTACGACACGATCGACGAATCGTATCCGCGTCTGGCCGCCATGCTGCCCGCCGACACCACTCTGACGCGCCGCAAGTTCTTCATGTACCTGTCTGGGTGGCTCGGCGGCCCCCAGCTCTACACAGCCCGGTATGGCCACCCCCGGCTTCGGATGCGGCATCTCCCCTTTGCGATCGATGAAGAAGGTGCACGTCAATGGCTCGAGGCAATGGAGTCGACACTGCGAAGCTGCAATGTGGAAGAGGGCCTGATTGATGAGCTGATGGCCCAGTTCGGCCCTTTGGCACACCACTTGCAGAACCAGCCGCTGCCTGCAGCCGACTCCTAACGGCGGTCAGCGAAGAACTCAGACAGCATCGAGGAACACTCTTCCTCGCGGATTCCCGCAACGAGCTCTACCCGGTGGTTGAGGCGCGCATCCTGAGGAATGTTGTACAGGGACCAGGCGGCGCCGGCTTTGGGATCAGCGCACCCATAGACGATCGTGCCGAGCCGAGCCCACACTGCGGCGCCGGCACACATCGGGCACGGTTCCAGCGTGACGACGAGAGCGTGCTCGTCGAGACGCCAGGTTCCCTTGGTGCGAGCGGCCGCCGACAAGACGAGCATCTCGGCATGGGCGGTTGGATCCTGAAGCTCCTCGCGCCGGTTGTGGTTGCTGGCCACCACCTCGCCAGAAGGATCGAGCAGCACCGCACCTACTGGCACATCACCGTGATCCGTCGCGAGGCGAGCCTCCCCGACGGCCATGTGCATTGCTTCCAACCATCGTGCGGCTTGAGCGTCCTCCATTCCCATTTACACTAAGTCGCCCGGGAGGGATCGCATAGTCTGGCCTAGTGCGCACGCCTGGAAAGCGTGTAAGGGGTTTACGCCTCTTCGTGGGTTCAAATCCCACTCCCTCCGCGGAAGGCTTCGACCGAATCAGGATTCGGTCGAGCTGCGCCCCGCCTTCGGCGTGGCTCGGTTCTGTTCGTGCCGCCCTTCGGCGGCGCTCATGTTGTGGTTCGCACCGACGCGGTCGCTGCGAACCACCGTTGAGGGGCCGGCGGAGCCTTTCCCCTCAACCTCCCCGGCGCTCGCCGCTAGTTGCTGATTGCTAACAGCGAACTGCTAACCGCGAATCGCTGTGCCCTCTACAATCTCTGTCGGAGGGATGGCCGAGCGGTCGAAGGCGCCAGTCTTGAAAACTGGTGGGCTCCTAGCGGGTCCCGTGGGTTCGAATCCCACTCCCTCCGCAAGGCTCGGCCGCTCGGATCAGGATCCGAGCGGGTATCTGGTCGAGCGGCCCTTCGGCCGCGCTCATAGTGGGTGCGGCACCGACGCGGTCGCTGCCGCTCCCGTCGGAGTGGACGGCGGGAGCCTTACCGCTCCGACGATTTTTGGTTGAGGTGAGGGTCGGGGTTCCGGGGTGTCACGCTGAGCCCGAACAGACGCCGGTCGGTCGAGCTGCGCCCCGCTTTCGGCGTGGCTTCGTTCCGGTTGAGGGGCCCTTCGGCCGCGCTCATGGTGGGTGCAGCACCGACGCGGTCGCTGCGACAGTGTTTCGACCGAATCCGGGTTCGGTCGGTTTCCTGTTCGTGCGACCTCTCTGCCGGGGTTTCGATCCGATCAGGACTCGGTCGAGTTCCTGTCCGTGGGGCTGCGAACGGCGGGACATCGAAGCCGCGCCGGCTGGGCACTAGAGCATTACGACCACTTTCTGTGGTTACGCGCTCAAGATTTGGTGCGGAAAGTGACGATTACTGATTGAGAACACAATTACCCCGGGAGGGTCTCCAACGTGTCCAGAGTCATGTCATTACTGATCGCAGCCCTCTTGCTGCTCTCCGTCGCCCCGATGGCCGCCGCTTCCGACAGCATCTTCTCGGAAGACGAGCTGTCTGCGGCGTCCGACCACGACGGCCACGACAAGTCCAATACGGACAAGAAGTCCAAGAGGGACAACAAGTCCAACAACGGCAAGCATATCGGCACAGACCGAGGTGCCCGAGGCGAGCCCCGTCACGGCCCACCCAGCTGGGCCAACAATGACGACGATCGGTCCGACGACGATGACTCGTCCGATGACGCCGACGAGACGGATGAGGGAGCCGCGGCTAATTCTGCTCCCGTTGCTGCCTTGACTGCGCCGGCCACCATGGACCTCGGCTCGTTGGTCGTACTGGACGCTTCCGGTTCCTCCGACGTCGATGGCGACGCACTCACGTTTGTCTGGTCGCTTGACTCCGTGCCTGCGCTATCCACTGCCGGCATCACCGGGTCCGGAGCGTCCGCGACGCTCGTGCCCGACGTCGTCGGCCCCTACCTCGTATCGGTATCGGTATCGGACGGCATTGAGACATCGGTTGCCCAGGCCACGATCGAGGCAGTCATCCCGAATGAGCCCCCCCTGCCGCGAGATGACATCTACGGAACCATCGTGGGCAACGTGCTGACTGTTGGAGGGGCCGGGCTGTTTGTGTTGCCGGGAGTGCTCGCCAACGACTCTGATCCCGAGGGTGACCCTCTCACGGCCAGCCTCGAGACCGGCCCGGCGAATGGGACCATCGTCTTCAACGCCGACGGCTCATTCACTTACACGCACAATGCAGGTTTCGTTGGTACGGATACATTCACGTACCGCGTATCAGACGGCAGTGGCTCCGCTGTCGGAGTCGTGTCGATTCGGGTGATCGACCTCCCCTGAACGACCGACACAACCAACCGGAGAAAGGCACCGCAATGCGGTGCCTTTCTTCTCATGCCACAGGGGCGGGAATCGAGAGGGCGATGGTCAGATCTTCGAACGCTTGGGGGCGCAGGCGGTAATGCACCCATGTGCCGTCTTTACGCCGGTCAACGAGCCCGGCTTCGGCGAGGACCTTGAAGTGGTGCGATACGGTCGGCTGACTGACACCGAGCGCCTCCGTTATGTCGCACACGCAGGCTTCGAGGCCCGGCAGGTGGGCAAGCATTGAAATCAGCTTCAGCCGGGTGGGGTCGGATACCGCCTTCAGGCGACGGGCAAGGTCGTCAGCATCGGCTTGATGCAACACGTTGGTGATGGTGGGTTCGCAGCATGCGCTCATGATCGTGGACATTATATCGATTGACATCTATATAGACAAGTGTCAATATATCTCACACGAGATTCCTTGGAAGGAGAATCATGGGTCGCCTACAACTGGCACTGAACGTGAATGACATCGGTGAGGCAACGGCCTTCTATACGAAGCTGTTTGGTCAAGGCCCCGCCAAGGAACGGCCCGGCTACGCCAACTTCGCCCTCGACGATCCGAGTCTCAAGCTCGTGCTCATCGAGCAGCCTGGCTCAGGTGGCAGCCTCAACCATCTCGGTGTCGAAGTGTTCTCGACCGACGAGGTGGTGACCAATCACGAGCGGGTCTCATCAACCGGCCTCGAGGTCGCCTCTGAGGAAACCGAAGTCGATTGCTGTTACGCCGTGCAAAACAAGTTCTGGCTCAACGACCCGGACGGGATGGAATGGGAGTACTACACCGTTCTCGCCGACGGCAAGCAACCGGCATCTGAGAACGCAGCCTGCTACTGACGTACCGATTATCCGGGGAGGGCGGCAGCCGTTCCACCCCGGTCGGGAATTTGTTCGTCGGCGGTTTGGTTTTACCGCCTGTATGGTCGTCTCCCGGAGTTCGGATGTCTGAAATAACGATGTATGGCGCCGACTGGTGTGGCGACTGTCGGCGTGCCAAGTCGTATTTCGATCGGTTCGACGTCGCCTACCGATATGTCGATCTCGTCGCGCAGCCTGACCAGATGAGTGAAGTACTGCGGCGAACCGGCGGTCGCCAGATCATCCCTGTGATTGTGTTTCCCGATGGAACGCACCTCACAGAACCGACAGACGCCGAGCTGGCCGAGAAGACTGCCGCCACTCTCACGGACGTCTAGCTGCGCCGGTCGGCTGGGTCAGCAGTCCGGCTACCATTCCTCTCCCATGTCGGGACTCTCCTTTCGCAATGTGGCACTGATCGCGCACGTCGACCATGGCAAAACCACGCTGGTCGATGCAATGCTGCGCGCCACCGGTGTCTTCTCCGATCACGAAACTCTCGTCGATCGAGTGATGGATTCCGACGACCAAGAGCGTGAACGCGGCATCACCATCCTCGCCAAGGCGACGGCCGTCGAGTGGAACGGGACGCGCATCAATCTCGTCGACACTCCCGGCCATGCCGACTTCGGAGGGGAGGTTGAGCGTGCGCTGGCGTTGGTCGACGGAGTGCTCCTCCTCGTTGACGCCGCCGAAGGGCCCATGCCGCAAACGAGATACGTCTTGACGAAGGCACTCGAGCTTCACTTGCCTGCTGTCGTCGTCATCAACAAAGTCGATCGTGCCGATGCTCGCCCAGAAGCCGTCGCCGACGAGATCTACGAACTGTTTTTCGATCTCGACGCGGCGGACCATCACATCGATTTTCCGATCGTCTCGGCGATCGCCCGCGATGGAGCAGCGATTGCCGGGATTGCCATGCCTTCCGACGGAGACAACCTCGACGCGCTGTTTCAAGCCATCGTCGACGCCATCCCCGCCCCGGCCGGCGACGCCGACGGCCCACTCCAGGCGCTGGTCACCAACCTCGACGCCTCTGACTATCTGGGCAGGCTCGCCATCGGAAGGGTGGTGTCAGGAACGTTGCGATCGGGTCAACAGGTTGCGCTGTGCCATGGCAGAGACACAGCCCCGATCAAGCGGAGGCTCACGACGTTGTTGGGTTTCTCCGGGCTTGATCGAATCGAGGTCGATGATCGAATGGCCGGGGACCTCTTCGTCATAGCCGGCTTCGGTGAGGTGGAGATCGGCGACACGCTCGCCGACCCGGACGATCCGCAGCCGCTACCTCGCCTCACGGTCGACGAGCCCGTCTTACGGATGACCTTCGGTGTCAACACCTCGCCATTGGCCGGTAAGGAAGGATCTCTGCTCACCTCGCGCCAGATTCGGGACCGGTTGGAGAAGGAGGTACTCGGCAACGTGTCGATCCGCATAGGCGAGACGTCGTCTCCGGAGGTCATCGAAGTTGCCGGGCGCGGAGAGCTGCAACTCGCAGTTCTCATCGAGTCGATGCGTCGGGAAGGTTTTGAGCTTCAGGTCAGCCGGCCGGAAGTCATTACGAGAACCATCGAGGGGAAGCTGCACGAACCCCTGGAACGGGCGATCGTCGACGTGCCCGACGACCATGTCGGGACGATCACCCAGGCCGTGGCTCCTCGAAAGGGACGGGTCACCGACCTCCGCCCGGGCGACGCGGGTCGTACCATCGTCATCCTCGAGGCTCCCTCGCGCGGCCTGATCGGTTTCCGAAGCCTCTTGATGACTGCGACCCGCGGGACAGCCCTGGTCCACCAGAACCACGCCGGCTGGATGCCTTGGGCTGGTGAGCTTCCTCATCGAACTGGCGGTGCCATCATCTCCGATCGAGCAGGGACTTCCACGGGGTTTGCCCTCGACAACCTCCAGAAACGTGGCGAGCTCTTCATCGGCCCCGGCGTGAACATCTACGAGGGCATGGTGGTTGGCGAATCGGCCCGAAGTGAGGAGATGACGGCCAATCCTGCCAAGCCAAAGCAGCTCACCAACGTGCGAGCGTCAGGCGCTGACGACGCCATCAAGCTGAAGCCGCATCGGGTCCTGAGCCTCGAAAATGCCATTGAGTGGATCGGCGACGACGAGCTGGTGGAAGTCACTCCTTCGAGCATTCGCATACGCAAGCGCCACCTTGCCGAGAGTGAGCGGCGGATCGCCAAGAAGAAGGCCCAACCAGCCGTCTAGTTGGCAGCCAACGTTGCTTCAGCGTCCAGACCTTTCCGGCTACTCCCATTCCGTGTATGGTGAAACTGCGGATGCGACGGTGGTCCGCATCGACCGGGGTAAAGCGCTTGGCTGCTTCTCACGAAGGGCGGAGCGACACAAGGGAGGGCGGGAATGTACTCGATTGCGCAGGCGTCTCTTCGACGACGCCGCTGGCTGATGCTGGCGACGCTCATGGCACTGGTAACGGCCGGTCTCGTGGCAGCACCAGTTGGAGCAGTCGGTACATATTCGGAGGTTTCCGCAGCCGTCGGCATGGACTTTGATCATGCGACGGGCAACATCTGTAGCCCACCCATCGGCACGGGGACGGCGTGGGCTGACATGGACGGCGATGGTGACGTCGATCACTACGTCACCAACCGTGGGGGCGCCAACGCACTCTTCCGGAACGTGGGTGATACCAACTCGGATGGCCTTCCCGACTTCGTGGACGTCGCGGTCTCCGCCGGAGTCGACGCTTCCGCAGCAGCGAGCCATGCGGCGGTCTTCGTCGATTTCGACAACGACGGCGATCAGGACCTCTACGTGACCAACTGGAACGGCAACACGCTCTTCCGAAACGACGGAGACACCAACACCGACGGGATTCCTGACTTCAGCGATGCCACGGCCATGGCCGGGCTTGCCGACTTTGGCCGAGCGATCACCTCTGCGTGGGGAGACTTCGACCAGGACGGCCTACTCGACGTCTATCTAGCCAAACATCTCGAGTGTGCCGACACCGACACCCACCAGGATCGGTTGTTCCACAACGAAGGCGGTGGCGTGTTCACCGAAGTCACGTCATACCTGTGTGAGGGAGCCGCTACGTGTCCCGAAGTCAACGGGCTCGGGTTCACCGCCGCATGGGTTGATATCGATAATGACGGCGATTCGGATCTCTACCTCGTGAACGACAACATCGAGTCGGCATACCAGCCAAACCGGCTCTGGCGGAATGACGGGCCCGAGGCCGGAGGAAACGGCTGGGACTTCGTCGAGGTTTCAGCTGCCTATGGCGCGGACGCCAGCCTCAACGGCATGGGGCTGGCCGTCGGCGACTACAACAACGACGGATTCCTCGACTTTGCTTTCTCCAACAGCATCCCCGCCAGATTGCTCGAGAACAACGGCGGGGTTGGGTTCACCGACGTGTCGATAGCGTCGGGAGTCGACGAGTTCACGCGCGACAAGTTCTCGTGGGGCTCGGTCTTCTTCGATCATGACAACGACGGTGACCAGGATCTGTACATCGTCGCTTCCGAAATCGGCCCAGGTCAGCCCAACGTGTTCATGGACAACAACGGAGACGGCACGTTCACTGACGTCTCGGTGGCTTCCGGTCTCGACGACGACGGCAAGGCTCGTGCTGCATCGATCAGCGACTTCGATGCCGACGGCTGGGTGGATGTCTACGTCGCCAACTATGGCGACAACAATGGCCTCTATCGCAACAACGGCGGTACCAATGGCTGGGTGGCGATCACTGTGCAGGGGACCGATTCCAACCGAGACGGTATCGGTGCCAGGCTGGAATTGACGTCTGCTCAGGGCACTCAAATACGAGAGATCAATTCAGGTCCTACCCATGGGGGCGGCGACCAGCGAGTGGCATGGTTCGGCGTGGGAGCCGACTCGTCGGCGACGTTGGTCATCAAATGGCCCAATGGTGTTGAGGAGTCCCTTGGCGATGTGACCCTCGGTCAATACCACCACTTTGTCGAGCCTGCTTCTGGACCTTCCGGCAGCATCGAGGGACGGGTATTCGCAGACCTCGATGGGAACGGAATCGAAGATGGCGCCGACACCGGGCTCGGCGGCGTAGCAGTCGCGATCATCGATGCCGGCGGTTCGACAACCAACGTCACTACCAACCTCGCCGGCAACTACGTGGCTCTCGGCCTTGACGTTGGCGATGCTTCTCTCACCGTGACAGGACCGGCCGGACATAGCCTCACGACCGGCAACGACGCACAGGTCGTCGCTGTTGCAGAAGGGGCAACCACCGTTGCCGGGTCTGTGGGCTACGAGCCACCCCCAGTAGGAACTGTCGTCGGCCGGGTATTCCAAGATCTGGACGGGAACGGCGTCGAAGATGGAGCTGACACTGGCTTGGCGAATGTCAACGTGACGATCAATGACGCTGTAGGGGGGGTGACCGTCGAGGTCACCGACGGCAACGGTGACTTCTCTTCCGACGTCGCCTCAGGCGATGCGACCGTGTCATACGCGACTCCGACCGGCTTCAGCCTTACGACCGCCAATTCGAGCCAAGTGCTGACTGTGCCCGATGGTGGCTCGGTCAGCGCCAGCCCGGTTGGGTACCAGATGGTTTCGGGGACTCCCCCCGACATCAGGCGGGTGCGCGGTGACAACTCGATCACACAGGGAACGACCGACTCCGTGGAATTCCTGGTCAACGATTATCAATCCGGAGCGACGTGGGAATTCTCGGGGAACGGCCTCGCCGTCACCAGCGCGGCGCTCATAGCGGACCGGCGGGTGTTGGTGACGCTCGACGCAGCAGCCGACGCTGATCTCGGGCCCCACGACGTGACGGTTACGAATCCCGACGGCTTGTCCGATACCTTCGGTGCCGCCGTGGAAGTTGTCGCAGGCGCTGGCGCCGGTGAAATATCCGGCCATGTGTTCACCGACGTCGACGGCAACGGAGTCGAGGACGGCGCCGACACCGGCCTGGCCGGGGTCCTCATCTCGGCGACCGATGCCGGGAGCGCTGTCCACGATGCCGTGACCGACTCGGACGGCAACTACGTCCTCACAGGGGTCACGCCGGGTGACGCAACCGTGACCGCTTCGACTCCAACGGGTCATGCCTTGTCGACGGGTAACGCCGTGCAAACGATCACCGTCGTCGACGCCGCGTCGGTGGCGGCGGATGCGGTTGGCTACCAGCCGGTGCCAATCGGTGATGTGTCGGGTCGAGTGTTCAACGACATCGACGCCAACGGCGTTGAAGATGGCGCCGAGGGGGGCTTGGCCGGGGTGGAGGTCACCGTGACCGACGCAGTGGGTACAGAGCATGTCGTTGCCACCAGCTCGTCTGGCGATTTCCTCGTGGCCGGTGCCGCTCCGGGCGACGCCACAGTCGCGGTGGAGACTCCGGCCGGCTACACGCTCACTACCGGCAACGACGTACAGACGGTGACGATCATCGACGGTTTGGTGGTCGATGCAGAGGCTGTCGGTTTCGCACCTCCGTCGGGCACTCCGCCCGACCTGATTCGGGTGAGCCGCAACAGCATCATGCAAGGTGAGACGAAAGTGATGCGCGTCATTGTCAGTGGCTACCAGGAGGGCGGCACGTGGACGGTGTCAGGGACAGGCGTGAGCATCACAGACGCCCTGGACCTGGGAGGTCGCGTCCAGATCACGGTAGTGGCAGACCTGGGCGCGTCGACCGGCCTCAGGGATCTGACACTCACCAACCCCGACGGGTTGTCGGACACACTGGCGGCAGCAATCAACGTCCTAGCCGCGACGGCGGGTGTTCTGCCCTAGCTCAGGATCGGAGGGGGTTCCGGCAACGGGTCGGAGCTCCCTCCATCAGCGGGTCCGCCCACATCCAGGCGTTTCAGTACCCGCGTTGCTTGTCCACCACGTTGCGGAGGGGGAGGCCGTCTCGATACCGCTCGAGGTTGTCGAGGAACAGGTCGACCATGAGGTCGAGGCTGTCATCAACGTCGCCGGAGTTGTGGGGTGTGAGCACGAGGTTCTTGGTTCCCCACCAGGGGCTTTTCTCGTCGAGAGGTTCCTGCTGGACGACATCGAGCGCCGCCCCAGCGATCGAGCCGTCGTTGAGAGCATCTCTGAGGTCGGACTCCACGACCGAGTCGCCTCTGCCCACATTCATGAATCTGGCGTGAGCCGGCATCACATCGAACGTGTTGCGTCCAACGAGCTCCCGGGAGGCGGCCGTGTTCGGCAACGCGGTAATCACCCAATCGGCTTGGCGCAACGACGCATGATCAGGCAGGAACTCATGGATCGTGCCGAACTCGTTGTCGGGCCGGGTGGATGTGGCGAGCATCGTCACGGATACGCCCAGCCCAGATAGCGCGCGGGCAATGGCTCGCCCGATTCTGCCGGCACCGACGATCACGGCACGGGTTCCGGCTAGTCGGGTCCCTGCGAAGAACTTCCATTCCCGGGAATCTTGGGCCCGCCACGCTCTCGGGAAGTCTTTGCTCATGGCGATGGCCATACCCACCACCCATTCTGCGATATCGCCATCGAATATCCCCGCCGCGTTCGTGACAACGACCGGAGAATCCACCAGCTCCGGGAACAGCAACGTATCGACTCCTGCCGCACACCAATGAATCCACTGGAGTGAGTCGGCTCTATGCCACGCCTGCTCGAGAGCGCGATCGCGGTATCCGAACCCCAAGATCACTTCGACGCCGGGGAGCGCTGCCTCCAACTGCTCGGGGCCTTTTGTGAAAACCAGCTCGGCGCCCTCGATGGCGGCAAGTCCCGGCAGCTTGGCGGGATTGCGGACACCCTCGATGACGATTCTCTGCTGTGACATATTGCTCAGTCCTGCACGAAGGTCACCCTACGGGGCCCTGGACGATTGAGATATCGGCCGGTCAGGCGCGTATCGGCACGATCATTACGGGAACGTCGCTGGCGCGGACGACCTTTTCGGCCACGCTGCCCAGCATCCAGCGCTGGACGCCAGAGCGTCCCCGCGATGCCATCACGATCAGGCGGCACTTGTGGTCGTTGGCCGAATCGATGATCGTCTGGGCGACGCCGGTCTTTTCGATGACCTCAACGCGCACCGGTGCCTTCACCGTCTGAGCGACTCCGTCCACCTGGGATTTGATCGCGAGGCGTTCGGTTGTGTTTTCTGACTCGGCAAGCGCCCGAAAGGCTCCAACCATTGCCTCGTCGATTACCACCAAGACGATTATCTCGTCGTCGAGAAAACCGGCAAGCTGATCGGCATGAGCCAGGGCTCTCTCGCTGGCATCGGATAGGTCCACTGGCACCAGGATGCTCATCGTCTTTCATCTCCCTCTCATGTGGTGAGGCCAGGGTACGCCATCGAAACTCATCGACGGAGCTGCCGACAGCTATTTCGGGGATGCGTGGCGAGCATTGTTCAGCCGGTCTGGTGGGGGGCGCCCGAGGCGCAGCCGGTCTCGACGCGAAGTAGCTCAATCTACCTCTGGGCTATCCGTTCAGGTCCGGCTACGATCCTGCCGATACAAACAGTGGATCGCACTCATAACAAAGCGCCTGACCCCTTTGGGGTGACGAGGTAGAGGGAGTATCGAATAGCCGGCCGCGGGCTTCGTGCCTGGGGTTGGTGTCGGCGGATGCCCTCTCGGCTCACACAGTCGAAACGCAGGGAACAAAACCTGGTGGCAACTCCAGGGACAGAAACCATGCGGCGTGCGGGATGGCCTCGGCCGAGGCCGTCTCAGGCTTCTGCGATCCCATGGACCGGTGATACCTGACCGGTCCCCAATCGAAAGGGATCGCGTATGTGCGGCATTGTTGGCTACGTCGGACCTCGGCCGGCTCAACCCATACTCATCGAAGGACTCGAACGGCTCGAGTATCGTGGTTACGACTCCGCCGGAGTGGCGGTGATCAACAACGACGCTCTCGGCGTCACCAAGAACGCCGGCCGAATCGCCGGGCTGGTCGAGGCATTGGACGCGGTCGGCGGCTACGAAGGCACATCCGGGATTGGCCATACGCGGTGGGCGACCCACGGACCTCCGACTACGGACAACGCCCATCCCCACCTCGACTGCTCTACCGATGTTGCCGTCGTCCACAACGGGATCATCGAGAATTACCAGGAGCTGAAGGATGAGCTGATCGCGTCCGGTCACACTTTCAGCTCGGACACCGACACCGAGGTTCTTGCCCATATGGTCGAGTCGATGGCCGACCGCTCGTTGGGCGAGGCAGTACGCGAAGTGATGAAGCGAACGGACGGCGCCCTCGCGATCGGTGTCATGCGACGATCCGACCCGCGCCTGGTGGTTGGCGCCCGTCGCGGAAGCCCTCTGATCGTTGGTCTTGGCGAAGGCGAGAACTACTTGGCCTCCGACATCTCCGCGATCCTCTCGCACACGCGGTCGATGGGTGTTATCGAGGATGATCGGGTGGTCGAGGTCACGGAGGACTCCGTGATTCTGACCGACCTCGACGGCGCGCAGTTGCCTTTGGCGGTGCGTGAGATCGAATGGGATCTCGAATCGGCCGAGAAGGAAGGGTATGACGATTTCATGCTGAAGGAGATCTTCGAACAGCCTCGCGCTCTTCGGGATACCCTCGCCGGCCGGATCAATGACCGAGGTGAGGTGGTGCTGGACATTGGTCTCACCCCCCAGCAAGCACGGGCGTTCGACAAGGTGTTCGTGGTGGCTTGTGGCACCTCCTATCACGCCGGACTCATGGGCAAATACGCCATCGAGCGTTGGACTCGCATACCGGTTGAGATCGATATCGCCTCGGAGTTCAGGTATCGAGATCCCGTGCTCGACAGCAAGACGCTGGTCATCGGCATGAGCCAGTCGGGCGAGACCGCCGACACGTTGGCCGCCTTGCAATATGCCCGGGCCCAGGGTGCCTACATCATGTCGACGACCAATGTGGTCGACTCTTCGATGGCCCGTGAATCCCATGCCGTGCTCTACACCCGTGCCGGGCCCGAGATCGGGGTGGCGTCGACCAAGACCTTTGTGTGTCAGCTGGTGACCATGCAGCTCTTGGCGCTGTATCTCGCCCATCACAGAGGCTCTCTCGACGATGCCACCATTCAGACTGAAACGACGGCGATGCGCAGGCTGCCGGAGCAGACCGAGACTCTGCTCGAGTCGGCGGAAACGTTCGCGGAGATCGGCCGGCGTTATGCCGAGACGCGAGACGTGTTCTTCCTCGGGCGAGGGGTTTCGTTCCCGATCGCATTGGAGGGGGCATTGAAACTGAAAGAGATCGCCTATGCGCGTGCCGAGGGCTACCCCGCCGGTGAGATGAAGCACGGACCCATCGCTCTGATCGAGGATGGTGTGCTCGTCGTTGGTGTAGCAACCAACAGTCACCTCCATCTGAAAACCATGTCCAACATGGAAGAGATGAAGGCTCGTGGCGGTGAGCTGCTGATGGTTGTCTCAGAGGGCGACCAGGAAGCCTCGCGGATTGCCGACCACATCATGGCCGTTCCGGCTGCGCCTGAGCTGGTGTCGCCGGTTCTCTCGGTGGTGCCGCTCCAGATCTTCGCGTACGCCATCGCCAAGGCACGCGGCCTCGATGTGGACAAACCTCGCAACCTGGCCAAGACCGTGACGGTTGAGTAGCGACTAGGCGAGGAACTTCGAGAAGGCTTCGGGGGGCGGGGGATCTCCGGCGGCTTCTGAGACATCAGAAAGAGCGACCGCCTCACCCGTGAGTCGGCCGAGTCGCCGTGCGGTGTGCGCGGACGGTGCCAGGTCGTGGCGAGTGCCGTAGGCGTGGGCGGCGTCGATCCGGTCTTGCTCTTCGCCGGTGATGAGCCAGCGCTCATAGAGAAGGGCGGCCAGTTCGTGATCGGGCTGGTCGGGTGTCCTGAGAAGCTCGAGAGTATCGAAGGCGAGGCTGCGATCCCCGCGTCCCGACGCGGCCCTCACATCGAGAACGTGGATCTCGAAGTCGAGGGCATGGAATCCCGCCGTATGGGCAAACTGACGACCGGTAGAGTTCCTCGCGGCAGCTCGCTCCCATTCACGACGACGAAGGTCGAGGCGCGCCCAAAGGTGCATGGCATAGGCGTACGCAGCGGGCTGAGCCGTTCGTTCCGATTCTGTGCTCGCCGCGCCGGCGGGCAGGACAGGATCGGGCTCAGAGGGGGAGCCATACGGTCCTTGGTCCCCTTCGGGAACAAGAAGCCGCCGCCGTGTATATCAACACCCAGAGAGGTGACGAACCGGCGCAAGTGGTGCGTATCGGTCAGCTCGCGCCGTGGGATCTCACGATGTCTACCCGCCTACGACAGAGCGGACCTTGTCGAGATCGTCCGCGCCGATTACGACTCGGTCGCCCATTGCCATGTACAACGTTGTCAGCACGGCACCCGTGTCGGCGAGGCGGCGAGCCAGATCACCGAGTGCTCGGGGACGGTTGTCGAGGTCTGCGATGATCACCTCGCTTCGGTCGATGGCGCCAAACCCTGCGCTGAGCAGCGCTTCGCGACCTGCCTCGGCATGCTCATCGGCAAGCACCACGCGGACGACGCGTCCTTCGAGTGTGGGGTACGTGCACGATGCCTCGAGGTTGAGCCCGGCGGCACCCAGAGTGTCCCAGATGTCCGCTACTGGTCGGTCCGGCCCGATGACAAAAGTCATGTCCTGCATATTCATTTACCTCTCTTCAAGTCTTCAAGCTGTTGTCAATGGAAGTCGTGGATCGGGTGGCAGCTCATCGAGCATGCCACGCGCCCACGTGTGGACAGGATCATCACAGAATCTCCACACCCGTTCGTCGGCGGGCCCGGCCATCACGTTCAGGTAGTACATGTGGTGGCCGGGCGTGGCGGCGGCGGGGCCGTGATAGCCGCGCGGCACCAGGTAGAGGTCACCGTCGCGGACGGTGACCGTCTCGTCGATCGCGCCGTCGGAGGTGTAACAAGAGAAGAAGCCCGTCCCGCGGTCGCCGTCGATGCGGAAGTAGTAGATCTCCTCCAGCTCGACTTCGTCGTCTGAGAACTCATCGTGTTTGTGGGGCGGATACGAAGACCAGCTGCCCTCCGGAGTGATCACCTCGACGGCGATCAGACGGTCGGCTTCGAACATGTCGGCGCTGAGGAAGTTGTTGATCTGGCGGGTGCCGACGCCGCCGCCACGAACCTCGATCGGGATATCGACCGCACGAACCGAGTAGGGATCGATCCGGCGACGGGCTTCTGCGGTACACAGGGCAATCTCGCCCGTTCCCGAGATCCGCAGCTCGCTATCGATGGGTACGTAGGCGAACCCCGCAATGCCGGCGAAGACGCCGTCACGACCGTCGAGGTCGAAGCTCTTGTCCTCGACCTCCACCCGGCACGTACCCGCCAGGGGAAGCACGGCGACCTCGGTGGAACCGGTGGCAATGGTGCGCGGCTCATCGCCGGCGAGGCGCAGAACGGTCAGGCCGCTGTAGGCCCAGCCGGCAGACTCAGCGGTGACCTCCACGGAAGCACCGGGTGAAGTGGCGGAACCGCTCGGGAAGAAGAGTTGCTGCATCGAAATCCTCGACTAGCTGCGTGTCAGGGTGATTGGTGGTGGGTTTGTTTGCCGGCCCGGCTCGATTTGGAGCGTTCCAGCCAAGCCTGACCGGAAGATAAGCCGCAGTCCGGATCGTGTCAATGTCGCCAAGCCGGAGCCGTCATGCTCGTCCCAGAATCGCTCCCCGAGCGGCGTGGTAGAACATCGGGTGGTGGTTGAGCGAAGCTGCTCGTGCCGAGTCATGTTGATGGATGCGCCGTCCAGCACGGCTTCCACTGCTGTATCGGTGGAATAACCCGGTCATTTGTGCTCCCCGTGCCGAGCCGACTCTATCGTGCAGACTTGATGAATCCGCCAAACTCACCTCTGCGCCTCGAACGGAAGACGCCCGCCGTGAGCGACCGACGGCGGTGAATCGGCCGCTGAGGATAACGGTGCTCCTCGGAGTGGTTGCCGTCGGCACCTGGCTGGCATGGACCGCGGTGCGCAACAACGACGCCGAACTGGTCGTTGGGGAAAGCGTTGCCTTCGATCTCGAGGCACTGGCCGAGGCAACATTCGCGAAATTCGTGGCATCGGCTCCCGCGGTGGCCGGATGTATCGGACAAGTTCAGCTCGAGGCGGAACCCGAGCTCGAAGACACTGCCCGCTACGACCAGCAATCCCGTGTCGTTTTGGTGCGGGTCCCGGCAACGGCTGCCAACCTCGAGGCAGCGCTTGTGCATGAGTTTGCCCACCACCTGGAGATCGCGTGCAGATCACACGCCGAGCTGCGACCGGAGTTCATACTGGCCCAACGCCTCCCCCCCGATACGGAATGGTTCGCAGACGTAGCTTGGGAGAACCGACCCTCGGAGCAGTTCGCAGAAGCTACCGTCGAGGCTGTCCTTGGTCGCCGCAGTCGGAACAAGCTGTTGCTGCGGCTCACCCCAGAGGCAACTGACCTCGTGGAGTCCTGGCTTGGGTCGAATCCTGAACCATCGATGGGTTAGGTGAACGCGACTGCCCGCATCAGGCCTCCCTTGATTCGAAGGTCATGCTGGGCGGGGAAATCTGCCTGATCACCGGATCAGCGGGCGGGTGGCCTTCCGCCAATGAGGGAGAGCAGAGAGGTGTCGATTCTCCCAATATCGATCGGGAAAGACTCTCATCGAGTCGAGTCCCAGGTACGCCACTCAGTGGCATGATCATGACTGTGCGGTGATCGGGAAACGCAGACAGGGCGAATCTGGGCCGGTACGCGTAGTTCTGTTGCGCCGGATATGTCGAGCAGGCTATCGTGCGCGGACGTCAGACGTTGGAGCGTTCCAACGAGTACAACTGACATCTAGCGCGCCCGGGCTACCGGGAGCCGAACAATTGAATCGCAGAGCGCGTTCGTACGCGGATCTCAGAAACGTTCCGCAAGCTCCGAGGAGGGGTTGTTGATGAAACGATTTCGTCTACTGGTCATGTTGATGGCCCTCGCACTGGTCGCTGCCGCATGCGGCGGCGACGATGCGGCCGATACCACCGTTGCCGAAGATGCGGCACCAGCCACCACCGCAGCAGCAGGCGGGGATGACGGCCAAGTATCCCAGAGGGATATGCGGTTCGTAGTTGTATCGCACGGGCAATCATCCGACCCGTTCTGGTCGGTGGCAGCCAACGGCGTACAGGCCGCCGCAGATGACATGGGTGTGACGGTCGAGTACCAGGCGCCGGGCACGTTCGACATGGTCGAGATGAGCCAGATCATCGAAGCCGCAGTCGCGTCCCAGCCCGACGGTCTCGTCGTGACCATTCCTGATGCAGACGCCCTCGGGCCCGCCATCGAAGCAGCGGTCGCTGCTGGCGTTCCGGTGATCTCGATGAACTCCGGTAGTGACGACTTTGCCCGCCTTGGTGTGCTTGTCCACGTTGGGCAGACCGAATACGAAGCCGGCCTCATCGCCGGCCAAGAGATGGCCAAAGCGGGTGTGACAACGGCCATCTGTGTGAACCAGGAAGTTGGCAACACGGCCCTCGACTTGCGTTGCCAGGGATTCACCGATGGACTCGGCGGTACCGTCGACGTCATCCCGGTCGATCTAGCTGATCCCACCGGATCGCAGGAGGCCATCGCGGGTGCGCTGCAGGCCAACTCGAGCATCGACGGCATCCTCACCCTCGGCCCGACCGGCGCCGTTCCGGCACTGGCCGCGCTCGACGCAGCCGGCCAGCTGGGCACGATGAACATCGCGACGTTCGACCTCGGTCCGGACGTCCTGCAGGCGATTGTCGACGGCAACATGCTGTTCGCCATCGATCAGGCGCAGTACCTCCAGGGGTACCTACCCATCGTGCTGTTGACGCAGTTCCTCGAGACGGGCGCACTGCCGCTCGGCTCAGTGGACCGGGT
>JBFGJH010000036.1:0-33760 GCA_041577335.1 Acidimicrobiia bacterium | reverse complement strand
GTTCTGGATGGCTTCGATAGTCCGGCACTCACCGAGGCTCGTCAGACAGTGGGTCGGCCACTGCCCACGGTGGCCGCCCCAGGTGGTTTGGTTCGTTGCGGTCGGCCGGCCGGAGCCCGCCTCTCGTGTGCTTCAGCCCACGGCCATCGTCAGCCGTCGTATGGCACGAAGTAGTTGTTGATGAACTCGAAGTCGATTCCGGGTGTCACTTCGTGAGCCAGGTCGGGGCGGGGACCTCCGTCCAGCGTGAAGCTGGTCCTGGCGTGGTGGCGAAGCCACACGACCTTGGTTGGGTGGAGCATCCCGTCAGCCACAGACACCAGTTCGTGATAGTGGACGTAGCCCCGAGCCGCGTAGCCCTCGGCAAGCTCCGGCGACCACAAATCGATCACCCCGTGAACCATGTAGAGCAACTCGCCGTCGGGGGCATCAGACGACCACCATTGCGGGGCGCCGAAAGGTCCGGTGTTGTAGTGCTTGCCGACGAGCTGTTCAGGTCCTGCTACCACCCACGAATGGCCCGGAATATCGATCGCACCGCCCGGTCCGTCCGGCGCACCAGCCAAGTAGTAGTCCACTCCGTCGACGTTGAGGATCACGCCGCGTTCGAATCCTGCGGCGGCCGCTACCCCGGTCGTGAGGGTCGCCGCGAGGCTCAGCACAGCCAACGTGGTCAAGAGACGTCGCATTATCTTTCTCCCATCGTCTGTTAGTCCTTTATACACCAGTGCAAGTGCCGCCTGCCGGCGGACGAACTCAATCATCGCTCCGGGTGCGACCGGAAGGTGGGCACTGCCTACCCACCCCCCACGGCCGGTGATGTTCGCCTGCTAGGGGAGGGTGAACTCCTGTGTCAGCGGGCTGAGGTCTGCAGGGCGTGTCCCACTTGTCCGATATCACGGAGACGCGGAGGCCGACAACCAGCCAGGCTCGGGTTCGCCGAACATGGACAGGAGATAGTCACGCGAATCCTCGACCGCCGCGCGGGGCCCATCGAGCGAGGCTTTGAGCTTGAAGTCCTCCTTGAGGATCTCGCCATCGACGAGGACAGTCTTGACGTTGGAGACATCTGCCGAACAAACGACCGCTCCTACCGGGTCGATGATTGGAGCCATGTTCACGGCGGACCCGTCCAGGATCACCACGTCCGCCTTCTTTCCGGGGGTGAGTGACCCGGTGCGTTCGACAAGACCGGCTACCTCGGCTCCGCCGATTGTGGCCCACGACAACGCTTGACGCGAGGTGACGAGACCAGGCGAGGCCTCGTTGCCGTCGAGGTCGTCGTCCCAGGCCGCTTGGTGGGCAAGCCCCCGTTCGGAACCGAACACCGCACGCATCTGGGTGAACTGGTCGGCCGGCGCCGTGGTCACGACGTCCGAGGAGAGACCAACCGGCACGCCGTACCTCTCTGCGGTAGCAGCGGGCGCCCATCCGTGGCCCATTTGGATCTCGATCTGAGGAGCGAGGCTGACGTTTCCCCCGGAATCGCTGACAAGGTGCCACTCCTCGTCGGTGAGGTGCGACGCATGGACGTAGGTGGTGCCCGGGTAGAGCAGGTCCATGTCACGCAGTGCAGTGAGCTGGCCTTTGGTGTAGCCGAACCGATCCATACCGACGTGCACCGTGATGTTGATCCCGAGCTCCTTGGCCAGCTCCCAATCATGACGCACGACCTCGGGCTTGCAGAAGCCGGGTCCCCGCGTGGCAAGGCCCATGGTGATCCGACCGTCATCCGAGCTGAAGTATTGCGACCGTAGGCGCCGAGCCTCGTCACCGTCGGAGGTCAGGACGCTGCCCGCATAGTCGGGACCGAACCACCAGTCCACCAGCGAGGTGTTGGGAAAGCCGTAGGCGAAGACCGATCGGATGCCGGTCTCTCTCAGCGCCTCGACGGACGCGTCTGCGTGGTCCGGCGTGTTCATGATGTGCGCCCAGTCCACCAGCGTTGTGATACCGGCATTGATGCACTCGAGCGCTCCCCATCGTGTGGCCGAGCGGACGTCCTCCGGTCGGTAGTGGGGGGCGAACTTGTCGAGGATGGCGCTGAAGTAGGTGATGAGTGCGAAGTCGGGGGCGCAGGTCCGGATACACGTCTCCCAGGTGTGCCGGTGGGTGTCGATGAAGCCGGGAATGACGATGTCGCCGGATGCGTCGATGATTCGGGCGTCTCCGGCGGCAAGACCGGAGCCGATCTCGGCGATCGTGTCTCCATCGATGAGCACGTCCGCCTTCGGCATCTCGCCGAGGTGGGGGTCCTGGGTGAGCACGATCCCGTTGCGGATGAGGATTCGGTCAGTCACGGTCGGTTCCTTCCTCCGGGCAGCCTGGTCTTCTCACGTGATTCGACCGAGGCTGCGATCTCGCCGGTGGGCGGCCAGTTCGGCCCCCGAGCATTCCCCGATCGACCCTACTCGGACAGCGGCACGCGACGCCTCCCGATCAATGGTTGAACTCGCGAAAGGACCCGGCAGACGGCGCGCTCATGGCCCGGACCGCACGACATCGTGGCGTTGCATTCCGTTCGAGCTGCTGCTCCAACTCGTCGATTGACCACATACGTAGCGCGAAAAGGAAAACCAGACTGCGCACGGTCGACTCAATGCCGGTGGTCGGGTCGGCAACATCGCGATGGTGACCCTCGTTGCCATGTTTGTTTCTCGCTCCCAACCCGAGCGGCCCACGGTTTTCTCGGTCGTGGTGAACCGCTCGAATCTCATCCGCGCTGCGGAGCGCCTCCGTAGCTCCGCTTCATCCATCCGCCGACCAAGTACACCGAAGCGAAGATGAGGACAAATGGGATCCAGGTCCCCAGCAGGCTGGCGAACATTTCCAGGCTCTGGTTGATGACCAACGCAACCAGGAAGAAGTCGACGACGATCACGAATGAGACGAATGCGGTGGCCGTCTGCAGCGGTGTCGTGTAGAAAAACCGCCGGTAGTAATTCCATGACACGACGCCGGAGAAGATAGGGGCGCCGATGGCGTGCACCACCAGAGCCGTCTCCTCCGACGCCACCGCCAGACCGATCATCATGGTGGCCGTGCACAACGCCCACGACACGAACACGTGGGCGAGGAGCGCCGTCAGTTGCATGCGAGAGGGTACTGAGCTTCTTTCGCGCCTTTCTAGCAACGTCATTCTGACCCCCCCCTATACCGGCGACGCCGGGCTGCGGCGCAGCCCCGAGCGCTTCTTGTTTCTCGTCAGTCCGTGTTTCGTGATGTTGCAGATTTCGTGCGGCTTTCGCGCCCCCGCCAACGGGCAAGCGCGCTCTGGGCTTTGGGAACCTCGAACATGTGGCCCTCGAGACACATGTAGCGGTAATTGCCGCTGTGCCGCCCCATGCGTTCGACATCGGCGCATCCACATTGTGGGCAGCTGTCCACGCTGGGTCCGAGCAACGGGTACATGATTCCTCCCATCGCGTTGCTGCGAGTCAACATGACCATCATCGGCGGAGTCATGCCAGAGGCAAAGGTCACCATTTCGATCAGCGGCCATTGGTCGACACATGGACAGGGAGGTGACGCTCTCTACAGGATGTCACGGGCAACGGGGAGCCGCTTCATCACGAACCCGACTGCAAAGGACGCTGCGACGGCGATCGGAGCGACGAGCAGGAATTTGACGCCGAGATCGATCTGCACAGGGCTCAAGATGACGGCCAGCACAGTGATGACGGGTGCGTGGAACACGTAGGTGGAGTAGGCGCCTCTCGACATGGCTGCGCCGATCCGTCCCTGACGCGTGACCCGGCTGCGAAAGAACACCACCAGCGCAACCACCATCGCCAAGCACATGGCCTGTTCCCAGGTTGCGAAGGCCAGTTGCTGCCATGTCAGTCCGCCCAGAAACACATCGACCGATCCGCCGAGCCCCCCGCCTGCCGCAAAGAGGACCGGGAAGATCACGATCAGGCCGACAACCACACGAAACCACAGCCAACCCTGATCCTGGGTGATCGCATCAAACCACCCGCGCTGGTGGGCGACGACGCCGAGCGCGAACATCACCAGGTACTGCGGAAAGTGGGCGAGCTGGAAGTGAACCGGCTCCAGCCACCAGCCAACCGGCAGCCAGATGCGCACCAGAAAGCTGAGGAGCGCCAGACCTACCACCGTGAGTGCGATGTGTCGATCGGGAGGTGCCGTCGCCTCGACAGCGGGCTGTCTTGGACGGCGGATCCGCCAGAACACCACCAGTCCCACCGAGAACAGCAGCAGTGCCTCGAGGAACCACGTCGGACCCACCGCAATGAAATCGCGGTATCCGGCACGGAACACCGGCCACCATGCGCCCCCACGGTCCTGAACGTTGAGGTACGCCACGAGCATCGGGTTGACGAGCAGGGCGTACACCAGGATCGGGATCCCCAGACGGCGGAATCGATCTCGCAGGTAGGGCCCGGCGCCTTTGCGGCGGAGAGACGCCGGACCGAAATAGCTGGACACCATGAAGAAGAAGCCCATGAAGAAGGCCTGGTTGATAGCCACGAACAGGGTCAGCAGGATCGCGGAGAGGGTCGAGACCGAGCCTTCTTCGTTGTAGTACCAGTCGCCGGGCGCTCCATATCCGATCGAGAGATGGAGCAGGATCACGAGGATCGTCAACAGTATCCGCAGGTTGTCGATCCAGGTCACCCTGCTGCGACTCGCTACGACTGCGGGCGCGGATGTGGCCGTCACACCACATCACGGCGCTGCACGGCCACCAACCCGGCAACCGCCGGAACGAGGGCCCAGGCGGCGAGAGCGGCGATCGCCGCGCCCACTCCGACCTCACTGGTGACGCCTGACACGACGGTGTTCAGCGTGTTCGGGATCCACGAGGCGGCATTCGCGTTTAGCTGGACAATGAGAGGGGGTGCAACGATCAAAGCGATGACAGCTCCCGTAACTGCCCCTCCGGCGTTGCGGACCAGCGCTCCAATCCCGGCGCCCAACAGGGCTCCCGCCGCCCCCGCCAAAGCCGAAGCCGTGATCACTCGCGCTACCCCTCCGGTGGAGACCAAGAAGGAGTACTCGGTGGCGGGCAGCGCCATTGCCACTGCCGCAACGGTCAGCGCGGCGCCAACGAATCCGAGCACTGCGCCACCAAGCGAGACCGAGGTGAACTGGGCCCCGACTGCCCGTGTGCGCCGGGGTTCGACCAGGAAGGTCGGGACGACAGTCCCATGCCCGTACTCGCGGGCGACGGCGATGGCTCCGAATAGCCCCGCGATCATCATTGCGTTGGCGGCGAATGCCATGAGCGACCGTTGATCATCGGCTGTGGCAATGAAGGTCTTGCTGCCGTCCATGTCGGTTCCGAAGACCACCGCCACCGCATTGATGGCTGCGATTGCCACCAGGACCGTCAGAAACGCCCACGGCATCTTTGTGCTGGTCAGCTTGCGGAGTTCTGCTCGTACGAGCCGTGCCCACGTCATGACGCCATCCCCCTGTCTGTCTCAACCGAACCGTCGCTCGTCCAATGCAAGAACAGCTCTTCGAGCGAGCCCGCATGCGGCGATAGCTCGTGGAGGATGACACCGGCGTGATGAGCGCGCTCGCCTATCTCGTCGATCGGCAGTCCACGCACCACCAAACCATCGGTAGTTGGCTCCACGACCCCGCCCACGGACTCGAGGGTCGTCCTGAGTACGTCGGGCGAGTCGGTCCGCACCAATGTTGCCGCTTGTTGCAGGTCCTGCAGAGACCCGCTCGTGACGAGCTTGCCACGGTTGATCACGATCACGTCGTCGGCGAGGTGTTCCAACTCGGAGAGCAGGTGACTCGAGACGAAGACTGTGTCTCCGCTCGCCGATCGTGATCGGAGCAGCTTCCGCAGTTCGCGAATGCCTTGCGGGTCCAGTCCGTTGGCGGGCTCGTCGAGGACGAGCACCGGTGGATCGCCGAGCAGCGCCGCCGCCAATCCGAGCCGTTGCCGCATCCCAAGCGAGTACGCGCCGACGCGTCGGTCGGCGGCTTCGGCGAGCCCTACCTCGTCCAGCAGCTCCTCGACCCGGTCGAACGGGATGCCCGCCGCGTCGGCGAGAATGCGAAGGTGGTTCCGGCCGCTGCGTCCCGGGTGGAATGCGTTGGCCTCGATCAACACACCCACCGTCCGGACCGGGTCGGCTAAATCCCGGTACCGGCTGCCCCCGATCGTTGCGGTTCCCTGGTCTGCAGCCGCCAGGTCGAGGAGGATCTTCATGGTTGTCGACTTCCCGGCCCCGTTGGGGCCCAGGAACCCTGTCACCCTGGCTGGCTCGACGCGAAACGACAGGTCCTCGACCACGGTCGAGCTCCCGTAGCGTTTGGTGACATGGTCGATCTGCAGGAGATGCGACGACGGTGTGCGGCTGCGTCGAGATTCCCGACCGCCGCCGCGGGCCGATGCGGTGATCGGGGGTGTATCGATGTCTGTCACAGTTGCCTCCGATCTGGCGTCTCCGTTGTCGACTGGGATCGGTGGTCGCTCCGGGCCTCACTCATTGCAACCTCACCCTCAACGGTCTGGGGGGCTCCCGCATCCTGCGATGCGGGTCGAAGGCTGCCAAAACCCCCACCAAACGATCCACACCGCGGACGGGGACGATGACAAGCCAACTCCCCGGGTCGTTGGCCCCACCATCGTCTCTGCACGAGGTATGGACCAGGGTCTAATGTCCTATTCTGAGAGCCAGCTATTTGCATCATTCGTTCGATACCGTCCGCCGCGCCCCGTCAGCCCACGCCCACCGGCTGCCCCATCGGCCAATTCGGCACGCCGGGAGCCGCCGGATAGACGCGAATGGCCTCGACGCCGAACCAAGCGCCCACCGGTCGAATCCGGTCTAAGACGGAGTTCTCTTTGCCGGTCGACGTCCGAGAGCTTTGAGGCCGGGTCGGGATCGTTGACGAATGTCGTGGCATCCTGCAGGCGATGAAAGGCACGACACGACGTCTTTGGGAGCAGCAGGATCGTCATCCGGGTGACCGTTTGCGGCTCTTCGGAGCGGTCGGCGACTTCACTGGCGACACCCCTGTTCTGTATCCGGGATCGTTCGTCGACGTCGCCGCGTCGTTCGCATTCAATGATGTGACCTACGTCGACAGCGACCGTCAGGCAGCCCGATTCTTCGCCGACGAGGCGGGCGTGGACGACATCATCGACCACCACCGGCTCCGCCCGACCGCCTCTACTTGGCGATTCATCAGCGCCGACTACCGGACTGAGCTCGACGTGGCCGATCGGTCGGTTGGCCTCCTGGTCTCTCTCTACGCCGGTTTCGTCTCCGAGCATTGCACCCGATACCTCCGGCCGGAAGGGTGGCTGCTCGTCAACCCCAGCCATGGTGATGTGGCGATGGCCTCGATCAATCCGGAGTACTCCCTCGCCGCCGTGGTCAGCGCCAGGTCGGGCAAATACACGATCACCGAGCGCGATCTGGACAGCTACCTGATTCCGAAACGACCGACGACGATCACGCCGGACTTGGTCCACCACAGCGGCCGCGGTATCGCCTACACGAGATCGCCGTTTGCCTACCTGTTTCGACGCCGAGTGGCCGAGCCATCGCTTTCGCCGCCGCCGAGCAGAAGTGCGCGTGACCACCGACCACCGAATCTGTGAACACGTTCACCGGTAACTTCGAGGCGGCGCTGAGAGGTGCGGCATGTCAGAGAGGCGCGTTGTGCGTGCGTTCAACAGCCCTGCAAGGCACTCTCGGCGGCAGGACGACCCGCTGTGCTGAGAGTTCGGATCAGATGCGGAGTCGTCGGAGGTGATCGAGAGCGTGTTGCGAGTCCTAGGGCTCACCCGGCGGAGCAGCACGCCGGTGTGATTGCTCGCTTCGGGACGGCCCTAGAACTTGCCGGTGTTGACCCACTGGTCTTCGGGAAGGATCTCTTCCATGACGTCCCAGTGTTCGACGATGCGCCCGTCGTCGACTCGGAAGAGGTCGATGACCGCCATGTCGGCGCCGGCGAAGTCCACCTTCGACAGGATGGCGACGAAGTTGCCGGAGCCGACGACCTTGTGGATCTTCTCGTATTTCATGGAGAGGCCTTGCTCCGCAAGTGACGCGACGAAGGCACCGAGCCCGTCGAGGCCGTCTCCGACTTGGGGGTTGTGTTGGATGTAGCTCTCGGTCGAGATGTAGTCGGTCAGCTTGTCGAGTTCGCCGTTGATGAGTGCGTCGGTTACGAACCCGGTCACCAGGGCCTTGTTCTCATCGGTCTTGTCGAGATCGGTGGGTTCGGTGGGACCGTCGACCTGAGTGTGACCCGACACGGTCTCGTCGAACCACTCGGCAATGATGTCCCAGTGCTCGATCATCCGGCCCTCGTCGTCGGTGTCGAAGATGTCGGCGGTAACCCACCGTGACTCCCCGTTGTTGAGATTCTGCACCGCGTGGATGAACACGTACTGCCCATCCTCGAAGCCGCGCACGATTTCGATGTCCCGTTGCGGGTTGCGCTCGATGAAATCGGCGAAGAACTCAATGAAGCCCTCCCTGCCGTCCTTCACCGGTGTGGAGTGCTGGGTGTAGCGGTCTCCTGTGTACTTGTTGATCGCATCGACGTAGTTCCCGTCGCGGATACCTTCCATGTACAGCGCTTTGGCATTGTCCAGTCGCTTACCCATCGCCTGCTCCTTGTCGAATAGCGCGGCCGACACTGGTCATGGTGCGTCACCCACCCTGAGAGCGGAAGGGTATTCGGCAGCGAGCCGGTAATGTCCGCCTCGACACCTCGCCCGCGACCATCCGACCTGGCCGGTGATGATGACTCGTGGGATTCAAGGCAGCCGTGTTTGCCTTCGGGTTGAATAGCGTCATGGACGTCACGATCCGGCGCACGCCAGGCCTCGAAATGGCGGTGGGCTTGACACTGTTGTTTGGACCCCGGCCAGTCCTGACCGTGGTGGCCACTCAGGCGTGGGAGGTGGACCTGCTCCGGTACGTTGGTCTGTTGACGGTGTTGCTCGGACTGCAGTGGGGCTGGGTCACCCGCACCGGCGACACCGTGCTGCGGACAGCGCGATGGCGCGTCGCCCCGGCGATAGTGCTGCTGGCGCTGTACGTGTTCACGAAGACAGGGCTCTTCCTGATCTTGGGATTCTCGATGCTCCTCGCGGCCAATCTCGCTATCGGATTGGAACGGGCCTTTGCCTACTCCGAGGCCCTGCGCTCCCAACTGGATCCAACTGGCCGGCCGCCTCGATGAATCCCGGGTCGTACCGACGAAGACATCTGGTTGCGCGAGGCAGGCATAGGCACAATGACCGTGGTTGGCGGCATGAGCGTGCCCACAGATCCCGACCGGCCTTCGAGATCGCGGCGTTCCGTCCCACGTGGCGACCCTGGCCGCCTTGCCAACACGCACTGGTCGGACAACGAATCGCCGAGCGTCCAACCCTGACTTCGGTGGTGACCCATCTCTCCACCTAGCGCTCAGATCGGTCGATCGAGCCCCACACCGCCACCATTCCCCGGCGGGCAACGCGAGCCATCAGCCGCCTGGTTGCGAACCGCTCTCCGCACCTTCAGGCGTATAGAAGCGCCGCTGTGCCCAGAGCGCGACGTAGACGAGAGCGATGAGTCCCCGAGCGCCGAGTACTTCACCTTGGCGAGCACGGGGTACATCATCGCCAACAACCGATCGCGATCGGGAGCGAGACGGTGTCGATCTTGAACGGTGTCCAGCGTGTCGTTAAAGCCATCGAACACCCTTCCCAGCAGGAGGCCGCCCGCCATGGCCGTGAGTATCCAGACCGGCAGGAAGCGGTCGCGGGTCGAGAGCTGATTGATGACGCGGCTGTCTTCCGCCGTAACGGGACTGGTCATTGCACTGGGCGCCGGCGGATCAGTTCGGTGATCACGTCGCTCCTCGGGGAGCGCTGTTGTGTCTGAGACGGCGCGGCATCACGGCTTCAACCCTTCCGGCAACGAGGCGCGCAGCCGCTGGGGTCAACGAATAGTCAACCCAACGACCACGCTTCTTGCCCTGGATCAACGGTTCCGCAATCCAGAGCGGAAGCACGTCATCTGTACCGAACGACTGATCGAGGCGGCTGCTATCGGAGGCGAGGGACCATGAGTGCTCGAGAGGATCTGAACCGGGCATACCAGAGTGTCGCGCACGGGCAGGTGGCAATTGCACAATTGGGGGAGGCGAGATGTCGGGGACGATCACCGCTCGAGCGCTGAGCGCAACGCCTTCCCAGGCCGGCATGTGAACCAGCGGCCACGGAAACGCTTTGCTGGGTTGAACGACCGCCCCGAGAGCTACATCTCGACGAGATACGGCAGTGCCATGCTCTCCACGATCTTCAGGAATCCGGCAGCCGTGGCCGAATCCCCGTTGACTTCTACAGAATCGTCGGCCAGAGCGGTGCGAAGCGAAATCCGTTTCATGAATATCTGATAGAGCAGTCCGGTGTCCGCACGGATCACGAGGTCGATGGAGATCAAAGGATCGTCGAAGCACAGCGATGTCTCCTGATGCTCACGCACGACCCAAGACCGACACGCCTGGGGTCCAGCCAGATCGAATTCGGCAACGAATCGCCGGTCACCCAAGCTGGAAAGATCCGCTATCCGGGTGAACCACAGCATGAGCAGACGGGGGTCCATCTCCACGGGAGTCGGATCCTCCATCACCCATCGATTGACCCAGTTCGTCATCGACGTGAGCACGAGCGGCAAATCCTGACCGGCAGGGGAGAGGTCATACCGCTCAGTCCGACCACGTCGATCGACGACCCGGATCACGAGGCCATCCCGCTCCAGCTTGCGCAGCCGATGGGTGAGGACTGACCGGGAGATGCCCGGCAACCCC
The DNA here is from genome assembly GCA_041577335.1 of Acidimicrobiia bacterium. Classification (GTDB taxonomy): domain Bacteria; phylum Actinomycetota; class Acidimicrobiia; order Spongiisociales; family JAENVV01; genus JBFGJH01. The sequence goes on along the minus strand of JBFGJH010000036.1, from coordinate 22,954 downwards.
CGATGGAGATCATTGAACCTGACTGCGCCAGTGTGCATGTCACGCAGAATGAGCAGCGTCCATCTGTCTCCAAGTACCTCCGCAGCTTTGGCGACCGGGCAGTACTGGCCGTATGTGTCCATCATCCGAGTATTGCCGAATCCGGTCGACCGCGCGGCCGATGATCGTCCACGTGGTCCGTTATTAGGACTATTCCATCAGTCTGGCCGGGGTTACGTTGGCTTTACGGCGACGTGAGAGGAGACGTTGGCGCCGCATGCGCCGATGCGTTGTGTGCCCAGTTTGGGTCATGTATGGCGATCGAAGGCAGGGCCAGCAGGTTTCTGCCGCCACCGAACGAACAACAATCAGACCGGGAGGTACTGAATTGCCATTATTCATGGATACCCACAAAGTCGAGGGTGGAGTCTCAGCAGAGGCCGTCGCCGCCGCGCACCAGAAGGATCTCGAAACCCAGGACAAGTTTGGCGTCAAGTATCTCCGCTACTGGGTCGACGAATCCGACGGCAAGCTGTTCTGTCTCGTGGAGGCGAGCACTGCGGAAGACGCGATTTCGGTTCATCGGGAAGCGCACGGAATGGTCGCAGACGAAATCTATGCAGTGACAGAACACTCCTAGGCGCCGCACCCGCCCGTCGAGTGTGCACGCAGCGGCAAGCTCCGCGTGCGCACTCGACGACGATGCCGGCCCCGGGCTCCCGGCATTGTCAAACACTTCTCGTCAGATCGCCGGCCGCTGTGGGCAAGCATCCTGGCTGCCGTATGACATTTGTCACCATATATTGCGGCAATAATTATTGACAAGTACTCGCGTTGAGTGTTGAATTGCCGGATGCTCAGCAGCAAAGCATCATCCGGCCGGCTCATCGCCGCTCTCGAAGACCTCGAACGCACCGCAGCCGAGAACGCGCGGCGGAGCCTCGAGATCCAGGCGCGTTCGTCGGTGATGCGGGCTCAACTGCTCGACGGTGCCTCGGCCCACGACGTTATCCACAACGAGGAACAACCGAGGATGGTGGAGCTGCTCAGCTCGAACATGGAGGTACTCAAGACCGCCGGCACGGAGTACCGTGTCGCACAGGCTGAAGCCCTCCGCTCCGAAGGCGCCACCGTCGAAGCCATCGGCGATCTCTTCGGAGTCACTCGGCAACGAATCTCTGCCCTGCTCAGGCAACGGCTGGCCTGACGTGGTCATTCTCGAGGCAGCTCCAGTGCTGCTCGTCGCTTTCGTCGTCTTTGTCCTCTGGCGAGCGGTGGTGTGGCGCCGCCAGGGATTCACGATCGTCCGCGAGCTGGCCGTCGCCGCGCTTTTCGGCTGGTCCCTCGCGACCGTGCGGCTCACGTTCTTCCCGCTCATCATCATCTACTACGACTGGCATGGCTCTTCGAACTGGATCCCATTGGCCAGCATCTTGCAGCTCGTCCGCGACACCTCGGCCCCCGTCGCCATCTACAACATCGTCGGCAACCTCGCTCTCTTCGTGCCGCTGGGCTTGCTCCTGCCGGTGTTGTTCCAGCGGCTCCGATCCCCGCTCCCAGTGCTGTGGCGAGCAGGCGCCATCTCGGCGCTCATCGAAGGAACCCAATACATCACCCGCGCCCGGGCGGTCGACGTCGACGACATCATTCTCAACACCGCCGGAGCAATGGTCGGTTTCGGTCTCTACGTCATCGGCGCTGCCGCGATCGGCCGGTGGCAAGGCGGGCGGAAGCTGCTCGACACCGTGGGTTCGATGTCCCGACGCGAACCGCTCTTACACGGGATCGTTCCGCTGGTCGTGACGATGGGCATCGTCGTGCCGATGATGGTCTCCACCGTGGTGGGACAGACACTCGCAGCCGGAGAAGACGGCATCGTCGGAGTGGCGCTGAGCGACTGGCCCGACGGCTCGGTCGTTGCTCGCACCGTCGTCGATGACCACACCTTTCTTGTCGTGGCGGGAGCGTCGTCGCGACCCGGTGAACTCGGTCTCTCGTCGTTCAAGCAGGTTCTGCCGGGCCGCTATACGTGGCTGAGCAGTGGAGTCTTAGACCAGCAGGCCGGCACCCGGTTCGGCCATTCGATCACGGCCTACGATCCCACGACGGGAGAACGGCCCATCTTGGTGGTCTGGGGCGCCAACAACGACAGCAAATCGGCGCTGCGCGTCAGCGGGAATGGCGTGAATGAGACGTTCGGCGTGGGTTCCGACTATTTCGTCGTGGGCGTGGCTTTCGAAGACGACCCGACCCAAGCGGTGCTCGATGAGTTCGAGTTCCTTTTCACCGACGACCAATCGACTCCGACTCCTGTCGCTGGTGCCCAGACCGACCAGTAGGTGTTCGGCGCTGGCGCCAGAGCCTTGACTGCGCCGAAGGTGGCACAGGAGAACGTCCCCGCATGGATGCCGGCGGAACCTTCCGGCGTAGATTGCCAACTGAGATCGATCAGCCAGTGGCGTTTGGCAAAGCTTCTGCAAGAGGGTCGTGACTCAAACACGTCCTGCGCCAGACCCACCGCACCGAACGCATCGTCGGTGGGCTCGGATCCGACCCGACCCTCTACAGGTTCGGCACCGGAGCAGCCACGCTCGTTTCGGCTCGAGGGTGGTGACGTGGGCGCTGCCCCGGCAGGTCGGACAGGTGACGACCGACGCCACCAACCCGGCCCCCGAACAGGCGTCACACCACTCTTTGGCCGGTCGCTTTGGTTCTACCGAGGCTGCTGGGCGTATGGGGACGGCCTGCGAGTGCCGGCGAGCGGGCGATTCCTCCCCGGGGTGGTCATCGGCGACGGGACGACCGGGCGAGGCCAGCAGGCGGTAGGCGGCGATCACGCTCCTGATCGCCTCTTCGTCCCGATCGCGCGACGTGTCCGGATGACGTTGCTTGACAGCTCGCCGGAAGGCAGAGCGTATCTCGTCGGGGCTGGCGTCCGCTCGAATCCCGAGCACCTCGTACGGATCGGGGCCGGTCATCGTGCACCTCAGCGCTCGCCGAGGTCCATGGCGATGGCCTCGTACACGAGGTCGGTCTGGCGGGCCCGGCAATGATGAAGGGCCCCGATGATCCATCCGGCCCGCTGGCGCAGATCGCCGGCGTCGGGGCTGTGATCGCCGTGGTCGAGTTGTGCTCGCAACGAAGCCACTTGGCGGATGAGGTCGTCGTACTGCTCGCGCAGATTGCGAACTCGCGACCGGAAGCGCCGCGGGTGCTCGCCAGCGATCAGCGCCAGGAGCGCATCGGGCCTGTTCAACTCGCGCCGTTCCTCGACCATCGCCTCTTCGAGAGCGGCGAAATCCGTAGTGACTTCCGCCAGCCAATCGCTCCCTTCGGCAGCCATCGCCAGCGACGCCTCCAGGCGGTGGATGGCAGCCAAGGTCCTGTCGCGGTCGGCGCGACTGGCTGCGAGTGCATCATTGTGGATGCCTGAGTTGTCGTCGGTGGTCATGGTTGTCTCCTTTTGATGACGTCCTTCGCCGCTGGCGCTCGAGTGATACCGCTTGGTGGCGCGAGTCCCTGCGAATGGTCTGAGCGTCGCAGAGCCCTCGTTGCCGTCCCGCTCTCGAACAACACCAAGGGGGCCGGGGTCATCGAGCAACACCTCATCAGGTGCCCTGGGGGCGTTCCCCGATCATCACCTCGATGACCAGCCGTTCCTGGCCGCGCACCACTTCGATCTCGACAGCTTCGCCAGGCACCGTGTCAAGCACAGCGGCCGCGGCATCGGCGGACGTCTCGATGACGAGATCGCCGAAACGAACAATGACGTCCCACTGAGCCAGCCCGGCTTCGTCAGCGGGTCCGGCAGGCACGATGTCGATCACCAAGGCGCCCGATTCGGCCCCGAGATCGAAACGCGCCTGCGCGGCTGGCGAGTTGTCGACCATCTGAACGCCGAGAAACGGTTCTCCGACCCCCAAGCGGTAGCGCTCGATGAAGCGGGCGGCGGTGTCCACCGAAATGGCGAACCCGATGTTCTGAGCACCGCCGGCGATCGCAGTGTTGACGCCCACCACCTCGCCGGCCGCGTTGAGCAGCGGACCGCCGGAGTTGCCGGGGTTGATGGCGGCGTCGGTCTGGATGAGGTCTTGCATGGTGCCGAGCTGCGTCCTTATGGTGCGGCCCTTGGCCGACACGATCCCAGCAGACACCGTGGGATCGGTGGAGTCCAACCCCAATGCGTTGCCGATGGCGATCACCGGATCCCCGACCTCCAGCGCCTCCGGGCTACCGAACGGCAGCGGATCGAGGCTGGCGATGTCGTCGAGCTGGAGCAGTGCCAAGTCTCGGGCCGAAGCCTCGGCAACCACCGTGGCGTCCCGCTGTTGTCCGTCTTCGCCGGTCACTATGACGCGCACCGCTCCCTGGACGACGTGGTAGTTGGTCAGAACCAGTCCCGTCTCATCGATGACGATGCCGGTCCCGGCGCCCGCCGGGACCTCCTCGGGCACGCCGAACAAGTCCAAACGAACCCGTTCTTGGGTGACGGACACCACCCCTGGCCGCACCTGTTTCACGAGGTCCGAAACGTCGTAGAGATCGAGCGTCTGGACTAAGCCGCCTGCGACGTCGTCCGCGCCCGGGTCTGTCGGTGCGGGGGTGGTGGTCCCTGGAACGGGGGAGTCACTCGTCTCGGTGGTTGCTTGAGCTCCGGCCGGGGACGAAGGCTCCGAAGTGCCGACCGCGCATCCGGACATCAAAAGCACCAACACCAAGACAAGCGAGGTAGGCCGAGAATTCGCCATCGATGATCTCCTGCGAGTTCACCCTGAGTCGTGCGAGCCGGCGAACGCCGTCCCTAGGAGGCGGCTCCGGCCGTGAGCAGCTCTGGGGCTTCGGTCGAGATGGCAACCTGCCGGGGCTTGGCTTCCTCGAGAATGGGAATGGTCGCCGTCAGCACTCCGTTGCGGAAGGTGGCATCGACGTTGTCCGTGTCGAGCCGAGCATCGAGCCGCACCGTACGGTGATGCAAGCCGGCCGGCCGCTCGCGCCGCAGCCACACCACGTCGTCCGATTCTTCGAAGGGGCGCTCCGCAGATACCTTCAACCGGTGGTTTTCGATCGTCAGTTCGACGTCTTCTGGATGGATGCCGGGAAGGTCGAAACGCAAGGTGAGCGCTCCATCCGATTCGCTGGCGTCCATGGGCATCCTACGGACCTGCCGCTCGTCCCAGGTGTCCCGTCGATTCAACTGTTCGTACGGCTGCATGAAACGCATCATCGTCTCCTGCTCCTTTCTCATTTACGATTCAGCGGTTCTCAAACCCTGCATCGAGGGTTCATATAATCTATACATACCGGACTCAGGTTTGAGTTGTCAAGCATCAGATTCCTTCGACGTCCGAGGTGCATTTTCAGGTTGCGCCCGGCACGACGTCGTGCGCACAGCGATGGGCGGTCGGCGATCCAAGCGTTCACAAGCCGGAGCTGACCGGATGAGCATGTCGTGCCACAATCGGTCGGCGGAAGTGGAAGCCTATGTCCCGCCATGCGACCGGAGAAGCAATGACCGAGCCCAGATCGAGAGCATTGGCGCTGACCGTTGTCGTGCTGGCGGCGGTGGTGGTTGGTGTTGCCGCCTTGGGAGGCCGTCTTTCCGACCAGGAGCGAGGAGAGCCAGAGCAGCAAACGGCCGCCGTTGCGACCACACGGGCCCGAGCGGACGTTGGCGTCGGTTCCTCTGGTGCGCCTGCTGAGACAAATCCGACGCCGCCGGCTGAAACGACACCGACGACCGCGGTGGTTGCCTCCACCCTGGCGAGGACCCCTTCGACCACGTCGCCCGAAGTAAGCCAAGCCGCTTCCGGCTACACCTTCGTTGCCAAGCCCTCGGCGGGGCCGCGGACCGTGGCGCCGGGCGGAGCATTGACCAAGCACCTGGCCGACGACATCGCCACAGCGTTCGGATTGGAATCAGCAGACGTCATTGCCGCGATTGCCTCGGTCAGGCTTCCACCAGAGGCGGGCGGAAACCCGGAGGGGTGGATGGCTCCTGGCACCTATCCAGAAGCGGCAACAGCGGCCGAACTGGTGCAGGCAATGGTCGACCGTCGAATCGAGCAACTCGAGGAGCGGGGCGTTACTCGGGAACTGTGGCAACGCGTCCTGACCGCCGCCTCGGTCATCGAGAAGGAGACGTACAACCAAAACGAAAAGCCGAAGGTGGCGCGCGTGCTCACCAACCGGCTGACCGGCGGCGGGCCACTACAGATGGATTCGATCATCCTCTATCCGGTAGCCGAGGACCGCATCTTCACCACCAGTGAGGAAAGGGCGTCAGACCAGCCGTACAACTCATACCGGCGCGACGGTCTTCCACCCACACCGATCTGCTCACCGGACGAGGCGTCTATCGACGCGTTCCTGGACCCGCCGCCGGGCGACTGGTGGTTCTATGTGACCATCGACCTCGACTCGGGCGAGACCCGCTACGCCGTCACCTACGAAGAGCACCAGGCCAACGTCGTGCTGCTCCGAGCCTGGCTGGAAGACCACCCCACCCCGTAGCAGGCTGCCGGAGCCCCGCCACCGATGCGTTCGGGTCCGGGCGGATCCTTGGCCTTCCCAGTGGCCTGGGTGGCGCAGGGTCACGAAGAACCCGCGCCTGTCAAGGAGGATCACCGGGTGGCGGCGCCCCGTGCTTGGGGGTGAGCACCGAAGTGGACCCCTAGAGGCGTCCACTTTGGTTCGGACGGCTAGTTCCGGAAGAGTCCTCAGCCGGCCGTTAGTTGATTCTGAAGTCGCTCGTTCCCTCCACGGGTCCCGTCGGCCCCATGGTGAACTCTCCGCTCTCGTGCACGTTGCGACCTATCCAGCTCGCGAACTCCTGGCTAGCGTCGGTGACTATTCCATTGGCCCGCCAGGTGGTGTTCGCCAACGTGGTTGTACCGTGTTCCAATGTTTCGAGAAGCAGCGGACCGTCTTCGTACTCGTAGATCCTCGTGATCACCGTGTAGTGGCTCGCATTCGGCAGGGGTTCTCCGGCCAGAATCTCATCCCAGGCAGTCCAGGTCTCCACATCGATCCACCACTCAATCCATCCGTCGATGTCTCCGCTGACCGGTCCTTCCCATCCTTCCAGGTACGGATACACAAACTCTGTGCCGGGTGTATGGAAGGTCGTTGCCTTCAGTTGCGGGGACTTGGCTTGTGCCAAACCCGCAGGTAGCAGCGCCAGTGCGACAGCCGCCACCACCAATAGTGAACCAAACTTCTTCATGATGCTCCCCCTCTCCTTCTAGAGACTCGACTTCACCACGGTCGCACCGGCCGCCCCTACGCACCGGCGACCGTGGTCTCGTGCTCCAGATCACATTCACATATATCGCAGCATTCACGCGAATAGAAGAGGCCTTCGACCCCTTTGGGCCATCAGCACCAAACGATGCCGATGACGTACTGGAACGGACCAGACATGGCGCCTTCGATCGCGAGTCAATCGGCAGGCCTCGGGGGGCTCACCTGTGAGCTTGAGCGGCAGGTCCGGGCCGGCGATGGTCGGCTCCTGGATCCAGCCCAGCCCGTCTCGAACCGTTCCGCCCGGCAGCGTCGACAAGAAGGCAAGAAGTAGCCGCACGCCGAGATGCCGTCAGAGCGGAAACGGGCGTATGCGACATCGAGAGCGAATATGGGATCGCTCCGCGGCGGCCAGCCGAGAAACATGGCCACAGTTCCTTGCCGGCGATGGGACTTAGTCCTCTGGCCCCTTCCGCCATCTGGGAGGATTCTGAAAGCCAGGAGCGAAGCGAAGCGCCATCCACTGGCATCGAGGGAGCGAATGACCGTTTCGAAGGCGTTGTTTCGACTGCTCAAGCTGCCTCCCCGGCTGCTCTACGCCGTAGGCCTCGGAAGGATCTACGGTCGCTTGGTGCTGCTTCTGACGACCACAGGACGTCGGACAGGCAAAATTCGGGTAACCCCGCTCCAATACGAGAAGGTGAACGGTTCGCTGGTCGTCGGCTCCGTGCAAGGAGCCAGGGCCGACTGGGTCCGCAACGCGCTCGCCAACCCGCGCGTCGAGGTTCGGGTCGGCAGCTCCCGCTTCTCGGGAGTCGCCGAGGTGTGCGTCGAGCCGAAGAGGATCGCCGACTTCCTCGAACTGCGATTACAACGCCACCCCCGGATGGTTGGCGGGATCATGCGAGTCCGGGGCATTCCACGCCACCCGGACCGATCCCAGCTGGAGGAGTACGCCTCCCACCTTGCCTTGGTCACAATCACACCCGATCCGCCGTCCCCCACCCCGGGCCTTTGTTCGCCTGGCGGCCACGCACGAGCGAACTCGGCGGCCGGTAGGGTCGCGGTATGAAACTCGAACTTGGCGTTCCCGTCTCGTTCGCGGCCGGTGGAGAGGGCGTTGTTGCCGACGTGATAGTCGATCCGCACGCTCGGGTGGTTTCACATGTCGTCGTGGCGCCGCGCCGTCATCATGAGCGAGCTCGGCTGGTTCCGATCGCCGATGTTGATCCCGATGCACAAGGCGAGATGCTTCGTTGCAAACACGCTCCCGAACACTATCCACTGGTGGAGTCGACCCAGTTCGTCAAGATGTCTCAGCCAATCGAGGCGTCCGGGAATTGGGACGTCGGCATCGAAGAGGTATCCGCGCTTCCTTACTACACCGGCGAGTTCGACGGCTTCGCATGGTCTCGCTACCCGGGGCTGGACGAGAACGCTCCAGTCGAGGTCACCTTTCACCGCATCCCGAAAGGACATGTCGAGATCCGCCGGCAGAGTCCCGTTTTCGGGTCTGATGAAACCCGGCTGGGACGGGTCGACGGTTTCTTGGTGTCCGGCGACGACATCACGCACGTAGTGCTCGAGGAGGGTCATCTGTTGGGCCATCGCGAGGTGGCCATCCCAGTCGCCGACGTGCGGTCCGTCTCCAACGACTCGGTCGTGCTGTCGCTGACGGCAGCCGAGGTCGAAGCCCTGCCGCACCCTCGTTCCATCAAGCGCATCTGAAGGTCCGACCGGGCTCCCGGCCTGTCAGAAAACCTGTGGAACGGTATCAAACCACGAGCGAGGAGGCCTGACGGTGGGAGAAGAGGCTGCTCTACTCGAAATCGTGCCGACCACAGTCTGGTGCATCGAGCACCCATGGTCGGCTTGGCGCCGAACGAGAGTTGCGGATCGAGGTGACGAGATCGGGTGCGCGTCGCCGGCAACCATTCGATCGTCACCGCACCCTCTCGAAGGCAGGCTTCGTGTCTGCGTCTGTCGTGTCGGGAGAAGACGCAGTCGCTTCCTTCCCGATGAAGCCTGGTCGGTATGCTCGACGGGAACCAGAGAAGGGGATCTATCTTGCAACGCTTGCTCTTGGCTTTGATGGTGATGGTTCTCGTCGGCGCGGCTTGCGGTGGTGGAGATGGCAGCTCCTCGCAGGGCGACGCCGTCGATGCAGCCGCGGAGGCCGTCGAAACCGGCGGGGATGGAAGCGGGGCCACCGCCTCGGTTCAAGTTGGCGGTGACAGCTACGAGTTCTCGGGTGCAACGGACTGCTTCCCCGATGGTCCGGCCGGAGTTGCGATCAGGTTCGACGACGGGGACGACTTCGTGTCTCTGAATCAAGCCGGCGACATCACCTTGGTGCGGGCGCGGCTCGAAGGCACCGAATACGCCGACAACGGCAGCCCTGACTCGCCAGTTGTCTCGGGCAGCAACGTCACGTGGTCGGGCGAGATGGGCGGCGACGGCGAAAACTACGATGTGCAGATGTCGTTCAACTGCTGACCGCAGGTGACCCTGGCGTCGAAACCGACGGGCGACGAGAGCGACCGACAGCTTTTCGCACGCAGCTCGAAGCACACATCCTGGGCCCACGGACGTGCCGTTACGCGTTACCATCCGAATGGGTGATCTGAGCGCGCAGCCCGTGGTCGTCGAAGACCTCCCACATCTCAACCAGCAGACCCGAGTCGAAGCGGAACACCATCATCTCCTCAACCGCGACCTGCGCCCCAGACGGCTCATGACCTTCCCACGGCCCCAGGTGAGTGCCTCGCAACGTGAGCGCGACAGCAACGAGATCCCCCTGCGCGATCACATGACGGATCTCCATCGCGAGATCGGGAAAGGCACTTCGCCACATCTGAACCAGACCAGGCAGCGACTCAGGGGTCACCTGCTGAGTGGCTCCGTTGTAGTGGAACGGCATCAGGTCGGCCGTCGCGCCCTCGAGGAAGTCGAAACTCGACCGGTTCCACCCGTCGTCAAAGACACGTCGCACAAACTCGGCGTTTCGTTCGTCAGTCGTCACAGATCCATTATGGCCAAGCAGGGGCCATGAACATGTGCCGATCCAACGCACCGGGTGCTAGGCGCGTCTTCACGCGAGATCGGGCGGCGGCGAGAACGGCGCTCGGAATCGGGGCCATGCTGAACAGCGGGCTCGCCTTCACGATCGAGGCCAAAGAGCTGCTGATCTGGTGACGAGGATCCGTACCGCCTTGGGGGAAGCCGGACCGGCGATGTCGCCGCAACCACTGGTGTTGGTCGCCGGCTTACCCTCGAGGTGACCGCTGACAACCGCCTCTGGAAGGCTCGGTGTGACTCCGGCTATTCGCGTGAGACCTGCGCTTGGAGCGCTGCGACATCGGCAATCTCCCAAGCCTCGGCGACCTTGCCATCGCGCAGGTGAGTGATCACCGCCTGGTCGATCCGGAAGCTACCTCCGGTAGTTGGGACACCAGCAAAGCTCTGTTTCATCGTGCCGGTCACCACGACCCGGGCCATCTCAACGTCGCCGTCGACGAGGACTTCCTGGATCTCGTGGCGGAGACCCGGCATGGCTGCCAGCGCCTCCGCCCACACGGCCTTCTCCTCGTCCGCGCTCGTTGTCGACAGCCCGAGCGGAGCGTGGATGATCACGTCGGGGTGCAGCAGCTGATCAAACGCGTCGAGGTCTCCAGCGTCACCGGCGGCTAACCAGCGGAAGACCACGGTGGTACGCGGATCGGTCATGTCGCAAGCCGCCGCTCAGTCTCGACGAGGAAGGTCCGGATCTCGGCGTTGCATCGCTCGGGAGCCTGCATGTCGATCATGTGCCCCACACCGGGGATCACGACGAGTTTCGAATGGGCGATCCCGGCGTGGATCGGCTCCCACACGGCAGCGGGGGAGCGGACGTCCAGTTCGCCGTAGAGCAGCAGCGTCGGAACGTCGACGTCGGTGAGGGTATTGCGGAGGTCCGCGTCGGCGAAAGCCTGAAGTGAGGTGCGGGTTGCCGCTGGATGGAAGTCCTCCAGCATCTCGGCCAGTTCGTCGGCCAGCGTTGGATCCGAACCCCCGGGAAGGAGCGTTTCGATCAAAGCCGGCGCCCACTCGTCGGGCGGCCGCTCGGAGTTGCGCCGCGTGAGGCTGACACGGGCTTCGACCTCATCTGGGGGGAGCGATCCACCCCAACCCGCATAGGCAGAGATCAGGATGAGCGAGCGGACCACATCCGGATGATCTCGGAACAGCTGGAGGGCGAGACCCCCGCCGAAAGACAGCCCCGCGACGTGAGCAGGTGACAGGCCTAGCGCGTCGATGAATCCGGCGAGCCAGTCAGCCCAGTCAGACAGCGTGGATGATTCGGGTGGGTCGGACGACTGACCGGCTCCCGGAGCGTCCCACGCAACGACCCGGAAGTCGTCGGAGAGACTGTCGAGTTGCCGGAGCCACTCGCGACTGTCCAGTGGCCATCCGTGCAACAGCACGAGGGGCGGTCCTTCACCCCGCTGGCGATAGGCGATGGACAGGCCGTCCACATCGACCCGGGACACCCGGCTCACGCCGCCGGGAGCACATCGATCGGGCTCGGCCAGCCGGCAGCGAACACTTCGCGGAACCGACGCAGGTTCACCCGGAGCTGCGCCTCCGAGAACACGAAGAGCGGGGTCCCTAACCTCTCCGCCCGGTCGAGCGTGCTCAGCCCTTTGATGTGGAGAACTCCATTGCGAACCGTGAGGCAGTCATGGGCCCGCATCGCCGCCGACCAATGCGGTTGAGAACCGCGATTCATTGCGACCTCCCAGCACTCAATCTTATCGGCTGGGTGTGCTCTGGGCTGCCCGATCGCCAAGCAAATCTGGCACGACCTGGTGCTCAGCAGCCCGAGTACGACTCGCTGCAAACGAAGGAGAACTCGACGGTGACGGTGGCCTCGGCGGGATCGCCCACGAAGGCTTCGTTTGCCGAGAACAAGAAGGTCTCTCGATGGCCCGGCGGCCCCATCGAGTGATCTCGAGCACACCCAAGCCGGCGACGGTGCAACGAATCCACTTCCCCGGATTCCCGCGCCATCAGAGAAGATGCTCGGCGAGTTGTAACACCAGGTGGAGCAGCAGCGGAATCACCGCGAGAGCGTCGACCGAACGTCCCGGGCTTCGATCGGCGAGAGCGGGCGCACCAGGCCATTGGCGATGGCGAAGTGCGTTACCTCCGAACGTGTGGACACGTCACACTTCGCATAGATCCGTTCGATGTGGGTCGTCGCAGTCTTGACGGCGATCCCGAGAGCGTGCGCCACTTGCTTCGCCGATGCTCCCGTGGCAATCAGGACGAGTACCTCGAGTTCGCGGGCCGTCAGCCGGGCGGGCCCGGTCCGCCGGCGGGGCTGAACCCCGACGGCGCCGAGCACGAGTTCCACGGCGCCAGGATCCAGACGGCCCCGCTGTGCGTCCGCCCGCAGCCTTGCCGCGGCTTGGGGTCTGGAGAGGGGGCGGCGCGTCGTCTCGGAGTCGGTCAACGCCTTGTACGCCTCGGCGGCGGCGATCAACTGCCCATAAGTCGGCGAGAAATCAATGATCTCGCATGCCTCCTTGCCAACGACCCAGGCGTCGTGTCCGGGCGGGATGACGGCGGCGTCACCAGGGCCGATCTCGATCTCCGAGGTGTCGTCCATGAGCACGCGAAGGCGCCCGGATACGACGTACAACTGGTGCAGGGCCGGGCACAGATCCGTGCCGACGATCGGCTTCAGGTCGACCGACCACCGCCATCCGGGATCCATCCGCTCGCGGAGGAATGTCGCATCTCCGACGGTCGCCACTGTGATTTCGGTGGTGCCGACCCGGCGTCCGTTGCCGGTCAACGCCTGTCGCTGAACCCGCATGTGGCTCATTATCGCACCACAAGTAACGGACATATACGGAGAATTCCGGATGATCTGTCCGAGCAGACATCGTACGTTCCCCCGAACTCGCCGGTGTGGCGAGCCAGATCAAGGAGGAAGTAGTGAAGACCGATGTCATCGAAGCCACTGCCGCAGCCTGGACCGGCGCACCCGACACGGCACGCAGCACCCCTGTAGTCGCAGCGCGTGCCGACGGGAGCCAGGCGGTGATCGAGGCGGGCCCGTTCACGTGGCGCGCCGATCTCCCTGCGGCGCTCGGGGGCTCGAACGCAGCGCCGAGTCCCACGGCGCTCTTGCTCGGCGCTCTGGCAGGGTGTGCTGTCGTATTCGTACGTGACGTCCTGGCGCCGCAGCTCGGATTGCGGGTCGACGCTGTCGAAGCCAAAGTGCGTTGCGAGACCGACGCGCGCGGACTTCTCGGCCTCGATGGCGTAGCGCCCGACCTGCAAGGAGTGCGCGTCGAAGTCGCCATCACGTCGCCGGATGGCGAGGATGCTGTCGCAGCCATCGCCAAGGTCTGGAAGGAGCGGTGTCCGATCTATCTCGCGCTCATAAGGCCGACGACGGTGGACACAACATTCCGGACGGCCTGACCCGACGGCCACCCAGACGGTCTCCCGGGCGACACATGCTCTGAACAGTTGCTTGGCTGATCAGGCAGGGGAGGAGCGGAGAAACGGAGAAACCAGGCATCGACTTCATTGCGGCGGAGTATTGATTCCAATGCGTGAAGCTCGGATTGCTTTGACATCCGAACCGTGGCCCGGTTGTCGAGCCGGGTGGGCAGATGTTCGGCACCTGATCAGCACTGCCGCCGATCAGGTGCCGCCGACGACCACCATCACGGGAAGGCCCCAGAGCGACAGTTTCCGGTGCCCTGCGATCACGAAGCCGGCATCGATCAGCGTGCGCTCGACGGGGATCGGGCGGCAGTCGAGGAGGCGAGGGTAGTGGCTGTGCCCCCACTCATAGGCCCGCTGCATGGCGGGAGCCGGAGACTCTTTGCTGAGCGCAACAACCGCCAGTCTGCCCCCGGGTCGCAACAACCTCCGACATTCCGCCAGCACGGTCGGGATCTCGGCGGTGTCGAACAACTCGAGCGTGAAGCTCATGAATCCCGCGTCAAACGCGCCGCTCACCATCGGCATCTGGACGGCGTCGCCTTGCACGATTGCTCCTGTGCCTGGAACCGCCCGCCGTTCCAGGCGCCGGCTGGCCAATTTGCACATGTTGAATGCGAGATCCACACCTACCACCGTCCCCTCCGGCCCCACCGCCCGGGCCAGTTCGACGAGCGTGTATCCGGGACCACACCCGATCTCGAACACCGACTCTCCCGGGCGGGGCTTCAGAGCTTGGAGCCCGGCCTCTCGAGCCCGCCGCTCCCAGAAACCCGCCATCACTTCGTAGAACGATGCGATACGGTCGTAGGTCGCTTGGGTTTCGGCTCGGGGGTTCGGTACCGGGGCGACGGCCGCCTCCCGTGGGCCCTCGGCGCGTTCGGCGGTGAGGGCGACCAGCGGTATTCGGTCGGCCAACATCCGCGGATCGGTGCGCCGCAAATCGATGCCGAGCATGCGCCCAATGATGCGGGCCGCCCATGGATGCTGTCGCACATACTCACTGTGCACTGTGGCCGCCTCATCGGTGTCCAGCACGCTGGCGACGACCCGATACCGATCGCTGCCCACGATGACCGTGACGCGCGGGTTCTGCATCAGGTTGCGGTACCAGTCGGACCGATCGCCCCACGCTGCCGCCACGTACCACGTCGGCGGATCCCCCTCATGGAGGATCACTTCGAGAACAGTTGTGTGCTCGTGTCCGGTGCGGCGACCCACATGGCTCAACATCAACAACCGCCCTCCGAACAGCCATCCCAACCGCCGGCGAAATAGCGCGGCCGGCGCCCGGAACAGCGCGGCCAGCCAGCCCGGCGGCCGACGATCGATCAGCGAAGCCACAACCCACAGCCTACGGAGATGAATCGAACATGCGCCCTGGCGACCGTGCCCTCTGTCGGCATCTGGCTGGAAGGCGATGCCAGTGGCTCATGACGAACGCGATTGGGACGCCCCGCCGGCTTTCTGTCGGGGGCCCCCGACCTTCGCTCGGCGACGTGGCCACGCTCCAGTCGCCGGCGAGGCGAGTCCGCGCACCGTCACCTGCAACTTTCACTGGCTCGGGAACGTGCCGTGCCTTGTCTGGCGTCAAAGGAGCGACCGTGAGCCGTAACACGTGACTCCGATTCTGATTCGCCAGCGACGCGAGAAGGAGGACAGCGCAATGAGATTCTCACGTAGCGGATATGGCCCACTATTAGTGGTCGCTCTCGCCCTCGTGGCCCTCGGGGCAGCCTGCGGAGACTCCAACGTCGGCCCCCCGGCTGACGACTTGGCGGCCCCTCCGACAACGGGAACCCTGACCACCGCTCCTGCGACTCCGTCGCCCGACGGGCTCGACTGCGAAAGCGAAGTACGGATCGTGGGCCACGGCGACCCGGCTCCCGAATTCGCCGGTCATGCAACGCCGGAGGAGGCAGTCCTGGCGGTCGCGTCCACGTTCTCCATGAGCGGTATCCCGAGGATTCTCGAGGGTGACACGTGGATCCTGGTTTCGGACGACGGGCTCACCATCGCCCGCACCGACGTGGGGCCGTGGCAGAGCGGCTGGATCGCCGGTGAGATCGTGGCCTGCGACGTCGAGAACGCCGCGACGGACGAAGGAGCGGCCCGGGAAACGCTCTTGGCCTTCTTCTCCTATCTGCACGAAGGCAGGTATGTCGAGGCGGCCGAACTGTACGGCGGCAGCTACGACACCCCGGTCGAGTTCAACCCCGTTCTCGAACCGGCGGAAAGGGCGGCCCTATTGCGGAACGCCTGCACCGTCAACGGCTTCGCATGTATGCGCCCGGCGACGGTCACGTTGCACGACAGCAACGACGACTTCGTGTACCAGTTCCTCGTCGAATTCGAAGAGAACGACGGTTCCCTCTTTGCTGTGTTGCCCTGCTGTGGGGGGGGACGAATCAACGCCACCCTAAACCCACTGCGCCTACGCGCTCGTCGCCAACGGTGGTGGCGGGTTTCTCGTCCAAGAGCTGCGACCCTATCTACCGCTATCACCGAAGCGCATCGATTGCCGGACCCCGAGGATTCGGTAGCCGACGCTGACGTCGCGGGTTCTTTCCACGTCGCGGTCATCGAGTTCCGAGTGCGACGGCATGACAACCGAGGCTCAACGGTCTTCCTGAGCCCCGATCCCGCCTTCACGAAGACCCGAGCCGCTCCTCGCCGTGCGGGTTGCTCAGCGGCTCTGAACATCCCCGGACCCGGCATCGCTCGACAGGAGGGATGAGGGCTCGGGCGCCGACCGACGCCGACGGATCAAGACCGCCGCGGCAGTCGCCACGGCCGCCAAGGCAGCCAGATACAGCAACAGGGTGACACGATTCACGTTGTCAGCCCCGACGGGTGTGGCCGGCAGCAGGTTGGACGCGAACAGGGGCCCCGGTCGTGGGGGTTTATCGAAATCGAACGCCTCGTCGAAGTCTGCGGTACCAGCCTGGGCCGTCGAGAAGTCGGGCAGCCCGAACCGGTCCACGATGAAACCGAGCACGGACCTGTGTTCGTGTTGGACGTGGGACACGTGCCCGCTGCGGGCAAAGGGCGAAACGAGGAGAGCGGGGACGCGGAATCCAAGCCCGTCCGGCGGGGGAACGTGGTCGTAGAAGCCTCCCCAGTCATCCCAAACGACGAATGTGGCGGTGTTCTCCCAACTTGGGCTCTTCACGATTGCGTTGAGGATGCTACGGAGGCGTGGGTGGCTGACCTCCGGACTGGTTGTCGGGTGGTCGGTCGGCAGGGGAAGGACGAAGCTCACCGTCGGCAGATTCCCGCTGGCTGCATCTGCGAAGAACTCCTCCTGGTTGGCCAGGCCCGGTGCGAGCAGCGGGTCGATCCAGAAGCGAGGCATGGCCATGATGGGTGCCCAATACATGGCCGCCGGGGTGGGAACGTCGGGCTGCGTGTAGCGCCGGGAGACGACGGCTTCGCCGCTCGTGCCTCCTAACTGCCCCACGTAGAACTTCCAGGAGATCTCCTGCTCGGTGAGCACATCAAACAGCGTTTCGAATTCCGAGTCCGCCAGCTCGGCGAGGGTGGCCTTGGTCTCCACCTCCAGTCCTTGAGAGTCGCCGGTGAGCAGGTTGAGCATGTTGGGGAGGCTCCCGCCCATTGTCGATGCGTAGTAGTTGTCGAAGAGCACAGACTCCGATGCGAGATCCCACAACAACGGTGCCGTCTCCTCGCTGTGGTACGTGAGCACGAGATCGGCTTCTCGCCCGCGCGTTTGCTGCGCCGAAACGAATCCGTTCATCATTCCGCCGTTGAAGGCGTCCCGGGCTGCCTCCGGACCGTTGGATAACAATTCGGCCTGCTCAGCAGTTTGCGGGCCGGCCGGCGGGTCGTCCGACCCGTACAGCAAGGGCGTGACTGTCCCGCCGAGCCCATCCGGGAGGTGGGGAACTGCGCCTTCCGAGAGGAACCCCCGTGCACCCGGATATCCGGCAAAATACGAGTCGAAAGTGTGGTTCTGTTCGATGACGACAACGACATGCTCGATCCCGGAATACTGCGCTGGCGCTGGCGCTGGCGCGGCTCCGCTCGCCAGCGCAGTAGTTGCTACCAGCCCCGCTGCTCCGAGGGTGCCCACGATCACGCGGCGGTAGCTCACCCCGAGCTGCCTACAGGTGTCCTGAGGGGGTTGCCGCCAGGGACGTCGTAGACGATCACCCGGACGTCCGCCGTCGGCGGCGGCGGCCCGGCCGATTCGACCACCCTGTTGCCGTCGACCCACACCGAGTAGATCGCGGTGGCGCCGTACCGCAGGGCCAGCCGTAGAAGCCGCTGGGAGTAGAACGGTGATCGGTCGGCGGTGTAGGCGTCCCACACGAGATAATGCACGGCCATCTGCCGTACCGCCAGATCGGGATTGGGGATGGGCACGTATGCCGGGTTGCGTTGTTGCGGATTGGCGCTGACGCTCAAGGCGTAGGAATCGCGGTGGCCATAGAAACGGAGGACGTTACCGATCGAAGGACCCATCGTGATGAACCTGCTGCCCTCGGGAGTGTTCTCGCGGGCCCACTCGCCGAACTCCCGGCCGCCTACGAAGCTTTGCACCTCGA
This sequence comes from Acidimicrobiia bacterium, assembly GCA_041577335.1. Lineage (GTDB taxonomy): Bacteria > Actinomycetota > Acidimicrobiia > Spongiisociales > JAENVV01 > JBFGJH01. The sequence continues at coordinate 4,667 of JBFGJH010000036.1, read as the reverse complement.
TGTCGAAGTCGCCGATCCCGGTCGGCTGGGCGGAGGCCGAGGCGGATGTCTGCCACGAGATCACCGCCCCGAAGGAGGCGACAGCGATAACGATCGCGCCGAGCGCCGCCGTCGCTGCTGCGGGCGCCGCCAAGCTGCGCACCGCTCTCCCGAGGCCGCGTACCAAAGTGACCGCTCCGATCGCAGCTGCGATGGCGAGTGCGGGTACCACCACGACGAGGTAGAAGTACAGCTTCGTGGGCCAGAGCTGGAAGAAGCCCATGAACACGCCAAGCCACACGAGCACAAACAGGTCGGCGCGCTGGCGGCGTGCCAGCATTGTGACCAGCCCAGTGATCGCCAATGCCAGGAATGCGGCTCCTGCGAACTGGAGCAGGATCCGGGCGAAGTAGTCCTGCCCGTGGTTGGCGGCACGTGCGAACTGCCAGATGACGAAACTGGATGCATTGGCTGTAGGTCCGATCATGCGGCTGATCGGAAACGGGGCCAGCGCGAGTGCGTATAGGGCGCCCCCAAGCACCAATGTTGGGGCTTTGATCGCCCGCCAGGTCCCAGTGAGCACGAGGTAGGCGCCGCCGACGAATACGAGCAGTCCGGCCACTTCCTTCGAGAGCGCGGCGAGACCGGCGGCGAGTGCTGCCAGGACCAGCGTCGATTGGGACTCACGGCGAATGCCGACGACCAGCAGCCAGAGTGCCAGCAGCGTGAAGAAGGCCATGGGCACGTCGACGAGCACCTGGCGCGTGACCAGGACGTGATACGGCAGTGTGGCGAGCAGCGCCGCTGCGATGAGGCCGATCCGCCGCGAGAAGAGCTCGGCCGCGAGGAGGTAGGTGAGTATGACGGATCCCACCCCAAAGAGGCCGGCCACGAGCATCCGGGCGGCGGCGTCGCTCACCCCGACGATCTTGAACAGGCCGCCAACGGTGAGCTGGAGGAGGAGAGGGTGGGCGCGGAAGAGCGAGAAGAACTCGTCGTATGGCGCCTCGCCCACTAACGCGGCTCCCTGACCTGCGTAGACAGCTTCGTCGCTGTTGAAGCCTGGATTCGAGACCCCAACAAGCCGGAGCGCAGCCGCGACGATAACGATGAGAGCCACCATCGACACGACCAACCAGCGGCGACTTTGCCCCTCGACTGCTGGCCCGAACGACGGCATGATGCGAACCCCCATCCCGGGGGCATCACGTCTCGCTACTTCCGCCGGCGTCGTCGAGGGGTCAGTCACGTCCGTACCTGTGCTTGTTGCGGCAGGGGTGGCCACGTTGGATGGGATGTCGATGGTACTCCCGGCAGGAGATCCCACGGCGTCACTCTGCGCGGTGGGCGTCACCGTGACCGGCTCGCGGCCGAGCGTCCGCATCATCTTGGTCACCTATGGACCGATAGGTGTACCGTCGAAGACCACATCGTCGAATGCGACGTTGTAGGTCCTACCCGACTGAACTTCGCCGATCTGCAGGCGACCGATCGGTGTGCTTCCAAGGTTGGTGGATAGCGACAGGTCATTCACTTTGACGCCGTCGAGCCACACTTCGGTGAGGCTGGTGGGCCCGTTGATGAGCATGCGCAACTCGAGGGAATGCCAACCGGCCGTCACTGCCTGGGCACTCGTGGTTGTTGTGGCCATGACATCATTGCGCAAGGCGAGCTTGCCCGACGTGGTCACGAACAGATAACCCAGCGAAGAGTCGGCCGCGGTCCGCAGGCGCAAGAGGTTGACCTGACTTGAGTAGCTCGACAGGTTGAAATAGGTCCGGGCGTAGCCGTCGCTATAGGTGGCGGGCAACGTCTTCTTGGCGAACGTGTTGCCCGTAGTGGTGTTGCCACGTGCCGCAAAGTTCCCGCTCCGCACCAGGTCACTCTGGACGATCAACCCCGCACTACTTGTCCAGGCGGCCAGGTTTCCGGATTCGAACCCATCGGCGAAGACCGGTGCCGGTGCCGGTGGCGGTGGCGGGGGCACGGTCGTAGTCGTCGTGGAGGTCGTGGTGGGCGGCGGTTCCGACACCGTGGTCGTCGTGGTGGGCGGCGGTTCCGGCACCGTGGTGGTCGTCGTCGGGGATGGCGGCGTCCCAAAGTCGTACGTCACCACATCGAAACTTCTGCCCGTCGCGTCGATCGGAGTTACCGTCACTTGGGGGCCGTTCACACTCACCAAGAGGAAATGGAAGACCTCGACCGGGGCCGTCGGTCGCGTGGCTGCGCCGCAGGCGCTTCCCCCACCGGTGCCACCGTTGGCCGAGTACGACCAGCCGATGCCGTATGCATTGAATGGGCTACACGCTTCGATCGGGCCGAGCTTGGCGCCGCCGCCACCGGTTAGCTGGGTCACCACGCTGTCGGCGTGAGGTTCCAGGTTGCGCTGGTACATGTGGGCGTGGCCATTGAAGGCAATGTTGACGTTGTAACGGCTCAGCAGGCCCTCGAGGCTTCCTGCACCCTGGAGGTAGGGATCGGAGTGCTCGTGTTTGCTGTCCGAGTACATCGGGTAGTGGAAGAACGCGAACTTGAGTGGGGCCGCGTTGCTGGCGAGGTCGTGCTGCAGCCACTGATACTGGGCGCTCGTCGGCGTCCAGTGGTAGTCGTAGTCGTTCTTGAAGCTGTCGGCTGTGCCGACGTTCGAATCGGCCCAGGCCGCTTCGAGAACGTAGAACCGGGCCACACCGGCGTCGAAGGCGTACCAGGCGCTCGGATAGGTCGCCGCCTGGGTGCCGTTCAGGCAACAGTGCGTTTCCGTCTGGTAGCGGCCACCTGAGGTGGCGACTGCATGATCCTGGGGCCAAGTGAACATGTGGGGATGGAACGTCGACGAGCTGCTGAAGCCGTGGTTGCCGAGAGCGGGGAAGATCGGAATCGACGATCCGGCTACGGTCCAGAACTCCGGGGCGAACACGGCGCTCAAGCCGGAACCCCGCTCAACCAGGTCGCCATAGTTGTTATGGCTGCCCGAGGGGTAGGCATTGTCTCCGGTCGTCAGGGCGAACCGGGCACCGCTATTCGCGAGCCGTTGCATGACTTGCGCTTGTTCGGGATTGCTGCCATCCGCCCCTACCGAGCCCCAATCGCCGAGCACGGCGAACGAAAACGGCTCGGTGGAGCCGGCAGGCAGCTGGGCCGAGAATATCGGTGCAGGATCCGATCCGAGCAGGTCGACTCCTCCCAGGTAGACCCGGTAGCAATACCGAGCGCCCGGGGTAAGGGCAAGCGACGCCTTCCACTGGTAGAGCTTCACCGAATTGACCGTGAAAGCGGACCTGGTAGCGGGCACCTGCCGCGCCGTGCACGACTCGACGCCGACTTCACCGTAGGCCACGGTAGCTTTGGTGTTGGAGCGGTCGGTGGCCCAGTTGACTGTCACGTTGCCGCCGACCAGGTCGGTCAGATACGGGTAGCGGCGGAGCGCCGGATTGAACCCGGCCGATGCCAGGACTGTCGGGCTGGTCGCGAGGCTGAAGTGCGACTCGGTCCGTTCGGACGCCTCCTTCGCGAGCAGCCCAGGTCCGTCCAACGTCGCAAGATCGGGACTTTGCGCCGGAACTCGACGGTGAGCGGTAGCGGCCGTCGACGCGTTGGCGGCTGGGTCGCGGGCGACGATCGAGTAGGCCACTGTGCTTCCCGAAGGCGCGGTAATGTCGACGTAGCTCAACGTCCCGCTGTTGACCGTGGCCAGCAGCTCGCCATCGCGGTAGATCTGGTAGGCAGTGATATCCGTGTCGTCGATCGCGTCATACCAGTCGAGCAGCATGCCGTCGGCAATAGGGGTCACCGTCAGCCCCTCCGGAGAGGTTGGAGCGGAGGTGTCAGGGCGACTGGGGAGGCCTGGGGTCTTGACCACGACCTCTGTCGAGGCTCCCGGCAGACGTTCGGCCCGGTACAGCGCGTCGACCGTATAGACGTACTCCTTTGCCGACGCGAGGTCCGTGTCGCTCAGCATGAGCGTGTCTGGGGTGACAGTCGTGAGGAGCTGGCCGCCGCGGCGGATCGTGTATGCGGTGACGCCGCGATTTGCCGGTGGTGACCAGGCGAGGGCGACCTCGTTGGCGCTGACGGCCACGGCCTGCAGGTCCGCCGGGGCGTTTGGCGCCCGCACATCCTGGCGGCCGCCGGCTTCTGCCACTGTAGAGGCTCCGACGAGCGCCGCCACGAATGCGAACGCCACAACCATGGATCCGATGGGACGCCGTGAAAGTGTGGTCATATCCTCACCTAGCTTCGGGCGTCGGCGCGACCAGGGTCGAGCCGCCAAATCCACGCCTCGCTGGCCACGTAGCGCATGATGAAGATGAGGATGAGCGACACCAGGTTCGAGATGAGATAGTGGACGCCCAGCCCGCTCGTGAGCACGGCGACGAGGGGAGTGCGGAGTACCAGAGCTCCGTTGTTGACGGCCCAGAAATTGCCGAACCGCCGCCACCTCGCGCTTGCTTCCCACCTGTCACCAAAGACCCACCGGTCGGTAAACAGGAAGTTCCACACTGTGGATACTTGCGTCCCAAAGATCACGGCGGCGAGGTAGTGGAGTCCGGCGCCGTCTGCAGCCGCCGCCACGGCGGCGGTATTGACCGCCATACCGGTGGCACCGACCAAACCGAACTTCCACGCTCGCGCCCCGTACCGATGCCTGAGGACCCGGCCGCGCGCAGGGAGGTCGCGAAGCACGCCGG
>JBFGJH010000035.1:0-33779 GCA_041577335.1 Acidimicrobiia bacterium | reverse complement strand
GTTTGTCGGGGGTAAAGGGATATCGCCCTACCTGGGCGGCTTGCTGTTCATCGACCTGCTGGCCGTCCCCATCACGACTGGCGCCGGGCTGGTGTCAGGTCTGGCGCTCGGCGATATTCTGCTCGCCTATGGCTCCGGACCGCTCTTCCTGGTCGGCTGGTTCGCCTGGCAGTCGGATCTCGCTCACGTGCTCTACGCAGTTGCGGTTAACGCAGTCTACTGGTGGTCGATCCGCACCGAGATCCGACAGGTGAGAGCACGGCAACGCGAGTCGGGTCAGACGATCGCTGAGAGGCGCAAGGAGCTCTTTGCCAATATGCGAAAAGGCGGCCCGTGGACCGAGCAGCAGCTCTGACCCGAACCTCCGGATCCACCCGGGCCTCCGCAGAGATCGATATTGTCTGTACGTGGTGGCATGGGTGCTTGGGCTCGGTTTGGGTTTGGTCGCCATGCTGGGCGGGGTGGCGACCGTTGGGATCGGCCGGCGGTCTCGCGAAAACCGACTCGAGAGCAGTCGGCTCATCGGCGTGCGCACCCCAACGACGCGCCGTCACCCGGAGGCGTGGAGCGCCGCTCAACTGGCAGCTGGACCCATGGAGATAGTCGCTGGGTCGATCTTGGCGACCGGCGGTGTGGGGGCCCTCGTTTTCTTGCCCTTCAACAGGACGACGTCGATTGCGCTCTCGCTCTTTGCTCTGCTGGCGGCGCTGGCGTTTGGCGTGGTCGCCTTCTACATTGGCGCCCGAGCCGGGCGGCTGGCCGCCTCCCAACTAAACCCCGGACCTCGGTAGGCTGGCAATCTCAATCATGAGATCCTCCGCAGTATTTCTCGTCTTCGTGGTCTTGTTCGCCGCCTGCGGTGGCGATGATGAGGCTGATGGGGTCGCGTCCCTCGACGCCACCACAACCGTTGTGACCACCGCTACCGAGCCGGCCGAGGAAGTGGACCAGGAACAAGCGGCGATTGCGCTCATCGAATGCTTGCGAGAGGGTGGCCTCGAAGTCGACGACCCGACCGTCGATGCGGATGGCAACGTTCAATTCCCCCAGCAGGACCTCGAAAACCCCATCGATCAGGACGAACTCGAAACGGCTCTCGAGGGGTGCGAAGAGGAACTCCAGGCGGTCGTCATCGGATTCACGCGAGACTTCGACTTCACGGCTCTCCAAGACACCCTGCTCGAGTACTCAGCCTGTATGAGGGACAACGGCTTTGACCTTCCCGACCCGGATTTCTCGAATCTGGGATTTGATGCAGATCAACCGCCGACTGGGCCGTTCGGTGATGTCGACTTCAACGACCCCGATTTCGTGGAGGCCAACGAGGCCTGCGATGACCTACTCAGCGGCCTCGGCTTCGGCGGATGAGCGAAGGCTTGCCCGCGCACAATTTCGAGTTTGTCTATGTCGCGGATCCCATGTGCTCGTGGTGTTGGGGATTTGCGCCGGCGGTGGAGCAACTGCGTGACGGGTTCAACATTCCGATTCGCATCGTTGTTGGGGGCCTCCGGCCCGGCGAATCGGCGGAAAAGCTCGACGATCGGATGCGCTCGTACCTGGAGCAAACGTGGGATCACGTAGCGTCCCGATCCGGCCAACCCTTCGATGCCACCTTCCTGGCTCGGGACGACGGTTGGGTGTATGACACGGAGCTGCCTGCCATGGCGGTGGTCACGATGCGCCGACTCCGGCCCGATGCCGAACTCGCATTCTTCACCCGTCTGCAACGAGCGTTCTATGCCGAGGGCATCGATATCACCGATCCTGGCGCATATCCACAGCTCGTTGCAGGGTTCATCGACGACACCCAGGAGTTCCTCGACGCTTTCACGGGCGATGAGGCCCATTGGGCGGCCTGGAACGACTTCTCCACGGCGCGGAGTTGGGGCATCGCTGGTTTCCCGGCGCTTCTGCTTCGAGACGGCGACGACCTGAGTCTGGTGACCAGGGGATTTCAGCCCGCCGACACTTTGGTGCCGGCCGTGGCCGATTTCTTCGTCAATACGAGTCCATCGGACGGCGTTATCTGCACGGTCGACGGCTACTGCTGATTCACATCGGCTTCGCAGGAATTGCATGGTTGGTTGCCATCTGCAGTAACGAGGATCGCTACCGTCGGATCGCCGTGGCATGGCAGTATCGAGGCCAACGTGAACCGCCCGGCGCAGGTGCGACCCGTGTTTAGCAGGAGACAACGACGAATGACCGATGTGGTGGAGCGCAAAGACATGGCGACCAGAGACGAAGAGCACCACCCCAGGCGCAGCTGGTGGCCGTGGCTGGTGGCAGGTGCGGTCGTGGTAGCGGCGATCGTTGTTGCAGCGGTCGTGCTCGCACCGGAGCCCGAGGCGGACGAGGTTACGTCGGAAGGGCCGGCCAACACGTCCGAAGTTGTCCGGACCGACCTCATCGACGAGACGGTATACGACGGGACTTTGGGGACAACGGAAGACGACTCGCTGGTGGCTCCCGTGTCAGGCGTCATCAGTTTCACGCCAGAAGCCGGAGATACCATCGACGCCGGTGACGTGGCTTTCGCGGTGGACGGCGAGCCCGTGGTGCTGTTGGCCGGTTCGAAGGCCGCATTCCGCGACTTCCGCCTGGCCGAGGGGACGCAATCAGTTGAGGTACGGCTACCCGGCACCATCACAGAAGTGGTCTCAGCAGGGTCGATCGTTGAGCAGGGAGACGTCATCGCTCGAGTTGACGGGGAACCCATCGTGGTGCTGTACGGCGACATCCCCATGTACCGGACACTTCAAGATCTCTCCGAGAACATGACAGGCCCCGATGTAGCCCAACTCGAGCAGGCTCTCACCGACCTTGGGTATAACGAAGGCACGGTCACAGTCGACGAGGAATTCAGCCAGTCGACCCAGGATATGGTCGAGCGCTGGCAAGAAGACCTGGGCGTCGAGGAAGATGGAATCGTCACGGTGGCTGACGTTGTGTTCATTCCGGCGGCTGCCCAGGTTGTCGACGCATTGGTTGAGGTGGGCGACAGAGTCGGCGACGGCAATCCGTTGCTGATCCTCACGAGGGGTGATGGGTTGGAGGGTCCCGATGTTGAGCAGCTCGAGCAAGCACTCTCTGCCTTGGGGTTCGATGCTGCGGGTGCCCTGAACGCCGATGGTGTCTTTGATGTGGCCACCGTCAGTGCGATCAGGGAATTGCAGACGTCGATTGGGGCGACCATCGACGGGATGCTCGCGGCCGGCGAGGTCCGGTTCTCCGATACCTCGGTGAGGGTTACCGACGTCAACGCAGAAGTCGGGACCACCGTGAATGCCGGTGCGCCCGTGATTGCTTTGAGCAGCCCTGACAAGATCGTGTCGTTTGACCTTCCTGCTGCCGACCAGGGGTTGGTGGCCGTGGGCGATACGGTGACGATCGAGCTACCCGACGGCGAAGAGGTTCCCGGTACCGTGTCTTTCGTTGCAGAAACTGCCACGACTTCGGCAGATCAGCTGGGCGCCGTGTTCGAGATCGAGGTGGTGCTCGACGATCCGTCGCAAGCTGCCGACTTGGAACAAGCCCCGGTCGACGTTTCAGTGGTGGCCGATTCGGTGATCAACGTCGTAGCTGTTCCTGTATCGGCTTTGGTTGCTCTCGCCGAGGGCGGCTACGCCGTAGAGGTGGTGCAGGGCGACGGATCGACGACTTTGGTGCGTGTCGAACCTGGGTTCTATGCCGGTGGGCTCGTTGAAATCGAATCGGGATCGGTCGAGCCGGGCGTCAGCGTGATCGTGCCGTGACGTCAGTTCTGTCGGTGACCGAAGTCACCAAGACCTATCCCATGACGCCGCCGGTTCACGCCTTGCGAGGCGTCACATTCAACATCAAGCAAGGAGAGCTCGTGGCCGTCGTCGGCCCGTCAGGATCGGGTAAATCGACCCTGCTCCATGTCATGGGCACGCTCGATCGACCTTCTACCGGTGACGTCGAAGTCGCCGGGTACAGAGTTTCCGATCTGACCGACGCCGAGCTGTCGACTCTGCGCGCTCACCATATTGGGTTCGTCTTCCAGCAGTTTCATCTCTTGAACGGTTACACAGCGCTCGACAACGTCGCTGACGGCATGCTGTATACAGGCACGAGCCTGGAGGGCCGCCGGTCTTTGGCCCGAACCGCACTGGAGAGGGTCGGTCTCGGACACCGTTTTGATCATGTCGCGACGGAGCTCTCCGGTGGCGAGAAGCAGCGGGTTGCGATTGCGAGAGCCGTCGTCGGATCGCCGTCTCTGGTCCTGGCAGACGAACCGACCGGCAACCTCGATTCCAAGACCGGTGCCGACATCGTGCGCCTGGTGGAGGAGCTTCACGAATTCGGTTCGACGATCGTTGTCATCACCCATGATCTCGCCATTGCCGAACAGTTTCCTCGCATCGTCCGGCTTCGGGACGGGATGATCGAGTCCGATTCAAAGGCAGCGTGATGGACGAGCTTCAACGGACCCGGATGTCGGTCGCCGATGTGTTCCGCACTGCCACGGTTGGGGCTCGGACCCGGCCGATGCGAATCGTTCTTTCGGCGCTTGGGGTCGCTATTGGCATTGCGGCCATGGTGGGAGTCCTCGGGCTTTCGGAATCGTCGAAGTCAGATCTCTTGGCAACGCTCGATCGGCTCGGCACCAACCTCCTGACCGTGCAGGCGGGCACAGGTATCGGGCTGGGCAGCGGAGAGTTGCCCGAAACTGCCGACGATATGGTTGCCCGAATCGGCCCTGTCGAGACGACTGCTGCCATCAGCGAGGTCGACGCCAGCGTATATCGGACGGACTTCATTCCCACCGGGCAAACCGGAGGCGTCACCGTCCAAGCCGTGGGCCTGGAGCTCCTGGATGTGCTTGCCGGTGAGGTAGCCGACGGCCGGTGGCTCAATGAGGCAACGGCGGAATACCCAACAACCGTCCTCGGATCGGTCGCCGCGCAACGGCTCGGCGTCAGCGAGGTCACCGGAACCCAGCAAGTGTGGTTGGGAGAGCAATGGTTCACCGTCGTGGGTGTGCTCGAGACGTTCGAGCTGGCCCCTGATCTCGACCGGGCGGCCATGGTCGGGACCTCAGCTGCCGAAACCTTCCTCGATAACGATGGCGTGCCGTCACGCATCCTGGTCCGCGTGGACCCCGCGTTCATCGATGAAGTCATCAACGTCATGCCGGCCACTGTGAACCCGGAGAACCCCGAAGAGGTGGAGGTCGACCGGCCCAGCGATGCGCTCGAGGCCCGAGAGGCGGCCGACGATACGCTCACGGCGCTCTTCCTCGGGCTCGGTGCTGTGGCCCTCCTGGTGGGCGGAGTCGGGATTGCCAATGTGATGGTCATCTCGGTGCTCGAACGCCGATCCGAGATCGGCTTGCGACGGGCATTGGGCGCAACCCGGCGCCAGGTTGCCACGCAGTTTCTCGGGGAGAGCCTGCTCCTCGCAGCACTCGGAGGTGTGTCGGGCGTCTTGTTGGGCGTATTGGTGACAACGGTCTACGCCCAGATCCGTGGCTGGTCGGCACTGATTCCCACCTTGGCCATCGTCGGCGGCGTTGCAGCCGCGCTGATCATCGGCATCATTGCCGGTGTCTACCCGGCCACCCGAGCCGCCCGTCTCTCTCCCACCGAAGCGCTTCGCTCCAGTTGATCGGTCGGACGACTTTGGCTGCTGCCTCGGTTCGTCTCTCCGGTTGTTGGGTGGGGTTGGTCCGGGTGTCACACCGCAGCCAAACGTGGAGATCGCAGCGCGTTCTCCAATGCGGTTGCAGCACGCGCGCGACGCCTGGTCGCCAGCGAAGTGGAGGGTTCGTGGTCTGCTGGAGTCGGCGTGCCGCGGTGTCTTCCTGCTGGGATCTCACGTCGCCGAGGCTTCGCCTCGCCTCCGCCCCCTCCGTCCTCGCCCTTTGGGCGAGTCCACCTCCCCCAACACGACGCCTGCGGCGTCGCGAGGGGAGGAAACGGCGAAGGGGGGCCGGGGCGAAGTGGTGGGTTGGTGGTCTGCTGGAGTCTCCATGTCGAGGCCGGCCTCCGCTGCGCTCACGATCACCTCCTACGAAACGATGTCCGTACCGCCGAGGTGATTGCCAAGGATCGAGCGGCAACCAAACGATCACCGAGGGTGCTTTCGTGGTCACCGAGTAGGCGGAGTCGGGCTTGGTCGTCTCTTGCTCCAACCACGGTGACCAAGCGCGGCCTCGACACGGCGGATCGTCCGGTTCTGGTGGCCAGGGGGCTGCCTTGTAGGATGGCGGGATGAGATTTCTGAGCCCGGTCTTCGTCGCCCTCGAGCGATTCTTCAACCCTCTGGCAGCCCGAATCCTGGCGTCACGGCTGCACTGGCTGTTGAGCAGCAGGCTCATCGACATAACGTATACGGGCCGTCGTTCCGGCCGCACGTTCTCTCTCCCGGTGACCTACGCCAGGCACGATGACAAGACACTGGTCGCAGTGGTTGGCCAGCCGGAAGCGAAGACCTACTGGAGGAATTTCATCGGCGAGCCTGGGACCGTAGAGCTATTCCTGCGTGGGAAGCCGGTTTGGGCCAGAGCGCGGATATTGCGTGAGGGGGGACCAGAGACCGGCGCCTTGCTCCGCAGCTTCGCTGAACAGCATCCTGGCTCGGCAAAGGCAAGGGGCCTGCCCACCGCGTCGAGCTCGGATGACGAATTCGCGAAGGCCGCTCAAGACGAAGTCATTCTCAAACTCGAGATTCTCTGAGTCATTCGGCCGGCCAGCGTGAAGCCGTCGCTAGCTCGTGGGTGCTACGAACGTGACGCGGCCAGGGGTTTCGGCGCCATATCGATCGATCTCGGCGCTCAGGTCGAGCCTTTCGATGACCGGTCCTTGCCCTTCCGGCACGTGCTCCGGCGGGACAGCCCAGAACAGCTCGAATTCCAACCCGTCGGGATCGACGCAGTACAGCGACTTGGAGGTGCCGTGGTCGCTGGCCCCACGCAACGCGCCTACGGCGGCCATTTCCTCTGCGAGCCGTTGGAGCTCGCCCAGGGTGGGAACCTCCCAAGCGAGGTGATAGAGACCGACGGTTTGGCGGCCGGCCGCCGAAGGGCCGGCTTGTTCGCCAATCGTGAAAAGGCCGAGGTCGTGATCGTTGAGTGAGCCTGCGCAGGATATGAACACGGCTCCCGGAAGCTGCGCGGTGATCTGGAATCCGAGGTGGTGGGCGAAGAACTTGGCGGTGGCCTCGGCGTCCCTGACATAGAGCACGGCGTGGTTGAGGCGGGTGGGCGGCATTCTCAAAGGCTACCGCATATCCTGGTGAAACTGCCTGGGCTGTTCCGACGCCTTCGGCAGCGTTACTGCCGAAGGGACCGATCATGCCGATCGTCGATGTCGAGCTTGTTGGTAGTGGGCCGTTGGCGCCCGACCTTCCGGCGGTATTGGCGAAACGCCTCGCCCGAGTGTTCGGTGGAGCGGCGAGCGGGACGTGGGTGAAGATCCGCAGACTGGACGCCTCTCATTACGGGGAGGGTGACGGAGGCCCGGGTCCAGATGTGCTGCCCGTGTTTGTTTCAATCGTCAGAGCCGATATGCCAAGCGACAGCGACTTGGGCTCCGAAATCTCCAAAGTCGTCGACGTTGTGGCGGATGCGTGCCGTCGACCGGCCGAGAACATCCACGTGATCTATGAGCCTGCCGCACGAGGCAGGATCGCATTCGGCGGCACCATCGTTGGCTGATCATCGAGTGTTGGGACTGTCGGGCCATTCCGAGGCGAGCAAGCCCATGATGAGGAGGTCGTGGTGGCTCCCGTCGCGTTCGATCGCCTCGCGGAGCTCACCCTCTTCGACAAAGCCAAGTCGACGATATGTCTCGATCGCCCGCTGGTTGTAGCGGATCACCGACAGGCTCAGTCTGCGGAGATTCAGCTCTGCGAAAGCAAAATCGACCAGCAGCCGCACGGCTTCCGAGCCCAACCCTCGCCCGCGGTTGCTTGCGCTGCCGATGCCGATTGCCAGCCATCCCGTACCGTTCGGCCACTCGATGTCCTTGATGAGCGCGATCCCAATGATTTTCGGCTGATCGTTCTCACGGATTGCAAAGCTGAATCGATTGGGGTCGCCGGCCTCAGCAAGCGCAAATGCCGCCACCTGCTCTTCTGACTCGGGGGCTGCACCGGACGTGCGGATACTGCGGAGGTAGTTGGAGTCTGTGCTCCACCTCGCGATCTCCGCATGGTCCGAAGCCTCGATTGCGGTGAGACAGATTCGTTCGCCCGTGAGGAGGCGCTGGGGAGGCTTCACAATGCTGACGACAGAAACCCGGTGAGCAGGTCGTTGAACTGCTCGGGGTGCTCGAGACTGGGAAGGTGGGCGGCACCGCCGACGATTTCGAGCCGGGCGCCGGGGATTCGCGCCGCCATCAGCCGTGCTGCCTGCAGGAACGGGGCTTGGTCGTACTCGCCCACGACCACCAACGTCGGCGCGGCGATATCGCTCAGGTGGTCGATCGCCGGTCGGGCGGACTTGATCTCTTGGCCATCGGCATGTTGGTAGCTGTCGAGCAGCATTGTCTTGACGAGCTCACGGAGAGGCCCTGCAACTGCTTCATCGACACGATCCGGACCAAGCAGCCACATCTCCATCTCGATCTCGGCCGCACGTTGCATGTCTCCAGCCCCGAAAGCTTCGGCCGCCGCCCGCCATCCGGCTGTCGTCACGGGATCGGTGATGGGTTGCCCGCTTGGCACACAGTCGACGAGCACCATGCCCAAGACGATCGCGGGATGTGCCAGCGCAAGGTCGAGGACCGCCGACCCGCCCATGGAGCAGCCCACCCAGGTCGCCTGCCGGAGGCCGAGCCGGGAAGCCATGGTGTGCAGGTCTTCGGCATGACTGAACGGGTGTGCTGGCGTCGGAGTGGTGCCGAAGCCTCGTAAGTCGGGCACGATCATGCGGAATCGATCGGACAACCCGTCGATCTGGGGTTGCCACATCCGCCCGTCGGCCACTCCGGCGTGGACCAATACCACTGGCGGGCCCGTACCCTCATCCCGAAAGTGAAGCTCCGGGGTCATGTCGATCCGCTCATCGAAGCCGACACTACGCCGCCCTCCTGCGTACCGATGCGTGTCTACCCACTGGCCGGTACTCTGGCACGGTGGATCGGGCAGAGATTGTCGAGTGGCTCCTCGAAGGTGACCCTTCAGTCGCCTGGCAGACCCAGCGGGACCTCGCCGGAGCCGACGAAACCGTGTGGCGCCCGACCCGCCAGCTCGTGTCGTCGCAGGGCTGGGGTCGCCGCCTCGTCGATCAGCAACAGTCGTCCGGGCGCTGGGCCGGCGGTCTGTATCAGCCGAAGTGGACATCCACGACTTATACCTTGCTGCTGCTGCGCCGGCTCGGTCTTCCTCCATCGGATCCCGCCGGCATTCACGGCTCCGCGGTTTTGCTCGATGAGGCCGATTGGGTGGAGGGCGGTGTTTCCTATTGGTCGGGCCGGCTCCTCGCCGAGCGTTGTGTCAATGGCATGGTGTTGTCGATTGCATCGTGGTTTGAGGGGGACGACTCCCGCATCGACTCGATAGCCGAATTGCTGGTTCGATCGGCAATGGCCGACGGTGGTTGGAATTGTCGGGATCATCTCGGCGATACGCACTCGTCGTTTCACACCACCATCTCGGTCTTGGAGGGGTTGGCCCAGTGGCGGCGAAGAACGCAGCGCAATGACGCCGACTTGGCGATCGTCTCGGGCCAGGAGTTTCTGCTCGCGCACCGGCTGTTTCGTTCGCATCGCACGGGCGCGGTGGTGAGTCCCCATTTCTTGCGATTCTCCTTTCCGCCGCGCTGGCACTACGACGTGCTGCGAGGTCTCGACCATTTCCAGGACACCGGAGCTGCCAAGGACGATCGGGCTGCCGACGCCCTCGACGTGCTAGCCGATCGAAGAAGGTCGGACGGCCGCTGGCCGATCGGGCCGCGCTACTCGGGCGAGGTCTATTTCCGAATGGAGGAAGGTCGCCGGCCCGGTCGGTGGAACACGCTCCGGGCGCTTCGGGTGCTCGACTGGTGGAACCGAGGCGGCCAAGGAGGTTGAGTCCCGCGGCTCCGATCACGACACAGTCGCGGTTCAGGTGGGGCACCGATCACTCGGCCTTGGTGCGACTCTCTCCGGCTCAGGCTGATGCCTCCGAAACCAGAGATACCCGGATTGTAGAAGCGACGTCGTAGCAGCTGCCGGTGTTGTCCACTTCATAGATGCGAACGTCGCCGTCGAACAAATGGGCGATCAGAGCGGACGGTGCGATCCAGCCGTGCCAGATGCCTGCAAAGAAACCGGCCGGGTCGGCCGGGCTGAGCGTTGCCGTACCAGGCGCGCACGCCGACAGCGTGACAGCCAGCACCGCGACGAGCAGCAGGCGCCAGATCTGTCTCACCTCGTCAAGCGCCGATCCCAAGAGGTCACGGTGCCCTAGTCGAACCACACCGCAACATCGTCGATGCCCTTGCGAGTCAGCGTCGGGACCTTTACGCCCGGTAGGGGATGACCGATCGGGAACAGGATGGAAGGTCGTTCGTTCTCGGGGCGATCGAGGAGGTTGGTCAAGAACGCCATCGGACTGGGAGTATGTGTGAGTGTCGCCAAGCCCATGTGATGGAGAGCTGTGATGAACAAGCCGGCGGCAATCCCACAACTCTCCTTTACGTAGTAGTGATGCACGCGTCCGCCGTCCTCTGCAACGCCATACCGCTGCTCGAACAGCACGACGATCCATGGAACGACCTCGAGGTACTCCTTGTGCCAATCGGTGCCGATGGGCGCCAGCGCCTTCTGCCAGGCCTCGTTCATACGGTGCTCGAGGTAGTTGGTGCGCTCCTCCTCCTCGGCCGCCATCCTGATCTGGCGCTTCACGTCGGCTGAGGCGATCGCCACCCATGTCCATGGCTGCTGATGGGCGCCCGATGGCGCGGTCGAGGCGGTGGCGATGGCGGACTCGATCAGATCACGGGGGACAGGCTGATCCGAGAACATTCGCACGCTCCTGCGCCGCTCCAGCTCCTGGCGAAATGAGGTTGCTCGCAAGCGCATCTCGCTCTCTGGATACGAAACGGCCTCGTATTCGTGGAATGGATATTGGGCCTCGAGCTCGGGGCTGGGGTACGGATGCTGGTAGGTCATCGCGTCATCCTGGCGGGCTCGTCTGCCGGCTGCAACGGACGGGACGATTGGCTCGCGCAAGCGGACCTCCGTCCGGTATGTTCAAGTGCGAGGCTGCCGAAGGAGGTCCCCATGTGCGTTAGTGCCGTCCCGCACGCTCACCGTCCCATTCCGGCCCCCGAGCCGGCCGACCCAGGGAGGCGCTCATTCCTCAAACTGGGCGCGGCCACGGCTGCCGGCGCGGCCATGGCCGTGACGGCTCCAATGCTCCCGGCTCGAGCAGCCGGCCATCAATCCGTAGTCGACCTCACCCACCGCCTCGTGAAGACGTTTCCGTCGTTCCTTGGGCCGCAGGCGGTCTTTGACGAGGTCTTGTTCGAGATCGACACAGCTGGCTTCTACGGAAAGAAGTGGACGGTCGATGAGCACATCGGAACCCACATCGATACGCCCGGGCACTTCTCGCCGGGAATGTCCCTGGTTGACGAGTTGGATCCCAGCACCCTGATCGCCGAGATTGTGGTGGTGGACATCAGCCGAAGAGCGGCGGTCGATCCCAACGCCACCGTCGAGGTCGGCGACCTCATTGCTCACGAGCGAGCGTACGGGCGGATACCCGAGCATGCTTTGGTGTGTATGTACTCCGGTTGGGCGGACAAGGTTGGTGACAATGCGGCGTTCCGTGGTGGTGCCGGGTTCCCGGACCTGAACTTCCCCGGATTCTCGGGCAATGCAGCGGAATGGTTGGTCCGCCGCCGTAATCCGGTGGGCATCGGCGTCGACACGATGAGCCTCGACCCGGGCAATTCCGCCGACTTCGCGGTTCATGTCGGGTTTCTCGGCAGTGGTCGTTGGGGGGTGGAGAACCTGGCAAACCTCGATCAGATCCCCGCGCGTGGCGCCACCGCGTTCGTAGGCCCGATTCCTTGGGAAGAAGGCTCGGGCAGCCCCTGTCGGGTGCTGGCAACCGTGGCCTCGTGAAGTTGACCCACCCATAGACGGAGGCAGCTAGGCCACGGTCGCCACGATGAAGAGCCGGCTGTAAGGGAGCAACGTGATCCCGTTGCCGTGGGGTGGGTACTGGGCCGCCACCGCCCTCGAGTACCGCCGCAAGAACTCAGACTGTTCTTCGGTGCCGAGCTCGGGCAAAAGGGGCCGGAGCGCCGAACCTCTCATCCATTCGGTGACGGGGTCGTTACCTGTGAGCTCTTGCTGATAGGTGACCGACCAAATGTCGAGCTTTGCCGAGAGGTCGGCGAGAAGGTCGTAGTAGACGGCGGGCTCGGCAACCGCCCCCCGTCGGAGGCGTGGCAGCAGCCGGTCGGCCCAGGCCGGGTCGGAGGCGATGTCCAGCAGGGCCAGATGGCTGGGCTGTTGGTCGGGCGAGGGCATTTGGACGGCCAGAACACCACGCGGCCGCAGCCAGGTCATCAGTCTTGGGAAGAGATCCTCATGGTCGTCGAGCCAGTGCAGCGTGGCATTCGAGTACACGACGTCGAACCGGGTGGCAGGCAGGTAGGTGCGAATGTCTGCCGCAACCAATTCAGCTCCCGACAGCACGTCGGCTGCCCGGTTGAGCATCGCTTCGTCATTGTCGACCGCCGTGATGGTCGCTTCGGGCCAACGCCTGGCAAGCCGGGCGGTCACGGTGCCAGGGCCGCAGCCGAGGTCGACGACCGCAGTGGGTCCGGGGTGGTTCACTCGAGCGAGCAGTTCCAGAGCCGGGCGCTCGCGGGGTGTGTCGAATTGCAGGTATTGATCTGGGTCCCAAACCATGGCAGGCCTCCGGCGCGGGATGCTACCGGAGGCCCACCGGGTTGCTTCAGTCCTCTTGCGGAGCACCACCAGCGGTAGATCCGGCCTCTGCCTCCTCGACCCGGCGAGTCGCCGGTGCCGGCATAGCGGGCGGGGTCCGCCGTGCTTTCCGCCATCTCAGGAACAACCAGATCGCCACCGGTATCCACAGGAACGGGATCAACAACCCTGCCACGAGCACGATCAAGTCACCCAGGGTGAGCAGCGCATCCCAGCTCGCTCGGAGTCCATCACGGAAGGTGGGCAGCCCGCCCGGGTCGACGGCTTGTAAAAGCGCCGTGGTTGTGCTGGAAACGTCCCTGCTTTCCAGCGGCACGCCGTCCTGGTTGACCGGGGTAGCAGTGGCTCGGGATTGTGTTCGCAGGGTTCGCTCCGGGTTGATTTCTGCGGCGAGGATGACGAACTGGCCGGGTTCGAGAGTTCCCTCGGGATCACCGAACACGACGACGAGGTCGGCCATCTCCAGCTCGAGAACCGGATCACGAACCTCGAAGTTGGTGAGTGGCGTATCGCCGACATTGGTGATCTCGAAGCACACCGTTGCCGGGGCGTCTTCTTCGACTGCGAGTTGGGAGGCTCCCGGGCAGGAAGCCCCCTGGTCGTCGTGACCGGGGTAGGCCGTCACCTGAAGGTCGACCGCAGGCCGGGAGAGCGCTTCGGTGAAGGTGACCGTGATGGTGGCGAGGTCGACCCGATCACGAACCGTACGCAATTGGCCTCGCAATGTCTCCAGCAGGGTCTCGCGTTCCAGCAGCTGCGTTTCGAGGTCGGTGATCGTCTTGAGGTCCTGGGCCTCCTCGATGAGCGCCCGAAGGCGATCAACGCTGACCTCCGCCGTCGAGATCCTCGACTCGAGGTCGACGACCAGTTCGGTGACGTCGTCGGCGGAGACGTTCTGAGAGCGAACCTCGCCGAGGGTGCTGAGAGCCGCCAGGGAATCCTGGAAGTCGGCCGGCTGCACACGGAATGTCAGCGTGCTCGATGGCTCCGGTACCCCGAGGGTTTGTTGGCCGAACAGGATGCCGCCCCGGGACTCGATGAGACGGATCGCTTCGTCGGTTGCATCCTCCACGTCGGTGACGGCCACCACCATGTCGGCGGTGAAGATGATGCTCCGACCGAGATCTTGCGCCGAGGTAGCGACCTTGACCGCAGCACGGTCTTCCGCCGCCGGTGCCTCCGCGGCGCTTTCGGCTTCAAAAGCGACGGTGGCATCGCCTGCTGCCTCTGCGATGGGTGCCGTTTCTGCCGATTCACCTGAGGTGTCGGCTCCACATGCCGCCGCCACAATTGTCAGTGCGGCGAGTAGCGCCAGGATTCGTGCTGGTGTTGTTCTGTGTCTCATGGTCCCTCTCCGGTCTCCCAATCTGACATACGACGAACGCAACCAGTGGTCGGTTCCCACACTGCGGCGGGTCGGGCTTTCGCGCCGAATGACTCAGCCGCGGGGTTGGGCAGCCGCCGCCTTCCGCTGTAGCTCCATGGCGACGTCGATGATCATGTCTTCCTGGCCGCCCACGACCTTACGTTCGCCGAGTTCGAGCAGGATGTCCTTCACGTCGACGCCGTACCGCTCGGCGGCCCGTTTGGAATGGAGGAGAAACGATCCGTACACGCCGGCGTAGCCGAGCAGAAGCCCGTCGCGATCGATGATTCCCTGCAACGGCTGGATGGGCCGGACCACGTCTTGGGCGGCGTCCATCATCTTCAGAGTGTCGATGCCCGTGTCGTAACCCGACCGTTCACAGGTGGCGACCAAGATCTCGGTCGGGCAGTTGCCGGCGCCCGCCCCCAGGCCGGTCGTGCAACCATCGATCTGGTCGACACCTTCCTCGAGAGCGGCCAGGGAATTGGCGACTGCCAGCGACAGGTTGTTGTGGGCGTGGAGCCCCACCTGACAGGAGAGCTCTTGCTTCAAGAGCCCGACGCGTGCTCTGGCGTCGTGAATTGTCATGGCCCCGGCCGAGTCGACGACGTAGACGCAGTCGGCCCCGTACGACTCCATGAGCTTGGCCTGGGCCAGAAGATCTCGAGGGGGGATCATGTGGGACATCATCAAGAACCCGACGGTCTCCATTCCGAGCTCCTTGGCGAGCCGGAGATGCTGTTCGGATATGTCGGCTTCCGTGCAGTGGGTCGCCACCCGTGCCACGTGGGCGCCGATGTCGTGAGCCTCTCGCAAGTCCTCTTTGATGGCGATGCCGGGCAGCATGAGGATGGCGATCTTGGCGTTGCTCGCTTCGTCGACAGCGGCTGCCAGCAGGCTCATCTCGCCGGTGTGTGAGAAGCCGTAGTTGAACGACGAGCCCCCCAGCCCGTCACCGTGCGAGACCTCGATGACCGGTACGCCGGAAGCATCGAGAGCTGCCACGACATTGCGAACCTGGGTCTCCGTGAATTGATGGGCAACCGCGTGCGACCCATCTCTCAGCGTCGAATCGGTGAGCCGGAAATCGGTCAACGCCCGAGCCTCTGCGCCATCGCCTCGCCCACGCGGATTGCCGAGGCGGTCATGATGTCGAGGTTGCCGGCGTACGGTGGGAAATAGTCGCCGGCACCTTCTACTTCGAGGAGGGCGACGACTCTCGCCTTGACGTCGCCACCCGGTGTGGAGAAGAGATCCTCGTCGAATACCGGGTCGCTCTTGAGCCGGTAGCCCGGAACGTAAGCCTGCACCTCGGCAACCATCGTTTGGATCGACTGGGCGACCGCGTCCCTGTCGTAGCCGTCACCGAGGGCGCAGAAAACGGTATTGCGCATGAGGATCGGCGGCTCGGCCGGGTTGAGCACCATGATCGCCTTGCCGTGGTCAGCACCGCCGACGTCGACGAGAGCTCGCGACGTCGTCTTGGTGAACTCATCGATGTTTTGGCGGGTGCCGGGTCCCGCAGATTTGGAAGCGACGGTGGAGACGATCTCGGCATAGGGAACGTCGGTTACCCGCGAGACCGCATACACGATCGGGGTCGTCGCTTGGCCGCCACATGTGATCAGATTCACGTTCATTTCCGCTTCGTGTGCGCCGAGGTTGACGGGCGGCACTGCGAACGGTCCCAGTTTGGCGGGTGTGAGATCAATGGCAGGGATCCCAACAGCTTGGTAGCGAGGCGCATTCTGCCGGTGAACCCAGGCGGACGTCGCCTCGAAGACCAGGTCGATCTCGTCTGCATGGTCGATGACCCAGTCGGCGCCTTCGTGAGTTGCTGCGATGCCAAGCTCCCGCGCCGTGGAGAGTCCTTCCGAGGCGGGATCGATGCCAACCATGGCCGCGGGTTCGAGCTGGTCCGACCGAAGCATCTTGACCAGGAGGTCGGTGCCGATGTTCCCTGAGCCGACGATCGCGCAGCGAGCTTTCACATCTGCCTCTCGAACCGCATGGTCACCGAGCCCAGGCGGTCGAAGTCGGCCCGCACCTCGTCGCCTTGCGCGACCGAGAATGCCGCGTGAAGGGAGCCGGTCATGACGAACTGCCCGGGCTCGAGCGTGATGCCATAGGGAGCGAGAGTGTTGGCCAGCCAGGCGACGGCATAGACGGGGTCGCCCATCGCCGCGGCCCCAGCGCCGGTTGCCACGATCTCATCGTTGTGGCGGATCACCATTCCGCACAGCCGTGGTTCCCAGTCGGTGATTGGGACGGTACGGGTGCCGAGCACCGTGGCTGCCGAGGAGGCCAGGTCGGAGATGGTGTCCACCAGGGTGATGCGCCAATCGGCAATCCGACTGTCGACGAATTCGATGGCCGCGGTCGCTCCCGTCAGGGCATCGAGCGCCTGTTCGGTGGTCACTCCTGGCCCCGCCAATGGCTTGCCGAGGATGAGGGCGATCTCGGCCTCGGCTTTGGGCTGGATGTACTGGTCGAGGTCGATGGTCGTGCCGTCGTCGTAAACCATCGTCGACAGCACGGGCGCATAGTCCGGCTCGGCGACGCCGAGCATGTCTCGCATGGCCTGGGAGGTCAATCCGAGCTTGTAGCCGACGATCTCTGCGCCGTCGGCGAGGTGCTTGGCGACGAGTGCTTGTTGCACGTAATAGGCGTCCTCGACGGTCAGCGTCGGATCTGTCTCGCTCAGCGGCGGCACCGGCGCCAGGTCGCGCCGGGCGTCGTACAAGAGAGTGGCAAGCGCAGAGTGATCGGCCATGGTGCGATGCTAGAACACACCGCCGCCCCACCGACCGGGTGTACCGGATTGTGGCACAGCGGTCATCGTCCTTGGCCCGCGCACCGAGTCGCCCACCCGGGATGTTTGAAAACGGCCGAGCCGGGTAGGACGTCTATCAGGTGCCTGCGATAGGAAAGGTCGTTTCATGACAGCGTTGCTTCTCACCCCTCACGCGTCGGCACGTGTCCGCCTCGCTCAGCCAGGCTCATCCGAGCCCTCATCCGAGGCTTCGACATTCGACGAGATTTCCAGGATCGGCGTCGAGGGGTTGCTCTGGGCCGGCGGAATACTCGTCGGCGCATTCTTGCTCGCCGTCGTTGCCAAGCGAATCACCGAACGAGCCGTCGGCTCACGAGCCGACGGGCTGATAGCCCGCCTCCTGGGCAGGACGGCCGGTCTCGGGGTCTTTGGCCTTGGCGTTGTCTACGCGCTCAACCGGGTCGGCATTTCCATCGCACCCCTCCTCGGCATCTTTGGCCTCGTCGGTCTGGCGTTCGCGTTTGCCTTTCAGGGAATCCTCGAAAACTTCATTGCCGGCATCCTGATGTCGCTACGACGTCCCTTGTCGCCAGGCGATCAAGTAACCACGGCCGGCTTCACCGGCACAGTCGACGACATCAGTTTGCGCGCGGTCGAGCTGAAGACGTATGAAGGGGAGCGAGTATTTGTTCCCAACGCCACAGTATGGAAAGGCTCAATCGTCAATCACACGGTGCTCGGCCCGCGCCGCACGACCCTGGCGGTTGGTGTCGACTACGACGCCGACCTCGACACCGCCACCCAGGTCATCATCGACGCGGCCGGCGAGGTCGAAGGGGTCCTGAACGACCCGGCTCCGCAGGCATACGTCCACACCTTCGGCGGTTCCAGTATCGATATCGATGTCCGGTTTTGGCACGAACCACAGATCGCCGTCGAATGGCAAGTCCGCGACGCGGTGGCAAAGAGGGTCAAGGCGGCACTCGACGAGGCAGGAATCGGAATTCCGTTTCCGCAGAGAGTCGTCACCTTTGTGAACGAGCCGGCCGGGGCACTCGCCAAATAGCGCTTGATCGGCGGCCGCGACGCCGCGAGGGTCGGCGGTGCGCGCACGACCCGACCCGATGAGCTCTGAGTGACGCGATCCGCTGCCCCGCCTCGTCGTCGGGCCAATAGGCTGGTCGGCATGGAGATAACCAGCCCGGAACGCATGATGTTTCCCGAAGTTGGAGTCACGAAGGGCGAGATGGTCGGGTACTACGCCAAAGTCCAGGATCAGATCTTCCCATTCCTCGATCAGCGGGCATTGACCCTGGAGCGCTATCCACGGGGCATCACCCAGAAGGGCTTCATGCAGAAGAACGCCGCCGAACACTTCCCGGCGAGCATCCACAGGTATTCGGTGCCCAAGACCGACGGGGGAGTGACGGTCTATCCGGTGGTCACCCGGTCGCAGGACGTCCCCTACCTCGCCAACCAGGGAACGGTTTCGTTTCACGTATGGTCGAGCCGCGTTGACCGAGTCGACTATCCGGACTATTTGACCATCGACCTGGACCCGGAGCCCGGGGACGTGGAGGGAGCGCGAACTGTCACCGCCGGTATTGGTCGACTCCTTGCCGAGTTCGGCATGGAGTCGCAGCCGGTTGCCACCGGCTCGAAGGGCTTTCATGTGTGGGCGCCGATTCTGCTTGAGACGCCATGGGAACGCGTCGCCATGGCGGCTCGTGCGCTTGCCGGCCTCGTGACGCTGGAGCTGGCCAGCGTCGCAACGATGGAGTTCTTGAAGAAGAACCGGCACGGTCGAGTGTTCGTCGACTGGCTGCGCAATCACCCTGGCGCGACGGTGGTCTCGCCGCTCTCGTTGCGCCCGAGCCCGGCGGCTTCGCTCTCCATGCCGATCACCTGGGAAGAGCTGGCCGAGTCGGCTCCGGCGCAATGGACGATCCGCAACGTCGACGAACGGCTGTCCCGTCTTCCTGAATGGCCGAGCCCGGGTCCGCTGCCCGATCAGGAGATCGAGGACGCAGCACGCCAGGCTGGAGTAGACCTGGATAGCGAGTTTGATCGATTTGGGAGGGACCGGTGAGCGAAGCCGACATTGAAGCCATGTGGCTCGACTATGTGAAGGCAACCGGAGTCGCTGGTGGGTATCAGAGCGAGGCCTTCGGAGCCGAAGACAACCCAGACCAGCAGACCGAGCTCGGTCGGCTGGTGCTCAACGGCCCCAAACGGGCGACGACCGGGGTGTACGCCGAGTACCTGAACGAGGGAGAGCCGCTCCCCAAGCCGGGAGACCACAAGATCATCTTGGATGGTTCTCGCCGACCGTTGTGCATCGTGAAGACGACCAATGTGGAGATCCTTCGCTTCGGCAGCGTTGACGCCACATTTGCCTGGCTGGAGGGCGAAGGCGATCGCAGCCTCGAGTATTGGCGGGACGCCCACCTCCGTTTTTTCGCGCGGCTTGGCAATCCCATCGACGACGACACGCTCATGGTCCTGGAGCAATTCGACCTCGTGTGGCCCCAACAGGAAGCTCAGGCCCGTCCAGAGAAGAAGGGCCCACGACCCGGATTCGCACTGGCGAACGTGAACGGACGAACGGTCCTGGTCCGCGACCACGACTACTACGACCTCGAGCGGGTTTCGAGTGGCGCGTTCCCTGCAGACCCGATGCAGGCCATTGCCCGATATGACGACCTGGCGACGTTTCAAATCTCCGGCGAGCCCGACGGGTCGACCGAGGGAATACGGCTAGGTCCGCCGATCCCGCGTCCACGGCAGGTTTTTGGTATTGGTCTCAACTTTCCCGCCCATGCCGACGAGACCGGCCTGGAAGTACCGGCTGTCCCTCTCGTCTTTGCCAAGTTTGCCGGCTGCGTTGCCGGTCCGAACGAAGATGTTGTGATGCACGGCGACCGGGTCGACTACGAGGGAGAACTCGTCGTAGTGATCGGAGCTCCTGCCCGGCAGGTGCCTGCTGGGGACGCCTGGAGCTATGTGGCCGGCCTCACCGTTGGACAGGACTTCAGCGATCGTACGGTGCAGTTTGCTGCCCAGCCGCCTCAGTTCGGCCTCGGGAAGTCTTTTGATGGGTTCGGGCCCATCGGGCCCGTTGTCGTGTCGGTTGATCGTTTCGACGATCCCTCGGATCTGACCATCGAGACGCGCGTCAACGGACAGGTGCGTCAACACGATCGTACCTCCCGAATGGTGTACTCGGTCGGTGCACTCATCGAATACCTGTCTGCGGTGCTGACGCTCTACCCAGGCGACCTCATTTTCGCCGGGACACCCAGTGGCGTCGCCTACCCCGAAGGGCCGTATCTCTCTCACGGCGACGTGGTGACGACCAGCATCGAGGGCATCGGCACCCTCACCAACCGGTGCGTGTCGGCGGACCTCATTTGAAACATCGTTGTCGGCGCACCCCATCGCGCCGGCGCGTCAGGCGTAGGGTGGTCCGGTGACCGCGCCGCAGCCCACCAGTGTTCTTTCGCGTGAGCTTCTTCCCGCCTCGATCGCGTTGTTCACACTGGTGGGCCTGGCTGCGTTCGAGAACCTCGGTGTTGCAGCCGCGCTCCCGGAGCTGGCAGCTCAACTGGGCCAGGTTGAGCTGCTGCCATGGGTGATTACCAGCTATCTGATTGTGTCGGGTGTTGCCACGCCCCTGGCGGGTGCGCTGATCGATTCGTTGGGTCTGCGGGTCATCTTCCGAACCGGCGTTGTCGTGTTCATCGCCGGCTCCATCATCGCCGGCCTGGCATCGACTATGACGTTGCTCATCGCCGGCCGGGTCGTCCAGGGAACAGGTGCGGGAGCGCTCGTAGCCGTCGGTCTGGCCGGCGTGAACATCGTGTATCCGGAACATCTGGTGGGTCGAGCCTTCGCCGCGAACTCGACGGTATGGGGGGTCATGGGCGTCGCCGGTCCCGGTCTGGCGGCGCTCATCCTGACCGCTGCCTCCTGGGAGTGGATCTTCTTCGTCAACATCCCGCTCGGTGCCTTGGCCCTGCTGGTCGGCTGGCGGGTCATGCCAGGCCGTTTGACGGGCTCCAGCTCACCGAGCGTTGACAGCCTCGGCCTCATCATGGTCTTGCTGTTCAACGTGGCGGTGCTGTTCGCCGTGGATCAGTTCGGGCCCTGGTCGGCGCTGTGGGGCGCCCTTGCCGGCGGCCTCGTCGTGATCTATCTCCGCCACGCCCGTCGCCATCCCGAGCCCGTCATGAAGACGCGGCATCTCGCCGATCCCCCGTACGGCTTACTGGCGTGGTCGGTTTCCCTGCTCCTGGCAGGCGGAATTGCGGTGCAGAGCTTCTTCACGCTGTACGTGCGAGGTGGCCGAGGCGCCGGCGAGGCCCTGACTGCCTGGTCGGTCTTCTTCTTTGTCATCGGCTGGACGTTTGGCGCCAACCTGTCGAGCCGGCTGCTCGACCGGACGGCCGAGACAACCGTCATGCTCATCGGTTTCGCAACCACGATCACCTCATTGGCAGCCGTGCTCGCACTCAGTGCTGTCGAAGCGCCCCTGTGGATCCTGTTCGCGGTCATGACGCTCGCCGGCTCGGGCATTGGCATGGCGACGAATGCCGCCCTCACGCTGCTCCGCTCGGTCACCCTCGCCGACGAGTCGGGGAGAGCTACCTCCGCTCACCAGTTCTATCGCAACCTCGGATTCGCCGTTGGCGCGGCGGTAGGCGGCTCGGTGATGCTGTTCGTGGTGGCGCGCCAAATCGGCGACGTAGAGGCGGTCCGCGAGCTCCTGGCAGGCGCTGAGGGCGACGGAGCCACCGGCGCGGCGATAGCCGATGGGTTTGCTGCGGCGGCCGGGGCCGCGCTGGGTCTCGCCATCGTCGGCATGATTCCCATGCGGGCACTGCGTCGTCATCTGGAGCCCGCCCGGCTGGTCGCCGACGAAGAGCGCCGCTCGCACGTCCGCTACGTGCCTTGACCGGAGCCGGCCGTGGTCGGGTCTCGGTTCGGTCTAGTCGCAGCCACCGAGAAGTAGGGAAAGATATGACTTTCGGCACTATTCGGCGGCAACCCTCAACCCGACAATTCGACTCGTCACGACGAGGAGGTCGTTGTGTACGAGATCAAGTCCAGGGTGCTCAAGAGTGAGCCGACGCTCGTGATGCGGAATCGGCTCGCCCTCTCGGCTGTCGGAGAATGGCTGTGCCGGGCGTACGAAACCACCGCGAAGGTCGCCGGAGATCGCATCGCAGGGCCGCCATTTGCCCGCTTTCACATCGTGAAGAAGAACCCGGTCGAGTTCGAGATCGAGGCCGGCTTCCCTGTGGAGAGCGAGGCGACCGGCTCGGGCGAAGTCGTGTCATCGTCCCTGCCGGGCGGATTGGCAGCCGGGGCTTCACACTTGGGTTCTTACGGCTCACTGGAACCCACCTACCTGGCCGTCCAGGATTGGTTGGAGGAGCATGGTGCGCTACCCGACGGCGATCCTTGGGAGGTCTACTACTCCGATCCCACCGAGGATCCGGACGTGGCGAGTTGGCGCACGGAGCTCGTTCAGCCATATACCGCGTGACATACCATCGGGAATGGCGACCCGTGCCGTATCGCGACGCGTAGTCTGGCGACTCAGACGACAGGAGGGGTGTTGGAAGGCGCGCGCCCGGTAGTGGCGCCTCGCGGTGGCGAATTGACCTGCAAGGGGTGGGAGCAGGAAGCCGCCTTGAGGATGCTCATGAACAACCTCGATCCGGAGGTCGCCGAACGTCCTGATGACCTCGTCGTCTATGGCGGAACAGGACGGGCTGCCCGCAGCTGGGCGGCGTTCGATGCCATCGTCGCTGCGCTCCGCGAGCTCGAAGACGATGAGACGCTGCTGGTTCAATCCGGAAAACCGGTCGGCATCTTCGGCACCCACCAGAACGCACCGCGGGTGCTCATCGCCAACAGCCACCTTGTTCCCGACTGGGCCAATTGGAGCGAGTTCCGGCGACTCGAAGCCGCCGGCCTCACCATGTACGGCCAGATGACCGCGGGCTCGTGGATCTACATCGGCACCCAGGGCATCTTGCAGGGAACCTACGAGTGCTTTGCGGAAATCGCCCGCCGCCGGTTCGGCGGCACATTGCGAGGCACCATCACGCTCACGGCAGGCCTCGGGGGCATGGGAGGAGCCCAACCTCTGGCCGTGACCATGAACGACGGAGTGGCACTCTGCGTGGAGGTCGATCAGCATCGCATCGATAGGCGGCTCGAAACCCGCTACCTCGATACTTCCACCGACGACATGGCCGAGGCAGTGCGGGCGTGCCTCGAGGCCAAAGCCGCCGGACGGGCACTGTCCGTGGGTTTGCTCGGCAACGCGGCCGACCTGCTGCCCCGGCTGCTGGCAGACGGCTTCTCTCCCGACATCGTCACGGATCAAACTTCGGCCCATGACCCGCTCAGCTACGTTCCCGATGACCTGACCCTCGAGGCCGCCGATCGGCTGCGCGCAACCGACCCTGAGGTGTACACCCGTCGCTCCCGTATCGCGATGGCCCGCCATTGCGAGGCCATGGTCGGATTCCTCGATCGGGGCGCTGAGGTATTCGACTACGGCAACAGCTTGCGTGCTGAAGCCCAGCTGGGAGGGTTCGAGCGGGCGTTCGCCTACCCGGGTTTTCTCCCGGCCTATATTCGGCCGCTCTTCTGCGAAGGCAAAGGCCCATTCCGCTGGGTGGCGCTGTCCGGTGACCCCGCCGACATCGCTGCCACCGACCGTGCTGTGCTCGAGACCTTTCCCGAAGACGAGTCGTTGGCCCGCTGGATCCCGCTGGCAGCCGAACGCGTCGCCTTCCAGGGCCTTCCAGCTCGGATCTGCTGGTTGGGGTATGGCGAGCGAATGAAACTCGGCCTCCGCTTCAACGAAATGGTGGCATCCGGCGAAGTATCCGCTCCGCTCGTGATCGGTCGCGACCACCTCGACTCGGGCTCGGTTGCCTCGCCCTATCGCGAAACCGAAGACATGGCGGACGGGAGCGATGCCATCGCCGACTGGCCGTTGCTCAACGCACTCGTCAATACCTCCGCCGGTGCCTCATGGATCAGCATTCACCACGGAGGCGGTGTTGGAATCGGACGGTCGATCCACTCCGGGATGGTGGTGGTCGCCGACGGGACCGAGCGGGCTGCCGGCAAGCTGGCACGGGTTCTCACTTCGGATCCAGGAACCGGCGTCATGCGTCACGCGGACGCCGGATACGAACGGGCGATCGATGTCGCTCGCCGGCGCGGTGTGCGGATCCCAATGCTCGAATGACCGCCACCTACTGGTCACCCCACGGGTGGACCGGACACGAATCTGTCGACGGCATCGAGGTGGTGGTGGACGCGACCGGGACGATCAGCAGCGTCGCCGCCCGGCCCACGCCGACGCGTGGGGCGATCCATCTCGAAGGGGTCATGGTGCCAGGGTTGGTGAATGCGCACTCGCATGCCTTTCATCGCGCGCTCCGGGCCAGAACGCACGAACAAGGGGACTTCTGGGCCTGGCGCGAGCTCATGTACCGCATCGCCGATGCTCTTCAGCCCGACACTTACGAGGCGCTGGCTACGGCAGTGTTCGGCGAAATGGCGCTGGCGGGTGTGACCACGGTTGGCGAGTTCCACTATCTCCACCATGATCGCCAGGGAGCCCGGTACGACGATCGCAACGCCATGAGCCATGCTGTCGTCAGAGCGGCGCGTTCTGCGGGTCTGCGCCTGGTATTGCTCGACACGTGTTATCTCACGGCCGACGTCGACGGGGCCGCGCTCGAGGGACCGCAACTGAGATTCTCCGACGGCAGCGCCGACGCCTGGCACGAGCGACACGAGCTATTGGCCGGCGACTACGCCGCCGTCGCCGAGGTGACCGTTGGGGCAGCCGTGCATTCGGTGCGCGCCGTTCCGCAGCAAGCGATGTCCACCGTCGCCGCGGGCGCAGGGACAGGTCCTCTCCACGTGCATCTGTCGGAGCAACTCCGTGAAAACCAGCGGTGTATCGAGGTGCTGGGCCGAACCCCAACGCAGGTACTCGCCGATGGAGGTGCGCTCGGCCCAATGACGACCGGTGTCCACGCCATTCATGTCGGTGCCGGCGACCGGGCCCTCCTGGCAACCTCTGGCTCGATGGTGTGTCTCTGTCCCACCACCGAACGCGATCTGGGAGACGGCTGGGCGCCCGCTGCGGAATTCGCCGCCGACGGCATTCGGTGGGCGCTCGGCTCGGACTCGCATGCGTCCATCGACCTGTTCGAGGAGGCCCGGGCCGTAGAGCTCAACGATCGCGCTCGGCTCCGCCGGCGGGGCATTCATGATCCGGTGGCGTTGTTGGCGGCGGCCACGACCGTCGGCGTGCAGTCGCTGGGCATCGAAGGCGGGCGGCTCGCCGCCGGCCAACCGGCCGACTTCGTCGTGATTCGACCGGATACCGTTCGGATGGCGGGCAACCTGTCGGTCTCATCGGTGGTGTTCGCTGCGACGGCCGGTGACGTTGCCCACGTGTTCGTGGCCGGTCGCCACATCGTCGACGGCGGCCGGCACCAACTCATCGAGTCAGTCCCGAGACTCCTGACCTCGGCCATCCACGCGATCGGTATCGACTCATGACGCTCGACCTGCTCGTCACGGGCGGCGCCGTTGTCGGCGACAGCGGTGAGCCGGCGGACGTTGCCATTGGCATCGCCACAGGTCTCATCACCTACCTCGGGCCGGCCAAGGATGCTCCAGTCGCCCAACAAACCTGGGATGTTGCGGGCCGGCTCATCACGCCGGGACTCGTCGATTGCCACACCCATCTCGTGTTCGGGGGAGACCGGTTCGGCGACTTCCGCCGCCGTCTCGCGGGTGAGTCATACACCGAGATCGCCGAATCGGGAGGAGGGATTCGCTCAACCGTTCAGGCAACCCGGGAGGCCGCCACCGACGAGCTCGTCGGAGGGGCGAAGCAGCGCCTCGAGTGGCTGATGCGATCGGGAGTGACCACGGTCGAGGTCAAATCCGGATATGGGCTCACCGTCCAGGATGAATTGAGGATGTTGCGCGTTGCCAGGGAGGCGGCCGATGCCACCGGGATCGAGGTCACGACCACGCTCTTGGGAGCGCATGTGCTCCCATCCGGGGCGGACCGCGCCGGGTTCGTCGAGGCCGTTTGCTCAGAGATGATTCCGCAGGCGCGTGGCCTGGCCGATGCCGTCGACGTGTTCATCGAGCGAATCGCATTCACGGCAGCCGAGGCCGACCAGATCTTCTCTGCAGCCCGGCGACACGGGTATGCGGTGAAGGCGCACGCCGGCCAGCTCTCCGATGTCGGTGGGGCCGAAGTAGCTGCTGCCCATCGGGCCTTGAGCATCGACCATTGTGAACACGTGTCGAGTTCGGTCATGGCGGCGCTTGCCTCGGCAGGGACGGTTGCAGCCTTGGTCCCGGGCGCATCGCTCTTCCTCGCTGAGGAAGCTCGCCCGCCGGTCGCCGAGTTTCGAAGTCACGGCATCCCCATGGCGATCACAACGGACCTCAACCCTGGTTCATCTCCGCTGGCCTCTCTCCCGTTGGCGGCAAGCTTGGCGATCCATCGCTTCGGGCTCACCCCTGCCGAGGCGTATGCCGGGATCACGGTCAACGCCGCAGCGGCCACCGGCCTCCCGGATCGTGGAAAGATCGGCCTCGGCTTGCGAGCCGATCTTGCCGTGTGGGACATTTCCAGCCCGACCGAGCTGGTCTACTGGCTCGGTGCCCCGATGTGCCACGGCATTGTCATCGGTGGGCGGCGACGCGTTTGGGACCCGGCATGACCATCCTCGGGATCGCCACGATCGGTCATCCAATACTGCGTCGCCCGACGGTTGCCGTGACGACCGAGGAGCTGGCCAGTGCCGAGTGCCAGACCTTCATCGACTCGCTCGTCGAGACGATGCGACATGCCAACGGGGCAGGCATTGCGGCCAACCAGGTTCATGATCCCCGGCGCATCTGCGCCATCGAGGTGCGGCCAGGGAACCCCCGATATCCCTACAAACCGCCCCACCCGCTGACCATCCTCATCAACCCGCGCTTCGTATGGACGAGCGATGACTCCTATCAGAACAACGAGGGATGCCTGTCGGTGCCCGACCTGCGCGGGGACCTTGTGCGGCCCCGCGAGGCGATCGTGCAGGCATTGGACAGGACGGGCCGCGAGGTCGAGCATCACTTCCGTGGACTCACCGCAGGGACTGCCCAACACGAGCTCGATCACCTTGACGGAATGATCTTCGTCGACCGCGTCACGGACACACGAACGATGTCAACATGGAGTCAGTTCAATGAGCATCGGCGAGCTCAGTTCGAGCAATACATCGAACAGGTGGTGAGGGAAACAACATGACAGCACAGGTCGTTCTCGATGGAGGCCCACTCACCCGGGACCAAGTGGCTGCGGTAGCCGACCGATCCGCCTCGGTGGAGCTCGCTGATTCGGCCCGTTCGCTGATGATGGATGCCCGTCGGACCGTGGAAGCGGCGATCGCCGAGGAGCGAGTCGTCTACGGCATCACCACCGGCTTCGGGGCGCTGGCAACGACGCACATCGATCGAGCGGACGTTGACAGGTTGCAGCATGAGCTGCTGCGATCGCACGCCGCCGGCGTGGGGAAGGCCCTGCCGGCCCGTGTGGTCCGCGCCATGCTGCTCCTCCGCGCTCGCACGCTCTCGCAAGGTCACTCGGGGGTGCGGCCGATCGTCGTTGAGAAGATCCTCGAGATGCTCGCCAACGACGTCCTCCCGGTCGTTCCCTCGCAGGGTTCGGTGGGAGCGAGCGGTGACCTGGCACCATTTGCGCATCTGGCGCTTCCCTTGATCGGCGAGGGGAAGGTGAACGTCGATGGCGTGACCGTCGCTGCCGGCGAAGGATTGGCGGCGACGGGCATCGCGCCGATCGTCTTGTCCGCCAAGGAGGGCCTGAGCCTGCTCAACGGCACAGAAGGCATGCTGGCCATGGGCGTCCTGGCCATGCGCGAGGCCGAGAGGCTGGCCTCGATTGCCGACCAGGCTTGTGCGCTGACCGTGGAGGCGGTGCTCGGCTCAAAGACCCCATACGACCCCCGCCTTCACGACTTGCGCCCGCATCGTGGCCAGATCGAATCCGCTGCCCACATCGCCCGTCTCCTCGACGGCTCCGAGATCGTGGAGAGTCATCGCGAGGATTTCACGCACGCAGTACAGGACGCCTACTCGCTGCGATGTGCTCCCCAAGTGCACGGTGCCGTGCGCGACACCCTGCGCCACTGCGCCGGGGTGTTCGAGACAGAGCTCGGGGCGGTGGTGGACAATCCGGTGGTTTTTGCCGAGTCCGGAGACGTGCTGTCCGGTGGCAATTTCCATGGGCAACCGCTTGCGTTCGCCCTCGACTTCATGGCCATTGCGCTGGAGGAGCTTGCCTCGATCTCCGAGCGGCGGACCGACCGAATGCTGGACCCGGACAGGTCGTCGGGGCTTTCGCCTTTCCTGGCCACCACGCCCGGCCTTCACTCGGGCCTGATGCTGGCGCAGTACACCGCAGCCGCCCTCGTTGCCGAAACGAGAGTGCTGGCGCACCCCGCCTCGATCGACTCCATCCCCACCTCGGGCCTCCAGGAAGATCATGTTTCGATGGGATTTGGCGCGGCCAACAAGCTGTGGGCAGTTATCGACAATGTGCGCCTCGTCCTCGCCATCGAGCTCCTGTGCGGCGCACAGGGCATCGATCAGCGCCACCCCTTACGCCCGGGACGCGGGACCGGCGCGGTTCACCGTGCCGTTCGGTCCGTGGTCGAAACACTTGGCGGCGATCGGCCGGTCGGACCCGACATCGAGGCGATTGCGGCACGGCTGGCGGCCGGTGAGTTCGATGGCATTGGCGACGCTGGGTAGTCGCCCTGGTCAGACCGTGTAGCTGTCGCCCCAGTCGAGGGGAACGACCTCGATCTCGCTCTTGGAAAGAACCGCGGTTGCCATTTTCACGATGAACCGGCGACCACTCTCGCTCAGATAGAAGTCGTGGATGGGGATGACCTGGCTGGGCTGCAATTGTCTGGCGAACTCGACCGAGCGAGTCGTGGTACCCCACGGAGTCAGGAGGGGGAGAGCCAAGATGGGGCCGGTGGAGGTGGGGGCGTAGCTGTCTCCTGGGTGGGTGATCAGCCCATCGATCGTGTATGCCCGATTGGGCGGTGTTGCGCCGGTGGGAATCATCTCGTGAAGCACGTCTTCGGAGCTCACACCGGCAGGGTTGTCGATCGTGACTGCAATGTCGTACCCAGAGAGCAGGTCGGCGACGGCCTGATTCGAGTGAACCACGACGTCCGTTCCCCGATCAACGAGCCACCGCACGAAATCAGGGCTCACGTGGTCGCCATGTTCGTGAGTGATGAGGACGCGTTGAACATCCCCGATGGTGGCGAGGTCGATGTCGGTGTATCCAAAGGTGAAGAACCCGGGATCGAAGAGGGTCGTCCCGGCCGGCTCGGAGACCAGGAGACAAGAGTTGGTCAGCCGTCTGATGGTGGTCATGGGGTTGACACTACCCAGTGCAGTCGGCAGCAGCCGGGGCACGCCCGGTAACCTCGCCCCATGGCCGCTCAATCTCGTGACTTCCGACATCTGTGGTTGGTGGGGCTCACGGGAGTAGGAAAGACGTCGATCGGCAAACGACTCGCCTCCACGCTCGAGATGCCCTTCCTCGACATCGACGCGGAGGTTTCCCGCCAGTGCCATTTGTCCATCGCTGAGCTGTGGGACCGACACGGCGAAGCTGCGTTTCGGCGGCTGGAAGTCCAGGCGGTGGAGGCCGCCGGACAGCGGGTGACTCCGGCCATCGTGGCAACCGGAGGCGGCGCCGTTCTCTCTGATGTTTCCCGCTCGGTGATGCACACGACGGGTGTCGTCGCCTGGGTCACGATGGATCTCGACTACCTCGCCGACAGACTCATTTCGAGGAAGCGCCGCCCCGTCCTCGACGGTGATCTCCGAACACGTCTCGGGGACCTCATGGAGCATCGCCATGATTTGTATGCCGCCGTCTCCGATTGGGTTGTGGACGCCACGTACCGATCGAAGGATGACGTTGCCGCCGACCTCGCCGAGCGGTGGCGGGACCGCACAATCCATCAGCCGCCGGTGGACCATCCGCCGAGCGACTGAATCTTCCCAGGAGCCCTTGCGATGCTCCATCGTCGACCGTAGGGCAGTATCGTCGAACCGATGCTCGAGACTCTCCGTTCCCTCATCAGGTTTCGCAGGTTCGAACGCAGCGCCGACGCACGCCGGCTGGCGCGAGCAGCCAACATTGCCGACCTGAGGCGCATGGCCAAGAAGCGGCTCCCCGGAGGCGTGTTCGACTACATCGACGGTGCCGCCGAAGACGAGCTCACCTACCGGCGGAACTCGTCTGCGTTTTCCGAGTTCGAGTTCCGGCCCCGGGTTCTCCGGGACGTCTCAGGCATGGACACCACGACCACGTTGTTCGGAGAGCAGCTCTCATTCCCTCTCATCGTGGCGCCGATGGGGTTCGTCCGGATCGCCCATCCGTTGGGTGAGCTGGCGCTGGCGGCCGGAGCGGAGAAGGCCGGAGTGCCATTCTCGCTGTCCACGCTGGGGACACGGTCCATCGAGGAGGTGGCGGCAGCCGGAAGTGGGAACAACTGGTTTCAGGTGTATGTGTGGAAAGACCGGACACTCGTGAAGGAGCTGCTCGATCGGGCACGTGACGCCCAATATCGAGCGATAGCGATAACGGTGGATACTGCTGTTCTCGGGCGGCGGGAGCGTGATGTCCGGCGGGGCTTCACGCTTCCCCCGGCCATCGGCCTGGACACACTGCTGCAAGGAGGCCTGCACCCCTCCTGGACATGGGAGTTGCTCCGGTCGGAGCCCATCCGGTTTGCCAATGTGTCCCGAGCTGAGATTGGTGATGGGGTCGACGCAATCAATCTGGCGGCGTACACCCAGGAGCAGTTCGATCCTTCCCTGTCATGGGCTGACATCGACTGGTTCCGATCGAACTGGGATGGCCCGATCGTGATCAAGGGGGTCCAATCGGTCGACGACGCCCGCCGGGCGGTCGACGCCGGCGTGAACTCGGTGTGCATCTCGAACCACGGCGGCAGGCAGCTCGATGGCGCTCCCGCCCCGGTGGAACTGATCGAGCCGATCGTTCAGGCGCTCGGCGGAGCGGTTCCTGTGATCTCTGATGGCGGGGTGCGACGGGGAAGCGACATCGTGAAGGCGATCGCCCTCGGGGCCGATGCGGTCATGGTGGGCCGGCCATTCTTCTACGGCCTGGGTGCGGCGGGCCGAGCCGGCGTGGACTTTGCTTTCGATTTTCTCCATGCGGGCATGCGACAGGTCATGGCGCTCAACGGAGTGACGAGCTTGAAGGGCATCACTCGCGAGATGATTCGGCATCGGCCCAGCGAACCACTCCCGTAGCGCTCAGTTGAGGCCGATGCGAGTGAGATCGTCTGCCACGATGAGCCTGCCGTCGAAGCCTGCGTTCCTGACGTCGTTGATGAACACATCCCGCACGTTCTCATTGATGATCGGAGGAATGAGGTGGGTGAGCACAAGGGTGTCCACGTCGAGGCGAGCGGCCATCCTGCCCACTTGGTAGGAGTCCGCGTGGTATTCGGCGAGGCTGTCGGGGTCCGTCAGCGTGCCATCCACTATTGCCCGCCGACAAAACGCTTCGTGGATGAGGATGTCGGCTCCTTCGGCAGCTGCCTCCACCGAAGGGCACACCACCGTGTCGCCGGAAATGACGATGATGCCTTCGGGCACGGTTATTCGAAAGCCAACCGCAGGCGAGACTGGCTGGTGCTCGACCAAAAAGGCGTCGACCTTCACGTCGCCGGCTCGGAAGATCCGTTTCGCTGCCTCCGTCGCAGGGAACGCGACCACCTCCGGCAACGGGAGATCGGGCCGTGCCTGATGTTCGGCGCGCATCGCCACCTCGTCCGTCCATGGCTCGAGGAGGCGCTCGACGAGGTCCTGCGCGGGCCCGACCGGCGCATACACCGGCAGAGGTTTTTGCCCCGATCGGTCGAGGTCTTCCAACCAACGTGTGAACAGAAGATCGGTCAAGCCGACAACGTGGTCGCTGTGGTGGTGCGTGATGAACACGGCAGACAGTTCGGGCAGCGGCATCCGAGCGGCGGCGAGTCGCATGGTCGTCGCCCGACCGGCGTCGAACTGCATTGCAACGTCGTCGCGTCGGACCAACACGCCGGGACCGGCAATGTGTGGATGGAACATGGGAGTGCCTGTTCCGGTGATCACAACTTCGGTTTTGAACATCCAGCTCGCGCCTTCCCCCGAAACTGGCGTCCACCGGCCCGATGCCGCTGGGAGGCCTACGACAGCGAGGATAGGCGCGGATCTCCGATACCGGTCAGGCGAATCGCGTTTCGGTGGTCTTGGTGGCTCGACAGAGTGTACGTTCGGAACCACAATCGGAAGGGGAGTAATGAATCGACCGCTCTATACCCTCGTCTTGTCGGCTCTCATGGTGACCGCCTTGGCGATCCCAGCCGCAGCCCGGCCTGACCGCGATGAACACGGTGCCCGGTTTGCCACATTCAACGCATCACTCAACCGCTTCAACGAAGGCGACCTCGTCTCGGATCTTTCGGCGCCGGACAACGCCCAAGCGCAGGCCATCGCCGAGATCATTCAGCGGACCAGGCCCGACGTCGTGCTCATCAACGAATTCGACTACGACGCCGCCGGGCTCGGCGCGCAGCTGTTTCACGACAACTATCTCGCCGTGCCTCAGAACGGCGCCTTTGCGATCAACTACCCGTACTCGTTCACCGCGGAGTCGAATACCGGCATTCCGTCGGGTTTCGACCTGGACAACGACGGAAATGTTGGCGGGCCCAATGACGCGTACGGCTTCGGGTTCTTCCCGGGCCAATTCGGGATGGTCGTGTACTCGCGATATCCGATCGGCGACGTCCGCACGTTTCAGCATTTCCTGTGGGCCGACATGCCCGGGGCATTGCTGCCCGACGATCCGGATACGCCCGCCGCAGGTGACTGGTACTCGCCAGAGGAACTCGAGGTGTTTCGGCTGTCGTCGAAGAGCCACTGGGACGTCCCAGTCGACGTCAATGGGACCACGGTTCATGTGCTGGCGTCTCACCCGACACCCCCGGTGTTCGACGGCGCCGAGGACCGCAACGGCACTCGCAACCACGATGAAATCCGCTTCTGGGCTGATTACGTCGACCCCCGGACGAGCGGGTACATCTACGACGACGAGGGCAGCTACGGGGGCCTGGCGAAGGGTGACAGATTCGTGATCGTCGGCGACCTCAACGCCGACCCTTACGATGGTGATTCGACGGCAAATGCGATCGACCAGCTGCTCGGACATCCGGGGATCAACACCCGTGTCACGCCGTCCAGCGAAGGCGCTGTGGAGCAAGCAGCTCTTCAGGGTGGCGCCAACGATCTCCACCTCGGCGATCCCGCGTTCGACACCGCCGACTTCAGCGACTTCACTCCGGGCAATCTGCGGGCCGACTACGTGCTGCCGTCCAAGAACCTCAGGATCTTGGGAAGCGCCGTCTTCTGGCCGGTGGAGTCCGATCCGCTGTTCCGACTGGTGGGGACCTTCCCGTTCCCCTCGTCCGACCACCGCCTTGTGTGGGTGGATGTGAACATCCGGCGCAGGTGAGTGTGGTGTCCTGGGCGGCCGATGGATGCCGCCCAGGAC
>JBFGJH010000034.1:0-35151 GCA_041577335.1 Acidimicrobiia bacterium | reverse complement strand
GGTACGTGGTATGGGTGCCATAGGACTACTAATGTGCGGGCGGCTTGCCGCCGACACGACCGCCGGGAATCGATTCGCAAACAAGGACGTTGACACAGCAGATGTTCAAACGAAGCAAACGAGAGAAGGCCCGCCAGATCGGATCCTTCGACCAGCTCCAAGACTTGGCTGAATACGGAAAGCCGATCCTCGTGGACTTCTATCAGTTCGGCTGCGCACCATGCAAGGTGATGGACGGCATCGTCGACGAGATTGCCGACGAAGTGCCGGAGGTGACCGTGGTCAAGGTGAATGTGGGCACGGCGCCGTGGGCCATATCGGAATTCAACATCCGGTCGACGCCGACATTCATGCTGCTGGCGCCTCCCTCCGAACAGGCGGCCGCCAAGGGCATTCTCCGCAGTCGCTGGAGAGCCTCCGGGTTGGTCAAGAAGGACGCACTCAAGAAGGTGCTCGCCCAGCACGCCGGGTGAGGCTCGAGCCTTCGGCTCGCGCCGACTCACGACACGAGCAATCTCCTTTCCAGCGAACGTAGCAAGTTGTTGAGCACCTGCACGGAGGCGAATTCGCCCGGTAGGGCGAGTACGAAGGGAATCGAGCCGGAGGCGAGGTCTCATGCTGCCCAGGGGCGGGCTTCGTGCCGGTAGGCCCGAGCATCTCGCTCTCGCCCACCGACCATTCGAGACTCATGACCTACGAACTGAGGTCAACGACACAGACTCGAGGTTCAGGCCCAGCGGGGAACTCGGTCCCGAATCGTGTCGAAGCCGTGCTTTTCGCAGAACGCCTCAAAGGTCGTCCGCGGGACGCCCTGCCACTCCAAGTCTTCCAGGGATTCCTCGATTGGCACGTCTCTCCGGAGTGTCGTCAGGGTTCGATAGAGCTTGGCGTCGGCGAGGTGAGTCCGAAGGTTTTCGGCGAGGCGGCCGGCTCCCCGAACCTTGATTGTCCACTCGTTTTCATCGAGAGGGATACGGTCGAGCCGGTGGTATTCGGCCAGCACGGCCGACGCAGATTTCGCCCCCCACGACGGCACGCCCGGCACGCCGTCCGCCGTGTCGCCGACGAGAGCGAGATAATCGGGAATCGAATCCGGAGCCACCCCGAATTTCCCACGAACGCCGTCTTCATCGAGAAGCACCTGACGCATACGGTCGTACGTCACGACCCGGTCGGCGATGACGGCCTGAGTCATGTCCTTGTCGGGCGAACAAATCATGATCTGGTCAACGTCGTCGACCCAGCGCAGCGCGGCGGTGGCCATGGCGTCGTCGGCTTCGAAATCAACCATGCTCCACACCGTCAGACCGAGGGCCCGGAGGCCCTCTTCGGCGATGGGAAACTGAGCCCACAAGTCGGGTTCGATGCCCTCCCCGGTCTTGTATCCGTCGAACAGCTCGTTGCGGAACGACTCGATGACCGTGTCGAACGCCACAGCCACGTGTGTAACTCCCGATTCGCGCAACAATGAGATCATCGAGTCCAAGAGCCCATGCACCGCACCAACGGGATGGCCGTGCGGGTTGGATCGCGGCGGCCGACCGAAATACGCCCGGAACAACTCATAGGTACCATCGACCAGGTGAAGGAGCATGTGCCGGATGCTATCGGAGGAAAGATGAGCGACAACGAAGAAACCTGGAAGAACGTGGGCGAGAAGTTCTCGACGCTGGGAGGGCGCTTCAAGGAGCACTACCAGGCGGCAGAACCGGAAGCCCCCGATTCCGAGGAAGTCAAAGAAGCGTTCGAGAAGGTCACCGAAGGCTTGGAGCGGATGTTCTCCAGTGTCGGCAAAGCAGTGCGCGACGATACGGTGAAAGCAGACGCCAAGGCGGCCGCCACCTCGCTGATCGACGCCATCGGCTCGACGTTTGAGGGCCTGAGCGAGGACATTCGCAAGGCCGTCAAGCGAGACAGCGATGCCGAAGCGGTCACCGAATCTGCCGAGGCTGGTGATCCGGTGGCAGACGCTGCCGACGCCGCAGAAGAGGCCAACCAGGCCGTCGACGACCTCCGGGACGACGTCACCGACGGGTGAACCTCCCTGGGCCTTTGGTAACGGTCGACTGGCTGGCCGATCGAGTCCACACCCTTCGAGTGATCGACACTCGCTGGTACCTCGCCGACCTGCAACAGGGCCGGCGTGAGTACCAGCGCGGTCACATCCCGGGCGCCGTCTTCCTCGATCTCGAGACCGACCTGTCGGGGACTGGCGGGCGCGGCCGTCATCCCATGCCGACTGCGACAGAGTTTGAAGCGGCGATGGCTTCGGCCGGCGTTGGCGACGACACACCTGTGGTTGCCTACGACCAAAGCATCGGAGCCGTGGCGTCGCGACTCTGGTGGCTGCTGCGCCATTTCGGTCATGAGAACGCCGCGGTGCTCGACGGTGGATATGCAGCATGGGTGGCGGCCGGCTTGGACCTCGACAACCAACACCCCCACATTGACCCAGCCGTGTTCACGGCCGTTGAACGCTCGGACGACATGGCATCTCTACACGACGTTGTTGACGGTGCGGGTTCGATTCGGTTGATCGATGCGCGCGCCCCGGAGCGCTACCGAGGCGATACCGAACCGGTGGACCCAAAGCCGGGACACATCCCCGGTGCCGAAAACCTTCCCTTCGAGGAGAGCGCCTCGGAGGGGGTGCTCCGATCCTCGACGGAGCTGAGAGCTCGCCTCGGCGACACCTCCGACATGGTGGTCTACTGCGGAAGTGGCGTGACCGCCTGTCATCTCATCCTGGCGGCCGCCCAAGCCGGCCTCCCCCTCCCCCGACTGTACGACGGCTCGTGGAGTGACTGGGCTTCGATGGACCTCCCGATCGCTGCCGGGCCAACCAGCTGATGAGCCTCACCATTGCCGAGCTGGTCGAGCGTGCCAAGCATGACGAGCTGCTGCAGCGAGTCGACGCCCTGTGCGACGACCGCCAATGGGACGCCTTGATCGACATGAAGGAACTGTGTCGAGAGGCTGTCGAACGAGGCAAACAGCTCTGGGCGATCGCCCACCACATCGACTACCGGTTGGCATTGGAGGGCCCACCCGCATTTGCTGGACCTGTCGTGGATTCCCCTGCGAGTCGGTTCACGCTGGGACCACTTACCGAGGTTGCTGCGTCCACCCATACCTGGGCCGAGCTGGCTCCGCACCTGCCTACCGGGCCGAGCCGTTCCGTGGTTGCCCAAGAACGGGTGGTTCGTGGCGAGGACCTCCGGAACGTCGCCGAACTCGATTCGGCCTTGATCGAGGTGCCCCTCACTTTGGCCGATTGGGAGCCCCAATACTCAGTACCCGAGTACAAGGCGGATCGATTGGAGTCGCACCCGCCACACCCGGAAAGACTCGAACGGGTCGAACTCGAGTCGGCAGAGCCTGTCAACGACCGGGCCTCAATCGATGCTCTCCTGGGCCTGGTGTCAACCTGGACCGATTCGTCGAATGGAACGGGCGAGGCGAAGGTCGTGGAGGGCACTGCTCTCCATGCGATCGGCTCGCTTGGGCTACGTGAGGCCCGGGTGGCTGCCCTCGACCCATCACAAGCCATGGCGATCATGGCGTGGACTGCGGCAGACGGCGGGGCGTTCGGCCAACGAAGCGGCGCGGCCAACGGCCGTCTTGCCGCGTGGTGGACCGCTGCCACCGTCACCGACTTGGCAGACGAGTGGCCAGTGGACTCGGCAATGCTGGGCGAGGCGATCGCCGAGCTTCGATGGTTCTGGTGGTCCGATCTTTATCCGGCCACCGGCTGGGCATGCCGCCTCGCCATCGAAGACCCCGAGGCCAACTACGCATGGGTCCTCAACGCCGCCGACGCCAAGTAGCGGAAGTAGTCGCCCGGATCCTGAAACGGGCGAGCTGCGCCTCGCCTACGCACACGCGATGGTCCGCCCAGCCTGGCTGGGGGAAGGTACCGGTCACGGAACGGAGTGGAGGGGTGACCCTGCTCATTCAGTGCCCCTGCCCTATCGGGCAGGGCCGCCCCCCTACCCCCGCCCTGTCGGGCGGCGGTACTTTCCCCCCGTGAACGGGGGGACTATTGCGGGTCCTCCGCCGCCATGCCCACCGCCGCTTCAGCCTTCTCTAGGCGCTGCCCACCTTCGAGAACCGGCGTGAACAGGTCGCCGTACCGTTGCAAGCGTTCCCAGATGTTGGCAATGGTGAACGAACGAGCTTCGACGTCATCGAGCTCGTCCCAGAGCACGGGCGCCGAGACCGGAGCGCCCGCGAACGGGCGAACGGAGTACACCGAGGCAATGGTCTTGCCGCCCACGTTCTGGTTCGCATCAACGAACACCTTCCCAACGCGCCGGGGGATGTTTGGCTCCATGGTGATGTCTTCGGGATTGGCTTTGGAGAGAAGGTGCCCCACGGTCGAAACCCAACGGCGAGTTCGTTCGTAGGTGTAGACGGGTTCGAGCGGCACGTAGATGTGGATGCCCTTGGACCCGGTGGTCTTGGGATAACCCTCTAAGCCAAGACCATCGAGCAACGTCTTCACCAGTCGGGCAGCATCAACTACCTGCCGCC
Source organism: Acidimicrobiia bacterium (assembly GCA_041577335.1). Lineage (GTDB taxonomy): Bacteria > Actinomycetota > Acidimicrobiia > Spongiisociales > JAENVV01 > JBFGJH01. Next base: position 30,618 of record JBFGJH010000034.1, on the reverse strand, counting down.
ATACGGCTCCCTCGGCAGGGTCGAGGTCGAAAATGGCGTAACTGGGGTGGACGACGTCCTGAACCTTGGAGAGCCACGGGTGGATTTCGATACAACCCATGTTGGCCAACCACATCAGCGACTCGCGATCCGAGGCAGTGACGAACTCGATGGCCTCTCCTCGCACCGACGAGTGAATCGGCGCCAACGGCATCCACTCCGGCTGGTGACCCGGCGCTTGCTTCTCGTAGAAGCTCTCCCCGTCGGCTCCGTCGGGAAATCGTGCCATCACGATGGCACGATCCTGCAAGTGGGGCACGAGGATTGGAGCTATGGAGGCGTAGTACTGAATGAGGTCGCCTTTGGTATACCCCTCCGGGAAGAAGGGCTTGTCGATGTTCGAGAGGCGCAGCGGCCGATCGAGACCGATCGGGGTCGCATGATTGCCTTCAGTGATCACCGAGACGGGATCCGGAAAGGGGATAGCCCCAGACGAGACTTCCCTTCCCGGGCGGTCCGGTCGTTCGCCTGCGGCGAGGGTGGCGTTGATTTCCTCGAGCATCGCCCGGTGGCTGGCCGGCTCCCTGGCCTCGGAGATCATGTTCATCCGCAAGCCGAGCTCTCTTGCTGCCTCGACCAGGGGCCCGATCCGCAACGATCCTTCGCCGTATGGCACGTGTTTGATCTCTCCCGCCGGCCCGAACACGTTGTCAGTGAACTGGCAGTGGAGTGGGTCGATCATCCAGCCTGGGAATTGAGCTCGCAGAAACTCGATCACCGCTACGAACGACTCCTTGGTGGTGAGGGCGCCTCCCGACATCGCATGCACATGCGCCCAGTCGATGACCGGCCGCACGAACGAATACTCGCCGGCCAGAAGGGCGATATCACCGAGGCTGCCAAACTGGCTCGTCTTCCCACCCGTTTCGAGGCCCAGCGCCACACCGAGATGGCGAACTTTGGGCTCCATCCAGTCGAGATGGCTGCGGATCCGGGCCAGGAGGTCTTCGGGGGGCTCGTCGTGCGTACTTCCCAGATGGGCAACGACCACTCGCGCTCCCAGCTCTTTGCCGAGCTTCATGGTGTGCTCGAGCGCTGCCCGACACTTCTTGGCGTTGTCCTCGTCCTGCACCGTGAGCACCGCGAAAAACGGGGCATGCACCGACACTGCGATATCACGCTCGGCAGCTGATTTCCCAAATGCAGCACAGCGCCGCTCTTTCCAGGGGAAACCCTTCGTGAAGCTCAGCTCGACTGCCCGGTAGCCCTGCTCGATAACCCTGTCGAGCCAGGCGCCATCGTCATCGGTATCGCTGGGCAGGCCGGAGATTCCAAACCGAATCATGCGAGGGAGGTTAGGCGGTGACATCAACAGATTTGCCTTCGCGGCACGTACCACCGTTTACGAAATACCACTTTGCGTGGTCGATCCGCCACGGTATGCTTTGTCTGCGGAAAAGGGAGGTTCCATGGGCCAGATGGTCGTCGCGCATTTCAAGGACAGTTCGGTAGCCAAGGGTGTGAGCAACGATTTCGCGCCACAGAGAGAGATGTTCCACATCCAGCGCACCGACCAAGGAGGTATTGCCGCGGTGGCCGTTGCCGACCTCAAGGCGCTGTTCTTTGTCCACAGCTACGACGGGGACGCCGAGAATCGCGGGCGCGACGATGCCGAGCGCCACGGTCTAGGACGGAAAGTCCAGGTGACATTCAAAGACGGTGAGACGCTGCACGGCTATACGTCGGGCTACTCAGCCGATCGACCAGCCTTCTTCGTCTTCCCTGCCGACCCGACCAGCAACAACGACCGGGTCTTCGTCATCAACGACGCCACTGCAGCAGTCGAGTTCGTCTAGGCACTCAGGGTTGAAAACCGGAGATCTTGCCAAGGCCGCCCGCTGCTACCGTTTCGGCGGGCCCCTAGCTCAATTGGCAGAGCACCGGGCTTTTAACCCGTTGGTTGTGGGTTCGAGTCCCACGGGGCCCACGCCGGTCGCCGCTGGCGACCTAACGGAGTTCGCTCCGCAAACTCTCGAACCAGACCGAATTGCGGTTCAGGAACTGTCCAGTTGGGCCCACTGCGTTGTCACTATGACAACAGCACGGAGTCGACTTGCGCAGTAGTCGAGATCAGCGACGAGGTGTGATACCTGCATCGGCCGGAATCATTCGACGACGCTTCAGCGGGTGAAACCGTTCAAGTGCCCGGCGATCTCGGGGCCGAATGGCGCGACGAATTCCCTCAATTCATGCGACACATCACCGTAGATCTCGAGCCTGGATGTGGGCGCGATCTCCGAGAAGGGACCGATCATGTCGCCCATGCTGGTGAGATGGTGCATCACCGCCGCCGAGTCTTCGAGAAGTCCAACGATGTACAACTTGCTCTCGTCATCGCTCAGAAACCACTCGTAGCTCAGATACCCGGGTTCACCTGCCTGGACCTTGTCTACGAACGCAACGCTCATCTTCTTGACTTCGTCTACGTGTCCTTCCAGGATCGAATGGACCGCGTTGACTCGAATGCTGCTGCTCATATGGCCGGCTCCTCGGGTGAGATGATCTACGAAACGTGACAGTAACTGCGCAACGTATCGACCGCCCCCGGCGCTGGTAGGTCGATTTCGCACCCTCGTACTCGGCTTGCAGAGTCGCGGTCAACCTCGACCTGCCCGGCGGCGCAGCCGGCGCTGATGACGGTTCTGAAGATCATACTCATTGAAGTTGCGGCCCGGAGAGAACCTGACTTGCCGATCCGGCATCCGATGACGTGCTCTTGGCCGAGCCGATGGTGAAGCACGGCGAACTTGATCTCTCCGCCGACGAGATGCTGGAGGTCATCCTCAACGATGAGGGCCGGCCGCCTTCGACGGACGCGTTCGGTCGTGCACCGGTCACCGTGAGCGACATCGTCGGAGATCACACCGGCCTTTCCGGTCCATCCAGGGATTGACCGCTGTCCTTTGCGCCTCCGGCGGATCCGCAGCGTCACCGCCCGCCGACGCATGTTGGAGACGGCGCAGCGCGTTCCAGGCCGGATTCGAACCTCTAGGATTGTGAGCTCAGGAGGACCTCAAATGTCGAGCCACGATGAACTTCCCGCAGCCGAGGTGTTCGCAATCATCGAGGAGCCGACGGCTCAGATGGGACCGATCCGGACGATCCTTCACAAATTCATGGCCCCGTTCAGCGGCCAGTTGATCCCCGCCGGCACCCATCCGGTGGTCGTCGAGAAGGCGACTGGGAAGGTCGTCAAAGGAACCGTTGCGGCCTTGACGGGCATGATCGAGGACATGAAGGCCGACCTCGGGACGATGTCGGCAGGCGAATTCCGCAACCGCTATCTCGACCAGTAAGGGCTGAGCCACCGCCTTGCCGATGGGCTCGAAGGGTGTGTTCCCTCCTGGCGACTGGGATTTGGGTGAATCTGCTCGGGCGCCCCTGTCGGGTACCAGCCGGGTTTTCGGAGGTTTCTCCCTGCCAGCTATCCGAAGTCAGACGACTCTTCGGAGGGAACTGATTCAACCAGACGTCCTCCGACGAGAGCGTGCCCGGGTACTGGCGACTCTCCCGCCTCGAGAGTCTTCACAGGCGAGGCGCAAAGACACCACTCCAGCTCGAACGAGACCGGTGACATCACGGCAAGTTGCCGACCGAGGGAACGGCACAGGGAGATCGACGAAGTGTGGGCAGCATCAGGCTGGGTCGTCCCGCGAATCTCCGGGAACCGAATCGGTTGGGAACGCGTCGTATCCGTCACGCAGCACGGACCCGAATCCGTCGGACTCCGATGAACACAACGCTGCCAAGCCTGGAGGAACTCATGACATCCACGTCCACCCGACCACGACCGATGCGCATCCGCACGTACGTGATCGCAGCTCTTGTTTCGGTCGCCGCAGCACTGGGAATACTGGCCGTCTCGAACGACTGGTTTTCGTCCAGCCCATCGATGGCCGAGGCTCCCGCGCTCGAACTGTCCCTGGGAGCCGGCGACTCGCTCGCCTCCTGCATTCAGTTCGATGTCGCCGCCCTCGCCCAGATGCCGGTGGCCTTTGCAGGGACCGCGACCGCGGTAGATGGCGACGCCATCACGGTGGCCGTCGACCACTGGTTCCGCGGCGGCGACGCAGCCGCGGTGCAGCTCTCGGCTCCTCAGGGGATGGAAGCTCTCATCGGCGGCATCGCATTCGCCGAAGGAGACCAATACCTGATCACCGCCACCGACGGCAACGTGAACTACTGCGGTTTCACGGGTCCCGCCACCCCCGAATTGCGCAGCGCCTTCGACGAGGCGTTCGCCGGCTAGCGGACGAAGTCGACCAGAGGCTTGCTACTCGCATGCGGCCCCACGAGTCGCCGAGAGGACACCCACCTTCTGTGTAGCCGCGCCTTTCCCCGGTGAAGACGATCTCGATTCACGCTCTGGAGGGCACACCCCACGGGTCGCGGCGAGAACTCACGAGCACTCCTGACGCTGGCTAAGCCGATCTAGGAATGCGACCCAGACGGCGATGCGCCGAGATCCGCGTTCGCATCGGGTCGGTACCTACAACGTTGCGTAGAGGTCCACAGGGTTGCCATCAGGATCCAGAACGGTGGCGTAGCGCTGGCCCCAGAACGCGTCGAACGGTTCGACAGACGACCGATAGCCGGCTCTGACGATCTCGGCGTAGGTCTCGTCCACGGTCGATGGGCTCTGGCACCGAAAGGCCAAGCCGATACGATGGCCACCGCTGGCTGGTTCCCACTCCGAGAATGACTTCACGACCTCGATTGTGTCGAGCATCAGACGTAACCCGCCGCCCAGCTCGGCTTCGGCGTGGCCTTCGCCGGCTGCGTCGGCGGGGAAGTCGAGGCCGAGAAGTGAATAGAACCTGATGGACTCGGCCATGTCTTCCACGACCATGCCAAATGCGTCGAGAACAGCCACCCGTTGGAGCCTACCCGCCACCAATCCTTGCTCGAGGCCCCGGCGGGCATCAGAAGCGCGGTCGGCGCTTCCCGGGCCATGAATACGATGTCCGCCACCCTCCGTGTCCTGGCGCTCGCTCCTGGTGCGATGGATCCGGTCGTCCTGCCGCAACACCCCGCCCACGGTATCGATCTACCTGCCATCCGGTATGGCGGAGGAAGACCGAATGGTGAATGCTGACTGTGGCGCTACATCGCACGCATCACATTCCCTGGCGTGATCGTGCGGAGCGCCGCGTCCCGATCCGATTGTCCCAGCCGGATCGGGCATGGCAGCCAGACTCTCGGTGAGAGTTTTGCCCCCCTTAGGCTCTCCCGGGAGTCTCGGCTGCCCGAATGCGGGCGCGATGTCCGTTCTGTGAGCTGAGACATTCACTTCTGTATGGCCGAACCCTGGGATACAACCCTGAATTCGGGCTGAGGGGCTGGCGGAGCGCTGTTCAGGGCTCAGCCCGTGTCGACGATCCCATCCGGGGCAAGCAGCATCAATTCGTGACGTCGGCGCACTCCGGTCTTCTTCATGATGTTGCGGACGTGCGTCGCTGCCGTGGAAGGCGACACGTACAGCGCCTCGGCCAGGTCGCTGTCGGTGAGCACGCCTTCGGCGACGTGCTGCAGGACTTCTAGCTCGCGAGCGGTCAGGCCGGCGTCGGAGACCGAGGCGTCGAGCGCTACCTGGCCCATGAGCACCGTGACGAACCGATCCGATCGGGCGAACATGGCGGTGAGCCGGCGCAGCATCCACAGGGCAGGGACAACGAGGACCAGCGCACCGACGCCGGTCACCAGCTGGAGGGAGCCCGTGAGCAGCTCGCGGCGGCTCGGATCGAGGATCCCGATCTCGACGAGCTGCAATCCCACCCTCTGAGTGGAAGCGACGACGAAGGCGCCGCAAACGAGCGCAACAAGGTAGGCCTGCGTACGCGCTCGCGGCGTCGGAACTCGCTGCGCGAGGCTCAACGATTGGATTCCGAGCACCGCAAACAGCACATCGTTGACGAGGGCGAGGACGAGAAGGAAATACGCCATGATCTGGTCAGGCGCCGGCGCCGAGAAGGCAGGCCGGCGCAGGGCTCCCGGATTTGGCGCGCCACCGCAGCGATACCTGCAAAGTGTTTCCGGGTGTCTGACTTGTCGGACTCATTCCACAGCCTCTGAAGCTCCGGTGCGTCCCCAACCCTAGGCCGACGGTCGCCTGTCGGGCGCGGTGCGGCCTACGGGTGGCATCTCCATTCGCGCGTCAGCGAGATAGCTGATCAGGCCCTCGCCTAATCGATCCATCGGCGGCGTTCGGCCACACGAGCCATGCGGGCGGTCATGCGCTTCCAAATCGTTGCATGAAAGGGGAGCAATGCATACCAGTAGAGGCGGCCCAGGAGTCCCCGCGGAGCGAATCTCGCCGATTGAACGAGACGGGAGCCGCGCGGGGTCTCAGCCACACTCCAGCCCAGCCAGGCAGTGCCCGGCACCTTCATTTCAGCTTGCAACACGAGGAGGCGTTCGGTCGGATCGAAGGCGGCGACCCGGAAGAAGTCGACTGCCTCGCCGGTGCGCAGCTCCTCGGGATGTCTCCGGCCTCGCCGGAGGCCAACCCCGCCCAGCAACTGGTCCAGCCAGCCCCGAGCCCGCCATGCCCAATTCATCGAGTAGTACCCGACGTCGCCTCCAATCCTCGTGACGGCCCAGAACAGGTCGTCCGCCGACGCTGCCGACTCAGCCACCTGAAGATCGGACATCATGGCGGCGCCTGCCCACATCGGGTCGCTCGGCATGGGTGCCGCCGGCATTGGCACCGCATCCGACCAACGCGTCTCCACCTCGTGGTGGGCTACCTTGGTGAGCGCCAGCTCCAAGGCACGGCGGTAGCTGTGCAGGCTCACCGGATCGAATCCGGGCGGAGTTGGCCCGTCCACCACCACGTCGTAAAGCAAGCTGGAGATGAGGGCACGAGCCATCGTCCGAGGGAGGGGCGTGATGAGACCTACGAAGACTGGGGAGAGACGGGCGCTGAACAACGGAAGGGGGATCACCAGACGGCGTGGCAGGCCGGCAACATCGGCATAGGTCTGCATCATCTGCTCGTAGGTGAGGATGTCCGGGCCGCCGATGGCGTACGTCTGATCCTGCCCGTCGTCCACCGTTATGACCGACTCGAGAATGGCAAGCACATCGCGGATCGCAATCGGCTGGCATCGGGTACGGACCCATCGGGGCCGCATCATGATGGGGAGCACCTCGGTGAGATGGCGGATCATTTCGAAGGATATGGAGCCCGATCCGATGATCACGGCCGCCCGAAGCTCGGTGACCGGGGTGCCACCTGCCCTGAGGATGTGACCCACTTCGTGCCTGCTCACGAGGTGCTCTGAGAGGTCGGACCGCTCTTCGCCCAGCCCACCGAGATACACGATGCGACGTAGCCCAGCCGCTTCGGCCGCGGCCGCAAAGAGTTTGGCGGCGAGCCGATCGTCGTCGACGAACGAGCCCCCGGATCGTTCCATGGCGTGGATCAGGTAGAACGCAGCGTCGCATCCTTGGACGGCCGGGCCGAGACTCGCTGGATCCCTCGCGTCGGCGGCAACCACCTCGACCTGATCACGCCAGGGGTCGAGCCGGAGCCGCTCTGGGTCGCGCGTCATACATCGGACCTGGAATCCTGACTCCAAGAGACGCGGCACCAATCGGCCGCCGATATAACCCGTCGCCCCGGTTACGAGAATCTTCATGTCCGTGACACTACCGATAAGGGAACATCTCCTTCGGTGGGCTTGCAGTCGGTAGCTCTCGCCGTGCGTTGTTTAACCCTACGTTGTGGTTGGGCCCCGTATGTTTGGTCTCCTACCCAGTCAGGAGTACCCAATGCGTAGACGACTGCCGATCGTCATGGCAGCGGTGCTGGCGGCAGCGCTCGTCGCGCTCCCCGTCGGAGCCGCACCCGATCTTCCCACCAAACATCCAGTCGCCGTTGGAACCGGCGGAGCGGTTTCCACAGTGGACCCTCTGGCTACGGACGCCGGCGTGGATATCTTGCGAAGAGGCGGCAACGCCGTCGACGCCGCGGTGGCAGCAGCCGCCGTTCTCGGGGTAACCGAACCATATTCTGCGGGCATCGGCGGTGGTGGCTTCATGGTCATCTACCTGGCCGACACAGGTGAAGTCGTCACGATCGACGGACGCGAGGAAGCACCGAGCGATCCCGCATTCGACTCGGATGTATTCCTCGAGGACGGCGTCCCCATCCCCTTCTTCCCTGAGCGGATCACGAGCGGCCTTGCCGTCGGCGTGCCCGGAACTCTGGCCACGTGGGTGGACGCTCTCGACCACTACGGCACGATCACTCTGGCCCAGGCACTCCAGCCCGGCCGGGTGGTTGCTCAGTCCGGCTTCGTCGTCGACCAGACCTTCGCCGACCAGACTGCCGGGAACCTTTCGCGGTTCGAGGCGATTACGTCAACTGCCGAGACATTCCTTGTCAACGGTGAGGTGCCCGCCGTCGGTTCCGTGTTCCGAAATCAAGACCTGGCTCGCACCTATCGACTGCTACAAAGGAACGGACCCGACTACTTCTACCAAGGACCTCTGGCCGATGAGATCGTCGACACGGTCCAGAACCCACCGGTCATCGACAACCCCCCGTTCGAGGTGCGCCCTGGGCTGATGGTCGCCAACGACTTGGCCCAATACGAGGTGCTGCACCCTGACCCGACCGTCGTCGACTATCGCGGCTACGAAGTGTTCGGCATGGGCCCTCCGTCGAGCGGCGGCATCACAGTTGGCGAGAGCCTCAACATCGGAGCCCCCTTCCCGCTCGACGTCGCGAGCGACATCGAATTCCAGCACCACGTGCTCGAGGCAACAGCGTTGGCGTTCGCCGACCGAAACGCCTACATCGGCGACGACCGGCCGCAGTACAACTATGTGCCAGTGACGGGGCTGCTTTCGCAGGGATTCGCCGACGTGCGCGCCGCCCTGATCGACCCGGTTGCCGCCGCCGCGAAACCCGTGGCTCCTGGCAATCCATGTCCCTTCGACGGTGACCCGCAGTGTGTGCCAGATGCCGCAGCTCTCGATGCCAGCGGCGGAACATCGACCACCCATCTGGTCACGTCGGACCGGTGGGGCAACGTCGTTTCGTACACACTCACAATCGAGTCGACTGGCGGGAGCGCTATCACTGTGCCGGGTCGGGGTTTCTTGCTGAACAATGAGCTCACCGACTTCAACTCCACAGGGGACGGCCCCAACCTGCCGGCCCCGGGCAAGCGCCCGCGGAGCTCGATGAGCCCGACGATCGTCCTGGACAACGGACAGCCGTGGCTGGCAATAGGCACCCCCGGAGGATCCACCATCATCACCACGGTGGCGGAGATCCTGTTCAACCGGATCGATCGAGGGATGACGTTGCCTGAGGCAATCGCCGCCCCCAGGGCGACGCAGCGGAACACATCGACCGTAGGAGCTGAGGCTGCCTATCGAGCTCTCTATGAGACCGAGCTCGCCGCATTGGGCCATGCCTTCAGCGACCGGTTCGAGATTGGCGCAGCCACTGGTCTCGAGTTCCTGCCCGACGGCACAGTGCTCGGAGCGGCGGAGCCGATCCGCCGCGGCGGCGGAGACGCGGGGGTGGTGACGCCGGCCCGATAACTCGACGCGCCACCGGCAAGCGGGTCGGACCCGACGCTGGAGCTGTTACGCCAGGTCGTCCAGGTAGAGCGGGAGCATCTCCCGCCAGGTCGGCCAGTCGTGGTCATGGCTCTCCGACCACAGATCGACTCGATTGGGTATGCCCTTCTCGCCGAGCGCATGCGCCACGGCCCATGACTCGCTGGGGTCCTCCCACCTGCCCTGGCCTGCTGCCAGCACCACAAACCGGGTTCGCAATTTATCGAGGGCGGTGCCCTCGCCCAGCCCGGGCAGCCAGTGGAGGGGCGACGAGTAGTAGAAATTCTCGTTCCAGTGGCCCCCGAGCCGGTCGCTGAGGTCGTATGTGCCGCTCATGCCGATGGCCGCCCGGAACACATCGGGGTGGCGGCACAAAGACGCCACCGCGTTGAACGCCCCGATCGAGGCTCCCGCCGTCACAACCTCGATGCGATCATCGTGACAATCGGCACGGATCGCCGGCACGACTTCGTAATAGATTGTCGCGTCGAATTGGTCTTGCAGCCACATGGAATGCCGGGGGTCGTGTCCTTCCATCCACGATCGCCCCGGGATGCTGTCCACCGAGTACACCTTGATCCGACCTGCTTCGAGCAAGGCGTGCAGCGAACCAACCAGGCCCATCCGCTCGACCTCGTAGGCATCGCCACCTGCAGTGGGAAAAAGCAACACGGGCGCTCCGGTCTCGCCCCACCGGATCAGCCGAACCCTCTGCTCAACCCGGTCGGAGTACCAGGCTTGTTCGAGGCTCACTTCGATCCGGCCAAGCGGTCGGATTCAGTCTTGCGCCAGAACTGGATGAGACCCCAGAAGTGGTCGGTGAACGACGCAACCTCGTCGGCAGGGAACATCGTCACAACCTTGTGCTCAACGATCCGCCGGGCGCGCTCCGTTCCAAAGTACTCGTAGGTGATCTCGTCGAGATCCCCGAGATGCTCAGCACAGAATTCGTCGAACCGTTCGGCGTCGAGGCGCTCCCTGGCAATCGCTCCATACGCCGCCAGCTTCTCGCGGTAGGGCGCGTCGGTGTCGGCAACCTCGAAATAGGGCGTCCAGTCGAGATTCACACGCATCGGACGGTTGGTCGCGGCGCAGAACAGCGACCAGCGGATCTTGGCCTTGACGAGCCACGGAATGTGATAGTGCAGCGATGTCACCTGCGAATCGGGGCACGGGTTGGCGAAATCGATCGGGTGGAACACCCCTTGGCGGCGCAGGGCCTCACATGAGTTGAAGTCCCATCCAAAGAAGGTATTGATGGTGAGCACCATGTCCGACAGCAACGACCACTCGTCGCCGTCGACGAAGTTGAAATCGACCTTGTACCTGTCGTGCAGCGCCGCCCCGGGGTCGTATCGCAGCACGTTCACCTGGGGGCCAACCGCCAGCGCGCGTACGAACAGATCGAAGGGTTCGATCGCCTCCTGGAGATGCATGAGCCGGGTTCCAGATTCTTCGTACGCCCTGCGCAGCTCGTCTTCATCGCCCGCTCGCGACACTCCTACCCACGCTCCCCCGTCGAACGGTTTCATGAACATCGGATAGCCGACGGCCCGGCCGACCGCGCCGATGTCGAAGTGTTGGGCATAACTCTCCAACGTGATCTGGAGATCGGCGCTCGGCTCGTAGTGCTTGGGAGGCACCATCCAAGTCGTGGGGATGGGCATTCCCAGCCGCATCATCGCCGCGTATGACGTGTGCTTCTCCATCGCCTGAATCGAGAAGGGGTTGTTGAGAACATAGAGACCGTCTTTGACAACCGCCTTCTTGATCCACTCTCGGCTCGTGTGATACCAGTGGGTGAGCCGGTCGAGCCCGACGTCGTGCTCGTCTGGTTGGGCGAGGTCGTATGGCTCGATGGTCAGACGATCGATATCGAACCGGATGGTGTCCTTACCCTGCCGGATCTGCGGTTGAAGAGTGCCGATGATGTCTTCGTAGAAGGTCGGCCAGCACAAATCGGCACCGAGCGAAAGCCCAATACGTCGAGTGATGTCTGCCAGGGTTCCTCCTCGTTTTCAGCCGAGCCTACTGAGACGGGCTTGGCGTCCGCCGCTCTGCAGCGAGCACATGGACGAGACCAGACCGGAGGCGATCGCGCCAATTCTCCCAATGATGCCCATCGAGAGCGTCCTCCCAGCCAATGTCGACACCTCCGTCACTGAGACGATGGGCCAAAGCGAGGCAATCGGCATGGAGGCCATCGTATTTTCCGCACGAGAGGTGCATCACCGACGGAAGCCCTCCCGGCTCGGCTCCCATCTCGTGGAGAAACGCGGCCACCGGTTTGAAAACCGGGCCTCGGTGAAACGGACCGCCGAGAGCGGTAACGAACGAACCCGACTGAAGGACCAACCCGGCGTACGCTCCCGGATAACGCCAGGCAGCATGTAGAGAGGCAACGCCTCCCAAGCTGGCACCGAGCGCATATACCCGATCGTGATCGACGTCGATGGAAGCGGCCAAACCGGGAATCAATTCTGTGAAGACGTGATCGGCGTGTCGTCGATCGGCGGCGTATTCCACGTTTCGTTCGCCCGGGTCGATGAGGACCGCAATCAAGGGAGGGATGTCTCCAGAGGCGATCAGATTGTCGAGCACCGTTGTGAGGTCTGCATAGTCCCGGTAGTCCGAGCCGTCGTGAACTACGAGGAGGGGCAAAGGCCCATCGGTCGCCAGGTTGGGTCGATAGATGCCGACGCGTCGAGATTGTTCGAATACGTCGGACCAGATTTCAATCGTCTCGACGGCGCCTTGGGGAATCTCGGGGTCGGGAACCGACCAGATCGGACGAAGGTAGGCAGCGCCGGCGGCGCGGGAGTTGAATCCCATTGGTTCTTCGACCTTTGATGGATTCATGGAGTCGAGGTAGAGGCGCCGTCGCCCGTGCCGACGGATCGCCACCTTGTATTCGAAGCGGGCCGTTGCCGGCAATCCGATGGTGAGTAGCCAAACGTTCGAATGCTCCATCCGTTCAAAAGGTCCGATCGGCGGGAATGTGTCCATCCAATGACGAAGCATGACCTCTTCGGCCTCCCCCACGAACACGAAGGTGGCCGACGAGCCGTCAACCAGAGGAGTACCGCCTCGACTCAAAACGAGATCGACAAGGCGTCCTTCATCAACGTCGAGGGCAGCCCGCAACTCGGATGTCACGTTAGGGAACTGGGTCATGACCACAGTCGCAAGATGCTAATGGCCACGGCCCCAACCGCCGCGGCTCGTTGGGTGAAAGCCGTGTCATGCTCATCGGCGGGGACCACACGCCGCCGCCGGCTCCGCCGGCGCCAAACCTCGGTGCAGTCGTGGAGCAACTGCCCTCGAAAACGCTGCGCGTTCTCGCCCCAACGTCGGCTTCGCCTCATAGAGGAGGAAACTCTTGATCTCGCCAGCGTCGGCGTCGCGAGGGGAGGAAACTGGGACCTCACGTCGTTGCCTCCGCCCCTTCCGCCGCCAACGTCGGCTTCGCCTCCCGGAGGGGGAAACGGAGTTGTTTCACCCTGCCGAAACCCTCAAACCCAGCGTTCGCTCGCTGGAGGAGGAGTAGTTTCGCCCTGCCGAACCCTCAAACCCGGCGTTCGCTGAAGGAGGAGATGCTCGGCTTTTTGCTCCAGCAACAGACCGAGAGGGCTTCCGCCTCGCCGGAAACGGAAATGGGCGTCGTTTTGACGGCCGCAGTCTTGCCAGGACCCGTAGGGTTGGACCAAAGGCGCTGAGAGGAGCGGTCATGTCGGTGTACAAGGTCATTGAAATCGTCGGTACGAGCCCCGATTCATGGGAAGCCGCGGCCGCGGCCGCGATTGCCAAAGCATCCGGGTCGTTGCGCGATTTGCGGGTTGGCGAAGCCACCCAGTTCGACCTCACGATTGCCGACGACGGCACCGTGGAGTCGTATCGAGTGAAGTTGGCCGTGTCCTTCAAGTTCGAGGACTAAGTCGGGGCGCTCCAACCGCCACAGAGAACGAAAACCGTTCATGCAACGGAGGATTCGTGAGCGATGTCCTCCGCCAAATGCCTGCCGCCCTTTTGGCATAGATTTGATCACACGGGGTCAATTCGTAGTTGATCGGCCCACACTCGGCACTTCTCAAAATTGGGGGGTTAACAGCAGGAAGCCTGAGCTGTATGGTCGAGCCAGGAGTCGTGTGGAAAGGGGCAGCAGTGCCTGCACGCGAATCCGCCTTCGATCTCTCCATGAATCGGAGGACCTTTCTGACTGGTGTCGGGGCCGCCGCAGCGGCCGGGTCAGTCGCTGCCGTCGGCGTGGCGGCACCTGTGGGGGCAACCAACGGGGCCTCCAATTTCGGCGGTAAGCCCGCCCCCAAGCCCATCCCACAGGTAATCGACACGGCCGAACCTGGGTTTGTGCCGCCCGACCCATTTCGCTTCATCCACTGGCTGCTGCCCGGGCCAGAAGGTTCGGCGACTCAGATTCTTGGCCTTCCCGGATTCGGCCTGGATGTCGATCCCAGCTTGATCACCGATTATCACGGATTCACCGCCTACGCGGTCCTGGCAGGATCAGCACGTGACACCACCGGAGCGATGTACGACACCGAGCTCGATCTCCGGGTGATGCAAGGCGAATACATCGGAGAAGATGGCGGGACCCATTACGGGACCTTCGGCTTCTTCTGATTCGATCTCTTTGTTCCCGGTGCGGGAGCAGCAGGTCAGGTCCACGATTTCAACCCCGGCATTTTGCAAAGCGGACTCTTCTGGACGATGGAAATCCCCGATGATTCGTTCACCGTCAATGGTGATGGAAGCGGGGCCAGGCTGCGGGTGAACGATCTCCCGATCCCGGATACCTTCTTCTTCTCCAATAATGTCTCGGTTGCGGCGGAGATCGATCTCGATGTGCGATGGAGAGCTACGGCGGCACCAGTGACGCGGGGCTTCGGCAACACCGTGCCGCCAGACGATTTCGGAGCGTTCTTGGGCGAGTTCTCCGACGCTTCGGCTCGCGGTACTGGAGGAGGTCGCGAGACCGGCTTCAGTTTCACTACCGGCAGCTTGACCGCTTCGGGGTTCTTCGCCGAACTCGGGTACGAAAGGAATGGCGTGTTCCTCTAGGACTCGAACACGCCGATCCATCGATCGCCGCATGAGCGGAAGCCATGGCGGCATGCGCCGGTTGCGCAAGGACTGAGTCGATTGACTGGGGCAGGCGAAGCGATGCCCGCCTGGGCACAGTCGGCGAAGATCAGTCGTCAGCGGTAAACGTCAGACGTTCCTCGGGCACCCAGTCGACCACCACGTCGACTGGCTTGCCGAGAGCCTCGGCCAAATCATTGCCAAGTGTGTCGATCGATGGTGGCCGCTGCGGCCCCACGACCACCACACTGACATCAGAGCGTGCCACCGACACGGAGAAGACCCGAAGCTCACTGTCGCTGAGCCATTCATCCACGACTGCGCCCACTTCGGTCTTGTCGAAAGCCTGCGATCGAATGCTCTCGCCGGCGATGCTCAGCAGGGCAATCACCACCAACGCGGCGATGCCGAGCAGCGTGACCACGGTGCGCTCCCACTGGGCGTTCTGCGATAAACGCCGGACGGGCGCGACGCCCGTCAGGATGAACACCACACCGCCGACCAACAATATGGCGATGAGGTTCGTGGTGAACAGCAAGAGCGCCCCGAACGCATCATCGAACTGTCCTTCGGAGAGCATCAATCCGACAACCGCCAGCGGAGGCACCAGGGCGATGGCCACGGCAACCCCCGGCAGCGCATCGGAAACGTCCGGCCTCGACAACGCGAACGCTCCCGCGCCGCCGGCGGCGATGGCGATGATCAAGTCGACGAGCGTCGGAGATACTCGCGAGGCGACCTGGGAGTTCGTGACCGGGTCGATATCGAAGGGAAGACTCGCTCCAAACAGGACCGAAAGCCCTATTGCAAACAGGATGCCGCCAAGGGCAACGATCGCCGACATCGTTGCCCGCTTTGGCCAGCCCATGGTCATCGACACCGACGTGGCCATGAGTGGCGTCATGAGTGGGGCAATCAACATGGCACCAATCACGACAGCCGTCGAGTCTGAGATCACACCGTACGCCGCGATCGTGGTGGCGAAACCCATCAGTATGAAGAAACGAGAAAGTCGCCTGGCGGCCTGTTCACCCTCGAAGAAAAGCTTGTCGTACAGCTGACGCCGGTCGTCGGCCGTGTGGGCGCGGCCCTGAAGCCACTCGAAGAACTCGGGCCAGGTCTCGGTCAGGGTGATCTGATGGTCTGCGTCCGAATGGAGGTTCGTGATGACCGTTACCAATCCCGAAACGACGAAGTACACCGCCAGGATGGCGAGCACGAGCTCGAGAATGGTTTCGGGCACAGCCAGGACAGCGAGGCCTACGGCAAGGATGAATACCGATGCGACCAGCCCCCAGGGACGGTTTGCTGCGTCGTCTGTCCCCTTGATCGCCCGATAGGCACGGACAACGGCGCCAACGACGAACGCTCCACCGACGATCCGGCCCAACGCCACAGCCGTCACTGCAGGCCAGGCCATCATGACCACCCCTAGAACGACCAAGCCTGCCGATCGCAAGAGCGCCCTTCGGCGCCGTGCCGTTTTCCACGACTCACGCACCTCGGCCAGAGCCCACACGATGACGACTGCGCCGACCGCGAACGCAAAGGCGCTCGGCGACGCATCCCGCGCCAACAGGACGATTCCGGCGATGAAGGCCGCCACGCCTCGGAGCGTCGCCGGTGTGAGCAGGTAGGGCGCACTGAGCAGGTTGGGCGGTGGTGTGAGCGGACCGTCGTAGTCGGCAAACTGAGCGTCGGACCGGTCGGGCTCATTGCTGGCAGATGGTTGCCCCGCTGTTGGCTGTTCCGGTCCGGTCATCGCTACACGAAGTCGTTTCGCTGGAGCCACCTGAGGCTGAAGAAGCCCCAGATGGGTGGCAGGAAGAATGTGACGAGACGGTAGGTGATCGCCGCCGCAAAAGCCACATCTTGGGAGAGTCCAGCCGCCACCATCCCTGCCGCGAGAGTCGCCTCGGCGACGCCGACTCCACCTGGCGTCGGCGCCATGCCGCCCAGAAGCAGTGTTGCGACAACGATGACGATCGCCGTGGCGAGGCCGATCGATTGGCCGTACGCCTCCACGGTGAGCCATAGAGCGATTCCGAGAACGACGTTTGAGGCGAGGTTGCTTCCAAAGAGCGCCATCGCCCGCTGCGGTTGTTTGAACAGACCCGATAAGGCCTTGCCGGCTTCGCGCAGGGGGGCAAGCACCCTCTCTCGCAACGACTTCACGAACCAGAGCACGACGAAGCCGATCAATATGACAGCGCCAACCAGGCTGAGAATGAGCACCCAGTTGAGGTTGAAATCGCCGCCCCCGCCAAAGGTGACATTGCCGAACACCAGGGCGAGCACCAGGATGGTTGCCTGAGTGAGGAAACCAGTGAAGCTGTCGAGCGCACCTTGCGTGAGGGCCGTCACAGAAGACACGCCAAACTTCCGCAAGTAGGCGATATTGGTGACGATACGGCCTGCCGCGCTCGGCACAGCCAGACCGATGAACTGGATAGCGGACTGGAGGATCACCGTCGGTTTCAGTGGTATCGGTGCGCTCACCGCGGCCATCATTCCGGTCGCGTTGGGGACCAGCAAGACTTGGGCGGCGATAAATGCGGCAAACACCCACGCCCATTCGGCAGTCTTCATGGAGTCCCAGATCTGGGCGATGTCCAGCCCGGCGATCTGTTTGATCAAGAAATAGGCGGCGAACACCATGAGACCCGTGAAGACCAGGTCACGGACGTTGACCCTGCGCAGCTTCACCGGTTCGGGCAGTTCCGTTCCAGTCGCCGTAGATATCTCGTCCTGCAGAGCCTTGACGACGTCCTTCACGTCGCCGGCGCTCTTCCGTGTGGCGGGGCTGATCGCGGCGACCTGGACATAAGGGAGGGCGGCGATCATCGCCGAATTGCCGAGAGCTGCTATCGCCGAACGCACCGTACGCTCCACTCCCACCCTGGCCGCGAGCGAGACTGCCAGCTCGGCAACGTCAGTGGCTGTACGGTCCGTGCCGGCTGACAAGGATCCGTTGTGGAAATCGCCGAGAACAGCGGAGCCCGAATCCAAGAACACATGCTCCACGTTGAGCGAGCCATGGGAGATCGAGGCCTCGTGTAGTGCACCTACCGCTTTCCATAGCTCGATCAGCGCCTCGTCTGTGACCGCTGATGGATCGATATCGGCAAGGCATTCGCCGCGTCGTTCTACAACGAGCACGGCGCTGTCGTCGGCCGCTTTGGCCGCAACGAGCACTGCCGGCGTGGCGACGCCGGCCCGATCGGCGAGCAGGGAAACCAGCGCCTCGTGCTCGACCTGCTGCAACCTCGAGAGGGTGAAGGACGGGCCGGTATCTCGATACCAGAGGTAGCGCCACATCTTCGAGAACACTTGGGCGTCGCGTGCGTCGCGGCCATACACCTTAAGCAACAGCCGATTGCCGTCGAGGTCCTGAGCTGTCAGATGGCGGGCACCCCATGGCTGGTCGGCCATTGGCTCCATATCGGTGACAGGGAGTCCCAGCTGTGCCAGCTCGGCCAGGATCTGATCCCTGTCCGGATAGGCCGCCGGAGAGCCGAACAGCAACATCACAGCGCCTCCGGCCGCCATTCCCAACCCCACCGAGCCCAGCGCATCCGTAGCCACGGCCAACCCGATACCCATTCCTGACAACGCCACGATGAACACCACAGCCCATCCCAGCCGTCGCATTGGTCTCAGCACGTGAGGAGCCGCCGCGACAACAACGGCCGTGACGGTGGCCACCCGCGCAACCGGGATCTGTGGCGTCGTGGCGCCGCCGAGCTCTGGAAGCAGTACGGGCCATTCTCCCTCGATCGACCTCACGAGAATCAGTACCAGTCCCACCGCGATAGCGGCAGCCAGTACAAGATCTCTCGTGACATAGAGGCGCTTGCGGCCGCCCACCAGAGCGGCACCGATGACGCCGAGGGCATAGATGGCCGACAACCCGTAGCCAATCGCAAACGCGTCTTGCGACCACGATGGCAGAGAGTCGACCAGGTCGACGACTGCCCTATCGAATGGGCCGCTCCGCTCTGACTGCACGGTGGCGACGAACAGCGTCAAGATGCCAAGCAGGACGACCACAGCGTCACCGGCGCGCCGCACCCGTGGTTCATCGCGAGCGGATACGAAGAACCCGGAGTGCGGGATGCGGGCCAGCACGCCCGATTGAGCTGATCGTTGCTCGGCCAAATCTATCGTCCTCTGGTTGGATCGAAGCCGCATGTTCTCACACCAGAACACGGTCTTGTCGGCTATCGGCAGCTCCGAGGAGGGCAGCACCCAGCCGGGCTATGTCAGGCGACCTGTCGATAGGCGCCCGGCCGGACTCCCATCACACGCAGGAACGCATTGCTGAAGGCCGCCTCCGTTCGGTAGCCGACCGCCCGTCCCGCAGACGCAACCGAGCGACCTTCCTCACGCAACAGGCGGGCGCCCAGGTGAATGCGCCAACGGGTGAGGTAGTCGGCAGGGGTGCTTCCGGTAGCCGCGCGAAAACGGTCGTAGAACGCAGACCGCGACATCCCCACTGCTTGGGCCAGGTCTCGGGCGGTCCAGGCTCGATCGGGGCTCCGATGAATCAGACCGAGAGCTTCGGCGATGACCGGGTCGGCGAGACCACCCAACCACCCGCCGTGGCCATGAGGAAGCTGACGGATGAAGTCCCGCAAGACGAGGATGACCAGGACATCTGTGAGGCGAGCCACCACCGTCTCGGATCCCGGAATCGGCTCGTCGATCTCGGCGGCAATCAGCTCGATCATGGTTTCCACCACAGCCGACATCCGGCCGTCGTGGTCACGCGCATGAATGAGTGGCGGTAGTACAGAGAAGACCGGATGGGCGTCAGGGTCGTCGAAGGCAACCGTGCCGCATATCAGAGAGGTCGCCGGCCCACTCCCCTCAACGACAAGATGGCCCATGCCGCGCCCGTCGACGGTGGTGAGATCCGCAATCGGCCTCGTGGGCGTCTCCGGTACGTCGGTCATGAGGTGGTTGTCGCCGAAGGGCATCATCACGACGTCACCTGCTTGCAAGGCCACCGGCGGGCCGCCGGAAGCAAGACGCACCCAGGCGGCGCCGCTCACGACTGCATGGAAGACGCCGGCGGACATATCACCCGCCTCCACCCCCCACGGCGCCTGCAGGGCGGCCCGCGAGAAGACGGACCCTTCCATACGGACCGAGCTGAGAACATCAGCCAGTGCATCAGTCATGGCGATCCTTGGACGTTTCGATACCAATAGTGGACATTTCACTATTCACACGTCCACAAGCCCACAGTACGCTTCCCAACACGCAACGTCAATACCGGAGGCCATCATGAACAATCCCTGGATCGCAGCGATCGCGAACTTCTTCTTCCCCGGCCTCGGCTACCTGATCGCAGGCGTCAAACGAGGTCTGGCTGTTCTCTGGCTCGTCGGCGTGCTTGGTCTCACCTACGTCGAGTTTGGGATCCGCGATCCCGAGCCCACCTTGTACACCATCATGTTCATCAGTGTCCTGGTGATGAATGTGGCGTTTGCCATCGACGCCTACCGGACAGTCGATGCCAGGGACCACGAACTGATGACTGCGTAGGAGAAGTCGGCACGATCGGGCAGTTGCCTGAGGGACCCTGGCGCCGCCCCGGGGCTGGCTGGGGCCGAACAGATGGGTTCGCTCCCGCTACGACCTGGTGGTGCCTACCCTACCGGCATGGCTACTGACCCTGTCCTCGAGATCGTCCCGCTGGGGTTCCCCTGGGAAGGACTCGATCCATTCATCTTCACCGTTCACCACGTTGACCACTACCCGGCCGGCGACGACGATCTCGGGCCTGTCGCATCTCTGCTGGGTCGCAACATCGGATCGGACTTCTCCTACGAGGACGGCTGGTCGATGTATCACGGCGACGTGGTACCCGGATTCCCACAGCATCCTCATCGCGGATTCGAGACGGTCACGGTCGTTCGGCGCGGTTATGTGGACCACTCCGACTCCCTCGGTGCTACTGCTCGATACGGAGGCGGCGACGTGCAGTGGTTGACCACGGGGTCAGGGATCATGCATTCGGAGATGTTTCCGCTCCTTCGGCCGGATGGCGACAACCCGCTGGAACTCTTTCAGATCTGGCTCAATCTGCCGCCGGAATCGAAGATGGTGCCCGCCTATTTCGGCATGTTGTGGAGCGAGGACATACCGACAATCCAACCCGCACCAGGAGTGAGCGTGGACGTGATAGCGGGGGCGATTGACGGTCACGCACCCCCTGCCCCTCCCCCCGATTCGTGGGCGTCACGGGCGACCTCACATTTCGGCATCTGGCTCATCCGCCTCGACAACGGCTCCCAGTGGACTCTTCCGACGTCGCCCGGCAGTGTGAATCGGATGGTGCACTGCTTCCAGGGATCCGACGTATCCGTGGGCACCGCCCGCGTCGGCGTGAGCACCGGCGTCCGACTCCGGGCGGATGTCGAGACGACTTTCGTCAACCACGGTGAACCTGCCGAATTCCTTCTTCTGCAAGGAGAGCCGATCGGAGCCCCTGTCTTTCAGTTGGGCCCTTTTGTGATGAACACGCCGGAGGAGTTGCAGCAGGCGGTCGACGACTACCGCCGCACCCAGTTCGGGGGCTGGCCTTGGTCGACCCGCAGCCCTGTTCACGATCGAACGGAGGGCCGGTTCGCGCTTCACGCCGACGGAACCGTGGAGCACCGGGAGATGCAACAAACCACCTAGACGCCGCTCAGAGGCGAGCCAATCCCAAACCTCGTGCCGCCGGCTCGCCGAAGATAGGGCGGCGGTACCTTCCCCCAGACAAGCTGGGGGGACCATGAGCGACAGCCAACCCGCAACCAGCCAGCAGTCAGGTCAGATACGCGGATGACCGAGATCGTCCCGCCGACCGACATGGAAATCCAGAAAGGGTGCGGCCCAAGCCGCACCCTTTCTGAATAGTCGATGGCTGATGGTTACGGAAGGTCGATCGGGCGCATCACCCGGTCGATGCCATGGATGACACCGTTCGAGACATCGATGTCAGCCGCACGACGGTTCACCACTGCGTTCCGGTCGTTGGCATCCTGGTCGATGAGCATGATCCGCGTGTTGTTCATGACTCCGATCTGGAAGGTCGGACCCAACAGGGTGGGGACGTCGGCGCCATCGAGCGTCAATGCCGTCGAGTAGAAGACCTCACCCTCGACCACGTGGTACAGCAGCACATCGGCCACCGTGGCGATGCCGACGCTGGCCACGATATCGAAGGTCTGAGCCTCACTGGTGGGTCGCACGCCGGACATGTCCTGAGCGAGCTTCCGGAACGCGGCATCGTTCGGGGCAAACACCGTGACGTCGAACGGGAGGCCGCCGTCGTCGAGGGCTCCTGCCAAACCTGCCGCAATCACAGCTTCGGTGAGAATGTCGAAATCGTTCCAATCGTTGTCGAACTGGTCACCGTCGGCGCTGAGAACATCGACGATCGACGGAATGTGTCCGTCGGCTCCCGCGGCGGGAACCACGAGTACGACTGCCATCAGGGCCGCCATCATGGCGAGCATCCATCTGCGCATTGTGTACCTCCTCAAAGGTCTCGGTTGAGGGTCATTCGGAGACAACAAGGCAGGCGGATGAGCCAGTATCGAGAACGCGAAAACAACCAGAACCCTCAACGATCCCGACTTCTCGTGCTTGCGACCAGCGCGGCTCGTCATTGGCCACATGCCCAGGCGGCTGTCACGCGACCCGTTCGCGACGCCGAGGACCGCTAGTCCGGAGTGCCCTTGTCGGCGTGCAGCCGAGCGATCTCGGCCAGCATGTCCCCTGCCTTCTCGAGGTGGCCGGCGACGCCAAACCCATGGGCGGCGCCTCGGGCCTGCTCACCTTCCATGTACCTGCTTGCGGCGGTCCGCGCGTGTGCCACGGCAGTTTCCAACTCTTCCGCGAGACGCCGGAATCGGTCGGCGGTCTCCTTGATGAGAGGAGGCACGGTCGGTTTCAACGGAGCACGAGGTTCGGAGCTCTCTCGCGGCCCTTCGGCGATGACCGCCTTCGCTTCCTCGATCGTGAAACGACCGTGCGTCACCTCCCGTCCGACGATGACACCCGCCAATCTCTTGGAATCGACCTGCAGATCCAGCAACTCTCGGAGGTCGTCGAGGCTGCGTACCCCGCCGGAGGCAATCACGGGCACGTCGACTGCCTCGAGAGTATTCGAGAGGATGCGCGTCTCAGGCGGCTCCATCAATGCGTCCCGGCCGGCAGCCGCCACCAGCACCGCCGCGACGCCTGCCGACTCCAACTCCAACAGGACCTCTTCGAGGTAGCGGCCGGAGTTCTGCGTCCAGCCTCGCGTCGCCAATTCCTCATTTGGTCGCACATCGAGGCCTACGACGATTTTGCCGGGATGCTCGCGGC
Source organism: Acidimicrobiia bacterium (assembly GCA_041577335.1). GTDB lineage: Bacteria > Actinomycetota > Acidimicrobiia > Spongiisociales > JAENVV01 > JBFGJH01. The sequence continues at coordinate 7,539 of JBFGJH010000034.1, read as the reverse complement.
AAAGATCCCACACCATATTCTGGTGTTCGATGGCGGCCGTGCCCATCACCACCCGCCAAGCTCCCACCGAGATGAGCCGGTCGGCCTCCGCTTCTGAGCGGATCCCGCCGGCCACCTGCACCGGAACATCGACGTTCTTCACCAGCTCATCGATCAGGTCACGATTTCGGTAATCACGGTGAGCAGCGGCATCGAGATCGACTACATGGATATAGTCGACCCCCTGCGTCACCCAGTTCCGAGCACGTGCGATCGGGTCGTTGTCGAGGGTTATGGCATCTTCCAGAGCCCCCCGAGGAAGCCTCACCGACCGACCCCCGAGAATATTGACGCGCGTATACAGATCCATGACCTCAGGCTATAGCAACTCGCCCGCCAAAGCAGGCGAGAACGCCGGCCCTGTGTCGACCCGTTCCCGATAGTCTTGCGCCATGTACGTAGCCGTCGACGAAGCCATCTGTGCAGGGAGCGGCTGTTGCGAGCGAGTGTGCCCTGAGGTATTTCGTGTCGAGGACGTCGCCGTTGTCACCGATCCGTCCCCCCACGAGCGGATTCACGAACGAGTCCGGGAAGCTGCTCATGAATGTCCGACGGCAGCGATATTGATACAAACGCCAGAGGAGCACTGAGCTCATCCGGCGTGAATCCGGTTCCGTATAACTAGGACCAACGCCAGGAGAAGCCCGTGGTCACTTTGAGAGAAACCATCACCGTCAATCGTCCCATCGACCAGGCATTCGCCTACACCGCCGCTTGGGAAAACACCGAGAGGTGGGACCCGGGCGTGGCCAGTTCAACGGCCAAGCAGGCCGGCGAACCCAAAGTAGGATCGGTATATGACCTGGTGCTCCAATTCGGCTCGCGCCAGACGCCGATGGAGTACGTCATCACCGACCTTTCGGCTCCCAATCGGATCGTTCTGGAGGGAACCGGCAACATGGTCACCGTCGTCGACACCATCGAGTTCGAGACAACGGGCGATGCCACTCGCATCCACTACACCGCCGAGCTGACTTTCAGCGGCATCATGTCGATCGTCACGAAATTCATGGGCGGGCGCCTCGACAAGATCGGTAAGGACGGCGTGGCGGGCCTCAAACGCGAGCTTGACTCAGGAGCTTCGTAACCTCCGGCCGCCCCGGCGCACCAACGCAGTCATTGATCTCGAGGCCAACGGCCGCGCAGATCGTCGGCCCGGCTACCATCGCACCAAGACACAACCCACCCCGGGGAGTTCGGAGCTACGGACTGAGAGGGTGGCTTCTGGCTCCGGCCACTCGCCATCGACCCGCGGAACCTGATCTGGGCAATACCAGCGGAGGAAGCGAGTGGACCGAATCACTGTTCGACTGATTGGCATGTTGCTCGGCGCCGCCCTGATCGCAGCTGCTTGCTCGGGCGCCGATCCGTCCGGCCCCGTTCGAGGTGACGGAACGGTGACATTGGTGACGCACGACTCGTTCGCCATCTCCGAGTCCACACTCCAAACATTCACGACTTCGACGGGCATCGAGGTCGAAGTTCTCACAGCCGGAGATGCCGGCCTACTCACCAACCAGGCAATCCTCACCAAGGACAATCCCACCGCCGATGTCCTGTATGGGATCGACAACACGTTCCTGAGCAGGGCGCTCGACGCCGACCTGTTTGTGGACTACGAGAGCCCTGCGCTCTCCACCGTCCCCGAAAGCCTGCGGGCCGGCCCGTCGGTCACTCCCATAGATTTCGGCGACGTCTGTCTCAATTACGACAAGGCGGCGACCATTCCGGCGCCGGAGAGCCTCGATGATCTCCTGGAGCCCGAATATGCCGGGACGCTCGTCGTCCAGAATCCCGCGACTTCTTCACCCGGGCTCGCCTTCATGTTGGCCACCATCGCCGAATTCGGGGAAAGGGGCTGGCTGGACTACTGGCAAGGGCTCGTCGACAACGACGTCAAAGTCGCGCCTGACTGGGAAACTGCCTATTTCTCCGACTTCACCGTGGGGGGCGGAGGTGACCGCCCGCTCGTGGTCAGCTACGCGTCATCACCACCGGCGGGCGTCTTGTTCGCCGAGGAACCACTTTCCGAGGCTCCCTCCGCCACCGTTGCCGCCGGCTGTTTCCGCCAGATCGAATACGCCGGGGTCCTCGTCGACTCCAGCGAGGCGCGCCAGTTGGTCGACTTCATGCTGAGCATTGAGTTCCAGGAGGACATCCCGCTGAATATGTTCGTGTGGCCGGCCAACCGTGAGGCGTCCCTACCGCCGGCCTTCGTCGAGTATGCCGATGTGCCGGCGAACCCGGCAACGCTGGACCCCGAGCTGATCGAAGCCAACCGAGAACGATGGGTCGACGAATGGACCGCAGTAGTACTGCGCTGAGCGCCCGCTCGCTCCGCTGGGCGGCCGTGGTTCCGGCAGCCTTCCTTGGCTGGTTCTTTCTCTATCCGGTCGGCCGCATTCTGTGGATCGGGGTCAGCTCCGGCGACGACGGGTTGGCAAACGCGCTGACGAACGTGGGGCTGTGGGACGTCGTGACCTTCACGGTTGGCCAGGCGGTGGCCTCGACCGTGCTGACGCTGCTGATCGGTCTGCCGGTCGCCGGCGTGTTCGCAAGATACGAATTCCGGTTCAAGCGCACCATCAAGGCCCTCATCACGATTCCCTTCGTTCTGCCCACGGTCGTGGTCGCATCAGCGTTCCTGGCGCTGGTGGGACCGCGCGGAATCCTCGGGATCAATCTGGAGGGCACGTTGGTTTTGATTCTCATCGCCCACGTCTTCTACAACGTGGCCGTCGTCGTCAGAGTGGTGGGAGCTCTTTGGGAAACGATCGACCCCCGATTGGAAGAGGCCGCCACCATGCTCGGCGCCACCCGGTTCAGTGTCTTTCGAGCCGTTACGCTTCCACTCCTCCGACCGGGTCTCATGGCAGCCTCGTCACTGGTGTTCCTCTTCACCTTCACGTCGTTCGGGGTCGTGTTGATTTTGGGCGGCCTGGCTTTCGAGACACTCGAGGTGTCGATCTACAACCGAGCGCTGCAAGCGTTCGACCTGCGCGGCGCGGCCCTGCTGTCGATCGTTCAGCTGCTGGGGGTAGGACTCACACTCGGTTGGTACGCCCACTACCAGCGATCCCACGCTCTGCAGCGCTCCCTGTCCGCTCCGGTTCAATCGGCGCGCAGGCCGGTGACCAGACGTCAGCGCTGGTGGGTGCGCCTCACGCTCGGCGGGGTGCTGGCCTTCACGATGACACCACTGGTTGTACTCATCAACCGGTCTCTCCGTGCCGGCGGCGCCTACTCCTTCACGTTCTTCCGCCAGCTCGCCGAGCGAGACCGAGCGTTTGCGGTTCCCCCTGCGGAGGCCATCGGGAACTCGATTGCGTTCGCCCTTGCGGCCGCCACGATTGCCGTGATCGTCGGGGGTCTGGCTGCGGCAGTCGTTGCGTACGGCACCGGATCATCGAGTAGGTGGTTCGACGCAGTGCTGATGCTCCCGCTGGGAACGTCAGCCGTGACGGTTGGATTCGGATTCCTGGTGGCTCTCGATCGCCCCATCGACCTGCGTGCATCGATATGGATCATTCCGATTGCACATGCACTCGTGGCAGTGCCTTTCGTCGTGAGGTCGGCGGTACCCGTCATGGCCGCCGTTCAAGACCGCCTGCGCGAAGCGGCGATCATGCTGGGAGCATCACCCTTGCGAGCCTTCCGCGAGATCGACCTTCCCCTGGTGAGCCGTGCACTGCTGGTCGGAGCGGCCTTCGCGTTTGCCATCTCGCTGGGTGAGTTCGGAGCGACGGCGTTCATCGTGCGTCCCGACAATCCAACTCTGCCGATCGCCATCGAACGCTTTCTCGGCCGTCCCGGCGAGGCCAGCTTTGGCCAGGCGATGGCCATGGCTTCGATCCTCATGGTGGTGACCGCGGTTTCGATTGGCCTCATCGACCACCGGCGCGGGCGGGGAGGATTCTGATGCTCACGGTCGATTCCGTCAGTGTGCGATTCCCCGGGACCCTCGCCCTCGACAACGTGAGTTTGTCACTCGATCCCGCGTCGGTGACGGCAGTGTTGGGCCCTTCCGGATCAGGCAAGACCACCCTGCTTCGCGCGATCGCGGGCCTGCAACCCATCACGGAAGGAACGATCGCATGGGACGGAGCCGACCTCGACGGCGTCCCGGCGCACCTTCGCAACTTCGGGCTCATGTTCCAGGACTACGCACTCTTCCCACACCGGACCGTCGCCGGCAATGTCGGCTTCGGCCTGCGAATGCGAGGGGACTCGGGGGGAGATCTCTCGGCACGGGTCACTGAGGTCCTCAGCTGGGTTGGTCTCGGCGGGTATCAGAACCGAAGCATTGCAACGCTCTCAGGTGGAGAGCAGCAGCGTGTCGCTTTGGCGAGAGCGCTGGCACCCGCGCCGCGATTCCTCATGCTCGACGAGCCAGTCGGCAGCCTCGATCGCCAGCTCCGCACCCGTCTCATCGACGAACTGCGCACGATCCTTCGAGAACGGCACATCACCGCCCTCTACGTGACCCACGACCAGGACGAGGCGCTGGCCCTTGCCGACCAGCTGGTCGTCATGAGGGACGGGGTGATTGCCCAGGCCGGTACTCCTGCCGCCGTATGGCGTCGACCGGCCGACCGCTGGGTGGCCGATTTCTTGGGATTCGAGAATGTTCTCGATGGCCTCGCCGGCGTGGCCGATGGGCCGGTCGTCATCCATGCAGATGCAATCAGCATCGGGGACGGCACGCTGCCCGCCGTGATAATCGGGCAAAGATTCCACGGCTCGACCGTGGCTGTCACCGTTCGTCTCGATTCCGGCGTGGCGCTCGAGGCCCATGTGCGCGGGGCACTTCCGCCGGTCGGTGAAGCCACGACGATCGCCATCGACCCTACGGGGGTCGTGCCGCTCGAGACGCTCGGGTGACTAGCCGGCCGGTACCAGGCGGAGCACTCCGATGTCCTTGCCCACCACCAGCACCTCGCCATCGGCGTCGAGCCCAAACGACACAAGCAGGCTCTGTTTGACGCCCAAATCCCAGACCACATCGGGCGAAGCTCCGTCGGCGGCGAAGGCCATCAAGCGGCCCCGGCAATAGTCGGCGAATAGGTAATGGCCGGCGAGCTCGGGGATGGCGGAGCCGTGATACACCAGACCGCCGGTGATCGAACACGCCCCGTCGTGAAAGTACGACAACACTGGTGCGACATAGTCATCCGGGATGTCGTGGCGGAACCGCATGGGCCCTTCGACTCGCGACCAGCCGAAGTTCTGACCGAATGCCCCTGCCGGGATGCGGTCGATCTCCTCCCAGCAGTTCTGGCCAACGTCTCCCAACCACAGATCTCCTGACTCGGCGTCGAATGAGAACTGCCAGGGGTTTCGTAGACCGTATGCCACGATCTCCGGTAGGCCGTCAGCAAATGGATTGCCGTCCGGTACCTCGTAGGTCTGACCGCTGGTGGGGTCGATACGGATGATCGTGCCGTACAACGTGTTGCGATCCTGCGCGAGCCGATCGGGGTCTCCGATGTTGCCGCCGTCGCCAAGGCCGACGTACAGGTACCCGTCGGGCCCGATCTCCATGTGCCCCCCGTTGTGCCAGCGCTCGGGTTGTTCGAGAAAGAAGACCTCGCGGCGGTCCGTCCAGCCTGGCTGCCCATATTCCTCAATGACGACTGCACCCTCCGTGTCGGTGAAGCTCACATATGTGTGCGAGCCGTTCTCGGTGAACTCGAGGCCGAGCAAGCCTCTCTCCTCTCCCACCGAGACACGCCGACGCAGGTCCAGAACCGAGGTGGCGTTGCCATTGCCATCCAGCTCGAACAGCTCGCCATCCTGTGTGGTCACGTACAGCCGCCCTGTCACCGGATCCGCGGCCACTTCGATGGCCTGGGGCACCTCCGCGACAGTCTCGAGCGCCAGCGGCTGTCCCTCCCACTCGATCGGACCGACATCGGAAAGAATCACATGATCGGAGATCAGGTCGGCTTCGCAGTCTTCCCAGGCATACTCTTCGTTCTGAGTGATGACGGTGGTCGCCGTCGACCGCGCCTCGGTCCCGCACGATACGGCGAGCATCGTCAAACACAGAGCGAACGCGGTGCGCCTCATGAGACCGCGATCTGTTCCAATGCCTCGGCGAAGCCGTCGGGGATCCGGCGGGGCTTGCCGGCCAGATCGGTGATCGCCCCGACCAGGTCGATCGTGACCAGCGCCTCGTCACCCCGCATGATGCGTTGCCGCCATCGCGACGATGCGCGCCGTACTTCTACCACCTCGGTTTCGACCACCAAACGGTCGCCACCAAGCGCCGGGACCAGGAATCGGGCGTTGAGCTCGGTGACGACGATCTGGCACTCGGCCTCCGTGAGGCGGTCCATCGAAAACCCAATGGCAGCCAAAGCCTCGATCCGGGCGCTCTCAAAATAGGTCAAATACACGGCATGGTTCACGTGGTGATACGGATCGAGCTCCGACCACCGCACCCGGATCTCGGAGAGGTGAGGCATAGGGAGCAACGGTAACGGGTCGGCGCTCCAAGCAGGAGTCCTGTACAGACCGAAACCTATGCAGGATCGAAGATGTCCTCGATTTTGAGGCCAAAAACCCCGGCGATGGAAAACGCGAGAGGCAGCGATGGGTCGTACTTGCCCTTCTCGATGGCAAGCACCGTCTGCCTCGAAACGTGGAGGCGCTCTGCGAGATCCACTTGGGTCCATTCTCGTTCGGCTCTGAGCTGTCGAATGCGGTTCTTCACCGTCAGAAACCCGTCTTCTGGGCCCGGGCCCAACCGATTGACCACCCTGCCATGCCGATGAGGAACGGTAGCCACACCGCAACCAGTGAGGGTCGACCCGGTGGTTCGTCGAGGAAGGCGAAGATCAGCCCCGAAATCGCCAGAGCCGGGAAACCAACGGTGAAGCCGGAGGCGGCGCCCTTAAGCATCTGCACCTGCTGCAGCTCGTCACTTCTCCGATACAAGCTCACAAGCGCAACGACCACCCACACGATCCCGGCACTGGGGACGGCGGCCATCGCCAGCTGTGCGCCAGTCGACCGTCCCTCGGACACGAACAGCAACACGGTGCCGATCACGTAGAGGACCATTGCCGGCGCGAACGTCCAGTAGTAACGCTTCATGCTGCTTCGCACAGCGGGCGTCTCCCCCTTCATCTGCCACATCTGACCCATCAGTCACTCCCCATGTAAAGGTTCTTTTACAACCATCAACGTAAAGGACAGTTGACATTATGTCAAGGGCGCTTTACGTGAGGATTCTCGTCGCTTCGGTTCGTGTTGAGCGTTCTCGAAAGGGAGGGAGTGGTGAGTTCCACCCCGTCCCCCGGGAGGAGCAATGTTGGGGGAGTACCGGCCAAGCCGGCTCAGGTGAAGGCCGCTTCGCAAGACTCGAACCAGAACGCACAGCGTTCTGCCGGGAGCACCGTAGCGAAGCGAAGGGTTCGTGGTGCCCCGAAGGCGATGCTCATCTGAAGAAGGAGATGGTCCTGGCTAGCTCCGGCGAAACCAACGGCGTCTGGGGGG
>JBFGJH010000033.1:0-35209 GCA_041577335.1 Acidimicrobiia bacterium | reverse complement strand
TGGACCCAGAGTTCCGAAAACGACCAGGTGGCCAGCCATGTCTTTGCTGCCAACTACGATCTCGGAGCCCACTCTGGCTATTTCGGAATTCCGGGACTACCGGTGGATGGAGTCTTGGAGGTCGAGTTCTCTACGCTTGGCCGTGTCGATGATCGCGACCGCGTCCTTACCTCCAATGGCTTCTTTCACCGCCTCGAGAACCTCGCTCCGGGAGAAGGGCGCGCCTATCGGATCGTCTCAGGAGCAGTCTGACCAGAGCAAACACTCGAGGTCGCGACCGCTGTCGCTGCGGTTGACGCCGCCCACCGACCCATGGTCGTCGGCCACTCGGCCGCCTGCGCGTTGGCCTGGATCGTCGCCGACCAGCGATCCGATAGGATCAGTGGCATCGCCCTGATCGGCGGCTTCCCCAAACCAGACGGTGCCGCCTATGCCGATTTCTTCGAGGCGATCGACGGCGTCATGCCCTTCCCGGGTTGGGATCCCTTCGAAGGGCCCGATAGCGCTGACCTGGACGAGGCGGCCAGGGGCCAGATCGCTGCGAACGCGGTCCCTGTCCCCGAGGGTGTCTTTAAGGGCGTGGTCCGGCTGGTCGACGATCGACGCTTCGAGGTCCCGATCCTCATGGTGCCCCGAATACACGCCCGACGAGGCCCGGGCCTGGATCGCTGCGGGCGACTTGCCCGAACTGGATAAGGCCAAGCGCGTCTCGTTTGTCGACATCGATTCGGGCCACTGGCCGATGGTGAGTCAGCCCGCCGAGCTTGCCCGGATTCTCGATCGAGCGGCCCAAGAGGGATGAGAGGGGCCTTGACTAGGGCCGCCCGGTCGCGAGGCGATCGAGGAAGGGATTCCAGAACTTCCGCGCCGGGTCGTACTCATGCACCAGGTCGATGAAGTCTCCCAATCGGGGAAACCGATCCTGGAGATGTTTCTCGGCGAAGAGCTTGCCCCAGTGCGGCCGGGGCGCATACGGCGCCAGCGCCTCTTCGATGGCGGGGAGCAGCGCCAGAACCTCTTCGGGGTGCTTTCGCCAGGTGAATCCCAGCGACAGGCTGGCCCGCTGGTAGGCCGGGCTGAGCCATAGCTCGTCGGCGGCCACCGTCCTGATCTCCATGGCATGGAGGTGAGGAGAGATGCGCGGGGCCATCGCCCGAAGCGCCCGCAACGCAGCGGGTCCGTGGGAGCGCTCGACGAAGTATTCGGTTTGCAGCTCGTCACCTCCGGCCGACGGTGGTGCGTCGAGACGGAAATGCGCCATGCGATGGGACCATGGCCCGGGGATCCCACGCCGTTCCGTGAGCGCATGATCGGGGGGAAGGTCGGCATCGTCCCACCAGGTTCCTCCATACATCGACGGCGGCGCCGTCCCGTCGCCGGCCTCGAGGCGCTGCTTCAACCACAGTGTGTGGATGACGGGGCCGGCAATGTCTCCGATCAGGCTGACGCTGTAGGCCATGGCCATGACTTCGTCGAGCGCATCCAGAACCAGATCCCACGAGGCGTTGCGGTAGACGTCCTGGCGGACGAGGTAGGACGGCTGGACATCGAGCTCGACCCGCGCAAGGATCCCAAACGCACCGAGGCCCACCGCCAACGCCTCCAGGTCCTGGCTCGATCGGTCGACCCGGATCAACGAGCCGTCGGCTCGGACGAGCTCGACGGCGGCGACCGAGGTCGACAACACACCGTTCGTATCGCCGGATCCGTGGGTGGCGGTGGCGATCGCTCCACCGATGGAGATGTGGGGGAGTGAGCCCAGGTTCTCCAACGCGAGTCCACGAGCCTCGAGCTCAGGCGCCAGAACGCCGTAGGGCGTGCCTGCTGTCACGGATGCCGTCTGCGCATCGCCGGCGACGACGATCCCGGGCGCCAATCGTTTGAGCGAGATGAGATCGCCGCCCGGCGAATCCGCGATATCGCTGAAGGAATGTCGCGTCCCGAGCGCTCTCACTTTGGGTAGGCGAGCAACGAGCGCTTGTACCTCTTCGACGGACTCCGGAACGTGGATGTCGGTTGCGGTGTATTCGAGGTTTTCGGCCCAGTTGCTCATGTTCATGTTGGTGGTTCCTCGCTGGGGTACCCCTCATTGTGGCGCGCCGCCTGCGGGGAGGCCACCGCCGTTGAACCCTCAATACTTTACCAAACGCATCCGTATGGATATAATGGTCACCATGAAGGAGACCCGCGGACGACCCCGTGACCCCAGTAGAGACCAAGCAATCCTCGCTGCGGCCCGAACCGCCATTGCATCGAGTGGCTACACGGGAGCCACGATGGAGGCAATCGCCAAACTCGCCCGGGTGGGCAAGGACACGCTCTACCGGCGGTGGTCCACCAAGGAGCAACTCGCACTCGACCTCGTGGACACGCTTGCCCGTGACGCGGTGCGGCCATCTCCGATCGATCCTGACCCTCGACTCAACTTGTTCATGTTCGTCAAGGACATTGTCCGGCTCTATCGCACCACCGATTTCGGGCCCTTGATCGCCGGAATGGTCGGCGAAGCCGCTCGCAACGTCGACCTCGCCCGCAAGTTCGCAGAGTTCTGGGAACGCCGGCGCACAATCGCGGCCTCACTCGTTCGGGACGTCGTGGGGCGAGAGGCGACCGAGGAAGACATCGAAACGCACCTCGACGCCCTGCTCGGGCCGATCTACTACCGCCTGCTTCTCACTCGCACCGAGGTCACCGATGAATACCTATGGGATCTGGTCGTCGCCATTCCCTGGACCGAGGAAGGCGACGAGACCGCGTGGACTGAAGGCGCCGCACCATCTGAGAACAAAGAAACAACAGAAAACCACGCCGGCGGCATCGTTGCCGGCGTCTCACAATGAAAGAGGAACCAAGCATGACCAATCGCGAGCACCTGCTCACAATTGTCGAACCCACAACGGGTGGTGATGCCACCCTCGAACTCGCTCAGGAAACCGTGGCCCGCGGTGGCAGCGCCAGCGTGGTGATGGTCATCACCGATCGTGTCCAACGCGATATTCGGGCCTTCGCCGACTCCGAAGACCTCGATAGGGGCGAGGCAGAGGCACTGGCCCTCGACCAACTACGCAATCGCTGCAGCGATCGGGTCGGTGGCTCGCCGGAGCTTGCCACTCACTACGGGCCCCTCGGCAGCAACGTGGTGAAGTACGTCACCGCCGACACGACCGCCATTGCAATCCCGGAGCGCCTCGTGGCCGACAAGTTGGTCCAGCGCATCGTCACCTACAGCGGCAGGCCGGTGATCGTCGCTCCGAGTCGTGTTGCGCTGTCCTCGACTCGGGCCGGAGCGAAACTCGGCTCACGAGCGTAGTCCTACAGCCGGATCATGCTCACGGCCACGAGCAGTCAAAGTGCGCTACATAGCTTGACGCGTTCGCGGATGCTCAGCCGCGGCTCGAGGCTCTCCGCCAAGAGTCAATCCGGCGCTTGGCCATCGAGGTCAACTGAAGCATCGGAGGCAGAAGCGATGATCCCCTTCCGGAGTGATCCTATTGACCGCGATCCCAACCGAATCGGAGGTCAGGGCGGCGTCGCCGGTTCCGGGACCTGGGAGCGGGATCCCGGGCGGCCGGGTGTCGGGTCGCATATTCCTCCCGACCGAGAGCTTGCCTGTCAGGACCAAATCCTCTGGCGCCACGTGCTCCATCGTGTCAGCTTTTGGGGAAGCAGCCAGGTGAAGTCTGACTCTCGTAAACGGCAACGGCGGGAAGTCACTTCCAGATGGTTCGCACGCGTAATGGAGACGATCATGACCCATCAAGTGACATCCAATCAAGTCTGGGCAGAAATCGAGAAGAACAACTTCGGCGTGCTTGGCATGGTCACAGCCGATGGCGAAGCTCGGACCGTGGGCATTGTCTACGTTGTAGAGGATCGCAAGCTCTACGTTGGCGCCGAGACTTCGGCGTGGAAGACGAAACACATTGCTCGGAACCCCCACGTGTCGATGACGGTTGCTATCGCTCGACGTGTCCCGCTCATGCCGTGGATCAAGGTACCGGCCACCACAATCACGTTCTCGGGTACTGCAAAGATCCTGGCGAAGGAGGAGATCGGAGCAGAGCTGTTCCTACGGCTGTATCGCCATGAAGAAGGCAGGAACGAATGGTGCGCCATCGAAGTAACCCCGGAGAAGGACTTCATCACCTACGGCGTCGGCGTCTCCGTGCTACAGATGCGGTTCCCGGAGAGATCGAGAGCGCGCGCTCCGGTTGGGTACGCAGTGTCACGAATCCCAAGCTGAACGCCACACGTTCGTCTGCTCGCGCGTCGGAGAGGGTCAATGTTCGTGACTCGGGTTCGCCCAACGTTCCGAGTGCCTTTCGCTTGGTGGCTGCGGGAACGGGAGTGGGGTCCCCGAATCAGCAGCCGACTGACTTCCGCGATGAGCGGTTTCGGTGGAATTGATAGCGCTTGTTCAAGCCGTCGACCGACACGTACAGGAGCAAACAGCTCCTGTCACTCACCTGTGCGAACCACAGAGCGTGTCGCCGCGGTATCAACCGAATCTGAAAAGACTGACAGACTTCAGACGGTGGAGGTTCGCAGCCAGCTCGGGAGACGTCACGGAGCCATCCTCGACGGCTTCGAGGAGTGCCTTGAAATCGACGCCGTCCACCACGAGATCGTGTTCGCCGACGGTCATGCGAGGGACGAGGTAATTCTCCATCCATTCGACATCAACAAGGAGAGGAGTGTCGTCAGGTAGGACATCGACGAATCCCGTCGGAATCTTGCGCCGAAGAGGCATCGCGGACAACAGGATGTGGCCGCCGTTGGACGTCAGCGCGAGGATCCCGCAGCCTGCGTCGCGATCGTCGAACATCGTCCGTTTCGTCGCACGGGACCGCGCAATTGCGCGCAACGGGACGACCAGCGGTAGCCGTAGGGTCGACCAGTTTGCGATCGCGGCCGACAAGGTGGGCTGTTCGGTGCCCAGCCCCCACTCGACCCGAAGTGCCATGACGACGTCGTGATCCGGGCCGACGAATTCCCGAGCGTTCTGGGTCACGCGCTCCGTTGGTGTGGTCGTGACGAACCTCACGATCGCGGCCCATCTGTGAGATCGGTCGTCGTCGCCCGACCGAGTTTCAGCGTCCACCAACCGGTACTCGCGAAGACAACGGCCATGGCCAGGACGCTGGCAGCTGAGGCCACGGAGCCAGGAACAATAACCGAAAAGGCAGCGCCAATGACGCCCACCGTGCCGAGCCCAATGGTGAGGGCAGCGAGGCGGGAGCTGAAGGCGGGTTCCGACCGCATCGCGATTCCGACGAGCACCAAGCCGATCGGGACCAACAGGACGCCCGTCGCAAGCATCGTGTCAAAAACGCTCTGGGCGCCGTACCACGCGTACTCAATCGCTCGCAGGTCCTGCGGAGATGCACCCGGCGTGTTGTACAGGTCTGCCAGAGGCGCTGTGGACACGTGCAGCAGAGAACTGGCCGCCATGATGATCAAGCCGAAGACGGCGGTCGCCGTGCCGAAGAGTGCAGCCGCCGGATGTGCCCTCCTGAGCAAGCGGTTCAGAACGAGGAGATGAAGCGCAAACAGCACCAAGGCACCGAGATACAGGAAATGCTCGGCGATGCGACCAGATTCGATATTGGTGAAGTCCGTGAGCGTCTTGGGATCTGAGGCATCCGGCAGCCCCAACGAGATCACGACGACGAGCGAACCAAACAGAGACAGAACACCGACCAGGCCCGCAACTCCGCCCCAACGTCGCAGTTGGCGATCCGCAGAGTCGTCGGTTGGTGAAGACGTTCCGGGCCTACCGGTCTCAGAACGCCGAGTCGGCGCGTCGCGTTGTGATGAGATTGACATCCTGAGCCTCCTTCTCGGCTTGGTCGGACTCCACACCTCAAAGTGCCAACCCACAGATGCTGGATCCGAAGATTGTCTACTCCATCATCAAAGACCCCTTTCCCAAGCAATAGAGACCAACGTCACAACAGACCGGGGACCGCCGCCCCCCGTGATCACCACCACAGCGTCTTCGATCTGTCTTCGCGGATGCGCGTACCCTCTTGAGATGACAGCATCTTGCTCCCCGGTCTCGGACCACCCTCCGACAGGGAAGTTCGGATATCTGATCTACCACGCAGAAACCCGAGCGCAGTGGCGTTTATGGCTCGAGCAGCACCACGCCTCCCAGCGCGGCGTGTGGCTCTGTTCGTGGCGGGCTACCGTCGATCGCCCTCGGTGCCCCTACCCCGATGCGGTGGAGGAGGCCATCTGCTTTGGCTGGATCGATTCGACCGCCGTCGTCCTCGACGAGGAGCGCGGCTTACAACTCTTCACACCCCGGAAGCCCAAGAGCAGCTGGACTCGCCTGAACCGGGCTCGGGTGGCTGAGATGGAGCAACGAGGACTCATGACCGACGCTGGGCGAAGTGCCGTCGCGGTCGCCAAGAACAACGGCTGGTGGACCATCCATGACGCAGTCGAAGACCTCATCGAGCCTGACGCTCTTCGAGCCGCTCTTGACGCTGATCCGGATGCCCGGGCACAGTGGGACGGTTTCCCGCCGAGCGCACGCAAGCAGATGCTGTGGTGGGTGATCAGTGCTGCCAAGGAAGAGACCAAACTCCGACGCATCCACCAAATCGTCGAGAAGGCGGCACTCGGAGAACGGGCTCACACCTGATAGTCCATCGACCATCCGCGCGGCGCAGTCATGACTACGCCGGCGATGCAAAGAAGCGAAGACCTCGCTCGACGCGAATCCGCGATCATGACGGTCAGAAGTGGCCGCTGCGCCTCGCAGCTAACAATCGCGCCGGGCTGCGACCCCCGTATAGGGTTCGTGACATGGAAGTCTTGCTCACGGACGCTACGAGCGCGTTGCGCCGGACGCCCGCCACATTGCGCTCGCTTTTCGATGGATTGGGCGAGGCGTGGCTCGCCGCCGATGAGGGTCCGGGCACCTGGAGCACGCTGGGAACGCTGGCACATCTCGTCCATGTCGAACCAAGCTGGGTGGATCGGCTGAACCACGTGTCTCTGTATGCCGATGCCCGCCCCTTCCCTCTGGTTGACCGGTCCGATCATCTCGAAGTGTTCGGAAACCACATGCTCGAGGAACTGCTCGACGCTTTCGAGCACCGTCGCAACGCCAGTCTCGAAGCCGTGCGCGGCTTGGATTTCGATGCTCAGCGACCGGGCCTCCACCAAGAGCTGGGGCCGGTGAGGATGAGCAACCTCCTGGCGGCTTGGGTCACGCATGACCACAATCACATCGGCCAGATCGTCAAGGCCATGGCCAAGCAGTACCGCAGCGAGATAGGGGCCTGGCGGGTCTTCCTTCCGATCGTCGACGCCGACTAGTGGAATTGAGAACGACAAGACACCGACCGAAGAGGTCTCTCCTTTTGTCCGGGATACGTCGGTTGTGGAGGCGGTCGTCGACACATCGGTGGGGACCTTTGGCTCGTCGGAGCCAGATCGGTGTTGGCTAGGCGTGACGCTCCGCCAGCCTCTTGATCTCGAGCATCATCTTGCGGCTCATGACGAACGAGATCACTTCGAGAGGGAAGCGTCCAAACGCAAGGCGGCTCTTCCAATCCGGCGTGTAGTCGTAGCGGCCCCTGGTGAGAAACCGGCTGCCGCCATCGGAGCCGGCGTTGACGGCGAACTGCCAGGTCGATATTCCCCAACTGTCCTCTCCTCCGATATCGGCGGGTGAACCGAGAAGCACGAGAGCGTTGGGAGGTTCCACGATCTCTATTCGCATCGGGGGCGCGCTCGGATGCAGGTAGATGTCGTCGCCGACCTCCGGATGCTGGTGTTCGGGGAGTATCTCGGTTGTATTGGCGATCTGGCAGCCGACCATGTTCTCCAGCGTCTGATAGGTGTAGAAGCCGCCGCGGCCCTGTCCGATTTGGGCGATCCACGGCCACACCTCCTCCGGGGCGGCCTCGACGGCGATTCCGAGGGTGTACGACCATTTGGCTTCGGGCACGAGCTCATCGCCCGGCAGTGCATCACCCTCCTCGGTCCCCACCAAGCCCCACCGCAGCCGGCTCCGCGCGATGAACGGCGTGGCCACCAGGTTCCACACAATGAGGGCGGCTCCCTCCAGCGCTGCCAGAAAGCCTACGCCGGGGGAGTGACCTGTTCGTCCACGACGCTTGTCGTCCAGACCCACTCCGGTCGCCATGGTGTCCTCCTCGAGGTCCTTTCGAACATGCTGCCGCAGCGGAGCCATGTTTCCC
Organism: Acidimicrobiia bacterium; assembly: GCA_041577335.1. Taxonomy (GTDB): domain Bacteria; phylum Actinomycetota; class Acidimicrobiia; order Spongiisociales; family JAENVV01; genus JBFGJH01. The sequence continues at coordinate 26,993 of JBFGJH010000033.1, read as the reverse complement.
AGGAGTCGAAGGTCCCAATGCGAAATGCCGAGGGCCCACACCGTCGTATCACAAAGCACGTTGGTGTGGGTTCCGGCGCCATGCCCAAGGCGGTTCACATCGGGATTGACCCAGCCACGGTGCTCGGCGAGATGTTCGATGCCGGTGGGGAATTCCTCCCCCCGTCCCTTGCGGCAAGGGCTTCGGCCTCTTCCACACCCTGTCGGAACACCAGATACTGGACTGGTGCGACACCTCATTGACCTGGTCGGCGTTTCTCGCCACTACAGAGTCGGTTCCACGACCGTCGTGGCGCTCCAAGACGTCGACCTCGACATCGACAGCGGGGAGTTCGTGGTTGTGCTCGGGCCATCGGGAAGCGGTAAGACGACGCTCCTCAACATGGTCGGCGCCCTCGACAGCCCAACGAGCGGAACGATCATGGTGGGGGAGGTCGATATCACGAAAGCGTCAGACGCTGAGCTTTTCGAATTTCGACGGCGGACGGTCAGCTTCATCTTTCAGAGTTTCAACATTTTTCCCGGCCTCACCGCCGCCGAAAACGTCGAGTTCGGCATCGACATCGCTGGTGGAGAAAGGGGGCTGTCCGTTGAAGGAGTGCTCGACGCGGTTGCCTTGGGTGAAAGGGCCGACCATTTTCCGCACGAGCTATCCGGCGGCGAACAACAACGCGTGGCCGTTGCCCGCGCGTTGGCAACCGGCAATCCGGTGCTCTTGGCCGATGAGCCGACCGGCGAACTCGACTTCGAAACCGGTGTCCAGATTCTCGAACTACTGCGTAGCCAAGCCGACGAGGGGCGATGCGTGCTCGTGGTGACCCATAACAGGGAGATCTCGCGGATTGCCGATCGGGTGGTCGAACTGTCATCCGGCCGCATCGTCTCCGACGGCCCTCCGCAACGAGGCCGCGCTCAGCTTGCCGACCTCCACTGGTAGTACGAGATGAGTTGGCTGCTGTTGAAATGGTCTTGGCGGGACCTGAGGGCCCGGTGGGTCCAAGTGATCGTTATCGCCCTGGTCGTCGCGCTGGGTACGGGCATGTACGCCGGGCTCATGTCGAATATCGACTGGGCGCGCATGTCCTACGACGAGAACTTCGCTCAGTTGAACATGTACGACGTCAAGGTGACGCTCGCTGCCGGAAGCTTTGCCTCCGAGGGGCAATTGTCTGACCTGCTGGAGGACTCCGAGGTCGCCTCTCGCCTGTCTGTTGTCGAGGAGCGGCTGCTCGTCCCCACGCAGCTGGACGTTCCTACCCCCACCGAAGGTGACATCATCGTGCGGGGCTTGCTCATGGGAATCCCGGTTGCCGACGGTCGGCCTTTCGTGAACGGCTACGCCGTGAAGGAAGGCCGACCCCTCGACGGTCGAGACGTCGGACAGCAAAGAGTGATTCTCGAACACAATTTCGCACGTTTCTACGACCTGCCTTCCTCGGGGACAATCGACCTGGCTGGTGGCGAGACCGTTGACTACGTCGGTCAAGCGCTCACTCCCGAGTTTTTCGTGGTACAACCACCCGAAGGCGGGTTCTTCTCCCAAGCCGACTACGCCCTCGTGGTCACCTCCCTGGCTACCGCCCAAACGCTGAGCGGCTTCGAAGGGAAGGTCAACGATCTGCTTGCCTTGACTGCCCCAGGCGTCGAACCTGCCGACGCCCGCGCCGAAGTTCAGACATTCCTCGACGGGCAGGTCCCTGAGCTCGGTGCCACGGTGACACTGGGCTCCGAGAATGAGACCCTCCGGCTTCTCTACGACGATCTCGAGGGGGATCAGCAGTTCTTCCGCCTTTTTGCCGTCCTGATCCTCGTCGGCGCGGTGGTGGCCGCCTTCAACCTCACCAACCGTATGGTGGAAGCAACCCGACGTGAGATCGGAATTGGCATGGCGTTGGGTTCGCCCCGACGATCGGTCGCTCTGAGACCCCTTCTCTTCGGCGTCCAGGTCGCCGTGTTGGGTGTCATCTTCGGTATTGGGGTCGGGTTCGTGATCAACGCGGTCATGAAGTCGGTCATGGCCGACTTCTTTCCTCTTCCGGTATGGCTCACACCCTTCCGAGCTGGCCCGTTTGCAGCCGCCGCCGCCCTCGGCTTGGTGTCCACGCTCATCGCGGTCTTCATTCCGGTATGGCGCGCGCTGCGTGTGCCCCCCATCGAAGCGATCCGCACGGGACATCTAGCTGTACGCGGCGCCGGGGCCGCTCGATGGCTGCGCCGCCTGCCAGGTGGCTCACTGGCCAAGATCCCGTTTCGCAATGTCCTGCGCGCCCCGCGTCGAACAGTGCTCACCGCGCTGGGAATCGGAGCATCGGTCACCGTGCTGGTCGGGATGATCGTGATGATCGACTCATTCACCGCCACCATCGACCTTGGAGCGGACGAGGTGACGAGCGGTGCGCCGGACCGGATCGTGGTAGGCCTAGACACGTTCCATGCTCAGGCTGAGCCCGGGGTGCAGGCGGTCTTGGCGTCGCCCCTGATCCTCGACGCCGATCCCGTTCTCAAGTTGCCGGCGTCAGCGATCGGGCCGGACGGGAGCGAACTGGAGCTCCTATTGGAGGTGATGGACCTCCGCAGCGATCTGTGGCATCCAACTGTCGTGGAGGGCCAGGCCGGCGGGGAAGGGATCGTGCTTTCCCGCAAAGCGGCCGCCGACCTGGGCGTCGAAGTGGGAGATACGGTGATGCTTCGCCATCCGCAACGGGAAGGTTTGACATCATTCACGTTGGTCGAGTCCAGTTTGGAGGTGGAGGGGCTCCATCCACACCCGTTCCGCTTCGTTGCCTATCTCGATTCTGGTCAAGCCGGTCTGCTCGGCCTGACCGGTGTCACCAACAGTGTCAGCGTCAACCCGGCCCCGGGAGTGACGCTCTCCGAGCTTCAACGGCAGCTCTTCTCAGAGCCAGTGGTTGCATCTGTGCAGGGAGCCGGCGGCGTGGCAGATCTGTTGCGGGACTTCATGGGCCAATTCACGGAGATCTTGCAGGTAGCCGAAGCAGTTGCCGTGCTCCTGATTCTGCTGATCGCCTTCAACTCGGCAAGTGTTGCGTTCGATGAGCGGGCCCGCGAGCACGCCACCATGATGGCCTACGGAGTGAAACGCAGGACCATCGTGCGGATGGCGGTCATCGAGAGCGGCACGATTGGGGTACTGGCCACCCTGCTGGGCTTGGCAGGCGGGTATGTGTTCGTGAATACTGCCATGGCTTCCAACATCGAGCAGACCGTCCCCGATATCGAGATGACGATCAGCTACACGCCGACGCTCATTGGACTTGCCGTGTTGCTCGGGATCGCCGCGGTGACGATGGCACCGCTGCTCACGTGGCGAAAACTCTCTCGGACCGACATCCCGTCGACGCTCCGAATCATGGAATAGGCGGCCGAGGTACCGCGACGCCGCAGGTTGAGTTTCAGGCGACCGTTACCTCGTTGGACAGGAACACGTCCTGGATGGCCCCCAGAAGCTCGATTCCGTCCGCCATCGGGCGCTGGAAGGCCTTTCTTCCGCTGATGAGACCCATGCCGCCGGCCCGCTTGTTGATCACTGCCGTGCGCACCGCCTGAGCCAGGTCACCGGCTCCCGTAGCGGCTCCTCCGGAATTGATCAGCCCGCTGCGACCCATACATCTCCCAGCCCAAAGTATCTCCCACCCGTTACCGTCTGCCAGGGGCTATCTAGCCCTGTTACGAGGGACCGATGCCGGGGCGAACCACGAAGGGGAGTGGTCTCTCCCAAGCGGTGGGGGAGTGCAGGGATTACCGGATCCCGGACTCTCCAGAGCTCGTGGATCACGCGGCGCGCCGGGTCCTGCTGGGCGGGTGGACCGCTGTTGATCGTCCGAGTGCTGTTTGAGCAACTTCGGCGGCCGCTCTTGGGGGAGTATCTCACAGCGCACGGAAACGGGGCGCTGGCCTACGACACGACCACGGGGGAGGAGCGGCACCCGAAAGGCTGGTTCTTTGCTCTCCACGTGTTGGTCCTGCACCAGTTGCTGGTGAGAGCTCGTTGATCAAGCCCGCCCATGGGAGGTCGCGGGACCCAGGCTCCCTGAGTGAGGCCGTTGGGCCCTGGCGCCGAGCCACGGTGGTGGGCACGATGGTCACGGGGAGGTTTGGCGATGAAACGGTTCGCCGCAGCGCTCGTTGCTGCGTTGGTGGTTTCCGGTTGTGCTGGTGAGGCGGGGCAGGGCACAGCAAGCGCGCCGACCCAAACCTCAGAACCGCGAGCCACGACAATCGTCATAGAGGAGCCGGCGGCTGCTGCAACGGCCCTGGACACCGAGGAATATCGCGAGAACTTCGAGTTTGTCTGGGCGACGGTCAACCAGGAGTTCTACGATCCGACCTTCGGCGGCGTCGATTGGGGGTCGGCCCACGAGCGTTATCTGCCCAAGGTGGGCGCCGTGGACAGCGACGAGGCGTTCGTCAACTTGTTGAACGAGATGCTCTTCGAGCTGGGGGTCTCGCATCTGTTTGTGGTCCCGCCCGATGTCGACTTCATCGATCCGACACTCACCACCGAAGGAGAACTCGGCATCCAGGTGCGCCGTCTCGACGGCGAATGGGTGATCAGCGCCGTTCATCCCGACACTCCCGCCGCGCACGCCGGCCTGCAACCTGGCTATCTGCTGGACAGCATCGACGGGCAGGCGGTCACCGACATCGCTGCCTCCGCCTACCCCTTGCCTCCATTACACGAGCAAGGCGTACGCAGTGGCCAGATCCTCGCGGTTGAGGAGTTCCTATACGGAGAGCCCGGTGCGGACATCACGCTCGGCTACCGTGACGCCGCCGACGAAACCCGGCAGACGACGCTGACCTTCCAGCACCGGGGGCCCAGCGCAGAGCTCATTCCCGGCTTCCCACCCGTGTTTACCACTCTGAAGATGATGCGCCTCGACGGAGGTGTCGAGTACATCGGCTTCGACCCCTTCGCCCCCAGCCTGGTCACGCCGATCCTGCAAACCATCGAAGCCATTGGTGACGCCCCCGGCCTGATCCTCGACGTTCGCGGCAACCACGGAGGCGATTCCACGGTTGGCAAACAGATCATCGACAGCCTGGTGAGCGAACGGGCGTTGATCTGGACCTGGAGGACCAAGGATGGCACCGGAAACACGTACACCAACCCCTCCGCCACCTCCTATGAGGGCCCGGTCGTGGTTCTGGTCGACGTCGTCAGCGGCTCCGCGGCTGAGGCATTCGCGGCCGGGCTCCAAGCAATGGGCCGGGCGGTCATCGCAGGAGAACGCACATCGGGCCGACTGCTCGGGGGCGAGATTGCTCAGCTCCCGATCGGGGCCGTGATGATCTACCCGGCCTCACAGCCGATCATGGCCGACGGGTTCATTGTCGAAGGCAGCGGCGTGATCCCCGACCTCCCCGTTGCGGTCCAGCGCAGCGACTTGCTGGCGGGCACCGACCCGATCCTTCGGGCTGCGATCGACTATCTCCAGTCCTCCAGTCCCTGATCATCGGAGTTGAGGGACCGCGAGATCCGTAGTGCCGCACAAAGTGACTTTACATAACGAGTATTATGGGACAAGCACTGCGATCTCTTGTATATTAGGATATCCGCATGTACTTCTTTTCAGTAACCCTACGCCTTCCCTACGACGAAGCTGTTGAGCGGACCAAATCAGCGCTGGCTGACGAGGGTTTCGGTGTGCTCACCGAGATCGACGTGGCAGCCACGATGAAGGCCAAGCTCAACGAGGACATGCCGGCCTACCGGATCCTCGGTGCTTGCAACCCGCCGCTGGCTCACAAGGCAGTCATTGCCGAACCAACCATCGGCGCCTTGCTCCCGTGCAACGTCGTGGTTCGCCAGGATGATGATCAGGTCATCGTCGACTTCATGGATCCGGCAGCCGCGATGGACCTCGCTCAGTCACCGGAGATCTCCGAGCTCGGCCGGGAGGTGCGTCGAAAACTCGAGAAGGTTGCCCACTCCCTCGCCCCTCCGGTCGACGCCTAATTCGTCACAGTGACGTAATATAGGACCATCGGCAGGCGAAGAGCGACAATCAGCGACCGACGCCCGGTACGATGGCGGCCATGGTGAGGCCCGAACAGTGGATCCCCGCCGATGTGCTCGAAGCGTTGGTCGCCGGCAAGGTGATAAACGAATTCAACGATCGGCCCAAGGACCAGAGAACGAAATACGTCGAGTGGATTGGTGAGTCCGACGGTGAGGGCGAGCGCGCGGCTCGCGCCAGCCAAATGGTCGAGGAACTCCGCGAAGGAGGCGTGTTTCTGGGCATGCCCCATCCGGCAAGTCGCAAGGAACACCACCGTCAGCCGCCTGAACCCGATCAGGGAGACCCGCTCTAACCCTCGGTGGCCGACGCCCGGCGCCGGTCCTGCACTCAACCGGCGGCTGCCTTGGGCTCGATGTGGGCGTTCTTCAATGGCAGCGCCGCCTCGAGAAGATATGTCAGCGCCTCACGATACGTGTCGACGGTAACCTCCCCCCTCAGGTCGGCAATGACATCCTCGCATGCCGTTTCCAGCACATAGAGCCTGTCATTGAGTCGTCGGACGGCTGATCGTTCCACGAGCGCCTCGTTGGCAGCCAGGCCGCGCCGCTCGGCCAGCGTTCGCGCCTCATAGTGCCGCTGACGATGCGAGCGCCGACAGTATTCGGGCTTTCGCCCCGGACCAGGTGGAATCGGAAACGCGACTCCACACCACTTGCACCGCTTGGAATGAGATTCCGTCACAGTGACGATTATAGGGCCCCCGCGCCGACAGCGGTGCTTTTCGAGCCGCGATCAACGCTCTGAACTTCCGACAGGAGCGAGCGCCTTCAGGTCATGAACGAGCGTCCAACCGGGAACGGCCTCGATGTCGCGGGACTGGTCCAGCGTGAGGTGGCCACGTTTGTGGAAATCGGCGACTGCCGCGACCCATAGCCCTAGGGAGAACCCGCTTGGAAGGCAGTATTCACGAGGTACGTATGGGTGCCCATGAGCCTCGGTGAAGATCTGCAGTGCTCGAATGCCGTCATCCCAGAGATGATCGAGAGCATTCGTTCTCGGTCGTGATTCCATGCCGGTCCCCTTCTGTCCAATCCAGTATCCCGGGCCGGCCTTAACAACGAGTAAACGCCAGGTGTATAGGATCTCCCGATGGACGCCTCAGAATGGGACGAGCGGTACGCCTCGACAGACCTCGTGTGGACTGCAGAGCCCAACCAATTCCTACCTGCCCTCGTAGCGGACCTCTCCCCTGGGCGAGCACTCGACGTGGCCTGCGGTGAGGGCCGAAACGCCATCTGGCTGGCGTCACAAGGATGGGATGTCACCGGGGTGGATTTCAGCCCTGTCGCCATCGCAAAAGCCGGGCGACTGAGCCAACAGGCCGGCGTCAGCCCAGAGTTCGTTGCCGCCGATTTGAGTACCTGGGAACCAACGACCTCGTTCGATCTCATTATCGAGTTCTATCTGCAGGTGCCGGAGGCCTTGCGGCGTCGGGTTCACCGGTCGATGGGCGCAGCACTCGCTCGAGGCGGCACGTACTTGGTGGTTGCCCACCACACCGACAATCTGGAGCACGGCTCGGGAGGTCCGCAAGACCCGACGGTGCTGTTCAGCGAGGCTGACATCGTTGGCGATTTCGCAGGGGTCGTGGAGCCACTGAGAGTCGAGCGGCAGACCCGAACAACCGGGAACGGCTCGGCGATCGACCTGCTCTTCGTGGGGCGGAAAGGGACCGACTCGACTCACCGGTGATCGCCTCCTCGCGACGGGACCGCGGCTCATTCGGGCCGCGGTCGCGTCTGACTAGTGGGTTTCTCTATCGATGGTGACAATGCCGATGATGCCCGTAGTACCGGTAGTAGCAGCGGGGCCTACCATGGCAACGGCAGCGGCAGCGACGCATCGTGTTCACCTCCCTTCTTCGCCTCGGCTGGGTGGCGACACCGCGTCAGCGGCGCCATGGCCCCCAGTACCGACGAGGGCGGGTCCCTGACTCCGCCACAGGCCGGCATATCGTTTGTTCTTCTTGAGGAGGACCCTGTGCGAGCCCGACTCGACGTTGCGGCCAGATTCCATGACATAGATGCGATCTCCGCGACTGGCGAGCTGCAGGTCGTGCGTGACGATGAGCACCGTTCGGGTATCGCGAAGAGCCTCGATCGAACCCCACACTTGGGCGGCGGCGTCTGCGTCCAATCCCGAGGTGGGTTCATCGAGGATCACCACCGGCGCTTCGCGAATCAACGCCCGTGCGAGAGCGACACGACGTCGCTGACCACCGGAAAGTCCAATCCCCTCCTCCCCCACTACCGAGTCGTAACCGTCGGGTAGGTCGTCCACGAATTCGTTCACGAGCGCAGCGCGTCCTGCCCGGGCCACCTCTTCGTCGGTTGCATCGGGTCGTCCGAACGCGATGTTTTCGGCAATGGTGCCGTCCAGAATCCACATGTCCTGCGGCACGAAAGCGATGCGGTCCCGCACCGCACGGACGGTCAGGCGTCTCACATCAACCCCGTTGAGCATGATGGCCCCGGAGTCCGGGTCGTAGAGGCGCACCAGCAGCGACAGGAGACTCGACTTGCCTGCGCCTGTTGAGCCAACGATCGAAACCACTTCACCGGGTCGGGCGGTGAAAGAGAATCGCTGGAGGGCGGCTTGGGCGTCTCCGTACGAGAATCTGACATTGCGGACGCACAGCGTGACCGGCCCCGAAGGCGCCTCGTCCGGTTCCACAGGATCCGTGACCGCCCTCTCCGCATCCAACAACTCGACCAGTCGATCCCTGCTGGCCGCCCCCCGCGCCATGGTCATCACCAGCAGCGAGAGGCTCTCGATTGGGCCGTACAGCTGGGCAATGTAAGTGAGCAAAACGACGAGGATGCCCACGGTGAGGTTTCCGGTGAGGACACGCTGCGCGCCCACGAAGAGAACCGCTGCGCCTCCGGCTGCCAGCACAACGTCCGCGAACGGGGCGAGCCTCGCCGACCGCTCCACTGCTGCCATCTGAGAATCGGCAGCCTCGTCACTCTCGGCGATGAACGTCTCGATCGCTTGCTGTTGGCGAGAGAACACCTGGATGGCGCGCACGTGGCGCAAGGAATCTCCCGCCGTATCGAGCATCGATCCGGTCGATGAACGAGCTCGCATTTCAGCAGAGCGGACAGCCCCGTGAGCCCACCGCGCCCACCACACCAACAAGGGAAGCACGACGAGCGCCGTCAGCGCAAGCGTCGGGTCGATGATGACCATCACTGTGAACACGCCCAACAGGGTGAGGACTTCGGGGAGGGCTGTTTCGAACCACGCCACCAGCATGTCTTCGACGAATGAGACATCGATGCTCAGGCGGGCGAGCAGGTCACCGGTGCGGATTCGGTCGTGAAAGCGTAAGGAGGCGTCTTGCATGCGGGCGAACACCTCGGACCGCAGGTCTGCCCCGATGCGGGCCTGGACCCCACCGTTGAGGTAGGTGACCATGTACATCGTGAGGCCGCTGAGAGCAGTGAGGGCAACAGTGCTGATAGCCGCCAAAGCGACGAGGGCGGACGGTGTGAGGTTCTCGAGTGCGCTGAGCGGTCCCGGGAGAGCCGCTCCTCCGATGGCGTGATCGATCACGATTGCCAGCGGCCACGGCAGCGCGAGGTCGATGACGACGAGCGCGAGAGTCAGTACAACTGCCACCAGGAGTGGCCCGCGGTAGGGCCGCGAGAAACGCCAGAAGACGTGCCTATCGGATACTGCCATTGTCTGAGATCGCTCAGCAGCGACGCTTCGAGGCGTGTCCAACCGGCGGCGCGCCCATACCGACAAAGCGACCGCCAGAGCCAGCGAGACTCCGATCAGTGCTCCCAAGGCCGGCATGGGAAGGGCCTCCTCTTACGGATTCGGGTATTTCGGTTGTTGGGTCACATGTTCCTACGAGGCCGGGCCCACATAGCTGCGAACAGAATGGCGATCCCAATGGCCAAGACGGCTACCGGGAACAGCACATCCAGATCGCGCAATCGCAGAGTCCAAACCTCCAGACCTTCGAGCGTGAATGCGATGCCGAACACCACGAAAATGGCACCCGCGGTGAACGTTCCTGGATGGAAGTCTCGTTTCATCTTGTTACCTCGATTGTACCGATGGCGACGTCGAGCTCAAGGACCAGGCGCTGGGATGCGGAGTCGAAATTCGCCGAGCGAAACGTGTCGGAGACGCCCGTTCCGGATCGGGTTGCTCCAAAGAGATTGATCTCGCCGGCGCCTACCTCGCTGGTGATGTCAACAGCCACGCCTTCGGGAACCACCACTCGGAGCTCCCCGATACCCAATTCGCCGACAACCACTGCCTCGTCGATCACGGCCAGCCCGCTCAAGTCGAGCCGAAGCTCACCTATGCCGAGTTGGAATGCGTCGCCGAGTGCGGCTTCGGACGTCGGTGTGTACACCCTCTCGCCGACTCCGTTCGTCAGAAAGGCTAACGGGGTCGTTGACGCGATCAGGACGCCAACCGACAAGAAGACGCCGAGAACGACCAGACCGGCATGTTCACCGTCGAACGAACCGATCAGCAGGGCCACACCAACCGCGGTGAGAATGAGAGGCAGCACGACGGCCCCATCGACGCTCACTACATCGAGCCGATCGAGCAACCAGAACAGTCCAATCGCGACCAGCACCAAACCAAATGTGGCTGTGCCGAGCGAACCATGGCGGTGCCTGGGTGTTGGTGGTGCCGCTGCCGGAAGCTCCGGCATGTTTTCTTGGGTTTCGATTCGGTCAGTCATCGTTTCAACGCTCCTACGACAAGTCCCAACCCGATGGCGATGACAACGGCAGGCCAGACGAAATCGTCGAACCAGGGCACGAATCGGTTGGTCAGGGCGACTGCCCCAAACACGATGAAGATCGTGCCAATGATGACACCGGCCGTGGTGCGGTCTGTGGGAGGACGTTGGGCAACCGGCGCGTCCTCATCTTCTTCGGGTATCAGGATCCAGGCGACGATGTACAGGATGATCCCCGACCCGCCGCCAACAACGAGGGCAACGAATGCGATCCGCAACCAGACAGGGTCGATGCCGAAATAGCGGCCCAAGCCGCCACACACGCCTCCGACGATTCGATCGGATTTGCTCCGCCGGAGGAAGGGCGTACCCGTCTGCTGGGATTCACTGGTGTCCAGCATTGGTCCACCTCCTTTACGATGTGACCGTATGGCGTGCACATCTCGTGACATAGGGCCCGATGGCCCGATTTGGGCGGCATGCGGCCGGATTCTCCGGGACCGAGTCGCGGCATGACAGAAGACCACATTGCGACAATGCCCAAGGTTGAGCAGCACCTGCACCTCGAGGGTTCCATCCGGCCGGGGACTGCGCAACGCCTTGCTGAGCGCCACGGCGCCTCGTTGCCGGAGTCGACCGAGCCCGAGTTCACTGGTTTTGACGGGTTCCTGCGCGCCTTCCTTGCCGGGCTCGAGCTTCTGAGAGATTCGGAAGATTTCGCAGAGATAACGGAAGACCTCGCTGCGGAGCTCGCCGAACAGAATGTCCGGTACGCCGAGGTGACCTCGACACCGTTCAACCATCATCGGCGTGGGATGGCAATGGCGGAATACCGCGAGGGGCTCAACGAAGGTCGGAAACGAGCCGCGCAGCTCGGCGTTGGGATCGGCTGGATTCTCGACATACCCCGTGAGCTCGAGCCGCCTGCCGATGGCTTCACCGCCGACTACATCCTCGGACCGCTGGCGCCGGTCGGTGTTGTCGGAATCGGGCTGGGCGGGCCCGAACCGGGCTGGCCGGCCGCCGCGTTCCAGCGATCGTTCGCACGGGTCACTTCGGCCGGGCTGGCCGCGCTCCCCCACGCGGGAGAAACAGAAGGCGCCGCCAGCGTGCGGTCGGCAATTCGCGACCTCGGTGCCCAACGCATTGGGCACGGGATCAGGGCGTTGGAGGATCGGGCGCTGCTGGCGTATCTGAGTGACCACCGGATTCCGCTCGAGATATCGATGACTTCGAATGTGTGCACCGGTGTCGTGGCGACGCTCGCTGACCACCCGATTCGGGCCCTCGTCGAAGCCGGCGTGGCGGTGACCATCAACACCGACGATCCCGCCTACTTCTACACGACCCTGACCAAGGAGCTCACCATCGCCGCAAGCCATCACGGTTTCACTTTGGACGAGCTCGCCGACCTTCAGAACACCGCCATCGACTCGTCCTTCGCCGATTCGGAGACGGTTGGCGCCTTCCGCCGAGAGCTCGCAGCGTGGCGAGCCGCCGGCCCCTAGAGAACCTTCTCGTCTGGGTGTGATGCACCCACGATCCCGAGGGCGCGGGCTCTCCGTTCGCTGAAGTAGATCCCTCCCGCAAGGATCAGCACGATGACGCCCAACGAGATGTAGGTGTCGACGTGGTACCACGGGACCGCCGTCATCTTCAGGCCGACGAAGATCAGGATGGCTCCCAGCGCGTGGGATAGGTAGTGGAATCGCTGGCGAGCGTTGGCGAGCAGGAAGTACATCGCCCGCAGTCCGAGGATTGCGAAGGCGTTCGAGGCGAAGACCAAGAACGGCTCCTGAGAGACGGCCAGGATGGCCGGCACCGAATCGACGGCAAACACGACGTCGGTGAGCTCGACCACGACCAGTGCCGCCAATAGCGGAGTGGCGGCACGAACGCCGTCGATGCGGGTGATGAAGCGGTTGCCGTCGTACTCGTGGGACACCGGCAGGATCCGCTTCACAAACGCCAGAATGGTCTCGGCGCTCTCTCCCTCGTCGTCGCGGTGTCTGATGATACGGAAGCCGGTGAAAACCAGGAAGAGCCCAAACACGATCAGGACCCACACGAAGCGGCTGATCAACGCCGTGCCGATCGCTATGAAGATGCCCCGCAGAGCCAGCGCACCGAAGATGCCCCAGAACAAGACGCGGTGCTGATACTTGAGCGGGATCGCCAGTGTTGTGAAGAGCAACGACCAAACGAACACATTGTCGACGCTGAGCGACTTCTCGATGAGATAGCCCGAGATGTACTCACCGAAAGCCGCGGCGCCGAAGGCGAACGCAACCACTCCCCCGAACGCAATACCGGTGGCGACCCAGACTCCCGACTCGAATGCCGCCTCGCGAAATGTCGGCTCGTGGTCATCGCGGTGCCGCAGGAGGTCGATGGCGAGCATGACCATGATGATGACGCCAAGCCCCACCCAACCCCATGTGGGGACGGTGATATCGACGAAATTCTTGGTTGCGGATTCTTCCGCGGCGAACACCATGGCGGCAGATTAGTTGAGTGCGTGAACCACGACAGCTTGCACGGGAGGCCTACGTCGAGCCCTCCACGGCTCTCCTTATGAAGGCTGCCATCTGGCCACGAGTCACTTCCTTGGCCGGACAGTATTCGGTGCGCTCGGCATTGCAGCCGAAGGTGACTTCCGCGGTGGCCAGCTTGATGATGTCGGCCTCGAAGATGCTCTTGCTCGTGTCGGTGAACGAGATCGTCGGGTCGGATTCGGTCAGTTCAAAGGCTCGCACCAAGAACGCGGCCATCTGCCCGCGTTTGACCGGATCTCCCGGGCAGTAGTCGCTGCCATCGGCGTTGCAGCCGGCGGTGATGCCGGCCGTCGCCAGCTTGAGGATGTCTGCTTCGAAGAGGTTCCCATCGATGTCGTCGAATGAGATAGTCGGATCGATGACGGTGAGGCCCAGCGTTCGTACCAAGAACGCAGCCATCTGGCCCCGCGAGATGTTGTTGCCTGGACAGTACAGATAGCCGGTGCTCTCGCAGCCCTTGGTGATGCCGGCGTCGGCGATCCAAATGACGTCTTGCGCGAAGATGTTGTCGCGGGCATCGACCAAGCGCCCATCGAGCGCCTGATCCACCGTTGCATACACCTTGCCCACCTCGGCGGTGGGACCAACCTTGGTTTCTTCGAAGTAGAACCCCTCCAGGTCCTCGATGACGAATTCAGGGACGTCTTTTTGCGGAACGCCGACCCACGACCACGTCCCGGGTGTCTCGGTCTTGGTGGGCGAGAAATCGTCGCTGTCGGTACCGACCGTGATCCGAGCGATGGCAGCGCCCGATCGGATATCGGTGACCGTCCCCGAGTAGATCGCGCCCAGCTCCAGCTGGACGTCGGCGACGGTCGTCTCATTCGGATTCACCAGCACGCCCGGCCCCGTGTGCGCTCCGGACGCGTCCTTCACCGTTTGCCACGCGTACGGATGGCGAGTCATGACCCCGGTCGACTCGAACGAACAGTCCCACACGAACAGGTCATAATGACCGGACGGCAGATCAAATGTCACCGTTCCGGCCGAGCCCGTCTCCGCGCTCTCTCCGGTATAGGTCCCGACGCCGCTCCGCATCACATCAACGCACATGTCGGCCTTGCCGATGTCCACCGTCAGTGTCCCCGGGGAGGCAGCATCCACGCCGAGCGCGTACACGACTTCGTTGGTGCGGATGTCGACGATGTCGGGGACACCATCGTCGTTGAAGTCTGCGAGGCGGGGGGTTGCGAAGGTATCGAACTGGGCGGAAAACTCGTTCTGCTCAAAGCCGCCTGTGACTGCCTGCTGAACGATGATGGTGCTCCCGCTGACCATGAGAATGTCGCGGTCCCCGTCACCGTCCAGGTCTCGCACCCAACCCTCCACGGCCAGATCGGGAATGTCGGTGCGGTAGGACTCGAAGCCTCCGCCGTCGTCTTCGGCCGTCACGAACCGGTAGAAATGGTCGCCTTCGCGCCATTCCAGGTCGGTCGGTATGTAGATCTCATTGGTGCCGTCTTTGTCTTGATCCCCGAAGAACAAGCCGGTGGGGTGCTCCTCCTCGAACGAGACCCACACCTCGACGTAGGGATCGTGGTTGCCGCCACCGGTGCCGTATGCGACGCTCATGACTTCTTGGTTGGGATAGCCCTCCGGATCGAGGTCGATAACGTCTGCCAGCCCGTCGCCATCGACGTCGCCGTACCAAACGCCGGCCACCACCCCTTCGAAGGCCCCAAAGCCTCCGGAGCCGTCATTCCGCCAGAACTGGCTCTTGCCGATCACGTCGAGGTCGCCGTCGCCATCGATGTCGGCCAGCTGGATCGGCTTTGAGCCCGTGTAGGAGGTCGCAGCCATGTAGCCCCCGGCCTGTCGCATGGCCACCTGGAAACCCGTGCTGGTGATCACCACAACGTCCGGTAGGGAATCTCCATTCAACTTGCCGACGAGGGTGAGCCCGGCGCCGGTGCCGTCGGCGAAGTTGGTGGTGTCGGACAGGGTGTAGTCACCGTTGTTGCCGGTATACACGCGGACGTCGGTGCCTGCTCCGAACCCGTCAGCCGTTACCAGGTCGTTGTCACCGTCGTTGTCGATGTCCACGACGTCGATGAACTCTCCGCCGATCCCCGGGAGCGTGAATTCGCCAACGAAGAGGGCGGTCGGCGGGGAAGTGGACGTGGCCTCAGGCTCGATGCGCTTCTGGCCCGGATCTGGCACGTCCTGCCAGGTCGGCCCAGCCTGCGCTCCCACGGGCAGAGCGGTCGTCAACATCAATGCGGCTACCAGCAAGGAACCGCTAACTCCCACCCTATTCATGGCGGAAATCTACCAGGTTCCCCGACCACCTGATGTGGTGGCGTCGCAATCATCCGAGAGATTCCACGGCCGCCTCGAGACGATCGAGTCCTTCCATCAGGTCGTCCTCGGGGATGTTGAGTGCCGGCGCCAGCCTGACCACTCTTGGTCCCGCTTTGAGGACGAGGAGTCGCTTCTCCAAAGCAGCAGTGACGACGTCGGCTGATCCGAGTGGCGAGCCGTCGTCCATCTCGCACCCTATCCACAGTCCCTTTCCGCGGATCTCGCCAAAGACACCTGTGTTGGCAGCGATATGGCGGAGCCGGTCAAATGTGCGCTCGGCCTTCGCCGTCACTCCAGCGAGGAACTCCTCGTTGTTGATGAGCTCGAGCGCGCGCAGCGCAACTGCGGTAGCCAGCGGGTTGCCGCCATAGGTGGAACCATGGGTGCCAACCACGAAGCTTGCGGCAATCTGTTCGGTCGTCAAGGTTGCTGCAATGGGAAACCCGCCCCCGAGGGCCTTGGCAGTGGTGAGAACGTCGGGGACAACGTCGTAGTCCATGTAGGCGTAGAGCTTGCCCGTCCGGCCCATGCCGGATTGCACTTCGTCGAAGATCAACAACGCTTCGTGGGCATCGCACAACGCTCGCAACCTCTGGAGGAACGCCGGCTCGGCGGCAATCAAGCCGCCCTCCCCCTGGATTGGCTCGATCATGACGGCGCAGACGCGATCAGACATTGCGTCGCCGAATGCGTCGATGTCGTTGAAAGGGACATGGGTGATCGACGCCGGCTTTGGTCCGAAGCCGTCCGAGTACTTGGTCTGGCCCCCCACCGAGACTGTGAAGAACGTTCGCCCGTGAAAGCCCATTCGGAAGGAAATGATTTCGTCCTTGCCCGGTCCGTGATGATCGGACGCATAGCGGCGCGCCAGCTTCAAAGCAGCCTCGTTCGCTTCCCCGCCGCTGTTGGAGAAGAACACCTTGTCGGCGAAGGTCGCCGTCACCAGGCTGCGGGCCAGCCGGATGGCCGGCTCGTTGGCATAGGCATTGGACACATGCCAGATCCGGCCCGCTTGATCGATGAGGGCGTCGACGAGATCCGGGTTGGCATGACCGAGCGCATTGACAGCGATCCCTCCGGCGAAGTCGATGTACTCGAGGCCTTCTTGGTCCCAGACCTTCGAGCCCGCCCCGCGGGTCATGACCATCGGCGCCGGGGCGTAATTCGGCATCATGTAGGTATCGAAATCGGCGCGGGTGACATCTGAGCTCATGGCCCGGGGAGTGTACCGCCAGACGTGCAACCCACCGGGCGATTCAGTTACTGTCGGCCCGTGCCCGAAACCCATACCGCCGCAATCGATGCCATCCCCCCCCAGCGAGATCATCTGATTCAGAGACTCGAGGCGATGGCCGCCATGAACACGGGTTCGACCAACCTCGTCGGACTCGCCGCATTCGAGGCCGAGCTCTTCGACCTGTTCGGCGCGCTCGCCACCACATCGAGCGTCGAAGCGCTCCAGCCGTGGAACATCATTGCCGACAACGGCGCCCAAACGACACAACCGCTCGGCAATGTGGTCAGATTTCGCCGACGACCCGACGCGCCATTGCAGATGTTGCTCGTGGGTCACTACGACACTGTGTTCGGTGCTGATGACCCTTTCCAGGCAGTCACCATCACCGATGAGCAGATCTTGGGACCAGGAGTGGCCGACATGAAGGGAGGTTTACTCGTCCTGAAGACCGCACTCGAGCAGCTCGAGCAATCTCCGTTGGCCTCACGTGTGGGATGGGAGCTGCTTTTCAACCCTGATGAGGAGCTCGGCTCGGTGGGTTCGGCGCCCGTGCTCGCCGAGGCCGCCCAAGACAAGGACGTCGGTTTCATCTTCGAGCCTTCGTTTCCCGACGGCGGTCTGGCGGGAGGTCGGAAAGGAAGCGGCACTTTCTCGATCGTGGTTCGCGGAAGGGCTGCCCACGCCGGCCGAGATCACGCCGAAGGTCGCAACGCCGTGACGGCCCTCGCCCGTATCATTTCTCAGATCGACGGCCTCAACGGTCAGTGGGACGGTGTCACCATCAATCCTGGCGTCGTTCGCGGAGGGCACACGACCAACATCGTTCCCGACGTGGCGGTGCTGAAGCTGAACGTCAGATCCGCCACCCAGCAAGATGCCGACACCGCCGTCACCGAGATCCGCCGCATCTGCCGGCATGCCGAGACCGACGGCATCACGACCAGCGTCACCGGAGGTTTCACCAGGCCGCCCAAGCCCTACGACAACCAACAGCGCCGGCTGCTGGAAGCGGCGGCAAGGATCGGCGAAGAGCTCGGCCTCACCATCACCATTCAAGAAACAGGCGGAGTCTCTGACGGCAACAACCTGTACGAGGCCGGCCTGCCGAACATCGATAACCTTGGCGTACACGGCGCCAACATCCACAGCTCGGAGGAATTCATGTGGACCGAGAGTCTCGTAACCCGGTCGCAGCTGGCCACAGTGCTCTTCCTCGAATTCGCGTCGGGGAGGCTGGTGCCGTGATCCGCTTCCGCCCGGGCAACCTGGACGACCTCGACGGTGTGCTGAAGTTGCTCACCGACGCCGGTGATTCCCTGAAGGGGCTGTCAACGTTGCGACCGTACCCAGACCTCATCGAGGGACGCCTCGCCAAGGGGGTCGAGTCGTTTGGCGCCGAGGTAGCCGAGCCGGGCGAAGAGGTGTACTTCTTCGTGCTCGAGGACACGGACGCCGGCACCATCATCGGCACGGGAGCGATCTACGCCTCGGTGGGAAAGCCCGAAGCGTTCTACTCCTACCGGATTGGGACCCGCGTGTTCACCAGTCGCGAGTTGGGGGTGTACAAGCAGGTCCCGACCCTGTTCCTCACCAACGACTACACCGGCAAGAGCGAGATCGGAAGCCTGTTCCTCGACAGTGCCTATCGACGGAACAACAGCGGGCGGCTCACGTCGATCTCACGGCTTCTCTTCATCGCCGAGCATCCTGAGCGGTTCACCGACAAGATCTTTGCGGAGATGCGAGGCTTCCAGCTCCCCGACGGGACTGCGCCGTTCTGGGAAGGAATAGGACGTCACTTCTTCGGCATGCCCTTTCCGGAGGCGGACGACATTTCTGCCCGCGGCAACAAGACCTTCATTGCCGAATTGATGCCTGTGCTTCCCATCTATGTGACCCTGCTCCCTTACGCAGTCCAAGACGCCATCGGACGCGTCCATCCCGAAACCGAGCCTGCCCTCCGGCTCCTCCAGAGCGAGGGCTTCGCCTCCGGCGGATACATCGACATCTTCGACGGCGGTCCGACGCTCGAGGTCGAGAAGCGGCGCCTCCGAGCCGTTGCCGAAAGCGAGATCGCGACGGTCGTTGTGGCCGAGCCGACCTCCGAAGGTACCGCCTACCTCGTCACCAACCGGGGTCTGGCCAACTTCCGCTCAGTCGTCGAAGAGACGACGATCAATGACAACGTGGTGACACTGAGGCCGGAGGTCGCCGACGCATTGGAGATCTCCGATGGCGACTCAGTTCGATGCCTTCCTGTGCGGCCCTGATGTCCAACTACATCGACGGCCAATGGTTGGCCGGATCAGCAGAGCCGATGACCTCCTTCAACCCGGCCTCTGGGCATCTCCTCTGGGAAGGCACCGCCGCCACATCCGGTGAGGTGGACGCGGCCGTTGTCGCCGCGCATGCTGCTTTCGGGGGCTGGAGCGAAGCAGGAGTAGACCGGCGTATCGAGCTACTCGAACGGTTCGCCGACGCCGTGACAGACGACGCTGACATCTTCGCTGGCCTGATATCGAGAGAGGTCGGTAAACCCCTGTGGGAAGCAAAGACCGAAGTCGGCTCGGTCGCCGCCAAAATCGGCCATTCCGTGCGGGCGTATCGACAGCGGACCGGCGTCCACGTCGACGAGGCCTCCGGGGGTATCACACGACACAGGCCACATGGGGTGATGGCGGTGTTCGGGCCGTACAACTTTCCTGCTCACCTTCCCAATGGCCATATCGTCCCGGCCCTGCTCGCAGGCAATACCGTGGTATTCAAACCTTCCGAGCTCACCCCCCTCGTCGGTGAGCATCTGGTGCACTTGTGGGAGCGGAGCGGGCTGCCTGCCGGAGTGCTCAACCTGGTGCAGGGCGGGCGCGACACCGGAGCGGCACTCGCAGCCGCTGCCATCGAGGGGCTGCTGTTCACCGGTAGCGCGGCAACCGGTGCCTTGCTGCACCGACAGTTCGGCGGTCGCCCTGAGGTCCTGCTCGCCCTGGAGATGGGGGGAAACAACCCGCTCATCGTCATCGAGGGCGCTGAGCTGCAGGCGGCCGTCGCGATCATCATCCAATCGGCCTTTGTCACAACAGGCCAGCGCTGCACCTGTGCGCGCCGGTTGTTCGTGCCTCACGGGGATTACGGCGACACCCTGATCGCCGAGCTCCTGGCAGCCGCCCAGCACATTCGCATCGGCGATCCCCAAGACGAGGAAGAGGCTCCTTTCATGGGCCCGGTGATCTCGACGGAGGCAGCCGGCAAGCTCTTCGACGCCCAAGATCGGATGGTGGCCTCCGGCGCAGTGCCGCTTCTCAAGATGACGCCCGTCCAAGGGCTCTCCGACGCGTTTGTAACTACGGGCATTCTCGACGTCACTCGAGCAGACGTGGACGATGAGGAGCATTTCGGACCGCTGCTCACCGTTACTCGTTACGCAGACCTCCCCAACGCCGTGGCGGGCGCCAATGCCACGCGGTTTGGCCTGGCTGCCGGTGTCATCGGCGGGGATCGAGAGACCTATGACCGGCTCTGGTCGCAGCTTCGTGCCGGCATCGTCAACTGGAACCGGCCCACAACCGGGGCCTCGAGCGCCGCACCCTTCGGCGGTGTCGGTGCGTCGGGCAATCATCGCCCGGCGGCGTTCTACGCCGCCGACTACAGCTCGTATCCCGTCGCCTCCATGGAGTCCGGTGAGCTCGTGATGCCGCCGCCCATGCCCGGCCAATGACCGCTGCTGCAGAAGTCAACTTCGACGGAATCGTCGGCCCCACGCACCACTACGGTGGATTGGCAGCCGGCAATGTCGCATCGGCGGCCAATGCTGGGCTCTCTTCTCGACCCAAAGAAGCAGCTCTCCAGGGGCTCGCCAAGATGAAAGCCATGTTCGATCTGGGGCTCATCCAAGGAGTGCTCCCTCCGCAGGAACGGCCGCACATTCCCACGCTGCGGTCGTTGGGGTTCGACGGAGGCGACGGGGCGGTCCTCCAGGCAGCTCTTCAGGCCGATCCGAGGCTGCTCGAAGCGGCCTCCTCTGCTTCGGCGATGTGGGCGGCGAACGCCGCCACGGTCTCCCCGTCCCCCGATACGGCGGATGGTCGGGTGCATCTCACCGTTGCCAATCTCAGCTCGCAGTTCCATCGCAGCATCGAAGCCGGTGAGACACAGCGGATCCTGGAGGCGACGTTTCCAGCGGAAGAACTGTTCGCCGTGCATGCGCCGCTCCCCAGCGCCTTCGGTGACGAAGGGGCCGCCAACCACACACGGCTGACCCGCGACTATGCGTCCCCAGGGATTGAGCTCTTCGTGTTTGGCGCACCCGGTACGAGCCAGCCCTCTCGGTATCGGGCCCGCCAGCATCGGGGTGCCTGCGAAGCCGTGATTCGCCGTCATGGCCTTGCCCCGAGCCGCACGATCCTCGCCCAACAAAGTCCGGCGGCGATCGATCAAGGGGTATTCCACAACGACGTCATCTCGGTCGGCAACCTCGACGTCTTTTTCTTCCACGAGCGAGCCTTCCTCGACCCGGTCGAGGTCAAACGGGCGGTGCGGTCGGCGCTCCCTGGGGTCCGGCTCGTCGAGGTGCCGGAGAGTCGCGTGGCGATCGACGTCGCGGTGGGCACCTATCTCTTCAACAGCCAGCTGGTGAAGGTCGGGGCAGAGCATGTCCTCGTGGCACCGCAAGAGGTACGAAGCGATTCGGCGGTGTGGGAGTTCGTCACGGAGCTCCTCGAAGGCGACTCGGCAATCGACCGCGTGCTGCTCTTCGACCTGCGACAGAGCATGCGCAACGGCGGCGGGCCGGCCTGTCTCCGACTTCGAGTCGTTCTGACGGGCGATCAGCAGGCGCACGTCAACGCGGGCAGCCTCCTCACCGAGGAGCGCTACGCCGCTCTCGTCGCGTGGGTCCATCGTCACTACCGCGACGAGCTCCTGCCAGGCGATCTCGCCGACCCCTCATTACTCGACCAGAGCAGAACCGCCTTGGATGAGCTCAGCCAGCTCCTCGGCCTCGGGGCGATCTACGATTTTCAGCGGTAGGCCAGGGGAATAAGCCTCCTGGGCGCGCCGTTGAACCCGGCGATACCCACCAAACTTTGGAGCATTGAGCTATGGCAACCGTGACTGTCACCGAAGACAACTTCGAATCGACCATCACCGACAACGACATCGTGATCGTCGACTTCTGGGCCGAGTGGTGCGGACCGTGCCGGAGCTTCGCTCCGACGTTCGAGTCTGCCTCCGAGACCCACGATGACATCGTGTTCGCCAAGGTCGACACGGAAGATCAGCAACGACTCGCCGGATCCTTTGACATCCGCTCGATACCCACGTTGATGGTGTTTCGAGACAACGTCGTTCTCTATCGCGAAGCCGGCGCACTGCCGGCTCCGATGCTCGAAGACTTGATCAAGCAGGTGCGTGATCTCGACATGGAAGATGTCCATCGTCAGATCGCCGAGCGGACCGCCCAAGAAACTGCGCACGATCACTAGGGTCGGGCTTCCCCTGCCTCTTCCACGACATCACCAGCCGGGGGTCTTGTGCCGGCCGAGCGACTCGCCTCTCTCCTGACCAATAACGCGAAGCCACCGACTGCAATCCCGACAAAAGCGAACCACTGGATCGCGTAGGACAGGTGCGGGCCGTCGGTCAGCTCGGGGAGCTCGACCGCAACGGGGAGCGCCTCACCCGAGGCTGCTGCCAGGCCGTAGACCGGATACAGATCGTACGGCACCTGCTCGGCGATCCGTTCGATGTCGATCCTGCTGAGCCGAGGCAGTTCTCCCTCTGGTTCGGTCGGTCCAAAGCGGCCCCGCAACTGGGTCGGTTGCAGCACGATCGCCACGGTTTGCGGCCCGGCGGGAGGCGACGCCGGGACAGGAGGAGTTTCCATGTCCAACGGCACCCATCCTCTGTTGACGAGCACGGCCATGCCATCGGCGAGGATCAAAGGCGTGACGACGTGAAAGCCAGCTATTCCGTTGTTGGTTTGCGAACGGATGAGCACCTCTTCGGTCGGGTCGAAGGTCCCGGTCGCGGTCACCCGGATGAAGGCGTACTCGTCAGCCGCCATCACAGGGTCGGCTCGACCATCGACCACCGTTTCGATCGAGTTGACAGGCCCCGCCAGCCTCTCGGCGATCAGGGAGTTCTGGCGCTGCACCTCGCCGAGACGTCGCATCTGCCAGAGTCCCAGGCTCGCGAAAGCCACCCCCAGCAACAGGCTGACGAGCCCGAGACCGATCCAGCTCGGCCTGCGCAGGAATCCGTACACCGCTATCCGTACGCCGTGCCGCCTGTGCGGCGCGGATCGGCGGCGGCCTCAGTGCGATGATCGGCATGGACCAATGCAGCCGCTACTCCACCAAAGAACATGTCCAGGTTGTCGAACCACCGGATCGGTAGCTCCGTCCCTTCGACATTCACGCCTGGCTCGGCGGCAACGCGCGGACCTTGGTCGGTGAACTCGACGTGGCAGCGTGGCGCCTCGATCGCTTCGGAGAGCGAGTGGCCCTCTGCCAGATTGGCAAGCGTCGACGCCATTGCGGTGGTGATCCGGTCGGCACCGGGAGAACCGATCGCAACCGTGGAGCCGAGGTGACTCTTGGCGACGGTCGGAGCCATGTTCGATATCAGGCGTTCTCCCACGGGCAGGGCGTGAAAGCCTCGTCTGTTCAATTCGACTTCACCAAGGGCGTTGTTGAGCCAGATTCCCGTATCGGGAGCCATGACTCCCGACCCATATCCTGCTGACATGGTGATCGCGCAACCGATGCCGTCGCGATCGACCGCTGAGACGTGGACCGTCGACGGCGAGGTCAGCAGCGAACGCCACTCGGCACTCCGGGCCAGGGCGAGCAGTGTCGCGACGGCAGCCGACCGGTCGGCCGCGTCGTCGAGCCGGTCCCGGCGAAAACCGAGGACCGCGAGCTGGATATCGATGTAGCTTCCCTCACCGCCGGCGAGCAGCTCCAACATCGCTGCCAGCGTGGCGCCTCCGATGGCAGGGCCAGGGTTGGTTGCGATGGTCCACTCGCCGAACTCCGCCATGATGGGGTCTCGATAGAGCTCCCGGTACAACGCCAGGTCCCGGCGCGTGAGGATGCCACCCTCTTTGGCCATCGTCTCGGCAAGCGCAACCGCGATTTCACCCTCGTAGAAGAGGCCAACGCCTTCGGCGGCGATCGCCTCGAGCGTGTCGGCGAGATTCGGTACCACGACCGTCTCGCCGGCGAGCTTGGTGCGCCCATCTTGAGCGAGTGCCGCATACCCGACGGGGTCGAGGCCAAACAGCGGCTCGTGTGAGAAGGTGAGGTAATGGGCGGCCGAGTCCGACAAGGGGAATCCTTGGTCGGCGACCTCGATCGTCGGCGCGAGAACATAGCTCCAGGGCACGACGCCATATCGTTCGTTGGCCGCCGACAGCACCTTGAGACCGCCCGGGGTGGCGACGGTCCCAAATCCGATCTGTGTCGTCACGCCCCCGCCATATTCCATGGTCACCTCGGAATACCCATTGCCAAACGCTTCCTGCGGCAGGCCCCGGCCGGGCATTTCCATATAGCCATCGATGGTCACGGCGGGATGATCGCCCCAAATCGTGATGAAACCGCCGCCACCGAGGGAGCACACGCCTGGCTCGGAGATCATTGCTACGAGCATTGCCGCCACGGCGGCGTCCACGGCATTACCGCCTTCGGCGGCCATCGCTCCGCCGGCGTCCGCAGCGAGTTGTGAGGGCGCCGCTACCGTGACCCTTCCTGGTGTTCCCATGAGGGAAGCAGGTTACCGGCACATGGAGGACTGCAAGACATGAGGATGATTCAGGTAGGTGGAGCAACGGTGGTACTGGCGATGCTCGGCATCATTCTCTGGGCTGCTTCGCAAAGCTCCATCACGGACGACTTCTCGATCATCACAGACCAGCCGTGGGGTATCGTCTCGCTGGTCGATCTCTACCTGGGCTTGGCGGTTGCCGCCGTCTGGGTTGCCTATCGGGAGTCTTCGCTGCCGGCGACGGCTGGGTGGATTCTTGCTTTGGCGGTCCTGGGGAACCTGGCATTGGGTGCGTATGTCTTCGTGGCCGGAACCCAAGCAATCCGTCATGACGACGTCTCGGTGTTCTTTGCCGGGTCGCACGCAGGTATATCGAGCTGAGAGCGCTCGTCGACGACATGGGATGCCACGAATTCCAGCCGGCCACGCCGTCCGTCTGCTGCGTCCCAGAACCTGCGTTGGATAGACCCGACGGCGCACAACCGAGAGCCCGAGGCATAGGTCGACGCCTCGCTGGGAGGGTTCCACTGGGTCACCGGGACCACGTCCACTCGCCGACGCGGGTCATCGGTTCGGGTGGTGAGCAGATACCTGGCGATGACGGCGCCAGAGTTGAGGGTGCGCAGCTCCGGTGGGGCAGCGAGCAGCCCGGAGATGACGACCAGGTTCATGTCCATTGAGTCGTTCCTTCCGTCGTGGGGAAGGGCGGGAACTGGAGGGACCGTATGACGTGGCTAGGACAGAATCACTGGTCGAGAGCTGCCAGTTCGTCGCGGACGACATCCAGCCCGGGGAATGCCAGCTCGTGTCGTTCGATGGCGCCGAGGAGCTGGCGGGCCGTGTGACCGTCACCGAGGCGAGCCGCCACCCGGGCCGCCACATACCATTGGCGGAGGTCCCATTCTTTCGGGTTCTGGGAGATTCGCCCCGGGTTGACTACCTTCCAGGCCTCTCGACCCCGGCCTTCGTCGAGCAGGAAGGCACCGTAGACCACTTTGCTCTCTGCGTCGGTCGAAGCCTGCCCGCCGAGTTCGTTGTAGCGCTCCCACGTCTTTTCCACGTCCTGAGGGCGCCCCAGCGCTCGCTGACAGTCCATTTCGACCGGCATGTGCGAGGTGTCGCCGTCGATGCGCCGGTACGTTCGCAGCTCCTTGAGGGCTTCGTCCCACCGGCCCATGCGATAGGCCGTGAGGCCGAGAAGCTCGCGAACCGTGGCAACTCGCGTCGTCTCTTTCTTGGCACGGAGCAAGATTTGGTGCGCACGCGGATACCGCCCAGCGGCGAAGGCGTCCGCCGCTTCTGACAGAAGGCCGAGCACGATCGGCCGCTTCTCCTTGGGCGTCGTGCGGGCGACCTCCTCCTTGATCCAGTTCGGCAGGTCACCGCCGCCAGAGCCGGCGGTACGGAGTTGCTCGCGCGAACGGCTCGACGGCGGTCGGCCACTCTGTGAGCCTTTTCGATCTCCGGATCGATAGGTCGACTGCTGACGTGACGAGCCACCTGATCCCTTTGCGCTACTCCCCTTGCTTCGTCCCTGGCTCTTTCCGGAGCGGCTGTCACCGCTCGAGCTTCGCGACCCGCCGGCTTTCTGGTCACGATTTTGGCTCCCGCCTGATCGTCCACCTCGCGAGGAACTCGACCCGCCGTTTTGACGGCGCGAAGACTGCGAGCCCTTGCTTGGTTGATTTGAGGATCGTTCGCTCATCAGGTCCGTTCGGCTGCTCGACGCCGAGGTGTATACCGCGACTCTACGAAGAAGGGCTGACTCATGCGAGTCAGCCCTGTCTCCGTACGTTTTATGTCCGGCGGTGACCTACGCTCCCAGGGGCTTGCGCCCCAAGTACCATCGGCGCTGGCAGGCTTAACTTCCGTGTTCGGAATGGGAACGGGTGGTTCCCTGCCGCTATCGCCACCGGACAAATCTTGCGTGCTCAACACTTTGAGCACTCCATAGCGAGCACGAACGTTTGGATTCAAATCCAAGCCCTCGACCGATTAGTACCAGTCAGCTCCACACATTGCTGTGCTTCCACTT
The DNA here is from genome assembly GCA_041577335.1 of Acidimicrobiia bacterium. Taxonomy (GTDB): domain Bacteria; phylum Actinomycetota; class Acidimicrobiia; order Spongiisociales; family JAENVV01; genus JBFGJH01. Next base: position 347 of record JBFGJH010000033.1, on the reverse strand, counting down.
CTGGCCTATCAACCTGATCGTCTATCAGGGGTCTTACCCGGTTGACCCGGTGGGAATTCTCATCTTGAGGTGGGCTTCGCACTTAGATGCTTTCAGCGCTTATCCCTTCCGAACGTAGCTAACCAGCCGTGCCCTTGGCAGGACAACTGGCACACCAGAGGTTCGTCCATCCCGGTCCTCTCGTACTAGGGACAGCTCCTCGCAAAATTCCTACGCCCACGACGGATAGGGACCGAACTGTCTCACGACGTTCTAAACCCAGCTCGCGTACCGCTTTAATCGGCGAACAGCCGAACCCTTGGGACCTGCTCCAGCCCCAGGATGCGATGAGTCGACATCGAGGTGCC
>JBFGJH010000032.1:0-35942 GCA_041577335.1 Acidimicrobiia bacterium | reverse complement strand
GACCGGCGTCGTGCGGTTGCGCAGCAACCGCGACGGAGAACGCTCCGCGTTCTCCACGTTTGGGCTGCGTTGCGAAGTTGGGCTCCAACGGTGTTGCCCAAAGTCGGCCGTCAGAACACAAGGGGGAGTTTGAGGGGGAGGCTCCGCCGCCGCGCAGTTGCTGCGCAACTGCATTCGAGAACGCGAAGCGGTCTCGACTCATTGGGTCGGGTGAGGCGACCGCGTCGTCACACCCGACAACATGAGTGCGGCCGAAGGAGGCGGTTCTCGGGCAATGTAGCGGGCTGTGGCGAGGCGGCAACTGCCGATGCGCCCGACCGGCGTCTGTTTGCACAGCTTGGCGGGATGTCTGACTCCAACGTCTCTGTGCAAAGTCGGGCGCCAGACGAGATCGACCGAATCCTGATTCGGTCGAAACCAAAAAACAACCGCCCCGAGGCGGGGGCGGTTGTTTGGTCGCGCTAACACGGGAGGCTAAATCGTGTTATTGAATGTTGTATCGTCATGCCGGCCCCCTCCCTTGAGCAAAAACTTGACGAATCTATCCAAGACCCGCGAGGCGTTGATCGAACATCTCATGGCGAGTTCCGTCCGTACCGACGGGCCTTTCACGCTGCGTTCGGGTCAGGTCTCCGACTTCTACATCGATGCTCGACAAACCACCTTCGACGGCGAGGGTGCGGCCCTGGTCGGGGCTGCCGTGTGCGAGGTCGTTCTGCCCGAAGTCGTTGCCGTCGGGGGTCTGACGATGGGAGCCGATCCCATCGCGGTCGCGACAGCCATTGCGTCTACCGGCCGAGGCACCCCACTCAAGGCATTCTCGATCCGCAAGACCGCCAAAGACCACGGCACGGGCGGCCGACTGGTTGGCCCGGTTGTGGCCGGCGACGCGGTCGCCATGATCGATGACACCGTGACCACCGGTGGCGCGCTCATCGAGGCGGTCGAAGTGGCCCGCGCGGCCGGCCTGCGAGTCGTGCAAGCAGTCTGTTTGGTAGATCGGAGCGAGGGTGTGCTCCGACACAAACTCGACGACATGGGAATTCCCTATGTCGCGCTCGTCACGCCAGCGGATCTTGGAGTCACGCCGTGAACGTGCGTGTCCGTCGCAAACCGCTCTTTCCATTCTTCGTCGCCTTGGCAGGCCTCCCGCTCGTGGCCGTTGCCTTCGATTTCTTCACGGGAGCGCGGCTGCTCAGCCAAATCGGTGACGTGGTGTACGCCTCCGACGTCGACCCGTTCGAGTTGCGTGACGCCTTTCTGGCTTCGTTGTTCGCCTTTGTTGGAGGCGCCATGGTGTTGTGGGGACTGCGCGACCTCGTCGTCCCCAAGAACATTCTCAGAGCCGACGCCGAAGCGCTCCGGATCGCCGTGCGTGGCCCCTTCGCAAAGTCGACGAGCATCGCATGGTCTGATTTGGAGGAGGTCGCCGAGACGACGCGGGCAGTAGACCGGCAGGTCCTCCCCGCATTGGCGTTGACAGTGTCAGCCCAAGGCGAGCTGCCCGACGACCCCTGGGGCGCACGATGGATTGGAGGGCACACGCTGGTGATGGACGCAACCCGGTGGGATATGCCGCTCGACCAGGTTGTGGCCGAGCTCACAAGAATGCGCCGGGCCGCCCTCGTGGCAGCTCCACCTCCGATTCCGGAATCCTGAGCAGTACGCTTCGACGATGTTGCTCGGTGCGCACGTGAGCTCGACGGACCCGCTGGCCGAGGCTGCCGCTCGCAACGCCGACCTGGTGCAGATCTTCCTCGGCAACCCACAATCATGGAAGAAGCCTCCACCGCGGGACGACGCTGATGAGCTGATGGCGTCGGACATCGACATCTACGTGCACTCACCGTATTTGGTGAACGTCGTCGCCGGGAACAACCGGGTCCGTATCCCCAGCCGCAAGATTCTCCAACAGACCTGTGATGCTGCCACTGCCGTCGGTGCCAAAGCCGTGATTGTCCACGGTGGCCATATGACCGGCGACGATGAAGTCGAAGAAGATGGATTCGTCCGGTGGCGCAAGGCGCTCGAGCAGACCGAGACCGACGTGCCGATCTTCATCGAGAACACGGCTGGGGGAGCGGTGGCAATGGCACGAGAAATCGAAGTGATCGGGCGGCTTTGGCAGGAGATCGGCGATCTTGGAGTCGGATTCTGTCTCGACACATGCCACGCCTGGGCAGCCGGCCAGAAGATGGACGGCCTCGTCGATCGCGTGCTCGCAGCCACCGGGCGCATCGACTTGGTTCACTGCAACGACTCTCGCGATCCGTTCGACAGCCGGCGCGACCGCCACGCCAACCTCGGCGCCGGCGAGATCGACGAAGACGCCCTGGTAGAGGTGGTCCGCGCCGCCAACGCCCCCGTGGTGCTCGAAACCCCTGGAGAGGCCGAAGAGCACGTCGCCGACATGAAGTGGCTGAACGAGCGGCTGTAATCTCGAAGATCGGAATTTTCGAGATCTGCGCGTCGCCCTTCGTGCGCCGCTTCGAACTGGTCGGGCGGCCCTTCGGCGGCGCGCCCTATTTCGATCGAATCAGGATTCGATCGAGTTCCGGGAGGAGCGGCCCTTCGGCCGCGCTCCTGCTGGGTTGAGGTGCGACGCGGTCGCAGCTCAACCCTGTTGAGGGGCGGGGGAGCCTTTCCCCCGCAAACTCCCCCTGTTTCCTCCTCCAGCGAGCGATAGCGCGCGGTGGGGGGGGTGGTTTCGCCGTTAGGCGAAAGCGGAGGGGGCGGAGGAGCCACGGAGGTGGCGACGACGTTCGTTCCCAGCAGGATCAACATCGCGCACATTTCAGGCACGTGTCCCCTTTCTTCAATAGTCCCCCCAACTTCGTTGGGGGGAAGGTACCGCCGCCCGGTAGGGCGGGGGCAGGGGGGCGCCTCGCGGGCGGCGCGACACTTCACCTCTTGACGATTCCACTCTCCTGTCGTATTGTTTGAGCGAGTGATCAAAGCGAGTGCTCAAACACCGAGAATAGTGGCTTGGGCACAGGAGAAAGGAAGGGACCATGACACAGACCGGACCGTTGGTAACGGTGTATGTGATTTACGGGTTGGCGGCGATCGGATTGACCGTGTGGCTCGCTCGGACGCTCTTCAGGAACGGCGCGGTGTTCCTGGAAGACGTGTTCGAAGACCGCCCGGGAATGGCTGAGGCAGTCAACCGGCTGCTGGTGGTGGGGTTCTACATGCTGAACCTCGGCTACGCCTTTCTGATCTTCGAATCGGCGAGACGACCTGCGGATGCACTCGGGGCGAGCGAGCTCCTGGTGAACAAACTAGGCATCCTGTTGGTGAGCCTTGGTGTGATCCACTTCTTCAACATCATCATCTTCTGGCGGATCAGGAACCGGTCGTCGCACCGGATCCCGCCGATCCCGCCGCAGGCGATCCTCACAGGCGACTCGACATGGAACGACTGACCGTTCTCTACGACGAGCACTGTGCCATCTGCCGGCGGTGCCGGGATTGGCTGGCGGGCCAGCGCACCCACGTAGAGCTCGAACTCTTGGCGGCCGGATCTCCGGCCGCCAAGCAGCGCTACGGCTCAGTGCCATGGCTCGGCCAAGAACTGGTGGTGGTCAATGACCTGGGCTCAGTGTGGATGGGCCCAGCGGCCTTCATCACCTGCCTGTGGGCGACGGTGCGGTACCGAGAGTGGTCGTATCGGCTGAGCGGGCCGACCCTGGCTCCGATGGCAGAGGGCTTCTTTCGGGCAATCACGAAGCGCCGGCTCCGTTGGTCGGTATATCTCTCCGAAGGCGCCGAGCCCGAATGCACCTGGTGCGAACGGCCATCTTTTGGCTCTGAACCCCCGCCGTTGCCGTCAATCGATCACGTTTCTCAACCTGGTTGAAGGTGCTTTCGACTTCCTTTACCGTTTGAGCAGCTGTTTAATGGGGTCCATGCCTTCGACAACTTCCAACGACCATGAGGTCTCGACCCGCGAGAAGATAATGGAGGCCGCGTACGAAACCCTCAAGAAGGAGGGGATCAAGCACACGTCGGCGCGTGCCATCGCCAGAGAAGGCGACTTCAATCAGGCGCTCATCTTCTATCACTTCGGCGGAGTGAATCAGCTTTTGGTGGCCGCCGCCGAGCAGTCATCCAAGCGACAGGTCGAGAAGTACCGGGAGCGGATCGAAGGCGTGACCGAACTCGGCGACCTCGTGAGGGTGGCGGCGGAGCTCCACGCGGAGGACGTCGCAGACGGATCGGTGACAGTGGTCACCCAGCTGATGGCCCTCGCGGCATACGACGAGGAACTCGGTCCCAGAATCATGGAGTCGTTTCGGCCTTGGATCGATCTGGTGGCCACCGCTATCAATCGCGCATTCGAAGGATCCCCGCTCAAGCCGTTCATGCCACTCCAAGACATGGCGACGGGGATCTCGGCGCTGTTTCTCGGGTTGGCCCTCATGAGCCGGCTCGATCCGGACACGTTTGACGAAGAGAGGGTCTATTCGATGATGGGCATGGTCTCGGGGATGTTGGCCAATGTGTTAGCCGGCAAGCCGGCGATGGGTTAGCTGTGAGCCTGCCTTCACGACGACGTAACATCAGACCATGCCAATAAACCCACTCGACTTCCTCGACCTCCGTTCCCAACTTTCGGACGAGGAACGCCTCATCCAAGACACCGTCCGTCAATACGTGACCAAAGAGATCGTCCCCGCCGTCGGGGATTGGTTCGAGGCGGGCGAATTCCCTGCAGCCGAGGTCGCCAAACAGGTCGGCGAGATGGGCCTGCTGGGGATGCACCTCGAGGGTTACGGGTGCGCGGGAACCAACGCCGTGGCCTACGGGCTGGCCTGCCTGGAACTCGAAGCAGGCGACAGTGGCCTTCGGTCGTTTGTCTCGGTGCAGGGCTCGCTGGCGATGTTCCCCATCTGGAAATACGGATCGGAGGAGCAGAAACAGACTTGGCTGCCTCGCATGGCCGCCGGCGACGCCATCGGGTGTTTTGGCCTCACCGAGCCCGACTCTGGTTCTGATCCGATCTCAATGCGGACGGTGGCCCGTCCCGACGGTGATGATTGGATCCTCAACGGGCGCAAGATGTGGATCACCAACGGCAACATCGCCGATGTCGCAGTCGTGTGGGCTCAGACCGACGAAGGGGTGCGCGGGTTTGTCGTTCCCACCGACACCCCGGGTTTCACGGCCAATCTGATCCACAAGAAGCTGTCGTTGCGCGCCTCGGTCACCTCAGAGCTGGTGATGGACGATGTTCGGTTGCCACACGATGCGGTGCTCCCAGGCGTGGTCGGGATGCGGGGACCACTGAGCTGCCTATCCGAAGCGCGTTTCGGCATCGCCTGGGGGGCCCTCGGAGCGGCCCGCTCCTGTTACGAGGCGGCACTGTCGTATTCGAAGGAACGGGTGCAATTCGACACGCCGATCGCGGCGTTTCAGCTCACGCAACAGAAGCTCGTCGACATGCTCGTGAAGATCAACAGCGGCCTCCAGGTCGCCCTGCGACTCGGCAGGCTCAAGGACGAAGAACGTCTGGAGCCCGCCCAGGTCAGTTTCGGAAAACTCATGAACGTCCGGGCGGCCCTGGAGATCGCCCGGGAGGCTCGCTCGATCCTGGGCGCCAACGGCGTGACCCTCGAATATCCGGTGATCCGCCACATGAACAACCTGGAGTCGGTCTACACCTACGAAGGCACCCACGAGATCCACACGCTCGTGCTGGGACAAGCGATCACCGGCCACAGCGCCTTCCGGGCCGGCAGTTGAGCCGGCAGCTGCAGGTCGGGGTCCAGCTTCCCGAAGTCGAATACGAGAGCCGTTGGTCCAATCAACTCGAGCTGGCCAAGCTCATCGAGGCGGCAGGCTTCGATTCCATCTGGGTTGGCGATCATCTGTTGTATTCGGATGACCGGGGAGTGATCGGGCCATGGGAAGCATGGACTCAGCTGGCGGCGCTCGCAGTGGCGACCGACCGCGTGCTACTTGGTCCGTTGGTGGCCTCCACCTCGTTCCATGCTCCAGCAATGCTCGCCAAGATGGCCTCCACGGTGGACGAGATCAGCGGCGGCCGCCTGATCCTTGGCTTGGGCGCCGGGTGGAACCGCACTGAATACGACGCCTTCGGGTTTCCGTATGACTACCGGGTGAGCCGCTTCGAGGAAGCATTCGAGATCATCCGCCGCTTGGTCGCCGGCGAGACGGTGACCTTTTCGGGGGAGTACTACCAAATCACTGACAGCGTGATGGCGCCCCCATCGGCCAAGCCCGGTGGCCCGCCGCTCATGCTGGGCTCACAGGGCGAGCGGATGTTGTCGATCGCCGCCCCCCATATGCACTGGTGGAACAGCTGGTTTGCCTGGCACGGCAACGACCCCGATGCCCTCGCCCCGATTCATGCCAAGGTCGACGAGGCGTTGCGGACGGCGGGCCGAGATCCGTCCTCGGTGGTGAAGACTGCCGCCGCCCTGGTGCAGTTCGACGAGGGAAAGGGGCGGCAAACCGCCTACATGCGTCGGGTGCCGCTGACGCCGATCACGGGATCAGCCGGCCAAATGGCGGCGGAGCTCCGGCGCTGGCACGCAGTGGGGGTGGAGCACCTGCAGCTGGTGCTCGATCCCATCACGGCCCCCTCCATCGAAAAGGCTGCCGCCGTCCTCACCGCCCTGCGCAGCTAGCCCACCACATTTCGCAAACCCTGGGTTGTACCCCGGGCTCAGTGTTTCAGATCTGAAACACTGAACCCCGGGTTGAACCCCGGGTTCGTCTAGCGTCTCCCTATGGAACTGACTGCCGCGGAAAGTCGGGTGCTCGGTGCCCTCATCGAGAAGCACATGACGACGCCCGATCACTACCCGCTCACCACCAAAGCGCTTATCGCCGCCTGCAATCAGTCCTCGAATCGCGATCCTGTCGTTGCCTACGACGAAGACATCGTGATCGACGCCATGAACGCCCTTCGGGAGCTGCGCCTCGCCAAGACTGTGCGCCGCCACGGTGAACGCGCCATGAAACACATGGAGGTCGTCGAGGAGCCCCTCGAGATCGACCGGCGCCAGAAAGCGCTGCTGGCCGTCTTGTTGCTACGAGGCCCGCAAACACTGGGGGAGCTGCGCAGCCGGACCGAGCGCTACTGCACGTTTGCCGACCTCGAGGATGTGGCCGACACGCTGGCAGCCATGGAGCGCCGTGACGAGCCGCTCGTCACCTTGCTCGCCCGTCGGCCCGGGCAAAAGGAAGCGAGATACCAACAGCTCATCTCAGATGAGGACATTGCGGCGGCAATCCAGGCACCGCCTCAGGAGGCCGCTCCCGCCGTGGACGAACTGGCGGTGCTGCGCCAGGAAGTAGCGGCGTTGCGAAGCGAAGTCGCCCACCTGCGCGGCCTCATTTCGGGGTGAGGCAGCCCGAAGCGCCCCCGGAATGCGTGCTGTCCCCAGGGACAACTGGTGCCTCCCGCTAACCTGGTATGACGAGAACCGGCCCGCTGAAGGGATTCGGAGATGACCGACTTGTCGAAGAAGATGACCGCCCCCGCCATCAAGGCACTGAAGGGTGAGCGCAAGATCACGATGGTGACTGCGTACGACGCCCCTGGCGCCGCCATTGCCTCGGAGGCCGGCGCCGACGTCATCCTGGTCGGCGATTCGGTAGCGAATACGATGCTGGGCTTCGACCACACCATCTCGGTCGACATCCCCATCATGATTCATCATACGGCCGCTGTTTCCAGGGCCAATCCTCGATCGCTGGTGGTCGGGGACATGCCATGGATGAGTTATCACGTGACCGTGGAAGATGCCGTTGCCAACGCAGCCCGCCTGGTGCGTGAGGGTGGCGCCGAGGCCGTGAAGCTGGAAGGCGGCCGCAACCGGGTCGAGGTGGTCCAAGCGATTCTGTCCACCGAGATCCCGGTGATGGGACACATTGGTCTCACGCCCCAGTCGGTGTATGCCATGGGTGGCTACAAGGTCCAAGGGCGGGCCGCCGAGGATGCCAGGGCGCTCATCGCCGACGCCGTCGCTCTGGACGAGGCGGGCGTGTTTGCCATGGTGCTCGAGGGTATTCCCGACACGCTGGCCGAGATCATCACAGGCGAGGTATCGGTGCCCACCATCGGCATCGGGGCCGGGAACGCCACCGACGGCCAGGTCCTCGTGTTCCATGACGTGCTCGGCCTGCACGATGGCAACATGGCGAAGTTCGTCCGCCGATACGCCAATCTCAAAGCTGACGCCGTCGCAGCTCTGCAGTCCTTCTTCGCCGACGTACAATCGGGCGACTTTCCGTCCGAGGAAGAGACCTATCACATGTCGGACGAGACGATTCGGGCACTCGAGGAGGACCGACGACGCGACGTTTCCTGGCCTATGTCCTGGTAGCGCTGACGGTCGCCTGCGGATCGTCGACGGCTGCTACGACACCCGAATCTGAAGCAGGCCCACCTGCCGACAGCACTGTCACAACCGTGACGGGGGCGCCGGCGACCACATCCGTGCCGCCCACCACCTCGACACCGCCGGTGACCGGCGATGTGCCTACCGAGGTCGACACCGGTGATATTCGCGGTTTCGAGACGGCATCGATCGAGCTCAATGGCGAGACGCTCCTGGTTGCGATCGCCGATACGCCGGAGCTGCGCAGCCGGGGCCTGATGGGCGTTGTCGACTTTGGCAACCTCCACGGCATGCTGTTCGTTTACGAACTGGCGACCAATGGCGCCTTCTGGATGCGCAACACCTTGGTTCCGCTGGACATTGCTTTCTTCGAAGGCGACGGCACGCTCGTGAAGGTTCTCACCATGCTGCCCTGCCCGGCGGAGTTCGCAGACGCCGAATGCGATCGATACCGACCTGATGGGCCGTATACGTTTGCGCTCGAACGACCCGCCGGAACGCTTCTGGGACTGCCCGGCGACTCGGTGCTGGTGCGGTGAACACGACGTTGGCAGGCCACGATGTGGTCTGGATCTCAGATGGCCGCCTCGAGGTGGCGGTCGCCACCCAATTCGGTCCGCGGCTTCTCGGGCTCCGCCTCGCCGGTGGGCACAATGTCTTCGCCGAGCTCGGTTCGGCAGGAATCGACCGGGACACCGGCGATCGGTACACGTTCTACGGTGGCCACCGTTTGTGGGTGGCGCCGGAGGTGCCAGAGATCACGTATGCCCCTGATGACCTTCCGGTGACGCTCGAAGAGCGGGGGGGCCAGACAACGGTGCGGAGCGACGATGGGCCCTTTGCAAAGGCGATCTCGATTGCTTTCGATGGGGAAGAAGTGCAGGTGGGCCACCGTCTCTCCAACCAGACGGGAACATCGGCCGAGGCGGCCGTTTGGGCGATCACCCAGCTGCGGCCCGGCGGGACCGCACGGCTCCCCCTGGCCACGACCGCGCTCGACGAGCATGGCCTCCAACCCAATCGCCTGGTCGTGGCATGGCCGTACACGAATTGGGCCGATCCGCTGGTGGAGCTGGACAACGACGAGATTCGGCTGCTGGCCGGACGGTCTACGCCAACCAAGGTAGGGACCGTCATTGGCGGGACTGGCGTGCTCACCTACGACCTCGACGGGCTCCGTTTCAGCAAACGAATCGAGGCGAGCCCGGGCGGGGTCCACGGTGACCTAGGCGCCAACGGCCAAATATATGCCAACGAACAGTTCGTGGAACTCGAGACGGCCGGGCCTCTCGTCACGCTAGGCCCAGGTGAATCGGCTACTCACACCGAATGGTGGGCACTGGCTCCCGCCTGACGCGCCCACGATGCAACAGCATCGCGAAATCTAGCCAGGCGTCGCTTGGGCAAGATCAGGAGGGATCGTTACACTGCGGGCTCGCACTCCCCCTTCCGCAAGGTGTCGTGCGTGTCCTGCCCTCATCGCGGGGGCCTTCCGATTCGGATGTCCACAGGAGGTTCAACATGCGGAGATATGAAGTCATGGTCATTCACCGGCCCGAGCTCCAAGAAGCAGAGATCCAGGCCAAGGTGAAAGAGATCGAAACCCTCGTCGAAACTCGAGGCGCGACGATCGTCGAGACCGATCTGTGGGGCAAGCGTCGCTTTGCCTATGAGATCGACCACATCAATGAGGGGCACTACGCAGTGGTGACGTTCGACACCGAAGCGCACGAGCCGGTGGATCTCCTCGATCGGGCACTTGGCCTTTCCGATGCTGTTGTCCGACACAAAGTGATGCGGCTCGCAGATCAGTAGGACGGTTTTCTGTCACACCGTCGTTTCATGGTGTGAGGACCAAGCCCAGGAGAGGGAAGAATGACAAACTCAGTAACAATCATTGGCAACCTCGTCGAAGAGCCCGAGCTCCGTTACACCCAGTCGGGGGTACCCATGGTTCGGGTGCGGGTTGCCGTCAACCGGCGATGGAGAGACCAGGCCGGCGAGTGGCAAGAAGAGACCGGTTTTTTTGGCGGGACACTGTGGCGAGAGGCCGCCGAGAACGCATCGGAATCCCTTCAGAAGGGAATGCGCGTCATCGTCACCGGTTCGCTCGAGCAGAGGAACTGGGAAACCAAAGAAGGCGAGAAGCGCTCGGTGGTCGAGATCCGCATTGACGAGCTCGGCCCGAGCCTCCGATGGGCAACCGCGGCGGTGACGAAGACCGCTCGCTCCGGAGGCGACTTTGGCGGCGGAAACGGCGGAACCTCGGTTCCTGCGGCTCCAGTTGCCCGTGACGATTACGGCCCCGATGAGGCCCCGTTCTAGGTCGAGGAGATACTCATGGCGAAAAAACCACAGCGGCGTCGGCGCCCCGACTCAAACCGCAACAAGAAAAAGAAGGTCTGCCAGTTCTGTAAGGACAAGGTCGATTACATCGACTACAAGGACGTCGCAGTTCTGCGCAGGTACATGTCCGACCGGGCCAAGATCCGCTCTCTGCGAGTGACCGGCAACTGCGCGCAACACCAGCGTGAGGTGGCCGTGGCGATCAAGAACGCCCGCGAGATGGCCTTGCTGCCATACCTGAACCGATGAAGCTGATCCTCACCTCTCCGGTGGATGACCTCGGTACGGAAGGCGATATTGTCGAAGTGGCCGACGGGTATGCCCGGAACTATCTGCTGCCCCGCAACCTGGCCATCAAGGCTACGAGTGGCGCGCTCAAACACGCCGAGGCTCTCAAAGAGTCGCGTTTGGAGGCCGCCAGGAAGGCCCGCGAGGAAGCCGAAGCGATTGCCGCCAACCTGGTATCGAGCCGGGTGGTCATCGCCGCCCAGGCGGGAGACGAAGGCAAGTTGTTCGGCTCGATCGGTGCCGCTGACATCGCCGAGGGCGTATCCAAATTCACCGGGGTCATCCTCGATAGAAAGACCATTCAGCTCGAGCGTCCAATCAAGGACATCGGTCTCCACGAGATCCCTGTCAAGCTGCACGCCGACGTTCAATTCACGCTGACTCTCGACATCATCCCGGCATAGTGTCGATTCCGGAACGGACCTATCGAACAGGACGCTAGATGACGACCGAGAGCCGCAACGAACCTCCTCTTGATGCCTACGCGCCGCCGTCCGGCGGCAACGGCTCCAGGAGAGCGAGTGGCTCAGGGCTTCGTACGCCTCCCTACAACAAGGAAGCCGAGGAGTCGGTGCTCGGCGCCATACTCATCTCAAAGGATGCGGCCAACGTCGTCCTCGACAAGCTCGACGCCGAAGACTTCTATGTGCCTGCTCATCAGAGCATCTACGAAGCGGTCCAGGTCCTCTACAACGCCAATCAACCGATCGACGCCGTCACCCTGACCGATCAGCTGCGACGGCAGTCCGAGCTCGAGAGAATCGGCGGTGTCCGTTTCGTCACCGAACTGATGGACGCAGTGCCTGTCGCCAGCCGGGTCGAGTATTACGCCGACATCGTCGAGGAAGCTGCTCTGCGCCGGAGGCTCATGGCAGCGGGCGGACAGGTCACCGACTGGGCGTATCAGGTGGATGAGGAAATCGATACCGTGGTGGATGAGGCCGAGCAGGCGGTCTTGCGTGTTGCCGAGCGCAAGATCGGTGGTGGCCTCATTGCGGTCAGCGACCACATCGACGCCGCCATCGAGAAGATCGAAGAACTGGGGGCCAACACCTCGGAGATCACTGGGCTGGCCACCGGCTTTCGAGACCTGGACCGGAAGCTGTCCGGTCTACAGGAGTCCAATTTGGTCGTGATCGCCGCAAGGCCGGCCATGGGCAAGAGCGCATTGGCGATGAACATCGCCTCCAATGTGGCAACTCGCGGGGGAGTGGTGGCCATCTTCTCCATGGAGATGGGTAAAGAGGAGATCATTCAACGGTTGCTGTGCTCCGTGGGCCGGGTCGACTCGATGAAGCTCCGAGCGGGTCAGCTCGATCCTCGCGAATGGCAGAACGTGGTGCGGGCCGCCGGCAAGCTGTTCGAGTCGCCGATCTACGTCGATGATGCCTCCAACATCACTCTTACTGACATAAGGGCGAAGTGCCGCCGCCTTCGGCGGCAGAGGGGCCTCGATCTGGTGGTTGTGGACTACTTGCAGCTCATGGAGGGTCGTGGTCGCGAGAACCGTCAGCAGGAGATCGCTGAAATCAGCCGAAACCTCAAGACGCTGGCCCGGGAGCTCGACGTTCCGATCATTGCCGTGTCGCAGCTCAACCGGTCATTGGAAGGCCGTGAGGACAAGCGGCCCCGACTGGGAGACCTGCGCGAGTCGGGAGCAATCGAACAGGATGCCGATGTGGTGATGTTCATCTATCGCAACGAGTATTACTACCCCGAAGACACCGAGTCCAAGGGCAAGGCCGAAGTGATCGTGGCCAAGCACCGAGCCGGCTCGACCGGACCGGTCGACATGACATTTCTGGCGGAATTCACCCTCTTCTCCGACATCGGCCGCGACGTCGCCCCCTGACGACCTCGAACCCCGGGTTGTACCCCGGGTTCAGTGACGCGTTTCTGCAACCCTGGGCCCACAGGTTGAAGTTCGTGGGCCCGAAGAGAGCGAAACTCGACAGAAGGGCCCGACGCGGGCCCGAGAGTCGCACGCCATGCGGGCTCGAAGCCGAATCCATGTCTGTCGACGAGGTAGGAGGCTCTACTTGGCGGCCGAGGCGCCGGCCCGGCTGAGCATCCACCGGTCGGACTGATCCACCAGGATGACGCTTCCCAGGATGAGACCACCGCCGATGGCGATACCGAGGCCGGCTTGCTCGCCCAAGATGACGATGCCTGAGATCAGAGAAATCAGCGGCACCATATACGCAACCAGCGCCACCTTGGTGACCGAAGCGCGTTTGAGCGCCCAGAAATACAGAAGGAACGGCAATGCCGATCCGGCAATCGCCTGATAGCCGATCATCGCCCACGCCCAGGTCGAGTACTGGACGGGCGGCCCGTCGGTCACGAAGGCGATGGGCAACGTTATGAGGAATCCGAAGGCGAACTGCAACCCAGTGACTTGAGCTGCCTCGAAATGCCGCTCGTTTTGTTTGGCGTAGACATTCGCCCAAGCGATGGATGCCACGGCAACGGCCATGAGGGAGGTGGCGGCCAGCGGTCGCCCAACCGACCCGATTCCGCTTTCACCCGAGATGAGCAGCACTCCAACACCCGCGAAACCGACGGATAACGCTGCGATCTTGAAGCCCCGCAGTGGTTCGTCGGGCAGAAGGAAGTTGGCGACGATTGCTGTCGCCAGAGGTATCAACGCAATGATCAGGCCCACGAATCCGGCACCGGCATATTGCAGCGCAATCGTCGAGGCGACAAAGGGCACGGTCAGGTTGAACACTCCCAAGGTGAGCCCCACCCGGACCCCCGGGCGGCTGGGCCGGCTGACAGAGCGCGTCGTCGCCATGAAGAGGTAGATGGCTCCGGTCGCGATCAGCACTCGAAGCATCACCATCGTGACCGGCGGCACTCCTTGGTCGAGAGCGGAACGCGTCGAGACACCGCTGGTACCCCACCCAATGGCGGCTGCAGATATGGCGAGCCAGACACGCGGTTGCACCGCAGCAGGCTAGGGCACCGCCCGCAGCCGGATCCCGCATTCGTGACAAGGTCACCAGATAGGGTGGAGCCGAATGACCGACCTTTCGTCCCTACCTCCCGACCTTCCTGTACCGACGGATGACGGAGCGGCCGATCATCTCGGCGGGGTGTCGGTCCGAGGCATCGAGCTGGCGGGAACCCACGGTGCCATGTCACTGGTCGCCGACACGCCGTGGACGGTGCTCTACGTGTACCCACGAACCGGTGGCCCAGGCATCGTTCTTCCAGACGATTGGGATCTCATCCCAGGAGCGAGAGGCTGTACTCCGCAGTCGTGCTCCTTTCGGGATCATCATGATGAGCTTGCCGCGTTGGGCGCTTCGGTGAGAGGGATCAGTGCCCAGCCGTTCTCGGAGCAGCGGGAATTCGCCGCGCGCATGCACATCCCGTTCCCGCTTTTGAACGATCATGAGATGACACTTGCCGAGGCACCGCTCTCGCTGCCCGTCTATTCCGAACTTGGCCTCTACAAGAGGCTCACGATGGCCATATCCAACGGTGTGATTCGGAAGCTCTGGTATCCGGTCTTTCCGCCGGACCGCAACGCCGCCGATGTGGTTGCCTTCCTGACTGAACAAGAGGTATCTGGCTAACGTGCTCAACCGTGAGCACGCCAAGCTTCGAATTCGACACCGTTCGACTGGCCCGGCGCATCCTCATCGGTGTTCTCGCGCTCGAGGCCTTGTTGCTCGTCCTCAACTACACCTTCAATTTCTTCGACATCCTCGACGACATCAGCGTGCGTCGTATCTTCAACATCGCTCGAGAGCAGAGCCTGCCGACATTCTTCGCTTCCTTGCAGGCCGTGGCCGTGGGCGCCACCGCGTTTACCCTGTGGCGGCTGCAGCGGCGAGACGCTGCCGGCGAGGGCGGGTGGCTCTTCGTAGCGATCTTCTGGACCTACGTCGGCATCGATGACAACGCCGAGATCCACGAGCGCCTGGGGAGTGCCCTCGAACGAGCCAGCGAAGGAAGCGGAGTCTTGTCCAACTTCCCGAGTTTCGCGTGGCAGCTGTTCGTGGCGCCCGTCCTGGCAGCCGGCCTGCTGGGTGCCGTCATCGTGGCATGGCGACATGTTGAGAGAGGCAGACCGCTTCTCTTGGCCTGCCTCGCCTGCTTCGCGATCGCTCAAGGATTCGATTTTCTCGAAGGCATCGAGAATTTGTTCGAAGACTGGGCCGCCAACATCGGCGCCGCCGAGTACACGGTGAGCCACGCCTTCCGGGCTGCCGAGGAGACCCTGGAGATGCTCGGCACCACTGCGTTCTGGGCACCGACCCTATGGCTCTTGGCCGACCGTCTCAGGGGGCGAGAGGCGACGTTCGTCTAGGGAGATCTAAGTGAGCTCGTCATCGACGCTGGTGCGATGGGGCACCGATTGGGCAGGGATGGTTCCCATACGGCCGGCTTCGAAGTCCTCGAAGGCCTGCACGATTTCGTCCTTGGTGTTCATCACGAAGGGCCCGTAGCGGGCGACCGGCTCGCGGATCGGCAGACCGCCCAGAAGGAGAACATCCCATGTGCCGCCGGCAGCCAATGGCTGGGTCGCCGCCGCGGTGAGCTCCAGGGCGTCCCCTTCGCCGAAGTACGCCAACTGACCTTCCTCGAGAGCTACTGCCTCGGCTCCGACATGACCGCGGCCCGACAACACATAGACCATGGCATTGAAGTCTTTTGGCCACGGAAGGGCCAAGCGTGCGTCGGCCGAGATCGTGGCGTGAGCGTAGGTGATTGGCGTATAGGTGGACCCGGGACCGATGTGGCCGGCGAGCTCGCCGGCGATGATACGAACGAGCGCTCCGCCGTCGGCGCTTGACACGAGCTTCACATCGTCAGCCTCGATTCCCTGATACTTCGGGGGAGTCCACTTCGCTGATGCTGGAAGGTTCACCCACAATTGCACGCCGTGGAAGAGCCCACCTTTGGTGACGAGCTCCTGCGGTGGGACCTCGATGTGGAGGATCCCCGCGCCGGCGGTCATCCATTGGGTGGCGCCGTCCGTGATCGTGCCGCCCCCGCCCGTGGTGTCCTCATGATCAAAAGCCCCGTCGATGATGTACGTCACCGTCTCGAATCCACGGTGAGGGTGCCAGGGGGTTCCCTTCGCCTCGCCGGGCGCGTATTCGACGGCGCCCATGTGATCGAGCAACAGGAACGGATCAGCGATCGCAAGACGGGGCGACGGAAACGGGCGCCTGACCTCGAAGCCCTCGCCCTCGAGATGACGGCTGGCGGTTACCGTTCCGAGCACTGGACGCCACCCCGTGCCGGCGTCGGCCGGCGGAGAGATTCGGGGAAGTGTCAGCGTGTCTGCCGTGACTGCGGGCATGGAGGATCCTTTGGTGGAGAGTCAGTGTAGTTGCATTATGCAACTAAACCTAAACGCCGGGACGGCGAGCCTTCGCATCTCTGGTCTCGGTCGAGGCGATGACCAATTTCTAAGGTCAACCGTCACCGGGCCCGTGACCTTCCCGCTTTTCGAGCAGGCGAGGGAAGCCCAGACCCCGTCTCGATCAAGGTCTTCATGCCGGAAATGATGTAGGCATACCCGCCGGTGAATTCTGCATAGGTGGCACTCTCGGCGGTGACGCCATACAGCTCGAGTGTTAGTGCAGTGACGCCGCCTTCCTCGCTCAGGATCCACACCTCTCGTACGGGTCCCTCTGCCTCGAGGTCGGCGTCCCATCGAGCGTGGAACGTCCTCTCCAGCCGGCGGGGAGCGTCGATGGCGACGACCTCTCCATCGGCGGCCACGCTGCCGTCTGGATATGTGTAGAGAATCGGGTCTCCGACCCCCCAATCGGAGGCTACGCGCGTCCCATAGAAGTACTGGACCGTCAGGTCTCCGTCGGTCATTGCCTCCCAGACTGCATGGCGGGGAGCGTTGATGAATGTCTTGTAGACGTGAATAGGGTGTGACAAGGTGGATCCTTCCTCGAGCCGGGTCTTGAGGTCGGCCATCATGCCGACCTGTGCTTCGGTGTATTTGCTGATCCAACGATCGTGAATGAGCCGGATGGGCACCGAGTTGAGAAAGTGGAGCTTGGTCCTGCCTTCTCGTCGGGTGTTGATGATCCCAGCCTCCTCCAGGACGCCGAGATGATTCATCACTCCGAATCGGGTCATTTCGGGAAGTTGCCGGGTCAGCTCGGTGAGCGTTTGGCCGTCGTGCTCAAAAAGAGCGTCGAGCAATCGCCGTCTGCTTGGGTCATTGATCGCCTTGAAAACCGCGTCCATGCCGCCGATAATAGGTGAGTATTTGCTCACATGTCAAGCCGTTTCGTGAACATCGAGACGGTGGGGGTCGACGAGGAAACCCCCGGCTGGCGGAGCCGGGGGTTTCGGTGGACTCATTGCGGGCCGGTTGAAGGGGAACTAAAACCGGCAGCACAACGAGGCGCGTTCCCTCCCTTTATCGGCAACCGGGCCATATTCCTTGAGGTCCATCGGCTTCTTTTCTTGGTGACGAATGTCGAGTGCCGTCGTAGGCTCTATTTATCGCATACGACCGCACCAGCCAGGAAACGATCATTCTCGGGATTCCCGAGACGCAGGAGGCGCCACCCTCACGGTCGCCGAAGGGCCCGATCATCGGCCTCGTGATCGTGGCCCTCGTCGTCATTGCGGCATTGGCCGTCTTTGCCAACCGACCCGCCCCCGCACCGACGTCTGGCGAACTGCAGCAGGAAGAGCAAATTCGCGACCGAGCCAACCTCTCCGGCTTCGAGGAGTCCCAGCCGGCTCTGCGAGAGCCGGCAGCCCGCCCGGAGCGGCGCGAGCCTGGCCAGCCCCTCAATCAGCTCGTGCCGGGATTCTCAGACTTGCTGATCGTTGCCCACGTCAACGAGGAAAGCGAGCCGTTCTATCAGCTGCTGTGGGGACCGGGCTCGAATGCGGCCGCCCGAACGGCCGCATTCGACGATGGTGTGTTTGATCTTTCAGGCAACTACTTCGCGCGCTTCGAGTCGTCGCAATGGAACGGAGTCATGCTGGCGATGGGAGACCTGTCGTCGGAGTCGTCGGGTCCGGTTGCGATCGGCGCTGACGCGTTCGCCTGGCACGACACCGAGCCAGGGCACATCGCGTACACCACCGAGATCGAGGTGGGAAGGCGGGCGTTGTTCACCGGCGAGATCGTCCGCCGTCCAGGCGAATCTGATCTGCTCGTCAGCTACGTGCAAGATATCGGTGGCGCCCAGCTACTTGCCTGGGGAGATTTCGGGTTTGCCTTGGAGTCGGACGGCGAGCTCATCATGATCGGTACCAACGGGGCCGACCTGGGCCGCGCTCCCGTGCAGTACATCGGGCGCGACACCGATGGAGCATTGTTGGTCGCCCAGGGAGGTGACATCCTCCGTGCGCAGGCTGACCTGACGGAGTTCGCCGAGCCGGTCTGGGTGCCCCAAGTCGCCGGCGTGGTGACACGCTCGGTTTTGTCGCCATACCGACCAATGATTGGGCTCGAGGTGCAGGAGCCGGGTGGCCTTGCCGTGTATGTGGCCACCGAGACCGATCTCGTACGACTCGAGCTGGGCGACGTGACGATTCACGGTTGGGGTAGCGGTGGTGACTACCTGATCATGAGCCGTGACGATGGTCGCAAGTCCGTGCTCATCTTCTATGGCGTCGACTCCGATGAGGTGTTCGAGCTCGAAATGACCGACCGAGTCGCGAATGTGTTTACGCGCCGTCCCTGACCGACGGTTGCGACTCTCATGTTCCCCGGGACTCAACGTTGGCGTCAGTCGGGCCGGCACACCTTGCAGGGCCGGTATCCGGCCGCCACGGCCTCGTCCATGGTGTGGAACCACCGGCGATGACGGTCGGTGGTTCGCCGAGCATGGCGGCAGGTTGGGAAACAGGTGATGTGGGTGGTCGCCGATCCGGTGAGCCGGTAGCCCGATCGCGCAGCTTCCACCTGCTCGGCGACGTTCATTCCCTCCGCGGCAAGGAGCGCCTCTTTTGTGTCAGATCCGAAGAGGTAGTTGCCGATGCTGCCGTCGCTGCGCACTACACGATGACATGGAATCAGTACCGGAATCGGATTCGTGGCCATGGTCATTCCAACGGCTCGCGACGCGTTGGGCCGTCCCACTGCCCGAGCCACCCATCCGTACGGTCGTACCTCGCCCGGAGGAATGGCTGCAACGGCTTTGAGGACCTGTTGTTGGAATGGAGTCGAGGAACGCAGGTCGATGGGGAGAGAGCCAAGTCGACTTGACTCGACGGCCCGTACGATTCGGTCATGCAGCCGGCGGGGAGCCGCTTCTACCGGGATCAGGCGACGCCCGAAGCGCTTTTCGAATTGTGTTTGGAACTCATCCGTTGCAGCCAGAAGCGTGCTGGCAGATACCCCGTGGTCATTGAACGCAACTTGCAGGCTTCCGATGGGGCCGTCGAGGGTGACGACGGCATCTGCCAGGCCCGTCTCGAGGAGTATCCCCGCCGATATGCGCCCCGGCGCGGGCTCCGAGCGTGATTCGAGTTGTCCGATGATGTCAGTCATGCTCATTCTCCAGAATGGTCGCCAGGCGTTGTATCCCCCGAGCGACGTTCGATTTCAGGGTTCCTTCGGGCTTGCCGGTTGCTTCGCTGATCTCCCGGTAGGAGAGTCCGGCAACGTGGTGGAGGACGATCGTTTCCCGCTGGGGGGGAGTGAGCCGGCGGAGACCGGTCACCAAGCGGTCGCCCTCTATTCGGGTCACCGCCTCTTGCTCGGCGGAGCGGGCCGTCAGCTCGGCGCCTTCCAGCGGCACCAAGGTCGGCCGCTTGACCCTGCCTTTGCCTCGACACAGGTTGAGGGCAATCGTCCAGACCCAAGCATCGAGCGACATTTCTCGAATCCTGAGAGCGCTGTATTCGGACAGCGCGCGGTATGCCTTCACAAACGTCTCTTGTGTCAGGTCGGCAGCGTCTTCTGGGTGCCTGACGAGCCGAAGCATCCCTGCGTAGACCCGATCTTGCCTCGAGCGAACGAAGTCCTCGAAGTGGGTATCGAGATCCTTGGCCAGGAGTTCAGCCAGATCCTGTGTCACCGTCTCCACGCCCCATGGGTCGATCTCCATTGCTTCCGCCGCTTCTCTCAGGTTGGAGGAGCATCCGTCTGATGCTCCTTTCTCGTCTCGTCACGGGGTCATGGCCGAACCACCGGCCGCTACCGCGGTTACACACCTATAAGAACGCGGGGAAGCCGCCTTCGGTTGCAACTAGTTGGAGAAATCCTTATGGATCCGGCTGGGGGTCGGCCCCCGTTGACCCTGGTATTTCGAGTCGGAATCGGTGCTGCCGTAGGGCGTGTCGGCGGGAGTGGTCATCTGATAGAACGAGATCTGGCCGATCTTCATGGCCGGATAGATGGCGATGGGGAGGTTGGCGACGTTGGAGAGTTCGAGTGTCAAGAAACCGTCGAAACCCGGATCTACGAATCCCGCCGTCGAATGGATGAGCAGGCCCAGCCGACCGAGGCTCGACTTGCCTTCGAGACGGGCGACCACATCCGTGCCCAGTCGGACACGTTCGAGGGTGGAGCCGAGAACGAACTCGCCCGGGTGCAGTACGAACGGCTCGCCGTCGGAGCACTCGACGATGGTGGTGAGGTCTTCTTGGCGCGTGCGAGGGTCGATGTGCGGGTATTTGTGGTTTTCGAACACCCGGAAGTAGCGGTCCACCCTGAGGTCGACCGATGACGGCTGCACGAACGCCTCTTCGTAGGGGTCGATGCCGACGCGACCGCTCGCGATCGCTTCCTTGATTGTCCGATCTGAGAAGATCAACGTGGCCCCTTCGCACTCGCCGCGTTCCGAGCGGGTGACGGGAATCGAACCCGCATTCCAAGCTTGGGAAGCTTGTGTTCTACCATTGAACTACACCCGCATTGTGCCGGCATGATACGTCCAAGCGTCGGGTGGTGCACCCTGGCTCCGCCGCCCGATCAGAGACTGATGGCTCCCCAGACGGTCATGACGATGCCAACGACCAGCAAGAACCGGGCTCGGCCCGGCCGAAAGGCACCCGCGGCATCGGCCGGGTGCTCCCCGCGAGCGTGTTTGTACATGGCGAAGCCGTTCCCGACAACCAGCGCCAAGCCCAGTGCGAGCGTCATCTGCGCGAACAGAGAATCGAAGTCGAAGATATCTGGCATGAGCCGCCACGGTACTCTGACTGCCTCTCAACAGAGGTACAGATGAGGCACTGCTTCGTTGTTCGAGTGTTCACCAGAGGCGATGAGGGTGGGAACCATCTCGGCATCGTGACGGATGTGGTAGGTCTCACCGACGAGACCATGCAGGCGATCGCCACCGACCTCGGATTCTCCGAGACGATCTTCATCGACTCCATGGCCGGCGAGGTTCCCGATGTTCGGATCTTCACACCGACAATCGAATTGCCGTTCGCCGGTCATCCTTTGGTGGGAGCGGCGTGGCTCCTCAACACGCTGGCTCCTGAGCCGACGGCCGAGCTGACATGCGGAATCGGTGCTGTGGCACTGTCTTGGGACGGAACGAAAGCGTGGATCGACGTTGCTCTGGATCAGGAGGTGCGGACGTATCCTGACTTCGATGAAGCTGCGCTCGGACTCAGCAGCGTCGCCTCGACCTATGTGGTTGACATGCCCTTGAGCTACGTGATCGCCGAGCTATCCAGTCCCACCGACGTTGCCGCGTATGTTGCCGATGAGGCGACACTAGGCGGCCATCGTGATGGACAGCACCTGTCGATCTGGTCACATCTCGACGAGAACACTATCCAGACCCGCTTCTTCGCTCCCAAGATGGGCATCCTCGAGGACCCGGCTACGGGGAGCGCGGCGGTGGCATTGGCGGCCACGTTCAGGCATCGCGGCCACCGCCGCGGTGCAGTGACGCTTTTGCAAGGGGCCGAAATGGGCTTTCCATCCGAGATCTCACTCATCTGGGATGGGCCAGTTGCCCGCCTGGGAGGGTCGGTTGTTCACGACGAAGTGCGCGAGCTGGCCTTGTGATGGGCCGTACAATGGCAATCCATGGCATCCGAGGACTCTGAAACCGCGCCGATCGAGGGGTACGCCTTCTTGGTGGCGAGGCGCGAGTTCAACAATGGCAGGGGATCGCGAGGTCCATGGCAATCCGTCCGGACCACCAAGGACATGCCGACGCTCGTAGTGCTGCTCGAGAGCCGTTGTGGCTGAGGTCTCTGCGCCGGCATCCTCCGGAAACCTCGGGCCAGGGTTTGATGTCATTGGGTTGGCATTGGAGCTGCGATGCTCGGTAGCGGCGCACATCAGCGACCAGTGGAGTGCCCGCCACGAAGGGCCCGAACTATTGGAACCGGGGGCCGAGGATGTGGTCCTGGCAGCGGCCAGGACAATCTCCCCAAAACAAGCCCTCGCACTCACGGTGCGGAACCACATTCCTCTCGGTCGTGGCCTGGGATCGTCCTCTGCCGCCGCGGCTGCGGGGGCAGCTGCCGCGATGATGGCGATCGAAGGTGTACTCGACCGTGAACGGGTGTGCCAACTCGTCACCGAATTCGAGGGACACGCCGACAACGCGGCGGCAACGGTCTACGGCGGCTTGGTAGGGGTGACACCGGATCAGCGTCATGTCAGCCTCGAGATTCACCCGAGTTGGCGCTTCGTGGTAGGCGTCCCCGAGGACGTGCTACCGACCAGCGAGGCTCGGCGCGTGTTGCGGTCTGAGATCCCTCGGCCGGCGGTTGTCCGCAACCTGGGGCGGCTCATTGCCCTGACCGAAGGCCTGCGCACGGGCTCCGCCGATCTGCTGGGGAAAGCGGCGGGTGACGAGCTTCACGAATCGTGCCGAGCCGAGCTTCATCCGGCCGCGACGTCGGTGATCGACGCTGCCCTCGCCGCAGGCGCCGCCCATGCGTGTTGGAGTGGCGCCGGGCCCTCGGTTCTCGCTGTCGTTCAGGACGCCAAGCTCACTGCCGTTGCGGAGGCTTTGGCCGGAGCGACAGCCGAATCGGCGAATGTGCTGGTGTTGCCCGTGGCTGCGACGGGGCTCATTGCGCAGTAGCTGCCAGGAACCGCCAGGCGGGAATGTGTTCAGCTCGCCAGTACCGACCGGCACCACCAAAGGTCACCTGCGCCACCGGAACGCGGGGAGGGCTGGTCCCGCCCCCGGCTGCCCCACTCGAGTTTGCGCCCGGGCTCACAAGCAGGCAAGCTATGGGACACCCCACACGGATTATTGAGGTTCATACATGGGTTCGCTGGTCAAGAAGCGACGCAAGAAGATGTCCAAGCACAAATACCGCAAGCGCATCAAGGCGAATCGCCACAAGCGCAAGAAGTAACGGTTGGGCAGCAGGTGCTGCTTCTCCATATGCCTAGCAGCTGGGTCACCACCCAGCTGCTACCGCGTACACCCCCAGAGTGACCACCAGGATCGCCGCCTGGGTCATGCCCCGCCTCGCGGGCGACTGATCGCCGGCTGCGAGCTGATGCCAGAGGGCGAGCCCTGCTGCTGCAGCAACAAGCCCCATCTTCAGTTCGAAGCCCGGGAGCGCCGACACGAGATCTGGATTGATGATGAGGGCGATGATGCCCACGCCCACGGTCGGACCCAGGGCGACCCACGAGACGCGGCCAAACTGACGTGCCACCGCTTGAATCTGGGCGCGTTCTGCCCCGGCCTTCCGCATCGCCGGCACCAGCGCTCCCACGGTGACCATGCCGCCGAGCCAAACGGCGGCGCCGACGAGATGTATGAACAACAACCACCGGTTCACGTTGGAATATCCTCCTTGTTCGGACCGTAGCGGATTGCCAACCCGCCACCCACCAGGGCGGCCGCAGCCAGCAACCCGATCTGAAGGGCGCGGGCCGAACCGACGCCCAATGCCGGTACCCAGTCCTCGCACGCACCGTTGGCCTTCGCCGTCTGTACGAACTCGTCACCGGTGAGTGCGAAGCCCTCGTAGAGAACGAACCCGCGGAGCAACTCGATACGGTTGAAATCGACCGCGTGCACGAGGTCGGCCTCGACGATCGCAACGAGGTCTTCCGAAGGGAGGCTTCCGAGTTCGACCGTCTCTTCGAGTTCGTCAGTTGCCTGACCAGCAACGAACGCGGTCCGAGTGCCCCGGTAGCTCCCGGCGAGCTCCCAGAGGGTCGTGCCACTGGTGGCGGACTCGATCGCGATCCGGGTGATTGCCTCGTTGCCGCACCGCACGTAGTGGACCGCAATCGATGATCCGTCCGTCGTTCGGGCGATCCCAACCGGTTCGGCGCCACTACAGATTCCCCCGGCGCACACGTCCGACGGGCGTGTGAACAGCCATACCGCCATCGCCAGCAGTACGAAAATAAGAACGCCGATGAACACGAAGAGGATGGTCTCAGGCTGAACTTCGAGATCGCGGAGCCTGCGGCGTGCTCCCGCCGCGATGATGTCGTGGGAACCATCACCGGTGGGGTTGCTCATGGGGGTGAGAGTACCGGGACGCTCGCAGAGATCACTGCACCGTCGAACGCCGCAGCCGCAGACTGTTGGCTACGACCGAGACGCTCGAAGTGGCCATGGCCGCTGCTGCCAACATCGGGCTGAGCAGCCCGAAAGCCGCCAGAGGGATCATGGCGGTGTTGTAGCCGAACGCCCAGAAGAGATTCTGTTTGATCGTTCGAACCGTCGCTCGTCCGATGCGCAGCGCCGACGCAGCCAACGCTGGATCGCCGCCGACGAGAATCACCGACCCGGCCTCAACGGCGATGTCGGTCCCGGTCCCGATCGCCATGCCGACGTCTGCCTGGGCGAGCACGGGAGCGTCGTTGACCCCGTCGCCGACGAATGCCACGACCGCTCCTGATTGCTGGCGACGGGCGACTGCCTCAGCCTTGTCTTTGGGCGTGGCCTCGGCAGTGAAGGAGTCGATGCCGAGCTCGGTGGCAATCGTATGGGCTGTGCGGTGGTTATCGCCGGTGAGCATCTCCACCGAAACACCGAGCTCGTGGAGCTGGCTCACGGTGTCGGCCGCCTTCGGTCGGACGCCGTCGGCGACGCTGCCGATTCCGCGAACCTCGCCGCTCCAACCAGCGTAAAAGACGGTCCGTCCCTGTTCGGCGTGCTCGCGGGCGGCCAATTCCAGGCGTTCGGGTACGAGCAGGCCTTCGTCTGCAACGAACTTGGAGGTGCCGGCCGTCACTCGGAGCCCATCGACGATGCCCGTCACACCCCGACCAGGCTGGTTTTCGAAGTCGGTGACCGGGAGGAGCTCGATGCCCCGTGACTCGGCGCCGAGGGCGACGGCCCGTCCAACCGGGTGTTCGGATGCTGCCTCGAGGCTGGCGGTCAGCCGTAGGAATTCGTCCGAATCGGTTGCTTCCACTCCGGCCAGGGTCATGGCCCCGTAGGTGAGCGTGCCGGTCTTGTCGAAGACGACGGTGGTGATGGCGCTGGCCCGTTCGAAAGCTTCCGCGCCTTTGAAGATGATCCCAAACTCGGCGGCTCGGCCGCTTCCGACCATGATCGCGGTGGGCGTGGCGAGGCCGAGCGCGCATGGGCACGCAATGATCAGCACCGCAACTGCGTTGCGCACCGCCTGGGTCAGATCGCCGCCCATCACCAGCCACACGATGCCGGTGACGACCGCGATCACGATGACCGCGGGAACAAAGACCGCCGACACTCGATCGGCGAGACGCTGGATCGGGGCCTTCGACGCCTGTGCCTCCTCGACCAAGCGCACGATCCTATGGAGCACGGTCGATGAACCAACCGCCGTGGCCTCCATCACGAATCGTCCCTGTTGATTCACGGTTGCGCCGATCACCTGGTCACCGACCGTCCGATCGACGGGTGTCGATTCCCCAGTGAGCATCGACTCGTCGAGTGATGTTGCGCCTTCGGTGATGACTCCATCGGTTGGGACGCGCTCACCGGGCCGCACGACCAGGAGGTCGCCAGGGATGACTTCACCGGCGGGAATCTGTTGCTCGTCGCCATCGCGAAGCACGGTGGCGACCTTGGCACCCAGCTCGAGGATTCGCGTCATTGCCTCTGACGCCCGGCCCTTCGCTCTCGCCTCGAAGAAACGACCCAAGAGGATGAAACTGATGATTGCCCCGGCGGTTTCGAAGAAGACGGGCTCGCCCGCTGCGACGGCCCACAGCGAGTACGAGTAGGCAGCGACCGACCCGAGGGAGATCAAGGTGTCCATGTTCGCCGATGCCGATTTGAGGCGCGCCCACGCTGCTTGATGGAATTGGCGACCGAACCAGGCAACGACCGGCAAGATCAACAGTGCTTGCCAAGCTTCAACCGCCCTGCCCTCGAACGGACCCATGGCCAGAACCAAGACCGGGATTGTCAGAGCCGCTGCGCCGAGGAAGGTGCGCCATTGCCGACGAGCTTCTTCGGAGTAGTAGGAGCGATGATCCGGCCTGTCGGCGTGGCGTTCGATAGGGGTCAGGTGATAGCCAAGGCGGTCAACCGCGGCAACGAGTGCCTCCGCATCCGCGCCCGCGGCAATCTCGACGCGAGCTTCCCGGCCGGCGAAGTTGACGATGGCGGATTCGACCAAGTCCTGCTTGGCGAGAACTCGTTCGATCCGGAGAGCGCACGACGCGCACGTCATGCCCTCGACATCGAAGGCGAGATCGTCAGGTGATGACTTCGTAGCCCTGCTCCTCGATAGCGTCGACAACGTCAGCGACCGAAGTGCTGTCGTCATGGACGATTGCGACCGTCTTGGCCGCCACGTCGACTGCCACCGATGCCACGCCGGCCACTTCTGCGACCGCTCCTTCGATCGATGTCTTGCAATGGTCACAGGAGATGTCCGGTACCTTGAGCATCACAGTGTTCATCTAGTTCTCCTTGCTTCGGGATGGCCCGGTGACTGCCGCCGTGTATCGCATGGTCTCGAGCAGCTCATCGACGATTTCTCCGGTGCGCCCTTCCGAGACGGCGTGAGCCACGCAGGTCTCGAGGTGATTCTGCAGCAGGACCCTATTGACGCCCTCCAATGACCCCTGCAGCGCTGAGACCTGCTTCATGATCTCCGGGCAATAGCGCTCGGCCTCGACCATGGTGATCACCGAGTCGAGGTGGCCCCGCACAGTCTTCAGTCGATTCAACGCATTTGCCTTGTGGGTTTCCTTCATGGATGCCATCATACCACCCCACCAGGGGTGGGGTAAGGCGCTGGATTCCGTTACCAGGCGTGGTCGCCGTTGCTGCCAAGGGGTTCCCGCGATGTTCGGCGGCAGTTCACCGGCTATTCACAGCGTGCTCTCAGGATGGACGGGAATCCTCTTAATTGGGGAACCAAACGGCTCCCGGCTGCGTATAACCCGTACACAAGCCAGAAAGTTCGTGAAATAGATCACAAACGACAGATGTTGATAAAGGTGAGACATCAAAGGAGGCCAACAGCATGGCTGATACGACGACGGTAAAGGGTCGCCGCATCGTGGGTTCTGCTCGGCCGTCTCGAACGGTGAAGGCCGGGCGAGTCTGCGCCGAGAGTGGCTGCGACACCAAGCTCTCTCAATACAACCGACGGGAATTCTGCTATTCCCATGCCCCCGTCCGCTTCCCCCGGGTCCGGGGCCGGATCGTCGCCGACGGAATGTAAGAGTGACGGGAGGTCGAGGCGACCTCCCAGACATCTGAGATCGACGCAGTGCCCGACGGGCCTGCTACCTCGGGCTCGTCATCCCCACGGCGCTGCGTGCTGGACACCCTCCAACCGGTCCAGCAGCCGAGACCCCGGAGTCCCTCCTCGGGGTCTCGGCATTTCTGCTCACAAGTCGTTCGCGTCGATACCGAGCTTGGCTAGGAACGCCCGATTCGACGGAGCACGGCCCAGGAACGCGAGCAAGAGGTCGTCGGCATCCCTGCTGCCGTTCGGTTCGAGAATCTCTTTGCGATACCGCATGCCGATGCCCGGGTCGGTGACTCCGGACTCCTCGAACATCGAGAACATGTCGTCACCAAAAACCTCCGACCACAGGTATCCGTAATACCCGGCGTCATACCCGAACATGTGCCCGAACGAGGCAGGGAAGAACGTTCCCTCCTGGAATGGGAAGAGCGAGACGGCGGTTGCCTCGGCCAGCGCCTCGTCGAGCGACAGGTGCTTCGGCCCGTGCATACCCATATCGAGCACCCCGAAAGAGATCTGGCGCATTGTCGAGATGCCGACGTGGAGATTGCGGGCCGCCTCGAGCTGTTGCACCAACTCGGCGGGGATCGGGTTGCCCGATTCGTAGTGCTTGGCGAATCGTTGCAGAACGGCCGGTTTGTAGCACCAGTGCTCCATGATCTGTGAGGGTGCCTCCACGAAATCCCATTCGGTGCTCGCTCCCGAGAATCGGCTGAAGAGCGTGTCAGCAAGTGACATGTGGAGGATGTGGCCGAATTCGTGGAACAAGGTCACCACTTCGGTGTGTTGGAGCAGCGACGGCCGTTCGGCGGTGGGCTTCGTGAAGTTGGCCAGGATGGCACTCACTGGGCGAACGGCTTGGCCGTCTGAGCTTCGGGCATGAACGAGCGGCCAGGCGGCAGCATGCCCGAACTTCCCGTCTCGCGGGAACAGGTCCATGTAGAAGTGAGCGACATGCGCGCCGGTGGCGGTGTCTCGAATCTCGTACAGCCGGACGTCGTCGTGCCAGGCGTTGGTCTCTGCGATTTCGTGATAGGTCAGGCCGAATACCTCTGCGGTGAGCGAGAGCATCCCACCGACGACCTGCTCGAGTGGGAAGTACGATGCAACCTCCATGGGGTCGAGGCCGTAGTCCGTGCGCTTGACCTGAGTGTGGTAGTAGCGCCAATCCCAGGCCTGGAACTCCGTACCCTCGGCGTCGTTGGCCAACAGCCGGCTCAACTCGTCCATTTCGTTTCGTGCCTTTGCCTGCAGCGGTGGGATCAGCGACGAGTAGAACTCCTCGACTCGCTCCGGCTGCTTGGCCATCTTCTCCTGCATGCGATAGTGGGCCCAAGAATCCACTTCGAATAATCGTGCGGTTTCCGCTCTCAACTCGACCGCCTCTTCGAGGAGAGGGCGGTTCTCCTGCACGGCACGGCTGTTGAATCGAGCGCTGAGCGCCTGGCGCAGGTCGCGGCGTTTGGCGTTCTCCATGAACGGCACCACATCGGGATACTCCATGGAGATGAGGAATGTTCCCTGCTTCTCGCCTTGTTTGAGCTGCCCCTCGTAGGACGGGGGAAGGCCCTCGAGGTCAGCAGATGTGACCACCAAGAAGTCCTCGTACTCGGCGAGGTTTCGCGCAAATTGAATGCCGATCTCGACGAGGCGGGTATTGATCACCTTCAGCCGGGCGCGGGCTTCACTCTCGAGTCCGTGCCCCGCCATCTCGAAGTCGCGCAGAAGAAAGTCGAGGAAGCGACGAGGCTCCGGCTCGAGGTTGGAGGAAGCGGAGTCATCGGCGTATGAGCGAATCGCTTCGTACAGGTCGTCACGAGTGATCAGATCGACATGCCATTTGGCCTGTCGTTCCTCGGCGGCCCGGGCGGCGTTGCGCACGTCCTCATCGACGGCGGCGTTGCCGAGGAAAGGCCCGCGACCGTAGGCGTCGCCCATGGCGGCGCCGAGTGTTTCGATGGGCTGGACGGTGTTTGCGAACGTGCGAGGGTCTGATTCCGACACGATCCTATCGACCATCGCGTCGGCAGTGGCAATCACCGCCTCCATGTCTTCGCGAATCGATTCTGGGGTCACCGAGGTGTAGTCAAACATCGGGAAAGGGTAGCGTTCGATGGGCGCTGAGCTGCTGCCTCACCGGCGGGCGATCGCTGATGCGCTCACCCTGTGCTGGCCGACCGGGTTGGCTTGCGGGGGAGGCGACCAGTGCGGCGAGCTATCCGTCCGCCATCCCGGCAACGGCGGCCTTGACTTCGCCATCCTCGGCGTGGCGTCCGGTTTCCTTCTTGCTGTAGACGAGATGCTCGCCGTCGACGACGACTTCAAACCGCCCGCCTCCGGACGGGATGAGCGTCAGCTCATCCAGCGGGAAACTCTCGAGGAGCTCTTCGGCCGTGCTGACCGCACGGGGAAGATAGTTTCACTGGCTGCAGTATTCGATCGATATGCGCATGGAGCGATTGTAAGCGCCTATGACCAAACCAAGGCATTTGGATCGACCGGAACGCTCTCGCCGTCGATCCACGTCGATACAACGTGTGTCGTTCTGAGACGGTCGGCCGGGACCTCCACCGGGTCCTGATCGAGGAACGTCAGGTGCGCCCGGGCCCCGGGAGAGAGCGGATCGAGGAGGCCCAGCCCGAGTGTCACACCATCGGTGAACATGGCGAGCGCCTCCGCACCGGTGAGGGCCTGATCAGGGACGATCCCACAACGGTCGCGAGCTGCCGCCATCCCCATGAGTGGGTCTGGAGGCTCGACCGGGCAGTCCGATCCGCCGGCGAGGACGGCGCCGGCGTCGGTGAGAGCTCGGAAGGGATACGTGCGGGCCAAACGTGCGGAGCCGAGCCGTCGCTCGAGCCAGTCGGTTTCGCTGGCCATGAATGCAGGCTGGACCGAGGCGAATACGCCGAGTTCGGCGAAGCGGCCAATGTCGCTCTCGGCCAGGACAGAGGCATGTTCCACCCTGAGCAATGCGTCGGGGTGGTCGGCGCGGAGGCTCGACATGTAGTCGAGCACGATGCGGTTGGCGCGGTCTCCGATTGCGTGGACCACGACTCCTCCTCCGAGGTCGATGGCGGCCCGTGCGATTGGGTCGACGGTGCGATCGTCGAACCGGAGGGTGCCGGTGTTGTCAGGTCCGTCGGCGTAGGGCTCGTCCATGGCCGCGGTCTGGCCTCCCAATGATCCGTCGGCGAAGACCTTGAGGCCTGCGAAGGACACGCGCCGTCCCGCCTTGGCTAACCGGTTGGCTGCCGATTCGAGATCAGAGGCTGTCGCCGCAATCACGAACACCGATACATCGAGGGGAAGCTCGGGAGCCGCGGAACACAGCAGCTCGAGCTCGTCGCCGACACCACAGAAGACGCCCTGGCCCACGCTCACGATCGCGCCCAACCTGGTGAGGCCCTGCTGCACGAGCCCGCGTAGGGCTCGGTTGAGCTCGTCGGGTGTTTGTCCCTTCGAGCGGTTTCCAACCCGGTCCCCCACCGATTCGATGGCCGTCTCGCGCAGCACACCCGTCGGAACACCCGACGAGTCCCGATCGATGACGCCGCCAGGAGGATCGGGAGTGCTGGAGTCGATCCCCGCCTCGGCGAGCGCCAGGGTGTTGGCGACGGCAACGTGCCCGCAATAGCGATAGAGCAAGAGGGGATGTGATTGCGAAGCCTGATCGAGGACCGTTCGATCGGGGAGCTGCCGTTCGATGAGGTGTTCGTCGTCGAGCCGCGTCCCCACGATGGAGCTCCCTGCGGGAGTCTCGGTGGCGACGGACCGCACCAGGCGGATCAGGTCGTCGAATGACTCGGCGGACGAGACATTGAGGCGGGTGAGCGCCGCCGTGTATCCGCAGGGATGGAAGTGGGCGTCGCCGAGACCAGGCACGATCGTCGTCCCCGGGTAGCGCTCTTCGGCCAGGCCCGGTCGTCGCAGCTGGTCGGCCCAACCCACGGTTTCGATTCTCCCCGAACCGATCAGGATCGCGTCGCCAACGATGCCGGTCGCACGGCGTACTCGATCACCGACGAGCAGGGTCTGCCTCATCAGAGCCAACGGTTGAGGATCGACCAGTCTGGGTCTAGCGTCACGATTGCCTCGACTGCGTGAGAGTCGAACTCTTCCGCCCAGTCAGCGATGTCTTCCGCGAACGTCTCACTGTCTTTGACGAAGAAGTGCAGGTGGCGGTGCCCGGCGATCGTCTCGCGACCCAGGAAGATCCCCTGGTCGCCGATCGTCTCGAGAGCGTCGTCTTCGATCTCCCCTTGATCGGCAGTCTCTACGTCGGTGGGTAGGCCCAACTGCGTGGTGTCGTTCATCCCAACGATGATCTCGCAGTGGAGGACCTTGTCCAGATGGTGGAGGTGTTTGAGCGCCCGGTTGATCGTGGCGATGGTGTACGCCCCATACTCCTCCATTTCGATGATTTCCCACCCCTCTCCCGTCGTTGTGGCGGCGTACGACGCCACTCGATCGGCGAGATCGCGTAGCGGCCGACCGCCCCGGGGAGGCTCGGCGAGCGGTTCGATGATGCCAATCCATGTCTCGCTCTTGTCCTCACCCAACACCGCGTCGAGGTAGGTCAGAATGGCTTGCATACGTGCCGCGTCGTCGAGCACCTCAAAACCGGGCACGAAGACACCGACGTCGAGCTGCTCGTACACGGTGTCTTCCTCGGCAACCCACGTCAGCTGGGTCGGGTCGAGAGCTACTCCCTCGATCGTGAGGTACGGTGGCTCGATCGGAATACGAGCTCCGTGGAATTCCCACCCGGAGGGCTCATCGGGTGCGCCTTCTGCCCACTGCTGGGCGATGATGCGTAGGGTGCCCAAGCCTCCCCCCGACAGAGCCAGCGAGTGCTCGGCCACCATCCCGGGGGCGAGCTGCCATTGCAGCGACGGATGGATATCGGAAACAAGCCCTGAGATGGTGCCCGGGAGGTCATCGCCTTCTTCACCCGCGATCGCCGACTCGAGCAGCTGGCGCCCACCGGCCTGCCACCACTCCCAGAACGCCCGGATTCCCTCTTCGAACATCCGCCGATCCTATCTCGCCACACAGAGATCAGATAACCCCGAGAAGCTCGGGGTGAATGTGGCCGTTGGATGCAACCACCGGCCCAGTCGACATCACCGGCCGAGGCGTGTCGTGCTCAGACGTGATCCGTCCGCCCGCCTCGTGCAGGATGACCGCTCCGGCAGCGACGTCCCACGGCTGCAGGGAGTGCTCGACATACCCATCGACCCGGCCGGCGGCGACGTAGGCAAGGTCGAGTGCTGCAGCTCCCAACCGGCGGATCCCCCGGGCACGCTCGAGTATGCGAACCACCGTGGAGCCGTACTGTTGTGCCTTCTCCCGTCGGTCGTACGGAAAACCGATCGCGACCAGCGCTTGGTCCAGGCGCGCAGCTTCCGAAACCGCCATCGGCGACCCGTTGAGGGTTGCTCCGGCGCCCCGCCGGGCGGCAAAGAGCTCGTCATGCATCACGTCAACAATGACGCCGACAAGCCCGGTCGCTCCTTCGTACAAAGCAATACTCACGGCGACGTGGGGGAGGCGGTGAACGAAGTTGATGGTGCCGTCGAGCGGATCGACGATCCAGGTTCGCCCGCTCGATGCGTGACCACCCTCTTCTTCGCCGACGACGGCGTCGTCGGGACGATGCTCGGAAAGCACGGCTCGAACGAGCGCTTCAGCTGCCCGATCAACTGCGGTCACCGGATCGACGGCACCTTTGAACTCGGTGGGAGTGGCGGTCGCAAAGTGGCCCCGAATGACGGCCGCAGCTTGTTGGGCCGCCATTTGGGCGAGTTCGAGATCGGTCACCACGACACTCTAAGCGAGTCGTGGGTCGTACAATCACCGCCGGTGACCGATTCAATGGCCGGCTGGCCCCCCGTACTCATGGCGTTTCTGGCCGGTCTTCTGCTGACGTTGGCCTATCCCCCTGTGGGCTGGGTGCCCTTGGCGGTCGTCGGGCCGGCACTGTTTCTCGCGGCCATCCGCCGCTGTCGTTCCGTGAGCATGGCGCTTGCGGTCGGTGTCCTTTTTGGTTCGGTGTTCATGGGGTCTCTCATGTGGTGGCTGGTCAACCTGGGCTGGGAAGCGTTGGTGGGCCTGATCATCTCGCAGGTCACCTTCTTTGCCTTGTTTGCCATGCTCGGCTACGCCTTCCGAGGCCAGACGGGATGGAAGTGGGTGGTGGTGGTGTCGGGCGGCTGGGCGGCGGCGGAGTTCGCCCGGGCACGTCTGCCATTTGGAGGCCTCGAATGGGGCGCTCTCGGATACCCGGCCGGCGAGCTCGCCTGGATGCGAGACGTCGCTCCCTGGATCGGGACCTCCGGCTGGGGAGTCATCTTCGCAACGCTGGCGGCGTTGGTGGTGCCGTGGACCTCGTGGCGCCCCTTCATCGTGGGCGTGGTCGCCGTGTTTCTCCTCGCCGGCGCCGCGGCAATTCTTGCGACAGGACCCGAGGGAGAGGTGTTACGTGTCGCCATTGTCCAGGGAAACACACCATGCGCCGAGCACTGCATCGGTGAGCGGCAAGGGATCTTCGACAGTCACCTCGAGCTCACTCGCCAGATCGCACCCGGTACGGTGGATTTGGTGGCGTGGGCCGAGTCGGCGACGACGTTTGATCCGCTCGCCGCGTCGGAGCAGCGCGATCTCGTGGCTGCGGAGGCTGTCCGTCTCGACGCTCATCTGATCGTCGGCGGCGACCGCCCCGACAGCGACTCGACTTTCGTGAACTCCATCGTGGTGTTCGATCCCGACGGCCGATACCAGACAGAGATCCGCAAGATCCACCCGGTGCCGTTCGGTGAATACGTTCCGGTGCGCTCGCTGTTTGGGCGGCTATCAGTCACGGATCAAGTGCCCCGTGACATGGTGAGAGGAGAAGGCCCGGTCTTGGCTGACATTGGAGGCATTCCCGTAGGTTCTCTGATCTCCTTCGAAGTCGCTTTCGCCCGCTACGCCCGCGACGCCGTGGCAGCCGGCGGTGAGGTGCTCGTGGTCGCCTCCAATGAGGCTTCCTACGGCGAGTCGCCGGCCTCTGACCAACTCATCGGGATGTCGAGAATGCGATCCGCCGAGCTAGGCGTCGATGTCATCCACGGCGCCATCACGGGATCATCGACCATCATCACTCAGGGTGGCTCTGTGATGGCGCCGACAGGACTCTACGAAGCCACTGTCATCGATGGCGAGATCCGGGGGATCGGCGCCAGAAAGACGTTGTATACCCGCTGGGGCGACTGGGTAGCCGTCGCTGCCATGTCGTCGGCGGCACTGGTTGTGATGTGGTCGGCGATGCTGGCCGCGTCGGATCGCCCGGCCAGATCATTGCGGCCCGCAGGTTGAATGATCGGCATGTGCGCAAGCGAAGGAGGCTCCGAAGAGCCCCCTTCGTGCCGGCTCTGGGGCTCGAGAGAGCCCCGCCAGGGACTAGCCGGCCTGCCAGTTCTACCTGCCCGTGATGTGGTTGTCCAGTCAAGGAAGAGTTTCTTCGCCCAGCCGTGTCAATCGAGCCCTGTCGGCAACTCGGCGATTGTCACCGCTGCGTGACCCCGGACGACTTCACCGATGACAGAGCTCGGGTGGCCGTGGTCGAGCAAAGAGGTGCTGATTTCCGCATATGCACCTGGCCTCGCATATACGACAAAACCAATCCCCATATTGAATGTGGCGAACATCTCAGCGGTCGAGATCCTCCCTTTGTCTTGAACGACTTCGAACACGTTGGGTGGTCGCCACGAGCCGAAATCGATGCGAGCGCTCAGCCCGCCGGAGAGGGGCCGCCCGGCGTTGCCGGGGAGACCACCGCCGCTGATGTGGGCGAGACCGGTTACATGCCCTGTGGCGATGACCGCTTGGATCGAGGGTGCGTAGATGACCGATGGCTCTGTGAGCACTTCGCCAGTGGTGCGCGCCGGCTCTCCGGGGAATGGGTCAGAGAGGGCGTCGAGGTCGAAGATCGACCGAATCAGTGAGAAGCCGTTGGAGCGAAGATTCGGGCTCATGACACCGATGATGAGATCGCCCGCCTCCACGGCGGACCCGTCGACCTCGGCTCCCCGTTCGACGATCCCCAGTGCGGCGCCGGCGAGATCGAACGTTTCGGAATCCATGACGCCGGGGTGTTCGGCTGTTTCCCCACCCAACAACGCGCACCCGGCAATCCGGCATGCCTCCGCAATCGACCCCACCAACTGTTCGTCCCGGGTCGGGTCGATGCGTCCGGTGGCCAGGTAGTCGGTGAATGCCAACGGCGTTGCTCCAACGGCGGCGAGGTCGTCGACACACATAGCCACGAGATCGTGACCGAGGCCGCCGATGATCCCG
>JBFGJH010000031.1:0-35973 GCA_041577335.1 Acidimicrobiia bacterium | reverse complement strand
TCGAAGGGATCATCGAGGCCGTTTCGATTCCGGTCATGGCCAAGGCGCGCATCGGACACTTCGTTGAAGCACAGGTTCTTCAGTCGCTCGGTGTCGATTACGTCGACGAGAGCGAGGTGCTCACTCCCGCTGACGAAGACCATCACATAGACAAGTGGTCATTCACCACCCCGTTTGTCTGTGGGGCGCGGAACCTGGGCGAGGCGCTGCGTCGGATCGGTGAAGGTGCCGCCATGATCCGTACCAAAGGAGAGGCGGGAACGGGCAACGTGGTC
Organism: Acidimicrobiia bacterium; assembly: GCA_041577335.1. Lineage (GTDB taxonomy): Bacteria > Actinomycetota > Acidimicrobiia > Spongiisociales > JAENVV01 > JBFGJH01. The sequence goes on along the minus strand of JBFGJH010000031.1, from coordinate 35,698 downwards.
GAGGCGGTCCGCCACATGCGCCGCATCACGGCCGAAATCGGAGCTGCGAAAGCTGCCACCCCCGATCAGCTGATGTCCATGGCTCGCGACCTGGGCGCTCCATTCGACCTCGTGCAAGAAGTCTCGCAGACCGGCAAGCTCCCCGTGGTCAACTTCGCCGCCGGCGGCATTGCCACACCCTCCGATGCTGCTCTCATGATGCAACTGGGATGCGACGGCGTATTCGTCGGGTCAGGGATCTTCAAGAGCGGGAACCCCCCTGCCCGAGCTCGAGCCATCGTTGAGTCCGTGACGTATTACGACGATCCCACCATCATTGCCAAGGTCTCGCGAAACCTCGGCGAGCCAATGGTGGGTATCGAGATCGACACCATTCCCGAGTCGGAACGGTACGCCTCGCGGGGCTGGTGATATGCCGGTGATCGGCATATTGGCTCTGCAAGGTGACGTGCGTGAGCACGAGTCGATCCTGCAAGCCCTCGGCGCTGACACGGTTCGCATTCGGCGCGCCGAGGAGTTGGAGCAGATAGATGGGCTTGTGATTCCTGGCGGAGAATCGACCACCATGGGCAAGCTGGCGACCTTGTACGGTCTCGTCGATCCGCTGCGCAAGCGTATCGAGGATGGCCTTCCGACCTTCGGAACCTGTGCCGGGCTCATTCTGCTGGCCAAACGTGTGACTGAGGGCGAGCAGCCGCTCCTCGGCGTGCTCGACGTCACGGTTGAGAGGAACGCCTTCGGCACCCAGAACGAGTCGTTCGAAGCCGATCTCACGCTCCACGACGATCCCGTTCCGATGCACGCCGTGTTCATCCGAGCGCCTGTCGTAGCCGAGGCAGGCGCCGACGTCCAGGTCGTGGCGGTGTGGAACCAGCGCCCGGTGATGGTGCGCCAGGGAAACATCATCGCAACTGCATTTCATCCTGAGCTGACCGACGATGGTCGCATTCACCGCCAGCTCCTGACCCTGGTCGAGGGAGCCTGATGGCTGGTCATTCCAAATGGGCGAACATCAAGCATCGCAAGGGACGCCAGGACGCTGCCCGCGGCAAGCTCTTTGCCAAGCTCGTCAAAGCCATCGAGGCGGCGGCGCGCGCCGGCGGCGGTGACCCGGTGGGGAATCCCACCCTCGCAACCGCCATCGACAAGGCGAAAGCAAACAGCTTGCCCAACGACAACATCGATCGGGCCATCAAGCGTGGCATCGGCGAGGTCGAAGGCGCCTCCTATGAGGAGTTCTTCTACGAGGGATATGGCCCGGGCGGCGTGGCGATCTACGTCCATGTGCTCACCGACAACCGCAACCGGGCTTCGTCAGACGTTCGGTCGACGTTCACCAGGAACGGTGGCAGCCTGGGTGAGCCGGGATCGGTCGCGTATCTGTTCGAACAGAAAGGTCACTTCCTCGTCGAAGGCGACGAAGACGATGTCATGCTGGCTGCGCTCGAGGCAGGGGCGGAAGACGTCACGGTTTCCGGCGACCAGTTCGAGGTGATCTGCGCCCCGGGCGACTTTTCGGACGTGAAGCGGGCCCTCAGCGCCACGGGGATCACCATTGAGAACGGTGGAGTCACCCAACTCGCCAAGACATCGGTGCCGGTGGATGCGCCGACAGCGCCCAAGGTGCTGCGCCTCATCGATACGCTGGATGACCTGGATGATGTTCAAGAGGTCTTCGCCAATTTCGATATCCCCGACGAAGTCATGGCTGCTCTCGACGCCTGAGCTCGACAATGCACCGGATGGGCGGCCGCCGACGCTACTATCCATAGAACATATGTTCGTTTTAGGGGTCGATCCCGGCCTGACCACGATGGGATACGGAGTGATTCGAGAGCGTGGACCAGCCCTCGTATCCGCTGGGGTGATGCGCACCTCCGCGGGCGATCCCATCGAGCACCGACTGGGCGAGCTCTATCGCGACCTCAATGAGGTGATCGCCGAATTCCGTCCTGCTGTCATGGCTATCGAGCAGATTTTCCTCAACAAGAACCGCGCAACCGCCATCGGCGTGGCACGAGCCTCAGGGGTTGCCATCCTGGCGGCGGCCACGCATGGGATCGTGGTCCGAGAATTCACTCCGACAACGGTGAAGCAAGCCATCGCAGGCTACGGGAATGCTGAGAAACGCCAGATGCAGAAGATGGTGGCGGCGCGCCTTCACCTCTCCGAGCTCCCCAAGCCCGCCGACGCTGCCGATGCGCTCGCCGTGGCTCTCTGTTACTGCCAGACGACCAAGTTCGAGGCGCTGGCATGATCGGAAGGCTGCGCGGCACGTTGGTGGCGCGTCGCCCCGAGGTGGTCGTTCTCGAGGTGGGCGGAGTCGGATATGAAGTGGCGGTGACGCCCCGATCATTGGCCGAGCTTCCTTCGATCGGCGAAGAGATCGTTCTCCACACCCACCTCCACGTTCGCGAGGACGCCCTGACGCTGTTCGGCTTCACCGATGAGACACAGCAGCAGTGGTTTCGGATCTTGCTGGGTGCGCCCGGCATAGGCCCCAAGGTGGCTTTGGCGATCCTTGCGACGATGGATCCTGAACAGCTGCTCACCGCCATCGCCAACGACGACGTCGATGCGCTCACCGCCGTCCCCGGCATCGGCAAGCGAAGTGCTCAGAAGATCGTTCTGGAGCTCAAGCCCAAGGTGGGGGACGCCGGGTTGGCCGGGTCCCCATCGGGGACGCACGCGGCGCAAGTGCGTGAGGCACTCGAACAACTCGGGTACTCCGCGAGTGAGGCACGAGATGTCATGGGTTCGGTCGATCCCACCCTGCCAGTGGCCGAACAGGTTCGTATGGCCCTGAAGGCTCTCGGAAAAGAACGCCATGCGTGACGAATCGGTGTTGAGCCCGCTGGCATCAGGTAGCGATGATCCCACGGATCGCACGCTCCGGCCCCGCGATCTCGCCGAGTTCGTCGGTCAGATCAAACTCCGCGAACGGCTGTCCATCTCGTTGGAGGCTGCCGCTGCGCTCGACAACCCGCTTGACCACGTCTTGCTGTCGGGGCCTCCGGGTCTGGGCAAGACGACTTTGGCATCGATCATCGCCCATGAGCTGGGCTCGCGTTTCCGGATCACCTCGGGACCAGCGCTGGAGCGTCCCGGCGATCTGGCATCGATACTCACCAATCTCGATCACGGAGACGTCTTCTTCATCGACGAAGTGCACCGGCTGCCACGAGCTGTGGAAGAGGTTCTCTATCCGGCCATGGAAGACTTCGAGCTCGACATCGTGCTGGGAAAGGGCCCATCGGCCCAGTCGATTCGCCTCGACCTGCCCCGGTTCACGCTGGTGGCTGCCACGACCCGCAAGGGCAAGGTGGCCGCGCCGCTGCGCGACCGGTTCGGCATAGTCGACAAACTCGACTACTACACACCAGACGAGCTCGAGCGAATCGTTCTGCGATCCTCGGGCATCCTCGATGTTTCGATCACGGGACCGGCGGCCGCCATGGTGGCGTCTCGCAGCAGAGGAACGCCCAGAATCGCCAACCGACTCCTGGCTCGGATGCGGGACTATGCAGTCGCCCGGGGAGACGGCTCGGTGGATGAGCCCACGGCCGCGGCGGCGCTCCAGGTATTCGAGGTCGACGATTTGGGACTCGACCAAGTGGACCGAGCCATCCTGTGGGCGTTGGTCGACACGTTCTCAGGCGGCCCGGTGGGGTTGTCGACGTTGGCCATCGCCGTCGGCGAAGAGCCCGAAACGGTCGAGGACGCGTACGAGCCATTCCTCCTGCAGTCCGGGCTCATGGCTCGTACCCCCCGTGGCAGAGTGCCGGCTCCAGCCGCCTATGCGCACCTGGGGGTGCGCCCACCCGCTGGAGCACAACCGTCACTACTCGACGACTGACGTCGTGGACACCGGTCGATTCGAGTACACGCTCGATCCGGGGCGAATCGCCCAACGTCCTGCCCAGCCGCGTGACTCTGCTCGGCTGCTGTACACCCCCGATCTGTCCGACCACCGGTTCAGCGACCTGCCGGCGCTGCTGCGGCCCGATGATCTGGTGGTGATCAACACCACCCGAGTTCGGCCCGCCCGGTTGAGCGGCACGCGCGTCGACACGGGTGGGGGGATCGAGCTCCTCCTCCTCGACCAAATCGCAACGGGGGAGTGGGAAGCCCTGATCCGTCCGGCTCGAAGGATCCGGGCCGGGGTGGTGATCGATGTGGCTGGTGCTCACTTCGAGGTGCGTTCTGACCCCGTCGACGGGCGGGTGCTCGTGGCGACGGAGAGCGACGTCGAGGCGACGGCTGCTGCGCATGGAGCGATGCCCCTGCCGCCGTACATCGTCGAGCAGCTCGCCCAGCCCGACGATTATCAGACGGTCTACGCCCAGGTTCCCGGTTCGGCGGCCGCCCCGACGGCCGGCCTGCATTTCACGAAGCGCGTGTTTGACGGTCTGATGCGGCGCGGCATCGATATTGCCGAAGTCGATCTCCATGTCGGTCTCGGAACGTTCCGGCCGATCACGACCAAGTCCATCGAAGACCACCACATGCACACCGAACGGTATTTCGTCTCGGCCCGTGCCGCCGCCCAGGTCAGCAGAGCTCGTCACGATGGGCGGCGGATTGTGGCCATAGGGACAACCGTGGTTCGCACGCTCGAGAGTGCGGTGAAGGACGGAGACGTTCGTGAAGGACCGGGGTCCACGGATCTCTTCATCAAGCCCGGCTTCTCATTCTCGGTGGTGGACGTACTGGTGACGAATTTCCACATTCCCCGGTCTAGCCTGATTGTCATGGTGGCCGCATTCATGGGTGATGGCTGGCGAACCAGTTACGACGCAGCGCTCGCACGCGGCTATCGGTTTCTGTCGTTTGGGGACGCCATGCTGGCCGAACGACTGTGACGGCCCTTCGCTTCGCCGTGGAATCGCTCGACCCCTCCGGTAGCCGAGCCGGGACGGTCACCACTCCCCACGGGGCGCTTCCGACGCCCGCGTTCATGCCGGTTGGCACACGAGCGACGGTTCGCACTCTTTCCTCCGAGGACCTGACCGCACTCGGTGCCGATATCGTTCTGGCCAACACCTATCACCTCATGCTGCGACCAGGCGCGGACCTCATCGCCGGCTTCGGGGGCTTGCACGGATTCATGAGTTGGGATGGCCCGATCCTCACCGATTCGGGTGGGTATCAGATCTTCTCTCTCGACCCGAAGATCACCGAAGAAGGAGCGGCCTTTCGGTCGACCTACGACGGGAGCTCGGTCATGCTGACTCCCGAGGAAGCCGTTCGCACTCAGCAACTGCTCGGCCCTGATATCGCCATGGTTCTCGACGTGTGTGTCGGCCTGCCCGCCGAGCGGGGGCGCGTGGCCGACGCCATGCAGCTGACATTGCGATGGGCAGAGAGGTCCCTGGCGGTTCACGATCGGCCCGATCAGGCGCTGTTTGGGATCGTGCAGGGTGGTGTCGACGGAGAGCTTCGCGCCGAGAGCGCCCGCGCAACGGCCGCCCTGGGTTTCGACGGCTATGGAATCGGCGGCCTGTCGGTGGGAGAGCCGGCTGCCCAGCGCAACCGGGCGCTCGAGTCGGCCATTGCCGAACTCCCCCAGGAGAGCGTGCGCTACGTGATGGGCCTGGGCGATACCGACGGAATGCTCGACGCGATTCGACGCGGGGCGGACTTGTTCGACTGTGTGCTTCCCACGCGGCTCGCCCGGCATGGCAAGGTGCTCAGCCGCTCAGGTGGCTACAACCTGAGGCGCGCCGAGAATCGTCCGAGCCAACATCCACTCGAGGAAGGGTGTGAATGTGCCACATGTCAGCGGTACTCGCGCGGCTACCTCCGGCATCTGCTCACTACGGGGGAGCTGACCGCCGCCCGACTCCTGACGATTCACAACCTCCACTACACACTCGAGCTCCTTCGCGGGGCGCGAGCGGCGATCGCCGGCGGCGTCTTCGCAGACTATTACCGTTCTCGGCACAGCGGACTGGGGCAGTGATGGGGTTTGGCTCCGTACGGGCGACAGCTACCATCTCGGGCTGCTCATGATTGTCTTTTTTGCACAAGACGCAGAGGCCACCGGCTCCGGAATCAGTTCGTTGTATCTGTTCTTGCTGTTGGGTGTGGCCTTCTATTTCCTTCTCATTCGTCCCCAGCGTCGGCGCGCCGCCAAACAGCAGGAGCTGATTGCGAGCATCGCCGTCGGCGACCAGGTTCGAACCGTGGGCGGACTGCGGGGGACAATCGAGTCATTGGACGATGATTCGGCGCTTCTGCGGTTGGCCGAGGGATCCGTGGAAATCGAGCGGCGTGCCATCGCCTCTCGCATCGAGCAGTCGACGCCCGAAGAGTGAGCCGACGGCTGATCTCCGTGCTCGTCATCCTCGCGGTCGCTTGGGGAGGGCTCGCCCTCGCCCTCGCCAACGGGTACGCCCCCAAGCTCGGATTGGACCTGCGGGGAGGCATTTCGGTGATTCTGACCGCCCCCGAGGGCACCGAATCCGACCTCCTGGAGGTGTCGGCGGGGATCATGCGAAATCGCATCGAAAATCTCGGCAATGTCCAGGAGCCGGAGATTGCCATCACGGGCGATCGCAACGTTCTGGTTCAGCTGCCCGGGATCACCGACCAGGAAGAGGCGCTCGATGTTGTTGGGCAGACCGGTCAGCTCACGTTCCGACCCGTTTGCGAGATCGAGGGGCTGGTCGACGGGGTGTTTCAGCAAGCCCCTGAGGTAGCAGATGCGTGCACCGACGTACCCGTCTCCGAAGTCGGCCCGGACGGCGTGTCGCTCGTTGATGACGGCACAATGGCAGTGTGGTTGCCGGAGCGCGACGAAGCCGGCGAGATCGCCGCGCTGTACCTGGTTGGCCCAGAAGTGTTGTCCGGCTCGGACTTGGCGAACGCGTCTCCCGATGCCGCGAGTGGGTTCTGGGCAGTCAACCTGGTGATGACCAGCGATGGTGCCGACAAGTTTGCGCAACTCACCGGAGATGCAGCTCGGTACGTAGACGGAGTTCACCGGCGAATCGCCATCGTGCTCGACGGTGAGATCCTCACCGCGCCACCCGTTGCGCAGGGCGTTCTCCCCGATGTGGGCATTGCGGGCGGCAACGCACAAATCGGTCTGGGCGCGAACGGCACGGAGGACGAGGCAGTCGATCTGGCGGTTGTTCTGCGCTATGGCGCTCTTCCCATCCAGCTCGAGCGCAGTCAGCTGCAGAAAGTGTCAGCCACGCTCGGCCAGGAGTCGCTCGAGACCGGCATCGTCGCGGGATTGGCCGGCCTCGTGTTGGTCGCAGCCGCCCTGCTCGTGTACTACCGGTCGCTCGGCCTCGTGGCAGTCGTGGGACTCTCGGTTTTCGGGTCGCTCCTGCTCCTGATCTACATCTTCTTGGGCGAGGCCAACGGCCTCAACCTCACGCTGGCGGGTGTGACAGGTTTGATCGTGGCCATCGGCATCACCACCGACAGCTATATCGTGTATTTCGAGCGCATCAAAGAAGAGCTCCGCGAGGGGCGGGTGCTCGATGAGGCGGTCAGCGACGGCTTCCGTAGGGCCTACCGCACCATCATCACAGCTGACTTCGTGTCGATGCTGGCCGCGGTGCTCCTCTATGCGCTTGCGATTGGGCCTGTGAAGGGATTCGCATTGGCGCTGGGAATTGCCACCGCTCTCGACCTCGTGATCGCCCGCTTCTTCACCTATAACGCTGTCTCTGTGATTGCGCAATCGGCCTTTGGTCAGGAAGGCCGATTCTCGATCAAACGAGCGGCCGGGGTCGAGGCGTGACAGAATCGACGGCCCGCACTTCGATCGATTTCGTCGGCCAGCGCCGGCGATGGTTCCTGGTGTCGGCCGTCGCAATCGTCATCTCGCTGTTGAGTATCGGGCTTCGTGAGGGCCCCGGGGAGCTGGGTCTCAACCTCAGCCTGGACTTCCGCGGCGGCACGGCAATCCTCCTGGACAACCCGAACGGGGTCTCGGTGCCGGAGTTCGAAGACATCCTCGGGGAGGCGGGAATCACCGATTCGCGTGTTGAGGAGTTGGACGACGGCGCCGCGGTTCGGATCAGAACCGAGTTCATCGGGGGAGATACCGAGATCGAGCTCGTTGACTCGCTGGCGGCGGCGGCGGGAGCCGACTCGGCCACCGCCAGTGTCGAATCGGTCGGCCCGACGTTCGGGGCGTTGATAGCCCGGTCGGCCGTTATCGCCCTGGTCACCTTTCTGGCCGCCGTCTCGGTGTTCATTTCGATCCGCTTTGAGTGGAAGATGGCGGTCGTCGCCATCGCCGCGCTGTTTCACGACCTCATCATCACGGCCGGCGTCTACTCGCTGCTGGGTTTCGAGGTCACCCCTTCGACGGTGGTGGCCGTCCTCACCATCCTCGGGTATTCGCTGTATGACACGGTGGTCGTCTTTGACAAGATCGAAGAAACCGAGGAGAAGGCCGAGGGCAGGAAGACGTTCGACGACATCGTCAACGAGTCCATGAATCTCGTTTTGGCCCGCTCCATCGCCACCTCACTGACGAGCCTGCTACCCGTGGGTAGCCTCCTCTTCCTTGGTTCTTTCTTTCTCGGTGCCGGTGTCCTCACCGATTTCGCGCTGGCGCTGTTCGTGGGAATCGCGGCAGGCACCTACTCGTCGATCTTCATTGCTGCGCCCCTCCTGGATGTCTGGAAAGACACCGAGGAGGAATGGATCGCCATTGCCGAGCGCCAAGCGCGACGCGACAGCCTGGCGGCGCCGCAGGAGGCCCCAGACGAGGTGCCCGAGGCGACGCCCGAGGCCCCTTCCGGGTCGCTGCAGGGAGGCAGCTTCGACAGCAGTCGGCCCACTGCGACTGGGGCGACCCCTCGCCCCCCGAAGAAGCGGCGCAGGTAGCGGCGCACCGAGTAGCGCCGTGAACCGGCCCGCGTCTGCCTGCGGAGGGGCTTTCCGGGGTAGAGTGGGGCGGTGAAACACGAGACCGAATCGCTCATCAGAGACGTACTCGACTTTCCCAAGCAGGGCATCGTCTTCAAAGACATCACGCCGGTGTTGGCCGACGCCGATGCATTTGCCTCCATCGTGAGCGACCTCGCCGCTCCGTTCATCAATGACGGAGTGACTCACGTCGCCGGGATCGAGGCTCGAGGATTCATCCTGGCGACACCCGTCGCAACCGTGCTCGATGCGGGATTTGTGCCGATCAGAAAGCCGGGCAAGCTCCCGTATCAAGTGCGCAGCATCGAATACAGCCTGGAGTACGGCACCGACAAGTTGGAACTTCACGCCGACGCCGTCGCCGCGGGCGATCGGGTACTCATCGTCGACGACGTCATCGCCACGGGCGGTACGGCGGCGGCTGCGCTCGAGCTCATCGAGAGCCTCGGAGCCCACGTGGTTGGATTTGCGACCTATGTCGAATTGGTCGCCCTGCAAGGACGTGAGCGCCTCAACGGCTGCCGAACGCACGCCTTGGTGAGGTATGACTGACGGCCCAGCAGTCGCGGGCTCGGAGCTCGACCAGCTCCTCGATGCATACGTCGAGATCCATGGTCCTGCCGGCCGGCCGGTGTTGGTGGAGGCTTATGGGGTGGCCAAAGCCGCCCATCAAGGGCAATTCCGTCGCTCCGGCGAGCCGTATGTCTCGCATCCGGTTGCGGTCGCTCAGATCCTTGCCGACTACGGCCTCGATCGAGACACGCTGGTGGCGGCATTGCTGCACGACACAGTCGAAGACACAAACATCACGCTCGAGCAGCTCCGCGGCCAATTCGGCGACACGGTGGCTTCGTTGATCGACGGAGTCACCAAACTCGATCGCATCAAATACGCCTCCCGTGAAGAAGCGCAAGCAGCCACGATTCGCAAGATGGTGATTGCCATGGCTCAAGATGTGCGGGTGCTCCTCATCAAATTGGCGGATCGCCTCCACAATGTGCGAACGCTGGGACCCCTGCCCGAAGAGAAGCGCCGTCGGGTGGCGTCGGAGACCATCGAGGTCTATGCGCCTCTCGCGCACCGTCTGGGCGTCCAGGAAATCAAACACGAGATGGAAAACCGCTGCTTCGAGGTCCTTTTCCCGAGTCGATACGCAGAGATCACCGACCTCATCGAACAGCGCGCTCCCCAGCGTGAGCGCATCATCGAGAAGTCCATTGCCGAGGTCACATCGATGTTGGCGGATGCCGGAATCTCCGGCGAGGTGTCGGGACGGCCAAAACACCACTACTCGATCTATCGCAAGATGGTTGAGTCAGGCCATGCATTCGAGAGTATTCACGACCTCATCGGCATCCGCATCATCACGAAGGATGTGCGGGACTGCTACGCCGCCCTCGGATTCATCCACTCGGCATGGCCACCCGTGCACGGTCGGTTCAAGGACTACATCGCCATGCCGAAGTTCAATTTGTACCAAAGCCTCCACACCACCGTCATCGGGCCAGAAGGCAAGCCTCTCGAGGTGCAGATTCGCTCCGAAGAGATGCACCACCGGGCGGAGACCGGCATTGCCTCGCATTGGAGATACAAAGAACAGCACGTCGAATCGGGCGACCTGCCATGGATGGCCGACCTGCGCCGCATCCAGGAGGAGCACACCGACCCCACCGATTTTCTCACACAGCTGAAGCTCGACCTCTACCAGGACGAGGTGTTCGTGGTGACGCCGGCAGGGGACGTTGTCACCCTTCCTGCGGGATCGACGCCGGTGGATTTTGCATACACCGTCCACACCGAGGTCGGGCACTCGTGTTCGGGAGCGAGGGTGAACGGGCGATTGGTGCCCCTCGAGTCGATTCTCGAGTCTGGCGATATCGTCGAGATCGTTCGCGGCGGCCGCAATGGCCCGAGCCGGGACTGGCTGAGCTTTGTTCGCACCTCTCGGGCCAAGGCCAAGATCCGTCAATGGTTCTCCAAGGAACGGCGTGAGGTTGCCCTCGCCGACGGTCGGTCCACCATCGCCGGGCTCATCCGCCGCGAGGGCCTCGGCCTCAAACCGTCCGAGCGCGAGAGCCTGCTGGCGGTCGTGGCTGAAGAGCTGGGGTTCCCTTCGGTGGACGGTATGCTGATATCGGTGGGAGAGCGCGGCATCGGAGGGCCGGTCGTCATCAACCGTCTCGCTCGATTGGTGCGCGGCCCCGACGTTCCCGACGACGAGCCCGACCTGCTCGCTCCACCCCGCACTCCAAAGTCGCTCCGCCGCCCAGGCACCGGGGTCATCGTCGAGGGCCTCGACGACGTCTTGGTTCGGATCGCTCGTTGCTGTGCGCCGGTGCCGGGAGACGACATCGTTGGATTCGTGACGGTCGGCCGGGGAGTCTCGATTCACCGATCAGACTGCACCAACGTCTCGAGTCTCGGCGATCAGCCTGATCGCATGATCGACGTGAACTGGGCACCCGAGCGCATTGGGACCTTCGCGATCTGGGTGCAGGTGGAGAGCCTCGACCGCAGCGGCCTCCTTCGAGACGTGTCGGCCGCCATCACCGACGTCGGCGGCAACATCGTTGCCTCGTCATCGGCGAGTGGCCGGGACCGTGTAGCCATTCTTCGCTATGCAGTCGAGCTGTCCGATCCGTCTCAGGTAGGCAATCTCATCTCGCATCTGCAAGGCGTTGACGGCGTCTACGAGGCCTTCCGGATCCAGGGAGCGCCGGCGGAGCTCTAGAGCTCGTTCCAATGGGTGATGCGGATGTTGTCGCCGAGCGGCACGGCCAGTTCGTCGTCGTAGACGATGACAGCCGAGCCGGAGATCTCGTTGATCGAGACCGGCGACCCTGCGGTGTGGCAACTCGGCGAGGCCGCGTTGGTCTTGCCGTCCGACGTCACCACTGATCCCGTTATCGCCGGATTTCCTTGAACCGAGGCCTGTTCGTAGGCGTAGATGAAGCCGTTGATCGTGGCCTGGCCCTGCGAAGGATTGCCTCTCAGCTCGACGTCCCTGCCAGCGACAAGCAGGATGCCGTCGGTGTTCCAAGGCTCCATGTCGGGGTTTCCGGAGATCTCGATGTCGCCGCCGACGACAGTTGGGCAGGTCTCGAATCCGACCGACGGCGCGGCATAGATCGTCACCCGCCACCCGTTGTAGACCGAGGCGTCTTCGGAAGGGTTGCCGCTGATGGTCGCCGAACCGCCATGTATGTAATAGGAACCACGGAAGACGGTGTTGCCGGTGACACGCCACTCGGCGCCCGCCGACGCATCGATCCCCTGGAAGTCCCATCCGCGATAGGAGATCCCTGAGGCGTCTCCCAGCTGGCTGCCGGTCGTGCACGGCACGTCTCCGGGACTGGCTTTCGGCTCGGGCCCGTCGACATAGGCGGGGCCGGCCCAAACGAATCCGTCCGGGCAGAGGATGTACTCGGATGCGTTGAAGTAATCCTGGAAATTGGGCAGAGGAATATCGACGCGTGGAAAGCCGTCGCCTGAGTTGGCTTTGTCGCCGACGACGGTGCCCGAGGTGAGCACGCTCGCCGGCGTGATTGTCCCTGTGGCGGTCAGTGTTCCCGAGATGGTGGCGCTGCCGCCGATCACGTTGACGTCCCCGTTGGCGTGAACATTGCCAAGTGACCCATCCACCACCCCGTTGCCGGCGATTTCGACGTCGCCGTCGGTCACGAATGCTCCGCCCGGCTCGAAAGGCGCAAAATCGTAGGCGACTCGCAACACACGGACGTAGCGAGGGTCGTTGCGGCTTGGCACGAACCCCACCGACCAGATCTGCGCTTCTGCGGTGGTGGGTTTCATGATCCACCACTGGCCTTCGGTGACGGTGGTGAGTTCGGCGGCTGGGGCGGCGTTCGCCTGGTTGAGCACCCAGGCCTTCTCGGCGGCGTTGTCGGCGAAGGGCCCGGGCGGCAACGGTCCCTGCGTGAAGGTGCTGTCGTCGACGAGTTGGTAGAGCACATGGTCGATTCCGGCATCGGAGACATGGAGGGACCGTTGCCAGCCGCGGTCGTATCGGGCCTGGTCGAGGTCGCTGACCACCCGAAAGGCGATGCCTGCCGTGACCATCATCATGATGATGCCAACGACGAGCACGGCCACGAGGCTGAACCCCGAATCGGACTGGCGTAAGCGGTTCATAGCGGATTGACCTTTCATGGTGTTGCCTGATTTCGCAGGCGGATCGTTGATTCAACCGTGTGAGCGACGGGCGCTTGGGTGGGATCGACATCGAACACAATTGCGAAGCGAACATTGCGGACGATGCCGGGAAGCACCGGGTCGTAGCTGAATACCGGTCCGCCATCGATTGCGAATTCGGAAATCACCAACGGAGTCGGGGTGGCCTCGGTGTATCGGACGAGATCGAAGTCTCCGGTGCCATCGTCGCGGACTTCCCAGTAGATCTTCTCTTCGAGGTCTTGCTGGTTGTCGAGATCGTAATCCACCCAGAAATGGGCCATGTAGTCCGTCGAGTCGAGATACAAGAGGCGTGCTTGTCGGAGCTCTTTGGTGATCCGCTCGGCGGTGATTCTCATCTCATCGAGTGAGACGCTGTCGTTGCGGGTGAAGATCTCGGCGCGCGTGCCGCTGGAAACCATCGCCGCCAATAGGGCTAGGGCGAGGGAGCTGATCAACATGGCGACCAGCACCTCCGACAGCGTGAGCCCGTCTTCCGATTTGAGGCGATCGATCATGGCGAAACCACCGTTGGAATGACCAACGCCGACGGGTAGGCAACGGTGTCGTAGGCGACGCGCACCGGCAGGTTGGTGATGGATTGGTCTACATAGAGCGTGACTTCAATCCACTTGTTCTTGGGCACGGTATGCGACACCGCCAGCGTGGTGGAGACCAGCTGGAAATTGCAGTCGAGCACTACGATGCCAGCCGCCGAAGCGAGCACGGTGCCGCCGCCGGCAGCGGCCGAGTTCTTCTGACGAATCACCGCTTCCAGCGCCACGGGTTGGCCGCAATTGGCGGCATCGTTGGCGACGAATGTCTCGAAACGGAGGTCGCCGTCGAGCACCAACGCCTCCGGCGCCTGGAACACCCACTGGGCCTTCTTCCGATCTGTCGCAACCGGACTTCCGCCGGGCTTGATTTGTCGGCCCGGTTCTGTGTCGAGATCGGTTGAGTAGTTGTAGAGCGTCGTGGCGGTCGGCATGTCTTCGGTCATCAGGTACTGATCCTCGATGTCCTCGTCACCGATCGGCGGGAACGGGTCATCGTGCAGGTACAGCGAGCGGGAGGCACCGCCGACGTTGATGACCGCCGACACGGTCTTGTTGGAGGTGGCATCCGCCCCGGAACTGATGACGAACGGGACAACGGACGTGCCCAGCGTCTCGAACGGGTCGAGCGTCCACACGAAGTGGATGAGGACTTCTTCCCCGGTGCCCACCGAATTGGTGTCCCGCAGAACATTGGCATTGGTGTCGAAGAGGATCGTGTCGCCCGCGTCGTAGGTCACGTTGGCGGGAACGGACGTTTCCAGGTACGGGATGATGGTCCACGTACGGCCCGCCGGCAACGTCCAGTCGACGTCGTAGGTGTCGACGATGCCGAGGTTCTCTACGCCGTAGCTGAACACCGCCTCGAAGCCGGGCTCAACGGTCAGCTCCTGAATATCGGGAGCAACCTGGAATTTTGGCGTTGGCAGACCGCGCCGCGCCTCGGTGATGAACGTCGATGTGGTGTAGACGCGGTCGGTGTCGCGGTCTTCCCAAATGATCTCGGCGGTGACCCGCTTGTAGTCCTCGCCTGGCCCTCCTTGCACGGTGTCATCTACCCAGGTCACGTAGCGGCGGATCGTGTACACCTGATCGTCGACCATGCGGGGGGGAAGCTGATGGGGGTTGATCGAACCTCCCGCCGCGGTGGCGACCACAACCTCGGGAGCAAGCGGTCCCGCTCCGTCGGGATCAAAAATCAGGTCGGGGCCCGCGGTAGTGATGTCGGGATTCGTGGCGATGGTCGGGTCCCCGAGCGTCATCACGATGTCGTCGAATGCCAGGTCACGAACCCCCTCGACCGCTTCGTTGCCCAGCGCGGTTGCTTGCTGGTACCAGCGAACCCGCTGAGCGGCGGCGAGTGAGGAGATGATCGAGCCGGCCACGAAGGCAACGAAGATGCCCAGAATGAACATCGACACCGTTGCTTCAACGATCGTGAAGCCGCGTTCGCTTTTCCAGAATCCCTTGATGTGCACCGCTTGTTACTCCCTGAGACTTGGTAATACTTCGGCGATGCAGGCCCTGAGCTTGAGGCTTTGGAGCGCCACTCGCGGTGTTTTTTTTTGCCGCACTAGTCACTAGGAGTGGGATTCGGATGGCGCTTGAGGTTCGAAACCCTTCCGCCGATGGACCTGTATGCAACACTCAGCCGAGACCTGCGATCCTCATTCTTCGCGAAAACTGAAGGATGAATCCGGCTTCACCCTGCCCGAAGCCGTCGTCAGCCTCACCGTCCTCGCCGTTGTACTGGCTCTCCTCACCGCTGGCCTCGTCGCCAGCCTCAACGGAATCCGCCGCGCCAAGGTCAACGCCATCATGTCCAACTACGCCCAAGCGCGGATCGAAGAACTCAACGCCATCGACTACGGCGATCTCGGCTACACCACGGGAACTCCATCGGGAGTCCTGCCGGCCGGGACGCAGACAGCCACGATTCAAGGCGTCGGCCTCGAGTACGACGTCGCCGTTTCCTACGTGGGATCCTCAACCGGGCTCGACGTGATCGAACGGACAGACAACGGTGGCGCTCCCATAGACGGTGACGGCGTGGATGGCGTGCTCGACTTCGGCATCGACTACAAGCTTGTCGAAGTAGAAGTTCGCCACGCCGATGGCCTCGTAGATCCGGTCACCTTCCGTACCGTTGCGGCGCCGCCGAACATCGGCGCCCACGAAGGGACCGCGAACGTCATCGTCGATGTGGTGCGCCACGAGCCCTTCGCTGGCCTGTCACTGGCCGATCCCAACCCGATTACATGCATCTCTCATCCCTTCCAGAGCTACATCTCGCCCGATCTGGACGACAAGCAGGACTTCCCCGGAGTGGTGCCTAACTCGAGCAACCCGGCCGACCCTGATTTCTGGTACGACATCGACTTGTGCCCGGGGTTTCTAGTCAGCGATGGAACCTGGCACATCATGCCCGACGTAATCGAATCGAGCGGCAACCGCGCCCATGCTCCGGTCACCAACACGACCCAGAACAACCTCGCCATCTACCAACCGGCCGAGCTGGAAGTCGAGATCTTCGACGACGTCACGGGCAACGCGATCACCGCCGATGCAATTCTGATCCTCGACGACGGCGCCGACTCCACCACCTTCACCGGCGACAATTCCGGTGTATGGGATATCACCACGATCAACGGCTATCCGGTGGTCCCCAATTACTACGACATAACCGTCTTTGCCGATGGGTACGTCCCCGTCGTGTTGAGCAGCTATCAGCTTCCCAGCGGATACCCGGGCGACCTGACGGACGATCTCGACATCTTCATGACGCCCGACGTGACGGTCTTCTTCGAGCGGCAGTTCATCGATGAAGACGGCCGTCCGATCCATGGAGTCGTCGTCGACATCGACAGTGCGATCTTTCCGACTCCTATCGCAGTGGAATCCGACGCGAACGGCCAGATCGGTATCTGGCTGACTGTGACCTCACCCGTCACCGCTGGTGCTACCTCGCCCTATGGACATGATCCGATCCCGCCGTCGACCGGGATCCCGGCGCCGGGACTCGTCACCTTCACCATGTTCACTCCGCCTGCCTCGGGGCTGGTACTCCTCAACAATGCGGGCGCCAATGGCGACTACGGCTACCGCGGCGCCGGCGGCGTCGAGGCCTTCACCAGGGTTCTCTCCAATGTGGCCAATCAGGCCAGCGTCGCACTCGACCCCGGAGACTACGACATCGTGAAGATGTGTGACGACGGCACCGAGATTCATCAGGAGACCTGGACGGTGACGGCCGGCTCCACGATCACCTACAACCCAGGTGGTCCCTGCCCATGAGCATCCGACGCCTTCAACGCATCTGGCGCGCCGAAGAGGGTCTGACCCTCACGGAGTTGCTGGTCGTGTCACTCGTCACCTCGATCGTTGGAGTGATCCTGCTCGGCATGATGGGATCGCTGTTCAACAACGTCGGGTTCCAATTCGCCCTCGGAGATACCCAGTCCGAGGTACGGCCCGAGCTACGCAGCATGATCGTGAGAATTCGCCAGGCGCAAGCGGTTGGAAATACCGCCGCAGACGATCCGGTGAGCGCCTTGTCGTGGGATCGCCTCGTCATTCACATCGACACCACACCGAGTGCCACGACCGCCGTCGAGCAGGAACTCGAAAAGGTGGAGTACCAGCTCGTCCCCACCATCATCAACGGCGGAATACAGATGTACCAGCTGGAACGGCGAATCTACGACCCGCTCAACCCGACGGTGCGTCCCCTCAACTACGCCGCCGCCCCGAGCGAGACCACAGTCATGCTCGACAACGTCATTGCTTCGGCCGCTCAGCCCCTATTCACCGGGGCGTACTTCGATGCAGCCGGAGTCGAACAGAGCGTTGCCTCCTGTGCGGGCATCAACTGTGACATCACCCAGGTCGAGATCTTCCTGCAGGTCGATCCGAGCCTGACCACCGACAACCCCCGTATCTACGAAATCGAAGAGGAAGTGAGACTCCGCAATGGTTGATCTGCGCACTGTCCGCAAAGAAGAACGCGGTGCTGCTCTCATCACCGTCATCGGCGCCCTCCTACTCGTAGGCACGTTCGTGCTGCTGCTTTCCCAGCTTTCCCTCAACGAGCAACGGCAATCCGACTTCCAGGAGCGAGAAGACAGCACCATTGCCGGCACCGAGGCCCTGCTCGAGCGGTACGCCGCCAAGGTCACACTCGACCCGCTGTACTACGTGCACTACGTCGACGAGGCCGAGCGCCAGCGAGTCTGCAACGACCCTGCGGTCGACATGACCGGCTACACCGGCCTGCCGGCGTCCGCCTGGAACTCCGAATGTGATGACTGGTCGTACGTCGATGTCGATCTCGACGCCGACGGCAACCCCGATTGGTACGAGCACCCCCTGTTGGACGCCAATGGCGACCCGGCAGATCTCGGGACTGATGACATTGCCATTCTGATGGAGGTCACCCCGCCCCAATTCGACGATCCGGCAACACCGGCTGTCGACGAGGGAGCCCCGCTGAACGTCGCAGTGGTAGGTCGGATGGGCGACCGTATCAACCAACGATCGATTTCGGCGTCGATCGTCGCGACCTCGCTGTCCGAGTTCGTGCGAGTCACCGAGCTGAACCTCACGTACGGTTCGGGCGCCAACCTCACCGGCAAGGTGTACTCAGGTGGAAACCTCGACTTCGTGCCGGTCGGCACCACCACCGCCGACATCTTTGCCGAAGGCTCGATCCTCCGCGAGCCGACGCTGCTCAACAACGCTCGGGCGTTCGACGGCGCCGGCGAGCACAACGACATCCGGTCTGAGATCGAGATCCCTTTGAACTTCTCGAACTTCTGGGATGACCTCAACGTCATCCAAGCGGCCGCCTGCGGCGGAGGTGGCATCTGCCTCGACGACGCGGATGCCACCGGCTGGCTGATCCATCCGTACGAGGACGGTCTCGGCGAGGGCCGGCTGTCGGTCTACAAGGCGACCTTCAGCCCTAGTTCGCAGGGCTGCGTCAACTCCGAGGAGTGGTGGTACCTCAACTCGGAGGCCGAGTTCACCGGTCAGATCGCTGACTTCAATGCGCTCTGGACCCCGTACGGCGACTATGAGTACCCTCGCAATGGTGCGGTCTGGACCAACGCTCACACCACCATTGGGGCCCGCAACCAGCCCGAGGGAACCGACATCAGTGGCGACGGCCTCGATGACGCGGTCATCAAGGGTTCGGTGACCATCTACGCCGGAACGCAGGCAGCGCCGAAGAACGTGATCATCAACGCCGACACCCGAATTTGGAACTGGCCCGACAGCCAATTCACGATTGGTCTGATCGCCTCTGATGAGATCGTGATCAATCCGTTTGCGACCGGAGGCGACCGCCACTTCCAGCTGCAGGCAGCGATCCTCGGTCAGACAGACCGGTGGTTGGTAGCACGCGACTGTGGCCTCGGCGGAAGCCGGCTGACCCCGAACAACTCCACGTTGGACGTCTTCGGCTCCATCGCCACGAAGTCCACTGGATCGATTTCGGGTTCGTTCACAACTCGGAACTACAACTTCGATCCCCGCCTCGAATACCTGCGTCCGCCGCTTTACCCCCTGCTCGATGGCAATTGGCGCTACGAGAACTGGTCGGAGAATCCGCTCCCGGGATGGGTCAATCCGTAGTCGGATTGTTGCACGGGTCGGCGCCGATACACTGTCGCCGACCCGCTGACAAGGACTGAATGTGCTTCTGGCCTCCGAGCCTCTGTGGTACGCCGCCACCAATACCTACATCCTGGCCCGCGAATCAGGGGGCCCAGCCGTGGTCGTGGATGCCCCGCCCGACATCGAGGGGATCGTCGATCTGGCCGGTCGTCACAATGTGATTCCGGCCGCTCTGCTGGTGACCCACGGCCATGTCGATCACTGCGGGGCGTCGGGAGGAGTCGCCGAACGATACGGCATTGCCGCCTACATCCACCCCGACGACGAGTTCCTGTCATCCGATCCACGTACCCAAGCCGAGCGGCTCATGGGGGTCCTGCCACCCGGCGACTACGAACCGGCGACGTACGTCGATCTGGAGGGCGGGCAAATCCTCGAGTTGGCGGGTTGGGCACTCGAAGTACGCCACACCCCAGGGCACACACCAGGGCATTGCTGCTTCTTGGTCGAGGAAGAGGGCATCCTCTTCAGTGGCGATCAGCTCTTCGCCGGTTCAATCGGGCGCACCGACCTGCCGGGGGGCTCCTACTCCCAACTCATGGAAAGCATGCGGGATCAGGTGCTGACCCTCGACGACGAAGTAATCGTCCATCCGGGTCACGGACCGACGACTACCCTTGCCCGCGAACGCCGATCCAACCCGTTCCTGCAGGAACTCTGAGCGGCCGACGGCAGACAGCGACCGAACCGAGCGATCGAAAATGAACCTGCGCGCCCCGAAGGGCACCGACGACATTCTTCCTCCGGCCTCCCGCACCTGGCGACAGATTCTGCGCGCATGGGAGGACTGGGCCGAACGCTTTGGATACGACCTCATCCAGACGCCGGTGTTCGAGCAGACAGAGGTGTTCGCTCGCGGAGTTGGGGAGAGCACCGAGGTCGTGCAGAAGCAGATGTACACCTTCGAGGATCGAGGCGGCCGATCGCTGACGCTGCGACCAGAAGGCACAGCGGGCGTCGTCAGGGCTTACCTCGAGAGCGGAGGTAGCGGTGAGATGAAGGTGGCCTATTCGGGCCCGATGTTTCGTTACGAGCGCCCTCAGGCGGGCAGGCGCCGGCAGTTCTATCAAGTCGGTGTCGAGTATCTCGGCGTGGCTTCGCCCGAAGCGGACGCCGAGGTCATCGAAGTCGGCTACCGATTCATTGCCGAGGTGGGCGTTCCCGGCCTTGCGGTTGTCATCAACTCGCTCGGCGACGGGGAGTGCCGTCCCCGGTACCTTGCGGAACTGCGGGGCTGGCTGGCCGACAGGCGAGATGAGCTGTGCGAAGACAGCCGGTCCGCCATGGAACTCAACCCGATGCGGGTGCTCGACTGCAAGGTGTGCCGTGAGGTGGTGTCCGACGCCCCCGCCCCCGTGGACTTCCTCTGCACATCGTGTCAGGCGCATTTCGCGGCTGTCAAGAACCGGCTTCGCCAGAACGGGATTCCTTTCCGCGAGGACCCTCGGTTGGTCCGGGGCCTCGACTACTACACGCGAACCGCGTTCGAGTACATCGGCACCGAGCTGGATGCCGCTCAGAACGCCGTGGGGGGCGGTGGGCGCTACGACGGTCTGGCAGAAGCGTTGGGGGGCTCGCCCGCGCCCGGAGTGGGCTTGGCATTGGGGATCGACCGCATTCTCTTGGCCTCCAAAGCCGAGCCGCCCTCGACGCTCGACGGCTTCGTGGTGATCGTCGACGAAGTGCGGCGTGATCAGGCGATGGGATTGGTCAGCGGCCTTCGGCAGGCAGGAGTCCGGGTCGATGCGGTGGCAGATGCTCGATCGATGAAGGCGCAGTTCCGGGCAGCCGATCGGCGGGGTGCTCCGGCCGTCGTGATCGTCGGCGACGAATGGGACGGCGGCATGGTTGCCGTCAAGGACCTCGCAACCGGCGACCAGGAGACTGTTGAGATTGGAAAGGTGGCCGCATGGCTGATGAGCAGATGAGGAGCCACTATGCGGGAACTCTCACCCCCGACCAGATCGGTGAGACTGTTCGGTTGGCCGGTTGGGTTGACCGGCGCAGGGACCACGGCGGTGTGATCTTCATCGACCTCCGTGATGCTTCCGGAATCGTGCAGGCGGTCCTGGATCCGGCGGCGTTTCCCGAAGCGGGCGAACTGCGCATGGAGTACTGCTTGTCGATAGAGGGAGTCCTCCGGCGCCGCCCCGAGGGAACCGAGAATCCTGAGATGCCCACCGGTCTCATCGAGCTCGGAGTTGGAGAACTCACCGTTTTGGCGCCGTCCGATCCGCTCCCGTTCATGTTGAATGATCGCTCCGAAGCCGACGAGCTCACCCGGCTGGCCTATCGCTACCTGGACTTCCGGCGTCCTCACATGGCCGAGACGCTCCGCCACCGTGGCCGGGCGACGGCGTCAATGCGCGCCCAGCTCAGCGAGCTGGGCTTCCTGGAGGTCGAAACTCCGACGCTGATTGCCAGCACCCCTGAGGGCGCCCGGGACATGCTCGTGCCCAGCCGTCTCCGGCAAGGCTCCTTCTATGCGCTGCCTCAGTCGCCGCAACTGTTCAAACAGCTGCTGATGATCGGCGGGGTGGACCGGTATTACCAGATCGCTCGCTGCTACCGGGACGAGGACTTCCGTAGTGACCGCCAGCTCGAGTTCACCCAGTTGGACATCGAAGGAAGCTTCTGGACAGCGACCGACGTGCAGGACACGATCGAGTCGGCAGTCGTCGCCGCGACCGAGGCGGTGCGAGGCCTCACTGTGCCGACGCCGTTCGAGCGCCTCACCTATCGAGACGCCATGGACCGATTCGGCTCCGACAAGCCCGACATGCGGTTTGGCATGGAGCTCGTCGATCTCTCCGACGTCTTCGCTTCGACCGGCTTTCGCGGATTCGCGGGCGCCCTCGAGGCCGGCGGAGTAGTGCGCGGTATCAACGCCGGGGCGCTCGACCTGTCGCGAAGTGGTCTCGACGCCCTGGTCGCCTCTGCCGTCGATCTCGGCGCCAAGGGCATGGTTTGGGCAGTCGTCGAGGATGATGGAACGCTACGGTCGCCGGTCGCCAAATTCCTGTCGGACGCTGAGAGGGCAGGCGTCACCGAAGCGCTGGTGGCCAAGCCCGGCGACACGCTGCTCCTGGTCGCCGACCGCTGGCACCTGGCCGTCGAGGTCCTCGGCCAGCTTCGATTGAGATTGGGGCGGCCGGATGGTCACGACGAGTTGCGCTTTGTGTGGGTGGTCGACTTTCCGGTGTTCGAGGAGACCGATGACGGGGGTTTGGCCCCGTCGCACCATCCATTCACCCAGCCGCATTCGGTGGATGAGATGCGGGACAATCCTCGCGAGGCGCTCTCGCATGCCTACGATTTGGTGCTCAACGGGAGCGAGCTGGGGTCCGGGAGCGTCAGGATTCACGATCCCGATACCCAGCGCCAGGTGTTCGACATCCTCGGGATCACCCCTGCAGAGGCCGAGTCGCGCTTTGGCTGGTTTCTGCGTGCTCTCCGGTTCGGAACGCCGCCGCACGCCGGATTCGCTGTGGGCATCGACCGGCTGCTGGCGATCTTGGTGGGGGCCGATTCGATCCGCGATGTGATCCCGTTCCCCAAGACTCAGCGAGGCATCGACCCGATGACGGGTTCACCGTCGCCGGTGACGGATGAGCAACTCCGCGAGCTCGGCGTCGATCTGCGGCCCGAGGTTCGGTTGGCCATCGACCAAACGCCCGATGAGACGGCCGATCCGACACCAGATCCCGGGGGGATGTTGCCAGAGTGACCGGCGATCTGTTCGAGGAACAAAAGGCCGAGCGGCGCGCCGCGGCGGCCCCGCTACCTGCTCGGCTTCGACCCGAGACCCTCGATGACGTCGTCGGGCACTCCAACCTCCTGGCCGAGGGAGCTGCCTTTCGATCGATGGTCGAGCAGGGTCGGCCGGTGTCGATGATCATCTGGGGCCCGCCCGGCACCGGCAAGACGACGCTGGCACGGTTGGTGGCGTCCGAATCGGCTGCTGTATTCGAGCAGCTATCTGCGACGTCGGCCAGCGTCAAAGATGTTCGGGCGATCCTGGCCGAGGCGCTCAACCGACTCGAGACAGAGGGCCGCCGCACCGTGCTCTTTCTCGATGAGATCCATCGATTCAACAAAGCTCAGCAGGATGCCCTCCTGCCGGGTGTGGAGAACGGAACCGTGATCTTGGTTGGTGCGACCACCGAGAACCCCTTCTTCGAGGTCAACTCACCGCTCATGTCCCGGTGCACGCTATTCCGCGTCGAAAGACTCACCACGGAGGCGATTGCCCAGCTGGTCGATCGTGCCATGACCGACCCACGAGGTCTGGCCGGTATGGAGCTCCTGATCGACGAGGAAGCCACCAACGCCCTGCTCAACCGATCCGGCGGCGACGCCCGGCTGGCGCTCAACGCGCTCGAGACCGCCGCCATCGTGGCGGCCGGGCGTGGCCAGTCGGCGATCACCGCACTCGATATCGAGGAGGCCATCCAGCGGCGCATCATTCGGTATGACAAAGGAGGCGATCAGCATTACGACGTCATATCTGCGTTCATCAAGAGTCTGCGCGGCAGCGACGTCGACGCGGCGATGTTCTGGCTCCATACAATGCTGGAAGCCGGTGAGGATCCGGAGTTCATAGCCAGACGCCTGGTGATCTTGGCGTCGGAAGATGTCGGGCTTGCTGACCCGACGGCACTGCCATCGGCGGTTGCCGCGGTCGGGGCGCTCCAGTTCGTCGGATTGCCGGAGGCGGCATTTGCGCTCAGCCAGGTGACCATCCATCTGGCGCTGGCACCGAAGTCGAACAGTGTGACGACTGCGATGGCCGCCGCGCGACGGCTGGTGCAATCGGAGCCCGGCGCCGAGGTACCCGCCCACCTGAGAGACTCCCATTACTCAGGCGCAGAATCCATCGGCCACGGGTCCGGCTACCGCTATCCCCATGACTACGCCGGTCATTGGGTGGCCCAGCGGTACGCTCCCGACGCCATCGCAGCCGCAACGATCTACCAAGCAGGAGACCAGGGTCGAGAGGCCGAGCTCGCCGCTGATCACGAGCGGCGCACGACTCCCGGGTGACGGGATGGCGCGCCCAGCCCGACCGCAACGCGGCACCACGCCGAGTCTCTTGAAGGCTCAGACGACTATCCTGCTGGCCCCTGATGCAATCTTCAGAAATCCGCCGGGCTTTCCTTGAATATTTCGCGACCAAAGACCATGTGGTCCGTCCGTCCGCGTCGTTGATTCCCGTCGACCCGACATTGCTACTCACCAATGCGGGCATGGTGCCGTTCAAACCATATTTCCTGGGCGAGGAGCCCGCTCCGTTCGCCCGGGCCGTGAGCGTCCAAAAGTGCGTGCGGACGATCGACATCGACATCATCGGTACCACCGCCCGCCACATGTCGTTCTTCGAGATGATGGGCAACTTCTCGTTCGGCGACTATTTCAAGCCGAAGGCGATCGAATACGCCCACGAGTTCGTTACCGAGGTGCTCGGTCTGCCGGAGGATCGGCTGTGGTACACGGTGCACCACACCGACGAAGAAGCCAAGGCGATCTGGATCGACCAGGAGAAGATCGCCCCCGAACGCGTGCAGTTGGGCGGGAACGACAACTTCTGGTAGATGGGCGTCCCGGGCCCCTGCGGGCCTGCGTCGGAGATCTTCTACGACCGAGGCAAAGAATACGGTCACGGTGGAGGACCGATCGGCGGTGATGAAGATCGATTCGTCGAGATCTGGAATCTCGTTTTCATGCAGAACATCCAGGATGAGCCCTATCACGTCGTCGGAGATCTCCCCGCCAAGAGCATCGACACCGGCATGGGCCTGGAGCGCACCGCCATGGTGATGCAAGACGCCGCCTCGGCATTCGAGGTGGACTCGCTGGGAGCCATGATCGACACGGCAAGCCGGTTCACCGGTGTTGCGTACGGAGGCGAACCCATGTCCGACGTGTCGCTCAAGATCATCGGCGATCACGGTCGCACGGTGACCATGCTCATCGGAGACGGCGTCCGACCATCGAACACCGGACGGGGCTACGTCCTCCGGCGCGTGTTACGCCGGGCGGTGCGTCATGCTTGGCAGCTCGGTGGCGAGGGTCTCGTCATGCCACTGCTCGTCGAGACGTGCGTGGCGACCATGGCCGACGGGTACCCGGAGCTGGCCGAAAAGGCCGACGCCATTGCAACGATTGTGGAGCGCGAGGAGTCGCGCTTCCGACAGACGCTCTCGTCGGGGCACAATCTCCTATCAGCCGAGCTCGAAACCATCGGTGAGGGTCAGCCTCTCTCGGGCGACGTCGCCTTCAAGCTGCACGACACGTTCGGCTTTCCCATCGAGCTGACGAAGGAGGTCGCCGCCGAGGTCGGGGTGGACGTCGACGATGCCGGCTTCGACGCAGCGATGGACGAGCAACGCGAACGTGCCAAAGCCGCCTTCACCGGGGCGGCGCAGGCCGAAACCGGACAGATGTACCTGCGGCTGATGGCTGAAATCGGTCCTACGAGCTTCAGTGGATACGAGGCCGAGGCGGGCTCCGGCACCGTTCTGGCGCTCCTGCGAGGCGGAGAGACCGTGCCAGAAGCCGGCGAGGGCGACCCGGTCGAGGTGTTCCTCGACGTGACTCCGTTCTACGCAGAGTCGGGCGGTCAGATCGGCGATACGGGGACGATCACCACCGAGACCGGGGTGATCGAGGTGGTCGACACCCAACACGCTCTCCAAGGGTTTCACGGACACCGCGGCACGGTTGTCGAGGGTCACGTCGAGGCCGGCCAAGCAGCGACGATGCAAATTGATTCCGTTCGCCGCGAGCAGATCCGCAAATCCCATACCGGTACCCACATCTTGCATTGGGCCCTCCGTGAGGTCATCGGTGATCACGCCCATCAGGCGGGTTCGCTGGTCGAGGCGGGCCGTCTCCGCTTCGACTTCAGCCATTTCGCCGGGCTGGCTCCTGAAGAGAAGGCGCAGATCGAACTGCTGACCAATGAGAAGATCATTGCCAATTCCCAGGTCGCCACCGAGGTGACGTCGATGGATGTCGCCAAGGAGCGGGGAGCGCTTGCCTTCTT
Source organism: Acidimicrobiia bacterium (assembly GCA_041577335.1). Taxonomy (GTDB): domain Bacteria; phylum Actinomycetota; class Acidimicrobiia; order Spongiisociales; family JAENVV01; genus JBFGJH01. The sequence continues at coordinate 9,340 of JBFGJH010000031.1, read as the reverse complement.
CGGCGACAAGTACGGCGACGAGGTCCGGGTCGTCGAAATCGGATCCTTCTCGGTGGAACTATGCGGCGGCACCCACACGCCAACTGCCGGCCAGGTGGGGCCGGTCCTCCTCATGTCGGAGTCGTCGATCGGCTCGAACGTCCGACGGGTCGAGGCGCTCACCGGTACTGCCGCGTATCAGCAGGTGGCGGCCATGCGAGACACCCTCCAGTCTTCGGCCGCGGCCCTGCGCACCAACCCGTTCGATGTCCCCGCTCGCTTGGAGGCGTTGCTGGACACCAACCGGCGCTTGGAGGAGGAACTGTCCAAGCTCACCGACAAGGCCAGGACCGAGCAATCGGGTGAGTTGTCGAGTGATGCCACCGAAGTCGGGGACGCCAAGTTTGTCGTCGCCGATGCCGGAACGCTTGCTCCCGACCAACTGCGCACCCTCGCGCTGCAGGTTCGTGATCGGCTGGGGAGGGGAGTGGCCGTGCTCGGCTCGGCGCCTGGTGGCAAGGGCGCACTTGTGGCCGCCGTGAGCAAAGATCTCGTATCCGAAGGCGTTTCCGCCGCCGGCCTCATCATGGCGGCCGCACAGCATTTGGGCGGTGGCGGAAGCCGCGATCCTGAGCTGGCACAGGCGGGCGGGCCCAACGGCGATCAGTTGAGCGCGGCATTGGATATCGCCAGAGACACAGTCGCGCGAGAGCTCAGCGAGCGGTGACCATGGGACGCGTCCTCGGCATCGACTATGGGACACAGCGCCTCGGCCTGGCGCTGTCCGATGCGCTGCGCATCGCCGCCAACCCACTGGAGGTCCTGCCCGCCGACGGAGCTGCGGTGAAGCGCATCGCCGAGTTGGTGCGGGAACGAGAAGTGGATCACGTCGTCGTCGGCCTCCCGATCGGGTTGAACGGTCGAGAAGGAGATGCAGCCGCCAGGGCCCGCCGCCTGGCGGAGGCAATCGCCGCCGAGGTCGATGTCGAGGTGGAGATGTCCGACGAGCGCTTCACGACCAAGACGGCCGAGGAGGCCCTCCTGGCAGCCAATGTGAGGCGAGCCGACCGCAAGCAGGTCATCGACAAAGTAGCGGCAGCCGTGATGTTGCAGCAGTGGTTGGACAGGCAATGATTCAGCAGGATCCCATGATCGTTCAGGAGGAACCACCCCCCAACCGGCGAGGGCGCCAGATTCTCATCCTGGTTGTCCTCGCCGGCCTGGTGGTGGTGGTGGGCGCCAACTGGTTGTCGAACCTGGCCAGAGGCGTCGTCGACCCATCTTCGACGACGGCAGTTCGACCCGCCGCGGTCGCGGGGCTGCCTGTTGAGATCGTCGTGCCCCCCGGCTCGTCTGCTCGGTCGATTGGAGCGCTCCTCGCCGATGCCGGAGTCGTAGAGAGCGGCCGGGACTTCGAGCTTGCCGCGCGACGTGACGGCGTTGCCGAGTCGCTGGCCGCCGGTACCTATCAGCTTCAGACCGGGCTCGGGATCGACGCAGCTCTCGCAGCAATCCTGGCCGGGCCTGAATTCGAGACCTTCGACCTACTCCTCCGGGAAGGCCTTCGTATCGATGAGGTGATCGCCGAGATCGCCTCGCAGACTCCGTTCGACGCTGCCACTCTCGAAGCAGACCTCACCTCCGGGGCGGTGTCGTCGAGCCTGCTACCGGCGGGGAAGGGCGGCGAGCTGGTCGACTGGGAGGGACTGCTCTTTCCTGCGCTCTACGATTTCGACCTCGATGTCACCAGTGATCGGGTGCTACAGAGGCTGGCCGATGAGATGGTGACGCGGGTCGGCAGGCTCGATCTTGCCGACATGTCACGGTACGAGGCGCTGGTGACGGCTTCGATCATCGAGGCGGAAACGCGCGTCGACGCCGATCGCCCGCTCGTGGCGTCGGTGATCAACAATCGCCTCGAGCAAGGGATTCCGCTTCAAATCGACGCCACGATCCTGTACGCAATGGGAGAACGGGGCATTGGGTTGACGCTCAACGATCTGGAGATCGACTCTCCGTTCAACACGTATCGGAACCTCGGCCTGCCGCCCGCGCCGATCGGTGTCCCCGGTCAGGCTTCGCTCGATGCGGTGGCCGACCCTGAGGAGACCGATTTCATCTACTACGTGCTCACCAGTGCCGATGGATCGCACAGCTTCACTGCCGACTACAACGAGTTTCTCGAGTGGAAGGACAAGGCGAAGGCAGAGGGACTCTTCCCGTGATTCGGTTGGTGGTGTTGGGCGATCCCATCGACCACTCCCGATCGCCTGCCATCCATACCGCCGCTCTTTCCGCAGCCGGCATCGACGGGACGTACCACGCCCGGCGCGTCGACGAGGCCGGCCTGCGGGCCGCCATGGATGAGCTGCGACACGGCGATTTGGCCGGTGCCAACATCACGATGCCGCACAAGATTGCGGCGGCACAGCTCGCCGATCGGCTTGCAGAGGTGTCCCGGCGGAGTGGCTCGGTGAACACATGGCTGCGCAGCAACGGGGAGATCGTGGGAACGTCCACGGACGGCGAAGGCATACTCTATGCCCTCGTCGAGGCTTCGGTCGGCGATGAGTTGCCGCCCCTGATTCTCGGAGCTGGGGGCGCCGCTGCCGCTGCCCTCCTCGCCCTCGAAGACCGCTCTCCGATCATCTCGGCGCGTCGCCCGGAGGCGGCCCGTGAGCTCGTGCGACGGGTGGGCGTCCCTGCCCCCGTGATCGAGTGGGGAGGCGCGGTCGATGGTGCCCTCGTCGTCAACGCCACGCCGATCGGAATGGGGGGTGAGAGCCTGCCGCCTGGGGTGGTCGGCTCGGCGGCCGCCCTTTTCGACATGGTCTATGGGCAAACGGATACGCCGGCGGTGCTTCAGGCGCGGGAGATGGGTATTGCCGTCGCCGATGGCCTCGCCATGCTGGTCGGCCAGGCGGCGGCATCCTTTCGATTGTGGACCGGGGTAGAGCCGAATCACGCCGCGATGTGGGCTGCGGCATTGAAACCGCTCAAGCAGGTGTCGGATACGGCCGAAAACGCTGAGTAGTCACAAGGAGTCGATAATGACGCTCAGCGGTCGCCTCGAATCTATTCCCTTGCCCGAGGTGCTTCGTATGCTGGCCCGAGCCCGGAAGACCGGATGCCTGCGAGTCGAAGCTGCGCAAACTGAAGGAAAGATCTACCTCGATGAAGGGGCGTTGATCTATTCGACCACTCGCCGAGAGGACGACCTCCGCTCCGACCTGCTCAACGCAGGCTTCGTGAGCGCAGAGGATTGGATCAGCGTGGAGCGTCGCGAGACCGACCTCGACGAGGTACTTCAACCGGGCCGAACCCCAGCGGAGCTGCGAGATTTCTTGGCCGAGCAAGGCACCGAGGTCATCTTCAGACTGCAACGACCGGGACGGGGAACGTTCGATTTTCACGATGGTTCGCGGCCCCGCCACGAATCTGGCCAGTCGGTCGATATCGAGAAGGCGCTCGCAGAGGCTGAGCATCGCGTGGCCCAATGGGCAGAGATCGAAGAGCTGATCCCGAGCACCAAACACCGGATTCGAATGGCTCCCAATCTTCCCAGCGGTGCTCGCGATGTCACCGTAACCAGTCCGACCTGGCGTCTGCTCGCTGCCTTGGCCGGTCAAGCGACCGTAGAAGAGGTCGCCGAGCGCATCGGTTCCACGGAGTTCGTTGTTGCCCAGGCCTTGGCGTCGATGGTTCGCACGGGCTTGGTGGAACTGGCTGAGCAGCTTGCCACCCCCCGTTACACCTACGAAGCCGACGACTACGGAGAGGTGACGATCGAGGGTTCTGACGAGCTTGAAACCGATCTCGAAGCGCCTAGCGTGCCTGAGATCGCCGAGCCGACCGAACTCGATGGGAGCGACGTGCTGGGAGAGCTGTTGTCGGGAATGGACACGGAAGAGGCCGCCGAAGTGGAGATCATCCGGGCGGCCTACGACGAAGACTCCGACGTGGAAGGATCGCTGTCTGAGCGCGCCATGGCCCAGATGGAAGCAAATGAGCTACGAGCCCTCGCCAACGAGCTCACCGATCTGAGCGAGTAGAACGTGACACGCGATAGCGGGACGCTCGGCGGCCTTCTCATTGAAGAAGGCCTCCTGACCAAGGACGCACTCGAAAAGGGCCTGGCCATGGCGGCGGAATCCAGCCGGCCACTGGGCCGTGTCCTGGTCGAGGAAGGCATCGTCGGTGAAGCCGACCTGGTCCGCACCCTCGCCAAGCATATTGGCGTCGAGTTTGTGGAGCTGAGCGGTCTGACCATCGACCCCGCTGCCGCCAGCCTCATTCCTGAATCCCTCGCCCGCCGATATGCGGCCATCCCCATCGGTTTCGAGGACGAGAAACTGGTCGTTGCCCTGAGCGACCCGGCCAACGTTCTCGCCATCGATGACATCCGGGCCATCTCGGGCCGCGACGTCATCGCCAAAGTCGCCACCAAGACTGACGTTGAGCAGGCGATTTCGTCGGTTTCGAGCCTCGATGACTCGGTTGCCGACCTTGATTTCGACGATGACGTCGAGACGCAAAGCCTGACACAGGTCGAGGCGGCATCGGAAGAAGCGCCGATCGTGAAGTTGGTGAACATGCTCATCAGCAAGGCCGCTGCGGAACGCGCCTCCGATATCCACATCGAACCCACCGAGCGAGATCTCCGGGTTCGGTTCCGCATCGATGGCGTCCTTCACGAGATCATGCGGACGCCCCGGTCGGTGACTGCGGCTGTCGTCTCTCGTCTCAAGATCATGGCCGACATCGATATCGCCGAGCGCCGCCGCCCACAAGACGGCCGGATTTCTCTGCGGGTTGGTGGTCGCACCATCGACCTTCGTGTTTCGTCGCTACCGACGATCTATGGCGAAAAGGTCGTCATGCGTATCCTCGACAACAGCACCGCCACTCTGGAATTGGAAGGCCTCGGCTTCGAGACCGACACGCTCGAGCGCTACCGCACGGCTTTCACGAAACCATATGGGACGATTCTGTGCGTTGGCCCGACCGGTTCGGGGAAGTCCACGACGCTGTATTCCACGCTCAACGTCCTCAACCAGCCGGATGTCAACATCGTCACCATCGAGGACCCGGTCGAGTACCGATTGTCTGGCATCAACCAGGTGCAGGTGAACAAGAAGGCGGGGCTCACCTTTGCCAACGCCCTGCGCTCGTTCCTGCGCCAGGACCCCGACGTCATGCTGGTCGGGGAGATTCGTGACGAAGAGACCGGCAGCATCGCTATCGAGTCGGCGCTCACCGGCCACCTCGTGCTCTCCACGATGCACACCAACGACGCCCCATCGGCCGTCTCCCGACTCACCGAGATGGGCGTCGAACCGTTCTTGGTGGGATCGGCCCTGGACGGCGTGCTCGGCCAGCGCCTCGCTCGGCGACTGTGCAGCGAGTGTCGGGTGCCCTATGAGCCCACCCGCGACAGTTTGTCCCGGGTTGGCTGGGACTTCGAAGAGTGGGGCGAAGACATGCCCGGCCTCTACAGGGCAGAAGGTTGCAGCAAGTGTTCCAACACAGGCTTTCGCGGCAGGCTGGCCCTGCACGAGATCATGCTCGTCACCGAAGAAATCGAGCGCCTGGCCGTTGACCAGGCGACCAGCGAAGAAATCAAGAAGGTCGCCATCGCCCAAGGCATGCGCCCGCTCCGCCAGGACGGCCTCCTCAAGGCCCGACGAGGCCTGACTTCGATCGAAGAGGTCCTCAGAGTCACGGTCTGATTTTCCATCAAGACCACCGCCGAATCGACCGAAACCTATACAACACGACCACCAAAAGGGACATCCACGATGAACACCGCATCCAAGAAACTCGGCGATCTGCTCGTCGACCGGCACCTCGTGTCAAAGGATGTGCTGGAAACGCTGCTCAGCAAGGAAGAGGCGACCGGCACGCCGTTGGCCAAACTCCTCACAGACGACGGATATGTACGCGAGGAGGATCTGCTCCGCACCGTGGCCGAACGCGTCGGCATGGAATTCGTGGATCTCTCCGACGTCTTGTTGGATCCCGAGGCCATCGGCAGGCTGACCAAGGAGCATGCTGAGGAGATGCTGGCCATCCCGGTGAAGATGGCCGGGGATACGGTCGTCATTGCCGTCGCCGACCCATTCGACCCAGAGCGTCATCGCCGGCTCGAGCAGGTCACCGGCTGTAAGGTAACGCTCGCTCTTGCCACCAAGGCAGGCATCCGCGACTCGATCTCGTTCGTTCATGGAGCCGATGACGTCCCGGTGACCCGGGTCCCCGGCGGCGGCGGTGCCGAGGTCGTGTCCATTCCCGGCGAAGAGAACAGTCTCCACATCAATACTCTGCTCACCATCCTCGTTGACGAGGGCGGCTCGGACCTGCACCTGTCGGCCGGCTCGGTTCCTCAGATCCGAGTGAACGGGTCGCTGCGGAAGCTCGATGATTTCGAGACGCTCATGCCTGCCGACTTGCGTCGCATGGTCTACGCAATCCTCACCGAGAAGCAGCGAGAGAAGCTGGAAGAGGGCCTCGAGCTCGACGCCTCACATCCGCTGCCGGGCAAAGGCCGCTTCCGCTTGAATGTCATGTTCCAGAGGGACTCGCTCGGCGCCGTCTTCCGTGCAATCCCGGACGAAATCGTCAATCTCTCCGAGCTCGGTATGCCCCCGGTGGTTTCCGAATTCGCCGAGTACCCCCGCGGCCTCGTCCTCGTCACTGGTCCAACCGGATCGGGCAAGTCCACCACGCTGGCATCAATCATCGATGTGATCAACCGCAAGCGCCCCTGTCATATCCTCACGGTCGAAGATCCCATCGAATTCCTGCACCATCATCAGCGGGCAATCGTCAACCAGCGGGAGGTTGGAGCCGACACTATGAGCTTCAACCACGCTCTGCGGCACGCGCTGCGACAAGACCCGGACGTCATCCTGGTCGGTGAGCTTCGCGACCTCGAAACCATTTCGACGGCTCTGACCGCCGCCGAGACCGGGCATTTGGTGTTCGCCACCCTGCACACGCAGGATGCCCCTCAGACCATCGACCGCATCATCGACGTTTTCCCCTCGCACCAGCAGGATCAGGTCCGGGTGCAGCTTGCCGCCACGCTGCAGGCAGTGGTCACACAACAGCTGCTGCCCACTCGCGACAATCGCGGCCGGGTACCAGGCGTTGAGGTCATGAAGGCGACGCCGGCCATCCGGAACCTCATCAGGGAGGGCAAGATTCACCAGGTCACGACGGCCATGCAGGCCGGTGGCAAGTACGGCATGCAGACAATGGATCAAGCTTTGGCCGATCTCGTCCGAAGAAACACCATCAGTTTCGAGATGGCAGCAGAACGGTGCTCCAACCTCGAAGACCTTCAGCGACTTGTCGGTCGCGTAGCGTAGGAGACCGGCCATGGCCACCACATTCGAGTACAAAGTCAAGGACAAGGAAGGCAACCTGCACTCCGGGACGATGGAGGGCGAGTCTCAGGCCAAGGTCGCCAACGCCTTGCGCGACAAGGGCTATCAGCCGATCACGATCGACGAGAGGAAAGAATCGCTCGGCACCCGCGAGATCAAGATCCCCGGCTTCAGTGACCGAGTCGGCTACAAAGATGTTGCCGTCTTCAGCCGTCAGTTCGCCACCATGATCAACGCCGGCCTGTCCTTGCTGCGCGCGCTGAGTATCCTCGCCGACCAGACCGAATCGTCTGGACTCCGCACCACGATTCTGGCTGTGAAGTCCGATGTCGAGCAGGGCACCAGCCTCAGTCAGGCAATGGAGAAGCATCCCAAGGCCTTCAACCAGCTCTACACGGCGATGGTGCGCGCCGGTGAGGTCGGCGGTGTTCTCGATGACACGCTGCTGCGCCTCGCCGACAACCTCGAAGCGTCGGTAGCCCTCAAGCAGAAGATCAAATCGGCCATGATGTACCCCGCGGCGGTCTTTGTGCTCGTGATCGTGATCGTCACCGCCATGCTGATCTTTGTGGTGCCGATGTTTGAGGGCCTGTACGCCGACCTCGGCGGCACCCTGCCGTTTCCAACTCGGATGCTGCTGTTTGTTTCCACCCTCATCACCACCTACTGGTGGGCCGTCATGATTGTGTCGGTGGCATCCATCTTCGCTTTTCGGCGCTGGATCGCCACGGAAGGCGGCCGCTCGGCGTTCGATGCCATCAAACTGAAGTTGCCGATCTTTGGTGGTCTGGTCCACAAGTCGGCGATCGCTCGGTTCTCTCACACCCTGGCGGCGCTGGTGAAGACCGGCGTTCCCATCCTCCAGGCCATGGACATCGTGTCCGACACCGCCGGCAACGCAGTGGTGTCCCGGGCGGTGCAGGATGTGAAAGCCTCCGTTTCCGAGGGGGAGTCGATCGCCACCCCGCTCCAGAGTCACCCGGTGTTCCCGCCCATGGTGGTCCAGATGATCGCCGTCGGCGAAGAGACCGGTGCGCTCGACACGATGCTCGAGAAGGTTGGCGACTTCTACGACGCCGAGGTCGACGCCATGGTCGAGGGCCTCACCAGCCTGATCGAGCCATTGCTGATCGTCGTGCTCGGTGCAACGGTCGGCGGCATGCTCATCTCGCTCTACCTGCCTATGTTCAAGATCATCGAGCTCATCCAGTAGCGCCGACGCAGCGTTCGACGGAGTGGAGAGAAGGGCCCCTGCGGGGGTTCTTCTCATGCCCTGAAGACATGGAAAAGCAGTTCCACCAAGGTCACCGATAGCGGTTGATTGCCCACAAAAAGTCAGATTCACGCTCAAGGTATTCGCGGGTCGGGACGATAGATATTGAGTCATGCCGAACGACGGCATGACGGGAAACATCTACAAAGGAGTGTCCCACGATGATCAAGATGCTGCGTCAGCGTCTGAATAAGGAAGAGGGTTTTACCCTCGTCGAGTTGATGGTGGTTGTGCTTATCATTGCCATTCTCATCGCCATCGCCATCCCCACGTTCCTCGGCGCCCGCCAGCGGGCACAGGACCGGGCCGCCCAGTCGAGCTTGCGTAACGCACTCACGGCTGAGAAGGTCTACTACGTGGACAACGAGGCGTACACGGCCGTGCCCGCCGACATGATCGCCATCGAGCCCTCACTCACCTGGGTGAACGCTGCTTCGACGGATCCTGTCGAGGTGTATACCCGGATCGATGCTGCCGACGACCAGGTCGTCTGCCTCGAAGCCCTCTCTGAGGCCGGAACCACCTTCGTGCTCGGTGAGATCGCCTCTGGCGCCAACGCCGGTACGTACTACGGCAACGCCACGATGGCCGCTTGCACCAACGCTGCGGTCGCCGCCCTGGCATCCAGCTGGTAATCGAGACCATCTACTCGCAGAAACGGGCCCTCCGGGGCCCGTTTCTCGTTGCGGACTCGCCCTTC
>JBFGJH010000030.1:0-36220 GCA_041577335.1 Acidimicrobiia bacterium | reverse complement strand
CTCCGCCTGCTCGGCCTCGGGTTCCGGCTGTGGCACTTGCTCGGCTTCCGGCTCTTCCTCTGCCTCGACAACGGCGGCAGGGGCGACAGCTTTCGGCGCAGGCGCGTCGGCGGCCTTTCCGGCCCCGGCCGCGGGACTCAGTGCGCCGCGTACCTGATCGGCTTCGGCAGGCTCGAGGCCGGAGGACGCCGTCTTCACGGCCATTCCCAGGGCCTTGGCCTTCTCCAAGACCTCCTTCGACTCGATGCCTAGCTCTTTGGCGAGCTCATAGATTCTTACTTTCGCCACGCTGGTGTATTACTCCTCTTCTGAGCTTTCGCCTTCGGCGCCCGACACAACAACCACTTCTTCGGCCTCTGCACCGGTTTCTTCCCCAGCGACCGTATCGGCGGCGACGGTTTCAGCGGCTTCGACATCGGAAGCCTCAGCGACTGCTGACACGACCGGCTCGGCCTCCGGCTCGGCGGCTTCGGCCGGTGCCGGCACCTCGTCCACAGCTTCACCAGCAACCGCTCCCTCGGACGCTTCCGCCGTGTCCTCGACTGAAACGGCTTCGCCCTCGGCTCCGGCAGCTACCTCGCCGTCGGACGACTCAGCCGTCTCCTCGGTCGAAACGGCCTCGATCACGCCTCCGGCGCCCGCGCCTTCGGCGATGCCATCTTCGGGCGCTTCTGCTTCAACGGGTTCGGGCTGCTCGGGCCGGTCTGATTGGATGTCGACCTTATAGCCTGAGAGCCGGGCAGCCAGCCGGGCGTTTTGACCCTCCTTGCCGATCGCGAGGGAGAGCTGGTGCTCGCTCACGATGACCGTCGCGGTTTGGGTCTCGTCGTCGATCTTGACCTCTTGAACCTTGGCCGGGCCGAGTGCCTCGGCAATGAACTGGGCAGTGTCCTCCCGCCACTCGACCACATCGACCTTCTCGCCGCGCAATTCGTTGACCACCTGGCGGACGCGAGAACCACGCGCTCCGACGCAGGCACCTTTCGGATCGACGTTGGGATCGTTCGACGACACGGCGATCTTGGTGCGATGGCCGGCCTCACGAGCAATGGCTTGGATTTCGATGGTTCCGTCGATGAGCTCGGGGACTTCGAGCTCGAGAAGTCTGCGGACAAAATCTGGGTGGCTGCGGCTGACGACGATCTGAGGACCTTTGGCCTCGTTGCGCACTTCGAGGATCAGAGCTTTCACGCGAGCACCGCGATCGAGGCGCTCGTAGGGAATTCGTTCCGACCCGGGCATCAATGCTTCTGCGTCTCCGAGGTCGAGGATGCTGTACCGGTGGTCGACTTGCTGGATGATGCCGGTGACGAGGTCGCCTTCGCGCCCCTCATAGAGATCGAAGACCTGGTCACGCTTCGCTTCTCGCAGGCGTTGGGCGATGACCTGTTTGGCGGTCTGGGCGGCGATGCGGCCGAAATCGTCGGGAGTGTCTTCCCACTCTTTGGTGACGTTGCCGTCTTCGTCGAGGTCCTGGGCGTACACGATGATGTCGCCTGTATCGGGATCGATGATCACTCGCGCCTCTTCGGCAGCGCCAGGGCTGCGTTTGTACGCCGACACCAGAGCATTGGCCAAGGCGTCGAGAATCGTCTCGACCGACACGCCACGTTCCGCCCCGAGCACTTCGAGGGCTTCCATGACCTGTGCGTCCATTCTCATTGGATGGCCTCCTACCTCTTCTGACCTGGCTTGGCAGTCTTTTCCCACCGGAATACGGTTCTCGCAGAGGTCACCTGTGAATATGGGATCCGGCGGCGCCCGCCTTGAACTTCAACATCTGCGGACTCATCACCGGCATCGACGACGATTCCGTCATGTCGCCGGCTACCGTCTATCTCGTCTCGAGTCTTCACGGTCACCTCGCGGCCGATCACCTTTTTCCAATGCGACGGCCGTCGCAGCTTCCGTTCGAGGCCGGGTGAGCTCAACTCGAGGGTGTAGCCGCCGGCGACGACGTCATGCTCATCGAGAAGACGCGACACGCCGCGCGACAAGTCGGTGAGGCGCTCTAGGCCCACCTCGTCAACCGTCACGCGAACAATTCGGCCCTTATTGTGCGAACCAAGGATCTCGACGTCGTCGAGCTCCAAGCGTTCCGCTTCCAAGTACCCGGCAATCACGTTCCACAACTCCTCGGGAGCGTCAACCACGCTCCACCTCCATTTATTGACCCTGTTCACCAAAAGAAGCGGGCTGAGGGCCCACTTCCAGCGAGAGTCCTTCAAAATTGTCGACGCGAGTATATCGAACGATCAACGCATTGGACAATGCGGATTCGAACCGCGATCACGCCACGCCAGGTGTCAGGGAAGCAGGTCCGAGACCGTCGAAACCGTTTCCCTGAGTGGGATTTCGGTGGTTACGCCAGTCGCTCTGACGGTGAGTTCCACCGTCCCGTTTTCGATGCCGCGGGGCCCAACGGTGAGGCGAAATGGGACCCCGACGAGCTCGGCATCGGCGAACTTCACTCCGGGCCGTTCGTCGCGGTCGTCGAGGATGACTTCCACCCCTGCTGCGACGAGATCTTCGTACAGACCTTCCGCGGCCGCACGGGTTGCCTCATCCTGGATGCGGAGCACAGTCACCACCACGTGATAGGGGGCGACGGTCACGGGCCACACGATGCCCGATTCGTCGTGCGATGATTCGACAACGGCCGCAATGGCCCGTTCGACACCGATGCCGTATGAGCCCATCCGGATCGCTGCCTCATTGCCATCTGCGTCGAGGACCGTGGCGCCCAAGATCTCGGCGTATTTGGTTCCCAGCTTGAAGATATGGCCAACCTCGATGGCGTGGTCGATGCGCAGCGGCCGGCCGCATTCGATACAGGCATCGCTGGGTTTCACCGTCCGTAGGTCCACCCATTCGTCGACTGTGATGTCTCTCTCGACGTCGACATTGCGGAGGTGAAAGTCGTCTTCGTTGGCGCCGGTTGTCAGTCCGCGTCGCCCGGCCAATGCCTTATCGGCAAGGACCGTCAGACCATCCACACCGACGGCCCCGAGGGAGCCGGGGGCCGCCCCGAGTGACTCGTAGATCACCTCGGGCGAGGCGGGCTCCACGGAGGCGGCACCGGTGTGGTCGCGCAGCTTCTGCTCCATGAGGTCGTGATCTCCTCGCAAGAGCACGAGGCTGAGCTCTCCATCGATCTCGTAGACCAACGTCTTGATCTGGCGATCGGCAGGAGCACCGCTGTCGAAATCGGCCAGGGCCTTGATGGTGCGGACGCCGGGAGTGGGGAATTTCTCGATGGTGGCCGCGACAGGATCGTCAACCGGGGCGGAAACACTCGTCGCCGTTTCCAAGTTGGCGGCGTACCCGCATTCGCAGGTGACGATCTCGTCTTCGCCGCTGTCGGAGAACACCATGAATTCGACGGACCCGGACCCTCCCATGGCACCCGAAGACGCCTCAACCATCACCGGGTCCATGCCACAGCGACGGAAGATATTCAGGTATGCGACGCGGTGACGCTCGAATTGAACATCGAGGCCGGCATCGTCGACGTCGAATGTATACGAGTCCTTCATGGTGAACTCGCGCACCCGGAGCACCCCTGACTTGGGGCGGGGCTCGTCCCGGAATTTGGTCTGGATCTGGTACCACAGCTGCGGGAGGTCGCGATAGGAACGAAGCTCGAGAGCCAATGTCGTAAAGATCTCTTCGTGTGTCATTCCCAGTGCGAGTTCGGCGCCTTTCCGATCGTGCAGGCGGAACATCTCTTCGCCCATCACGTCCCATCGACCGGACTCCCGCCAGATCTCGGCAGGATGGAGCGCCGGGAGCAGAAACTCCTGCCCACCGATGGCGTTGATTTCTTCTCGGATGATCTGCATCACCTTGGCGCGCACCCGCATCGCCGCGGGAAGTAGCGAGTACGAGCCCGACATCAGCTGACGGATGAAGCCCGCTCGGACGAGGAGTCGGTGACTCGGCGCAACCGCCTCGGCCGGATCGTCTCGGAGCGTCGGAACAAAAGCGTGGGACCAGCGCATGTCAGCGGAGGTTAGCGGCGCGCGGCAACTGCCCAGGCCCCATTCGCTCGGCGCCGGCCGGCCAACCAGCCTGGGCACCGGTGCACTCGAGCAGCCGGCGAGCGTTCAGGCGCCGGCCGTCCGCGCTACGGCGGCTCGACGGGCGGCTGCATCGTTGGCATCACCCTGGATCTCGATGAGTTGTTCTCTCGTCTGTGCGGCGATCAGCTCGGCGTTGGCGTCGGCGGCCTCCAAACGGGCTTCGACACCCTCATCGACGAGCTTGTGCGCTTCTTCGATGAGTGCGTCGACCATCTCGGACTCAGGCACGACGCGCACTACTTGGCCCTTGATGAACAGGTGGCCCTTGCCCTTCCCCGCCGCGATGCCGATGTCGGCGTCGCGCGCCTCGCCGGGGCCGTTGACGACACAACCCATCACGGCGACCTGGATCGGGAGGTTTGCCTTTTCCAGCGCTGCCTGGGCCGAAGTGGCGACTTCGATGACGTCGACTTCTGCTCGTCCGCACGACGGGCAAGCGATGAGGTCGAGGCCCTTCCGCTCGCGGAGACCCAGGTATTCGAGGAGCTGACGGCCGGCCTTGGCCTCTTCCACTGGATCGGCGGTCAGAGAAAACCGGATCGTGTCGCCGATCCCCTCGTTGAGGAGGGTGCTGATGCCGGCCACCGACTTGATGAGACCACCGGGAGGCGGGCCCGCTTCGGTGACGCCGAGGTGGAGGGGGTAGTCCACCGTATCGGCGAGCAGCCGATAGGCATCGACCATCGACGGCACGTGAGAGTGCTTCACGGAGATCTTGATCGCTGTGAAGTCGACCTCTTCGAGGTAGCGAATCTCCTTCAGCGCCGATTCGACCAGCGCTTGGGGAGTTGCGCTGCCGTGCTTTTCGAGGAGGTCTTTGTCGAGCGAGCCGCCGTTTACGCCAACCCGGATAGGAACACCGCGTTCGTTGGCTGCCCTGGCGACCTCCTTGATGTGAGCTTCGTTGCGAATGTTGCCCGGATTGAGGCGTAGCGCGGCCACACCGGCCTCGAGTGCGGCGAGAGCAAGCCGGTACTGGAAATGAATGTCGGCAACGACGGGAACCGGCGATCGGGGAACGATCTCGGCGAGACCCTGGGCGGCCTCAACATCGTTGCAGGTGATCCGGACGATATCTGCGCCCGCTCCCGCCAGAGCGTACACCTGGGCGAGCGTCCCATCGACGTCCGCCGTCTTGGTGGTTGTCATGGACTGAACCGTGATAGGAGCCCCACCACCCACCGGGACGTCGCCGACCGAGATACGACGAGTTAGTCGGCGTTCGTACATCAGTTCAGGACAAACGGGTCGACGATGTCGAGATAGACCGAAACCACACCGAGGAACACGAAGAGCAGGATCACCGCCGCCGCCACGGGAACGAGGTACTTGATGTCGACGGAACGTCTGGTGACCTTCTCCACCAACGCAACGGCGAAGTGCCCCCCGTCGAGGGGAAAGACGGGCAAGGAGTTCATGATGGCAAGGATGATGTTCACTCCGGCCATCATCGAAAGCAGACCAGCGCCGCCGATTGCGTCGGACTGTGACCCGAGCCGGGCAATACCGACCACACTCACCGGGCGCGATTCGTCGGCCAGATCGCCCCCCACGAAGACGCGGGCCAGATCGTCGAGACCTGTCACCAGGTCCCACAAGAACTGATAGGAGAGCTTCATGAACTCCCACGTCGTCTGACCCGCCAGGCCGATGGCCGTGACCACTGAAACATCCTCGATCTCGAGCGTGGGCGCAACGCCCAGCATGCCGTGAGTTCCCTCTTCGTCGGTGACGCTCGCGATTTCCGGGTTCAGCGTGATCGTTTCGCCGTTGCGATCGATGATGATCTCGACGACTTCACCCGCCCGGGGACGGATGAGATCGGGAACCTGATCCCACGTTTCGATGGGTACGCCGGCGACCGAGAGGATCCGGTCGCCAGACACGATCCCAGCTTGGACAGCAGGACTCGCCACGCCGTCGATTTCGGCGACGGTACCCGAGACAATCGGAGTGACCTCGTCGGTTACCTGCCCGTAGATCATGAACATGGCAAACAGCAGAAGGACCGCGATGCCCATGTTGACGACCACTCCTGCGAGAACCACGAAAGACTTCTCCCAGAACTTCTTCTCCCGATACGTGCGGCCGATATCGGCTGGATCGACATCCTCGTATGGGTTCATACCGATGATGCGGACGTACCCGCCGGCCGGGATTGCCTTGACGCCATATTCGGTCTCGCCCCGCCGCACCGAGAAGATTTTGGGGCCGAACCCGAAGAAGAACTGGGTGGCCTTCATGTTCGTCAACTTGGCCGCGATGAAGTGGCCCGCCTCGTGGGCCATGACGAAGAATATGAGAGCTGCAATCGCGAGAAAACCGCCGAGCACGTCGAATAACTCCCCGGTCTGACAAGGTCAGGTTAACACGAACCTGAAATCATCGAGAGTGCCATTGTGCGCGCGTCGCCGTCGGCTGAGAGCACGTCGGCGACCGTCTCGAGCTCGCGGTGTGGGACGGCCTCGAGCGTTCGTTCGACGATCTCGACGATCTCGAGAAACCCAATGCGACCGTCGATAAAAGCTTCGACGGCGATCTCGTCGGCGGCGTTCAAGATTGCCGGGGCGGAACCCCCGCGACGGCCCGCCTCGAAAGCCAAATCCAAGGCCGGAAACGAATCGCGATCAGGGGTGTGAAACTCGAGCGGCCGGTCGGCGAGGTCCAGGGGGGGCAGCGTTCCGGCGAGCCGATCTGGATAGGTGAGGGCGTATTGGATCGGCACTCGCATGTCGGGCTCACCCAACTGCGCCTTGCTCGATCCGTCGACGAACTCGACGAGCGAGTGCACAATCGATTGGCGGTGGACGATCACGTCGATGGCTTCGTAATCGATGCCAAACAAGTGGTGGGCTTCGATCACCTCGAGACCTTTGTTCATGAGCGTCGCCGAGTCGACCGTCACCCGGGGACCCATCTCCCACGTCGGATGGGCGAGCGCATCGACGGCGGTCATGTCGGCGAGGTCGGAGCGATCTCGACCGAAGAAGGGGCCGCCTGACGCGGTCAGGACCAACCGGGCGACCGAGCCGGCCACTTCACCGACCAGACACTGAAAAAGCGCGGAATGCTCCGAATCGACGGGGATGAGCTCTCCACCTCCCGACTCTGCCGCGGCGAGGACCACCTCGCCACCAGCCACGAGCGACTCCTTGTTGGCAAGCGCAAGGCGGTTTCCTGCCTCGAGAGTTGCGACAGAGGCCGGAAGCCCCGCGGCGCCGACGATTCCGTTGATCACCGTCGAATCTGTTTGAGCCGCAACCTCGACGACCGACTCTGGGCCAAAGAGCACGGGGCGGCCCAGCGTTTCCTGAAAACGGTCGCGTTCGCCTGCGTCGTCTGTTGCGATGACGACAGCGGCGGCGGGCCATGCTCGCGCCACTTCGAGGAGTGCCGGCGTGGCCCGTTGGGCGGCCACCGCGGCCACAGGGAGTCCAAGGCGCCGAGCGACCTCGAGCGTCTGTGTTCCGATTGAACCGGTCGCTCCGAGAACGACCAGCGGTTTGGGCATCTAGAAATACCCCAGTGCCGCGTAGACGAAATAGCCGGTCGGAACGGCAAAAAGCAATCCGTCGATTCGGTCGAGTAATCCGCCATGACCAGGCAAGATGGACCCCATGTCTTTGAGGCCCAGAGATCGTTTGACCATCGACTCGGCGAGGTCGCCGAGCGGCGACACGACTCCCACTGCCAGTGCCATCCACAACGCTCCGGACATGTCAATGGGGTCAAAGAACGGAATGACCGCCACGATCACCGCCACGAGAAAGGCCAAAGCGACACCGCCGACGAGACCCTCGAGCGTCTTCTTGGGTGACAGTATCGGGGCCAACTGACGCCTACCGAGTGACCGGCCCACGAAATAGGATCCAACATCGAGCGCCGCGGCCACCAACACGAGCCCGACGATCAGCGCGACGTAGTCGGGAGAAGCGGCGATTGCTGCCGCGAACGCCAGCGAGCCGGCAATCCATACAAACCCGAAGATGGTGATGGCGGCATTTTGCAGTGGGTTTCGGCGCACCAATACCGAGTACCACAGCAGGATGAACATGACGAACACCGCCACGGCTCCGGCCAGACCCCCCGGTCCAGAAAGCCATCCGCTGACCATGGCCGCGATCGCTCCCAACAGTCCAAAGAGGGCCACGGGAGCATAGCCAAGTCGACGAACGCCGGCATAGAACTCGCCGAGCGCCAATACCGTCACCGCCGTCGCCAGGACTACAAACCATCCGCCGCCTGCCCAGAGACTGCCCAACAGGAGTCCCAGCAAAACAAGAGCAGTGACCACCCGGGACGTGAGGTCTGTCCTGCGCGGCTGCAACGGGGGAGCCGCGACCGTGTCTCCGGTTACATCTTCGAAGCCGACCAAGCCGCCATCGAGACCGGGCATTGTTGCCGCTACGGCCTGGAGCTCGTGTTGTTGGGTTTCGGACTCCCGAACAGATTCGGCGAGACCCTGGTACTCCCGGGTTGTGGCAGCGACGTAGTCGTCGTTGGTGAAATCGTCGAGCACCGACGGGCCGGCATGCCACTCTTCTTCGGCAGCCACAGCAGGCTCTCCGACCACGGGGGCGTCGCCTTCGAGGTCCTGAGCTGGCTCTGGGCGCCTCCCAGAATCGGTGACCCACGACACGGGGGCGATCGGAGCCTCGACACGGCCGATCTCGACCGTTTCGGGCTTTTCGGCATCACTGCCGGGTTCGTTGTCGCGGCTCAGGTGATCCTCGAGGCCGCTGTCGGGGCCAGGTCCCTCCTGGATGAAGTCGGCGAGCTCCACCGTGTCGTCGGCATCTTCGTCGAATGGCAGAGCAGGGTTGTCTTCGTCAGCCACGATCACACCTCCAGGAGCTCTTGCTCCTTGTGTTCGAGCAGTTCGTCGAGGCGCTTCGTATGGCGATCCGTTGCATCTTGCAGCTGTTTCTCGGCACGGTGGATATCGTCATCGGAAACCTCGCCATGCAGCGCTTCCATCGAGTCTTTTGCGTGGCGGCGCACCTGACGAATCGCAATCTTGCCTTCCTCGGCCATGTGCTTGACCATCTTGATCAGTTCGCGGCGTCGCTCCTCGGTGAGCTCGGGAAACGCCAGGCGGATGACATGGCCGTCATTGGAAGGATTCAAACCCAACTGGGCAGCATTGATGCCTCGCTCGATCTCGGGGATTGCGTTCGGGTCGAAGGGGGAGACCACCAGCAGGCGCGGCTCCGGGACGGCGAAACTGGCCAGCTGTTGCAGGGGTGTTGGCGTACCGTAGTACTCGACTTGGACACGATTGAGGATTGACGCGTTGGCGCGTCCCGTTCGGACCGTAGTGAATTCGCCGACGACGTGTTCGACGGCCTGATCCATCCTGTGTTCGGCATCGTCGAGCAATTCCTGGATCAACTCTCACGCTCCTGGTAAACGAGGGTCCCGACGGGTACGCCCATCGCCGCTCTGACGATGTTGCCAGGCTTCAACAGATTGAACACCCGGATCGGCAGCCCATTCTCCTTGCACATGGTAACGGCCGTGGAATCCATAACCTGAAGCTCCCGAGCCAGCACCTCGAGATAGGTGATCTCTTCGATCATCGAAGCGTCAGGATGGATGCGGGGATCTGCGTCGTAGATGCCGTCGACCATCGTCGCTTTGAGGACGATGTCGGCCCCGATTTCTGCGGCTCTCAAGGCGGCCGCGGTGTCAGTGGTGAAGAAGGGATTGCCGGTACCGGCCGCGAATATCACCACTCTCCCCTTCTCGAGGTGTCGGATGGCACGGAGCCGAATGTAGGGCTCCGCAAGCTGACGCATCGAAATGGCGCTTTGGAGTCGCGTCGGAACTCCGACCTTCTCGAGAGCATCCCGCAACGCCATGCCATTGATCGCCGTGGCGAGCATCCCCATGTAGTCGGCGGACGCCTGATCCATGCCCTCGGCCGCCGATGAGACGCCTCGAAAGATGTTGCCACCCCCCACGACAATGGCGATCTCGATCCCCTGTGATGCCGCCTGGCCGATTTCTTCTGCGACGCGCCGAACCACATTGACGTCGATGCCGTACTTGACGTCCGGGTCGGCGAACGCCTCGCCAGACAGTTTCAGCAGAACACGACGGGCGGCGCGCTCCTCCGGTGGTTCGCCATTCACGCCGATGTCATTCCTCTCCAACTGCCAACCTGGCAAACGACTTGATCGAGATGTTCTCTCCCATCTTGGCAGCCAGCGCAGCCACCATGTCGCCGACCGTTCCTTCGAACTTGTCGGAGCGGACGAACACTTGATCGAGCAGCACGTTGTCCGCATAGAACTTGTTCAGGCGCCCCTCAACGATTTTGGGGATCACATCAGCGGGTTTGCCCTCGTTCTCTGCCTGTTTGGCAATGACGCGACGCTCGGTGTCCAGATCTTCTTCCGGAACATCGTCACGGGTGAGCCAGCGGGGCTTGCCCCAGGCAATGTGCATCGCCAGATCCCGCGCCACCTGCTTGAACTCGTCTGATTTGGCGACGAAATCGGTCTCGGAGGACAGATACACCAGCACTCCGGCAACATCCCGATCGGACTGAGGGTGGAGGTAACTGCCGATGGTGCCCTCCGACGCATCCCGGTCGGCTCGCTTGGCAGACGCGGCGAGTCCCTTCTCGCGGAGATACTCGACAGCCTTGTCGTAGTCACCGCCAGATTCCGCGAGCGCTTTCTTGGCGTCCATCATCCCGACGCCGGTTGATTGGCGCAGCGATTGGACATCCTTTGCTGTGAATTCGGACACTTGCTACTTCCCCGGGGCGTCCGCGTCGGCGGGTGCTGCTTTGTCGGCTTCTGCTCCGTTCGGCGCAGGTTCCGTCATCTCGTCCTTGCCAACCAACATCTTCCCTTCGATGCACGCATCGGCGATCATCGTGGCAATGAGCTGGGCAGACCGGACCGCGTCGTCGTTGCCGGGAATGACAAACTCGATGCCGTCCGGGTCACAGTTGGAATCAACGAGGCCCAACACCGGAAGGCCGAGCCTGACGGCTTCTTTGACGGCCGTCGTCTCGACGTTGACGTCGATGACGAAGAGGGCGTCGGGGAGCTTGGTGAGCTCGGACACGCCTCCGAGGTTGCGATCCAGCTTTTCGAACTCTCGGCGCAACCTCAGGCGCTCTTTCTTGGGAAGCCCATCCATCTCGCCCGACTCTTCCATGCGGCGGAGCTCCTTCATGTAGAAGATCCGCTTCTGGATCGTGGCGAAGTTGGTGAGCATGCCGCCTAGCCAGCGGAAATTGACATACGGCATACCCGCTTTGTCGGCAGCCTCGGCGATGGCACCGGCGACCTGCTTCTTGGTGCCGACGAACATGATCGAACCGCCGCCTTTGACGAGGTCGCGCACGTACTCGTACGAGCGATTGGCCTGATCGAGTGTCTGGTTGAGGTCGATGATGTGAATGCCGTTCCGTTCGCCATAGATGAACGGCCGCATTTTGGGATTCCATCGGCGGGTCTGGTGTCCGAAGTGGACTCCCGCTTCAAGTAACTGCTTCATGGTGACTGCAGCCACGGCGTGCTCCTTTGTTGGTTGGTTCCTCCGCTGTGTCGGCGATCGGGGATCGCACCTTGGCGATCGGGGATCGCACCTTCTCCTCCAACTGATGTTGACCAAGGGAGAACGACGAACAGCGTGTGTATTTGCCCCGAGGGGCGAGCGGGAGTGTACCAGTAGCCGACCTGACGGGTAAGTCGACAGCCGGGCCGAGGCTCAGCGGGTGGAGGGCTCAGCCATGCGGTTGCGCAAGCTCATCACCGATTTGGTGTGGATCTGGCAAACCCGCGACTCGGTGACGCCCAGTACCTCGCCGATCTCGGACAGCGTCAGGCCTTCGTAGTAATACAGCGTCACCACCAGCCGCTCGCGGTCGGGCAGCCGGTTGATGGCGTCGGCGATGACCCGTTTGGTCTCCTCCACCTGGAACGCCGCTTCGGGGCTCAGGCCCCTTGGGTCGGCAACCATGTCGCCCAGCGAGGACCCGCTATCCGAGTCGCGGCCGAGCAACTCGTCGAGGGCGACGATGCCGGTGTTGGAAATCTCGCCGAGATGATCTTGCAGCTGACCCAGCGGGACGCCCATGTGCTTGGCAAGCTCTTCTTCGGTCGGGGACCGCTGCATCCGGTGTTCGAGCTCGGCGATCGACCGTTCGATCTCGCGGGCTCTCGCCCGGACACTGCGAGGCACCCAGTCGAGACCGCGCAGCTCATCAAGGATGGCACCTTTGATTCGATTGATGCCGTACGTCTCGAATTTGAACCCCCGTTCGGGCTCGAATTTGTCGATGGCATCGATGAGGCCAAAGATGCCGTATGACATGAGGTCGGCCTGTTCGACATTGCGGGGAAGCCCAACGCCAACACGGCCCGCCACGAACTTGACCAGCGGCGAATAGTGCAGGATGAGCGCGTCGCGAGCCCCTCCGTCGCCGGTAGCTTTGAACTGTTCCCACAGCCCCGCTACGTGTTCGTCCGAGGCTTTACGCCCGCGGGTGAGTTCGCTCATAAGTCGCCTTGAGGTGGTCCCGAGTTACCGAAGTGTAAATCTGTGTCGTGCCGAGTTCAACGTGGCCCAACATTTCTTGGACTGCGCGCAGGTCGGCACCGCCTTCGAGGAGGTGGGTTGCGAAGGAATGGCGGAGCGCGTGAGGGAACGTCCCCGCCCGCTGACGAACAATTCTGCGGATCCCCCGATCGGTCAGAGGCTGGCCTCGAACGCCCAACCAGAGGGCGTCGCCCGACGAAGTGGTCACCAGCTCGTGTCTGCCGTCGGCGAGATAGTCCCGCAGCGCTTCGAGCGCAACATCGCCGATGGGCACCACTCGATCGCGGTCTCCCTTGCCTCGGACAGTGATCATCTTCGATGAACCGTCCCCGGTCCTCATCTGCACGACTTCCGACACCCGCAAGCCGGAGCCGTAGAGAACCTCGAGAAGCGCTCGGTCGCGCAGCCCGACCGGGTCGTCCGTAGGCAGGTTCTCCAGCAAGGACTTGACGACTCGTTGCGGCAACGCTTTGGGCAGTCGGTGGGGAGTTTTGGTGGCAACGAGATATTCGGCCGGATTGGCTTGTACCTGTCCGCGCCGTGCCAGATCGGTGTAGAACGCTCGAATCGCGGACACCTTGCGGGCAACCGAGCTACGGGCATAGCGCTCTTCGGCGAGATGGCCGAGGTACGAGCGCAGAATGAAGCGGTCAACCTCTTGGAGGTCGCCAACGCCGGCGCGGTCACAGAAATCGAGAAACTGCGAGAGGTCACGTCGATACGCGTCGACCGTGTGAGCGGACAGGTGTCGCTGCGTTTCGAGCCGAGTCAAATAGGCCTTGACGGCCGGACCTGCCCAGGCGGGAAGCAGCGGTATGCGCGACATGGGTGCATGCTCGCCGTTGTTGTCGACGGGGTCAACGACCACAGTCGAATAGCCCGGCAGCAAAAAGCGGTTCTGGTCAGCTGTCGCGGGCAGGGTCGGCGGGTGCGCCAAGCCCGATCTCGGCCACACGCCCGGCCGATTCGATGAGGTCGGCAGCGTCGAAAACCGGCCATGCCCCGTCGCGAATGAGTCGGTTGGTTCCCTCAGACGATCGCCGATCGACATCGCCTGGCACGGCAAACACCTCTCGGCCCTGTGCCAGAGCGTATCTGGCTGTGATGAGGGCTCCCCCGGTGGCGGCGGCTTCGATCACGACGACCACGGCCGAAAGCCCGGAAATGATGCGGTTGCGGGGCGGGAAGCGCCATCCGGAGGGACGAATACCGGGCGGATA
This sequence comes from Acidimicrobiia bacterium, assembly GCA_041577335.1. Lineage (GTDB taxonomy): Bacteria > Actinomycetota > Acidimicrobiia > Spongiisociales > JAENVV01 > JBFGJH01. The sequence continues at coordinate 22,359 of JBFGJH010000030.1, read as the reverse complement.
TTCGGACACGATCGCTCCGCCGAGTTCCAAGACCCTGGCCCCGAGATCGGCGCTGGTGCGGGGATACCAGCGATCGATGCCGCAACCCAGCACGGCGACCCCGGTGCCACCGGCGGCCACGGTGCCTCTATGCGCAGCCTCGTCGATACCGTAGGCGAGGCCGCTGACAACGTATGCCCCCGCCTTGGCGAGGGCCGCGCCAAAATCCACGGCCACCTCACGCCCGTACGTCGTGCACCGACGCGTCCCCACTACCGCCACGCCCAGACGTTCGGGAACCGTTCCTTTCCAGAACAAGACATCCGGAGCATCGGGGAGCAGACCGAGGCCCGTCGGATACGCTTCGTCGCCGTTCACGAGAAGTCGATATCCCAGCCGAGAGGCCATCTCATACCGAGCCGATAACGGAACGGCTGCAGCGTCGCGAGCTGCGGGCGGAACGCTGATCCGACCTCGCTGGATGCCCGCCAGCACTGCTCCGGGAGAGCCGTATCGTTCGAGCAGCGAACGTTTCCGATCGGGATGCAGGGCGGCGTGCGCCAGCCGAACGTGGGCGTCGCGGCTCACCAGCCACCGCGCAACGACAAGGCCTCTGATACATGTGCGTTGTTCACCACGCTGTTCTCCTCGAGGTCGGCGATGGTCTTCGCCACACGTCGCACTCGGTCGAAACCGCGGGCCGACAAGGTGAGTTCGTCGTAGGCACGCGCCAATGTCGCGAGGGCGTCGTCGGTGATTGCCATGTCGTCGAGCTGGTGGCGACCCATTTCCCGGTTCAGCCGGCCACGGCCCAATTGACGTTTCATGGCCGCTTGTACGCGAACGCGCACGGCCGCCGACGACTCCCCGACCGGTCCGGTGAGCTCAGACCGCCGGGGCCGCCCGACGCGGACTCTGACATCGAACCGGTCGATCAGTGGGCCGGACAATCGGCGGCGGTATCGATCGACGGCATTCCGTGAGCACTGGCACGCCACCTTACGATCGCCATCGAACCCGCATGGACACGGATTCGTCGCTGCCACCAGTTGGTGACTCGAGGGAAATGTCGTGGTGTTCCCCTGGCGAGCAATGGTCACATGGCCGTCCTCGAGTGGTTGGCGCAGTCCTTCGAGGATGTTCGCGGGAAACTCACCGAGCTCGTCGAGAAACATGACCCCGTGATGGGCGAGAGAGATTTCGCCAGGACTCGGTATTCCGCTTCCGCCGCCGACGAGCGCAGGAAGGGTGGCAGTGTGATGAGGGGCCCGAAACGGACGAAGACCACCTGCGGGTGTCGGACGCCCCGCGGCGGCGAACACCTGCGCCACGTCGAGCTCTTGCTCGCTGGTGAGCGGAGGCAAGATCCCGGGCAGGCTCTTGGCAAGCATCGTCTTGCCCGTTCCAGGAGGCCCCCACATCAGCAAGTGATGACCGCCTGCGGCCGCGATCTCCAGAGCTCGCCGCGCCTGCTCGTGGCCACGAACTTCCAACAAATCGACCCCGGGTGGGCGGTCTACGTCGGCGAACGGTTCGACAGGGGCAGGCACATCGAGGTCTCTCAGGACAGCAACTGCATGGGCCAAGGACCGCACCGGGAGAACGCTCGCACCGGGCACGAGCGCGGCTTCGACGGCACTCACCGGATCAACCAACACACTCCAACCGCTCTGTCGCCCGACGAGCGCCGCTCCGAGCGCCCCCCGAGCGGGGCGGATGGTCCCGTCGAGCGTCAGCTCGCCGAGGGCCACGACTCGCAGCGCACCTTTGGGGATTTCACCCGTGGCGGCGAGGAGGGCGAGAGCAATGGGCAAGTCGTATGCCGAGCCCACCTTGGGTAGGTCGGCTGGAGTGAGATTGACAACGATACGCCCCGAAGGCCGACGAAACCCGCTCGAGACAAGCGCGGCGAGCACACGGTCGCGTGCCTCCCGCACTGCCGTATCGGGAAGGCCCACGATGACAACGACGTTCTTACTGCCATGGCTCACATGCGCTTCGACGCCCACCAGCCGCGGCTCGACTCCGATGAGGGCCACGGAATTCGTTGAGGAATACATGGCCTCAACGTATGTGGCATCGGTGACAGATTCGGAGAGAAGGCCGCAGGTCAGCCTGCGGCGCCGACCGCCGCCACCGTGTAGCCGAGACAACGGGCGCAATGCCATCGCCCTCCGCTCACCGCCAGCTCGCCCGCAGTGCGCGCACCGCACTCGTCGCAACGGCGAAGAACAAAACTCTCCGCCATATCGATGTGGGGGCCATCGCCCGACATGAGTTCGGAGATGAGCAGACCGGGTTGGGTGCCTGAGCGCGACATGAGATCCTCTGAAGAACGGCCGAAAGCTTAGGCGACTATGGTGCCAACACCGTCATTCTGGAGACAGAAGGCGGACGGCGTTCGCCATCCGGTGACGCCGTGGAGCGACTGGGGAATGCGGTTCGGGCGGTCCGTTTGATCTCTTGCTCCTGAGCCGGCGACGGCTCGGGGCCTCAATCGGGCGACCCGCAGCAACCCCAGTTGCATCGCCGGCTCCTCGGAGCGCCATGCGCTGTGGCCTCCGAGGCGGCCCGGCGGTATCCGAAGGTCCGCCACTCTCGGTGCGTGCTTGACTACTCTGAATTACATGGATGCAATTCAGAGGTTCCCATGTCCCTGACAGTCACCGTCGCAACCAACGTGGTCAACTCGGTCATCACGGCTCACCAAGCCACCGGGCATCGCTTCGAGGTTGATGCCGAGGCCTGCCTGCCCACCATCCGCTGCTGGGATTTTGGTGGAGTCGAAATCATCGCGCAGAGCCGGCAAGAAATCGACGTGGCAGCGTCGATGGCCTCAGAACGGCCAGAAAACGTCACGGTGCATGTTCCGGCCCCACTCATGGCCGCGGCCCACGCCGCGCTCGGCGCGCACGAAGAACGTGTCCGTATCCAACCGTTCTGGGAAGTAGAAGGACAACTGACGTTTGGCCCTGCAGAAGTGGCCTAGGCCCTGTCCATCACCGGCCACGAAAGACGGGTGGCCGTTTCTCGAAGAAGGAGGCGACACCTTCTTTGACATCCTCGGACGTGAGACATACCGACTGGGCAGTCGTCTCGAAAGCAAGAGCATCTTCGAACGTGCTGGAGAGTCCGCGTTCCATCCCGAGCTTCGAGAACATCTGGGCGATGGGGGCGCCGGCTGCAAACACGTCTGCCAGCTCAGTTGCCCGATCGAGAAGCGATCCGGGGTCCACGACCTCGAGTGCCAGCCCAATGGCAGCGGCTTCTCGTCCCTCGACGATCCGTCCGCTATAGGCCAGCTCTTTGGCTCGCTGCAAACCGACATAGCGAGGGAGAAGCCAGGTTCCGCCGAAGTCGAGCATGAGACCCCGCTTGACGAAAACCTCGGTGAAACGAGCAGTCTCCGACGCGATAACGACGTCACACCCGAGCGCCAGATTCATGCCCGCTCCGGCGGCGACACCCTCGACAGCCGCAATTGTGGGCTTGCCGATGCGCCGGAGAACGGTCGCGGCCTGTTCGACTCTCCTCATAGCCTGGCGCGCCGATTCGATACCAGCCTCGTCAGCACCGGATAGGCCCGACACATCGGCGCCGGCGCAGAAGTCCCCATTCGCGCCCGTGATGACCAGCACCCGCTGTTTGGACTGGTCGAAATCGGTGAGGATGCCGTGCAACGTAGCCCACCCATCGTTCGCGATAGCGTTGCGAGTGCCCGCCCGATCCAGGGTCAGCCATCTCACCGACTCACGATCCTCGATACTGAACATGGCCGCCACCCTATCAACCACACACGACCGAATTGGCAATACCATGCAGTCATGGGATTCAATCCGTTTCGAGGAGCTCCACAAGAACGAAGCATGGCTGACATCCTCATGGTTGTTGGCGCACTCATCGCCACCATCGCCGTCGTGCTTTGGGCTGTGTTTGGATGAATGAAGAGGTGACGCCGGTTCAGCCGTATTCGGCCAGGAAGCGGTACCGGTGCCCCGGCTGCCTCGGAAACATCGAGGCGGGAGTCGGCCATCTCGTGGTGGTGCCGGAACACGAACCAGACCTGCGTCGCCATTGGCACCGAGGCTGTTGGTACAAGGAGCAACGCCGAAGAGTCGGGAGCTAATTCACGCCCGGCATCCATCGCACGAAATAGCCATGCTCGCCGACCAGCACGCCGACGAGATCGACACGGGTGCACCCGACGCTCGATGCCAGAGAACTCACTTGCCGGTGTTTTGCCTCGTCAAAGCGCTCGGCAGCATCTGCGAGGTCGACGGTGCTGGTCTTCACTTCCACCGCAACTCGTGCGCCTCCGACGTCCACAACCAGATCCAACTCGCCTCTCCCGACAACGAGGTTACGAGCGTGGACCGAGAAGCCAAGCCCGACCGCAGTCTGGTGGACGAGGTGCTCGCCGAGCCGGCCGAGCTCACCCTTCAGATCCGAACGCCGGGCTCCAACTCTTCGATGTTGACGTCCCGAAAGCTCAGCACTCTCACCTTTTGCAGGAATCGGGCCGGTCGATACATGTCCCATACCCACGCATCCTCCAAGAGAATCTCGAAAAACACGGATCCGTCTACGGAGCGCTGGGACAAGTCGACTTTGTTGGCCAGATAGAACCGACGTTCGGTCTCGACGACGTACTTGAACAGCGGGAGAACATCGCGGTACTCCTTGTATATCTGAAGCTCGACTTCAGACTCGTAGCGCTCGAGACCTTCTTCGTTCATTCGTACACCCTGCGTTGTCTCATTCTTGGCGGCACCGATGGCGGCTGCGTTGAGCGGGATGTTACCCGGCCAAGCCGCGGTCCGTTAGGACTGTTGTAAACCTGGCCAGTGACACAATCACAGGAACTCGAACCGACTGAACGGCCATATTCGAACAAAAGTACGGCCGACGATGTGGTCGAGCGTGATCGGCCCAAACCTTCTGCTGTCGACACTGCCATTGCGGTTGTCGCCCATGACGAACACCTCGTCGGCCCGCAGCGTGCGGGGCGCCATGTCCGCCATATTGACGCCCTGTGGCAGATAGGGCTCGTCGAGAGCTTCCTCGTCGATCAGGACGACGTTGTCGCGAATCTCGACGGTTTCTCCGCCCACTCCGACCACTCGTTTGATGAGATCGTCGGGGACCGCGGCCGTCGAAAGTCCCAGCGACTCGCCGATCGTGCGCAGTACGATCCTGATGACCGGTTCATCGTCTTCCGCATCGCCGTTGGCAAACGGTGAGTCGAAAACGACGATGTCACCGCGCTCGGGCTCGGCTGCGAACGCATAAGCAAGGCGGTTCACCATCACCCGGTCATTGACTTCGAGCTCAGGGATCATCGAGCTGGACGGAATCCAGAACGTCTGAACGAAGAACGTCTTGATGATCACGGCGACGGCCACGGCGATGATGATCAGGAAAGGAAGCTCGGCAAGAAAAGATCGCTTCTTCTTCTTGCCCTTGATCTCCGTTGGAGACTCGGCCAACGCATGGCGTTCTTGTTCGCCGAGAAACGGATCCCGCAGTTGCGACTCCGTGAATGGGGCGGGACCGGAGTCCTGCCCGGGCCCGGTCAGGAGCGCTTCTCTCGTATTCGAGCCGATTTCCCAACCCGATCGCGGAGGTAGTACAGCTTGGCTCTTCTCACGTCGCCACGACGGGTGATCTCCATCTTCTGGATGATCGGGGCATGAACAGGGAAGATCCGCTCGACACCCACTCCGAACGAGACCTTCCGGACGGTGACCGACCGGTTGATCCCTCCGCCGTTGATCGCAATCACGACACCTTCGAAGAGCTGGATCCTCTCGCGCCCTCCCTCGACGACGCGCACATGGACCTTCAGTGTGTCGCCGGGTCCGAAATCAGGGATGTCGTCGCGTAGAAAAGAACGCTCGAACTCTTCAAGCTTGTTCATGGGAAACTCCTTGAGGCGCGCTGGGAAACCGGCGGCTCCAGCGGATGCCGAATGTTACCACCAAGATCGTTGCCTGCTAATCGGCAAGCAGGTCTGGTCGTCGCTGCCGGGTTCGGCGCTCCCGTTCTGCCTGGCGCCACTCGGCTACGGCACCGTGGTCGCCCGAGAGCAGCACCGACGGAACGACGTGGCCCTCGAACTCGGCGGGTCGGCTGTACACGGGCTCCTCCAGCAGACCGTCGCGGAAGGACTCCCCCTCGATCGAATCCTCATTCCCGAGCACCCCGGGCAGCAGGCGAGCGATTCCCTCGATGATCGCGAGTGCGGCGACTTCTCCGCCGGCGAGCACAAAGTCGCCCATCGAAATCGACTCATCGACGTAATGCTCGCCGACCCGGTCATCGATGCCCTCGTAGCGCCCGCACAGAAGCGTGAGGCGATCGGCCCGCGCCCATCGGTCGAGCGTCTCCTGATCGAGCGGACGCCCAGCCGGTGTCAACATCACTCGGTGCGAGTCTCCCCGATCGCGCAATGCCGTAACGATGGGCTCCACCATCATCACCATTCCCGGGCCGCCACCGAACGGCGCGTCGTCGACTTGCCGATGGATACCGCTCCCGTAGTCCCGGAGGTTCACCAACTCGACCTGAAGCCGAGCCGACTCGATCGCTCTTGCGACAATGCTGATTCGCAGCGGCGATGCAAAGAACTCAGGAAAGATGGTGATCACGCCGATATTCATGACTTCGAAGGTAATAGGTAGCGGACCGCCGGTCAGGTATTCTCGACGCGGCGGCGGAGAAGTGGAGCAGGTCAGGTGTCAAACAGCGAGTTCGAAAGCGGCGACCCGTGGGATCTGATCTCACAGGCACCTGAGCCGGAAACGGCTGACGCTGCAGATTCTGAGGAGGACGCCGCTCCCGCCGACGCGCCTGAGTCGCCACTCCCGGCCCCGGTGCCTGACACTCCCGATGCTCCCCCGCTTGAAACAGGCGACGCAGCGGGCTCGATCGAAATGCCTGACCTCGACGCAGGGATCCCGGAAGTCATCGACGACACCCCAGGCGAGCTCGAGAGTCCCCAATTCGAATCCACCGATCTCGGTCTCCCTGAACTGGAAATGCCCGATTTGGACATGGCCGGCATCGAGTCGGCGCCGATCGACGTTGCCGATATCGACTCGGGACTCGACATCGACTCGAGTGCCGCAGACGCGTTGGAAATGCCCAAAGGAGTCGACTTCGGGGATGTTGCCGAAGCCGAGGACGCCGCTCCGGCCTCGCGCGGACCACTCTCGGCGATGCTTGCAGGCACGGGCTTGTTTGGAGATACGGACGAACTGCCAGGTGAAATGCCCAGCGAAGGCATTGAAGCCGACACGGCCGATATGGAGGACATTGCCGAACTCGAAGACGCCGCCGCCACAGTCGACATGGAGGACTTCGCCGAACACGAAGACGCCGCCGCCACAGTCGACATGGAGGACATCGTCGAACACGAAGACGCCGCCGCCACGGTCGACATGGAGGACATCGCCGAGCCCGTCGACGTCCCGGATCTGGAGCCGGTTGACGACAGCCCTCAGTGGGCGGGCGTCGATTCGGAGCTGCCGGACGCGCAACCCGATTGGCTTGGGGGCCAAAACGAAGTCGATGCGGAGACGAGCGAGCCGCCCTCCGTGTACAAAGAGCTCGAAGGGCTGGCACCCGAAGCCGAGGCGGGAGCAGAAGAGGAATCACAGCCCGGCATCGAATCTCCTGTTGACGATTTCGCCGCCCTGTACGGAACCGACGAAGACGCCGACTCCGGTCAGAACGGTTTCGGCGTCACGTTCGGAGACGAGGCGCATGCCGACTCCGAGGAAACGACGGACATCGGGTCGGACGACGATATTGCTCGGGTGGCGGCGATGGTCGCCGACATGGAGCCGATAGTGGCCGGAGACGCCGCCACCGACGCGCCTGAGACTGCCCTTTCCGATCTCGATTGGCTCGATGCTGGCGAGGAGGTCGAGGCGGTCGACGGCGAAGTCGAGCCCGACCTGGCGACCGAAACGGTTGATGAGACCTCTTCGATGTCCGATTTCTCGGTTCCGGAAGTGAACTTCGGCGAACAGGTCGAGTCCGACATCGACCGGGACCTGCCAACCCCTGAAATCGACGGCGACCATGCCATCGGTTTCGCGGAGGAACCAGGCACGACTGGTGAGCCCGAACCGAGCGATCTCGACCTTCTCGAGTCCCTCGACGAGGACCAGGCCGAACCTTTCGATCAAACCGACGCCGGCGATGACGACAAGCTCTCGACCGACAGCGTGTCAGTGGATGAGACCGACTCCGAACCGACCGCCGAGATGATCCAAGCGGATCCTTTCGACGCAGCTCCCTCGGAGCCAGACGACCTCGGCGAGCTCGATGGTGAGGCCGACGACGCCCTGGACCTCCTCGAACTCGACGAGGGCACCGATGGCGACCTCGCCGACGAAGACAGCAGCGCACATGGCTTTGTCGAAGCGGCGGCGGACGACGACGAACCCTCTGGTCTCATCGGGGCGGCAACCGCCACGACCGCCGTGGTGGGTACCGGGGCAGCTGTCGAGTGGGGCGCTCGCTGGGAACAGAGCCAGCAGGGCTGGGTCGATGGCGAGTGGCGCCCAATCGTCACTACCAGCGAAACGCTGGCCGCCTGGTCGGTTGACGTATATCTCGGAGTGGTCGTCGGAGATACGCTCATACCATCTGTGACTCCCGAGAGCCTTGCTGGGGCGAGAGCCGTCGCCGAAGCCGCGATGATCAATGAAGCCACAGCTCGCGGTGCGCACGCCGTGCTGGGAGTCACTGCGACCGTCGAGCAAGTCGGAGATCAAACGCTGGTCACGAGCTCAGGCACTGCGGTCACGCTCGTGACTCTCGACGACGACGAATAGGCCGCCCGATCAGATCAGCTTACGATCGGCCGCCCATCTGGTGAGTTCGTTTCGGTTCGACAGCTGGAGCTTGCGAAGCACCGATGACACGTGCGTCTCCACCGTCTTGATCGAGATGAAGAGCTGCTCACCGATCTCGCGATAGGTGTAACCGCGAGCTATGTGCTGCAACACCTCTCGCTCACGCTTTGTCAGCTGGTCGAGCTCGGGATCCACGTCGGCAACCGGAATAGCCGAGAAGGCATCCAATACAAAGCCGGCCAGCTTGGGGGAAAACACGGCGTCTCCGTTGTGCACACGTTCGATTGCGGCGGCGAGATCGTCAGGAGCGATCGACTTGGTGACGTACCCGCGAGCTCCCGCTCGGATGGTTGCCACGACATCTTCGGCGGCATCCGATGCCGAGAGCGCAAGGAACAAGATCTCTGGGTTCTCCTCGGCCACGGCCTCCAGCACAGCCTTGCCGCCTCCGGCCGGCATGTGCACGTCGAGGAGCACGACGTCCGGTTTGCGCTCGAGGATCATCTCAACCGCGGGCTCCACTTCCGAGGCCTCGCCCACCACATCCACAGACTCGGGAAGTGCCGAACGGACACCAGCACGGAACATATCGTGATCGTCGACGATGAACACTCTGATGGCCATATCCGTCATCCTTCTGGGGCTTCGTCAGTCTGGCGGGGAAGGGTCAAGTGCACCTCGGTCCCCCGCCCGACCGTCGTGTCCACGGTGGCCTTCCCACCGCTTCGCCGCATCCTGCCATGTATGGACTCGGCGAGGCCCCTTCTATCGGTAGGGACGGCAGTCGTATCGAATCCCTCGCCTCGATCTCGGACGAAGACGGCCGCCTCGGCCGCGTCGATTTCGGCATAGACCGAAACCACTTCGGCCCCCGAGTGGTTGGCCGCATTCACCATTGCCTCACGGGCTGCGCCAAGCAGTGATTCCAGGGGCGCGTCGACCGGGGCGTCACCGACGACCACCAGCTCGACGGCGACACGGTGACGCGCTTCGACATCCGATGCGAGCTGCGAGATGGCATCGGCAAAGGAGCTGTCGTCTGATGCCGCGCCTGACAGCCAGAGGCGAAGATCCCGCTCCTGGCGGCGAGCGATCGCCCTCACCTCGTCGTGGTCGTCGGGGTTGCGCTGGATCAAAGCGAGGCTTTGCAACACGGAGTCGTGAAGATGGGCAGCGAGCTCGGCCCGCTCCTCGGCTCTGATCCTCTCGGCCCGCTCGGCATCCAAGGCAGCTTCAGCTTCACGTCGCAATCGATCGGTCCGTCGGAGCACGCCGACCGCCCAGGTGGCAGGCACGGCAATGAAGGGATAGACAACCACAGATGTGATGAGAACAAATACTGCTTCGCTGGAGCGAGGCCCAATTGCCCGCCACAACGCCACCGCGGTGACCATGACCGTCGCTGTCACGGCCCCCGGCAAGCCTTTCGCATACACCGCCATGAAGATCGACGAGACCGGGTATCCACCGTAGAAATCGGCGGAACCCGCCAGATCGGGCGCGGCGAGCACTCCCAATGTGATAACGAAATCCACTGCGAGATACACCGCGGTCCCGAGCTGATTCGGCGCCCGATACAACAACCAAACGGTGATGCCGGACCATACCAAGACCACGGTGACGGTCATCAGGACGACAGCAGGTCGCCCCGGCTCGTCTTGGCTGAGCGCGATCGCCGCCAGAACCGTCAGCCACACGGCGGAAATCGCCCGATATCCGACAACGATCCGTCGTAACGAGACTTCCATCCGGTTCGCCGGTGCCATACCGGGCGAGTATTGCACCTCGTGGCGATTGACCCTGGCTAGTGCGACGATTCAACCTCGAGATCTGCGGTGGCATCCTCGCGCGAATGTGCGATCTCTTGGGCGGCGGCGATGGTCCGGTTGTTCACAATCGGAACAGTCAGGGCGAACATGGCGGCCCAGGCAGCTCCGGCGACCAGGTAGGGAGCGCGCAGCCCCAGCCAGGAGGCAAGTGCCCCGCCGAGCAGCGCCCCGAACGGCTGGGCACCCCACGCAACCAGCCTCGATGCAGACGAAACCCTCCCGCGCAGCCGGTCGGGAGTCAAGCTTTGGCGTAGCGTCACGGCGATCACATTCCACGCCGTGACGAGGGAGCCCCAGGCCAGCAGGAGTCCACCGGCCACCCATTTGTTCGAGTTGAGCCCGAACAGCACGATCAGCACGGTCTGAAGCAGCACCGTTGCTTGAATGGTCCTGCCGGGGCCAAGCGACTTCGAGACCTGCGGAGCAAGCAAGGCACCGGCCAATCCGCCCAAACCCAGGGCGGCAAGCATCACGCCGTAACCTGCGTCCATCACCTCGAGGATATCTTGGGCGAAGAGCACGAATGTCGCCACGACTGCCATGAGAAAGATGTTGGTGACACCTGCCATGAAAGACAGCGTTCGTAAAACACGGCTGTCGAGGAGGAAACGGATTCCTTCGGCTATCGAAGTCCGAACGCTCTCCGTTGGCGCGAATTGGGGCGTTCCGTGACGCCGCGGGATCATCCCGATCAACAATGCCGCCGCAAGGAATGAGGCCGCGTTGGCGTAGAACGGTATCGACGCAGCAGCCCCGAACAAGAAAGCTCCGATAGGCGGTCCGATGAACGCATTGGTAGCCCACTCGACACCCTGGAGCCGGCCGTTGGCCAGGCTCAGCTCGGAGTCGGAAACCAGGCTCGGCAAGAATGCCTCCGCTGCGGAATCGAACAACGTCTCGGCGGAGCCGATGGCGAAGGCAGCGACGTAGATGATGGGAAGATTCAGCGAATCGGTCAGCACCGCGGTTGCCAGGCCTGCCACGACCGCTGCCCGCAGCACATCGGCCGAAACCATCGCAGTTCGCCGGTTCACCCGATCGGCGACCGCACCGGCCACCAACGCGAGAAGAAACCAGGGAAGCGTCGCGGCAATGGTGGACCCAGCAACGGCGAGCGGGTCTCGGGTGAGCTCGGCGACCAGCAGCGGGAGCGCAGCCACCATGATTCCATCACCGAGATTGGACACGGAGGCGGCGCCAAATAGCTTCCCGAAGTCTGGGCTCAGTTTCGCCACCGCCTCAAACTTACACGGTGGTTGCGCTGCGAAGAATCAGACTCTCTCGATGATCATCGCCATGCCCATGCCCCCGCCCACGCACATCGTTTCGAGACCGAGGGTCTTGTCGAGCGTCTCGAGATCGTTGAGCAACGTGGCCATGATGCGGGCGCCTGTCATGCCGAAGGGATGCCCGAGGGCGATGGCGCCGCCATGGGGATTGAGCTGATCTTCGATGGAGATGCCCAACTCGTCGCAGACTGGCAACACCTGAGCAGCGAAGGCCTCGTTGAGCTCCACGACGTCCATATCGCTCACCGACATGTTCGCCTGCGCCATGACCTTGCCAACGGCTTCGATGGGACCGACGCCCATGATCTCGGGAGCGAGACCCGACACCGCAGAAGCGATGATTCGAGCTCGGGGCCTCAGACCCAGCGCGGCGGCCTTGTCCGCATCCATGACGAGCACAGCCGCGGCGCCGTCATTGAGCGGGCACGAATTGCCGGCAGTTACCCGTCCGTCTGGTCGGAACGCAGGCGGGAGCGATGCCAGCTTCTCGACGGTGGTGTTGGCACGGGGCCCATCGTCGGCCGTCATCAGGACGCCCTCCCCCATGGGATACGGCACGATCTCGCGATCGAAGAATCCATTCTTCTGTGCTTCCACAGCTCGATCCTGCGAGAGCTTGGCAAACTCGTCCATCCGTTGTCGGCTGATGTCGTACTTCTCGGCGACGTTCTCGGCCGTCATGCCCATCGGGATGTAAACCTCGTTGATGAAGTCCTCGCGCGTGTGGTCGGTGAATCGGGGATTGAGGTCGGACCCTTCGACGCCCTTGCCGAGCGTGCGAGTTGAGCTTTCGACGCCGGCAGCCACGAACGTATCGCCCTCCCCTGCTTTGATCGCGTGAAACGCCATCCGAATCGTCTGGAGTGACGACGAGCAATAGCGATTGATCGTCTGGCCGGGCACGCTGTCGGGAAGGCCGGCCAGCAGTGCAGCATTGCGGCCAAGGTTCATGCCCGATTCGTGGTGAGGGAGCCCGCATCCGACCATGACGTCGACGATCGAGGCGGGGTCCACCCCGGGGTTGCGTTCCATGAGCGACCTGATGGCGAAGCCCGTCATGTCGTCGGGACGGGCGTTGATCAGGGAGCCCTTGTAGGCACGCCCAATCGGGGTTCGTATTGCATCAACGATGACGGCTTGCGGCATGGCAACTCCTGATGTGCGTAGGGCGAGCAGAAGTGTACTCCGGAGTTAATGATGGTTCACCCGAGGGCTCTCCTTCATTGCCAGGGCAGCCGCGCGCGCTCTACTCGTCAACGACAGGCTCAACGACGCGCTGATCGCCCTAGCCAATGAGCCCTTTGCCGGGCACTCAACGAGAGAGCGGGGCGAAGGACGCCCCGCTCTCTTTCACGTCCAAAGGAACGCTCTGTCGTTACCTCCGACCGATGGTGCCTGCATCCTTAAGCAGGTACAAGCCACCATTCCTGTCAGAGACATAGATAGTTGGTTTGCCTGGCTCTTTGTAGATTCCCCAGAAGTCAATCGGCAGGCCGCCGTTGGTGCGGGCGTCCAAGAAACGGCCGATCTCGACCGGGTTGTACGGATCAGTGACGTCGAGGACGACGAGGCCGTCGAAGTACCACGAAATGTACGCCTTGACCTTGCCACCCTCGGTCTCGACGACGACGTTGTGCACGGAGTACGTGCCGTTCGGATCGCAGCTCGGGTCGACGACCGTATAACTACATACGGTGTCAAACGACGAGGCCAACACCGGGTTAGCCGGATCGGAGTAGTCCCAGATACGGATTTGGCCCCAGCCATCTGGCACCACCGACACGCTGACATCTTCGCCCGCCGTCCCGATCACGAGATCGGCTGCCGAAGCAGCGTTAGCAATCGCAAGACCGGTCGAATGACCGACGAACACTCCGGGCACGTTGACATCGTCGCCACCCATGGTGACCAGAGCGTCACCGCGGGCTTCATCGTTGAACACCACGATGCCCGAATATCCAGCCGCTTCGGCGTTGTTGGCCTTGTCGGTGAAGGCGCAGACGCCGCGCTGGATGAGTGCGATTCCGGTGCCTGCAGGAACCGGGTCGCCGCCAGTGCATGCGAGACCCACGTATGTCGTCGGACCAGCCATCGTTGCATCTGGTTCGTCAGCGATAGGCGTGGTGATCGCGCCCTCAGCAGCCGGGTAATCGCCGGCAGCCGGACCGGTCGTGATCGAGAAGACCGTCGCGTACGGAGCGAAGTCCTCGTTGCCTTCGACGACGATCGAGCCGTCTTCGTTCGGCCAAGCCGAGTGGCTGTTGATCTCACCGTCGCCGTCCGAAGAACCGTCCAGCGCCGTCGACACGTAAACCGGGCTGGTGGGATCGCTGATGTCGAGCAAGATCAGGCCGGCGTCCCAGTTGCTGAGATACATATGGTTGCCGTCGGCGCTGCCGGTGACGTCATGCAAGAAGCGATTGGCCGAAGCACCAAAGCCATCGAGCAACCACAACGCGGCGCCTAAAACCCGGTTCACATCAACGAGCTCGTCGCCAACGCCGGGATCGAATACCTCTTCGGCGCCCCACGCGGAGGCCAAAGTCGGATTCCTCGGGTCGGTGATGTCGTAGATCCGGAAGTTGTCGAAAGCCGATTCGGCCACAACGGCGACGTAATCGTTATCACCGTCGGTGAACAGCCACATATTGTGGACACCCACATCGGTGATTCCGCCGAACAATGCGTCAGAAATCGGATTCAGCTCATCAATGCGCACACTCGCCATGTGAGCGGGGTTCCTGGGGTTGTCGACGTTGTAGATCTCGAACCCGCCGGGGCCGCCACCACAGGATTCATTCGAATGAACGAGCACGTCGCCTGAGTTCAGTCCAGCGACCTTCACGTCGTTCGAGCGACTTCCGGTTGGAGACGGAATGAGACCCACGTTGGAGACGCGGTTCCGGGAGGTGTCCCAGATCCACACACCGGCGCCTGGTTCTCCGCCGCACGGGCTCTGGAATGTGCCTGTGTACGAGTAGCCGCCGTGTGCCCACACGTCGGTAGTGGCGTCGCCGTCTAGGCGAAAGCCTCGGCCTCGGAGCCGGATGTCCTTGATCACAGGCCCCATGGGACCGGCGCTCACGACATCGGCTTCGGCATCGAGCGCTACCAGTGGCGCGCTCAGGTCACCGTGGCCGGGCAAATGGAGCTCAGTGTCCTCGGCTGCGTCCGCTGCTCCGTCTGATACCTCGTCGGGGTGTGCAGCTACTGCAGGCGCTATCAGCGCCAGCGCTGTCAAACACGCAATGAGGAGCAAGAATATCCTCGAGGGTCGGGCTTTCACAATGTTCTCCTTCCATGACTCACTGATGGGGTCAAATGTGGGGGGAATCCCACGTCGTGAGGGAACGCGGCGCCCGATCAAGTGAGCTGCGAGCAGCACTGGTCCCGGCTCGCGTGTGTCGCCGAATCGGCACGATGCAGTCGATCCCACTACCTCCAGAGTTGACAATACGCAAGAGAATCGCCACGCGGGGTGGTATTTGCGATATTTCCTGAATGGTGGGTTCAGGAAAGCGCAGAAAGGCCATCGATGCTGGTGGCGTTCCTTTTGGCCCAGTAGGTAGGCATCTGGTCGGCGCCTTTGGCGTCTGCCCAGGTGATCAAGCGGTCGCGGTCTCCCACCACGCCCATGAGAGGCACACCGAAGCCACAGCTCGAGCCCACCTTGTGAACCTCGACCATGACCACGCTGCGTGCGCTCACGTAGTTGGGGAACCGGTCGGCCGCCTCCGCCCAGCTCTGATCGCCTGGATGGATGGAGCGGCCAGTTCCGTATAGCCGCACGATCTGCGGATTGCCTTCGAACGCACAAAACATGATGGTGATCCGGCCGTTTTCGCGCAGATGGGCGATCGTCTCGGCACCCGAGCCGGTGAGATCGAGGTAGGCGACGGTGTTTTCGTCGATCACCCTGAAGGAATCGAGGCCTTTGGGTGAAACGTTGACATGCCCGTCGGCCTGGAGAGGAGCGGTCGCCACAAAGAACACCCGCTGTCGTTCGATCCACTCGATGAGCTCGGGCTTGATGGATTCATGGAAACTGCCCATCACACGATCATACCCAGCGAAGAACATCGAACCGCCCAGCCGATTGGGCCTCGATCGCGACCTCACAGTGACCTCTGCCGGATGTGGCTCCCGGCCATCGGGGCTAGTCGCCCTTGATGACGACCTTCACACCATCGACGGTCGACCCAACGACTCCGGAGACGGCCTCGACCGCCGACTCACCCACTGCACCTGCAGCGGTCATTGCGCCAGAAGCAGCGGCCGAAACCGCATCCTCGACGCCCAGACCAGTTTCCTTGGCGACGCCTATCGCAGCAGCAATGGTCGTCTTGGTGACCTTGGCGACATCGCCACCGACATCACCGGCGCCACGCACTACTCCACGCGCCGTGCTGGAGATCGCACCAAGAGCGTCCTCGCCCGTTTCCTGGGCTCCTTTCACGGCACCCCGCACAGTACCCGTGATGGCCTGGACAACATCCGTACCCGTTTCCGATGCGCCGGTAACGGCCGCCTTGCCCAACGCAAACGCAGCGTCGGTGGTTGTCATGCCAACATCCTTGGCACCCACGAGCACACCCTGAGCCACGCCGCTTGCTGCCTGTGTGAGGTCGCCGCCGATCTCAGCGGTGCCCTTGATGGCAGCCCGCACCGTATCGCTGATCGTGCCGGCCGTGACCTGCGCAACCTTGCCGACGGTTTCGATGACCCCTAGAGCGACGCCCTTGACCACCTTGAGGACACCGCCGCCGATCTGATCGACTGCGGCCAGAGCACCGGACACGACATCGGACACGGCATCTGTTGCGCCATGCACAATGCCACCCGCTCCTTTGACCACTCCAACGGTGGCATCCTTGATTTCGTCGACTGTCGTGTCGGCGACAGTTCCTGCGCCCTTGACGGTGCCTACGATGCCGTCGCGTACCTGTGAACCCATTTCCCCAAGCTTCATGATCGGTTTCTCTCCATCCTCACCCGACCGTGTGCCGGGTTGATGGATTGGACCCTGACGTCATTGAAAAGTTCTTGCGATCCGGCGAGACTCCATTCCGGATCGTTTGGTCCGACCATGCCCGACTCGGACTCGACCGCTGGGGCCGCGAGAGCGAGCTCGGCTCTTTCCAGTACGGACAGCCGTCGAAGCATCGGATCTCAGGCTTCATCCCTCCACTATGGACCTCCACCGTGGCCGACGGTTCAGCGGTAGATTCGATGCATGCGAATCGGGCGAGCGGCAGCCAAGACGAGCACAAGGGTTCGCACCCACCGCTCCACCGAGGACGTCGGGGTCCTGCCCGATGACCTTCATCGCCATCACCACTGACCGGCTCATACTCCGCCCGCTGACCGAGGTCGATATCGGCCCCCTCGCTCATCGACCCAGCGACCCGCTCGTGGCCAATACCAGAACTGGGTGCAACCGTTCCCCCGGGAACGGTTGGAGCGAATGGTGACCAGCATCATGGAGATGGATGGACCTGCCAACGAGGAGTGCCACCCATCGGTCCCAGCGAGCCTTTGTTGCGGCGATGGAATGCAATCTGGCCAATGCCCTCATTCCGGAGATCGTCAAAGGGACGCCAGTCGTGCCCTGGCTGCGCGGCATTGAAGCCGACGACGAGCTGGCCGGTTTTGTCATGCTGGCGCTGCCAACGGCAGCGCATCCCGAGCCTTCTTGTGGCGGTTCCTCGTCGACCGCATCCACCAGCGTCGAGGCATCGGGGCAGTGGCGCTCGACCTGGCGGTCGAGGAGTGCAAAGCGATCGGAGCAACGACCTTGCTGACCAGCTGGGTACCTGGTCGGGGCTCTCCCGAGCCCTTCTATCTCGCATTCGGATTCGGGCCCACTGGGAACATCGTTGGCGGCGAGACCGAAGCCCGCCTGACCCTCGACTGATCGTCACCGAATATCCCCAGATCGCAGTCCGTGGCGGTCGATAGGCTGCCCGGATGGGACCCGAGTTCTACCGTCGCCAGACCGAGCCGTTTCTGGCGGGACGTTCATGGATCGTTGCTGCCGACGTCATGGCGGGATTGACACCGACCGTCCAGCAGCTCCACAGCCTCGGGTGCCGGATATTCGCCGTAGCCGGCACTCCGGGCACCGGCCCGACGCCGGATCCAGACCACGCAGAACAGTTCCTGCTGGGAGCAACTGGTGAGACGATCATGGCTGGGATCCGGGCGTTTCAGGCGGCCATCGCGGCTCCGCCCGCGGAGCTGTGCGAGGCAATCGAATCATGGGATCCCGACGGCGAGGCCGCCGTCCTGGCCAACTTCCTGAACACCAACCAGCCTGTCTGCGAGCGTCCGGTTGTCGGCGGCGCTCCTGAGGACTGGCGGGCCCTGGAGGACAAGATCGTCGCCGAGGCGCTGTGGGCAGAGGCCGGCATCAACTACGCCCCGAGCACTGTCGTGGGTGCCGCCGATCGGGAAGCGATCGCCGATGCGATTCTCCGCCTCAGCTCATCGGAAGGAGCCGTGATCGTGGGCGACAACCGAGAGGGCTGGCATGGCGGCGGCGAGTACGCCCGATTTCTCCCCCCCAACGTCGATGACGACGAGACTCTGGCCTTCTTCGCCGGCCATTGCGACGTCGCTCGGGTCATGCCGTTCTTGCCGGGCGTTCCCTGTGCCATTCATGGATTGGTCCTCGACGACCAGGTTCTCGCGTTCCGGCCCGTAGAGATGGTGGTCTTCCGCCGACCCGACGACCTCCGATTCTTCTACTCAGCCCTGACCACCATGTGGGACCCGCCGCCCGACCGCAGGCGCGAAATGCGTGCCGCCGCCAGAAAGGTGGGCGCCGTGCTCCGGAGCAAGGTCGGCTATCGAGGCGCATTCGGCATCGACGGCGTGATGACGTCCGACGGCTTTCTGCCCACGGAGCTCAACCCACGATTCTCCAGCGGTCTGGCGATGCAGGCCGCCACGGCCGGCGAATATCCACTCGGCGACATCAACCGGATGCTGATCGAAAGGGAGTCGCTCGACCTTCGTCCGAGCGAGCTCGAAGCAGCCATTGTCGAAGGAGCCGACCGTGCCCGTGGAGCGCGGTGTCTCGCACCCATCCGGCATCTCGACGTGACTGACACGACCGAAGTGGCACTCAACTGGACCGGCCTGGACTGGCGGGCCACTTCTGACGACCACGCCGACGCCACTCTGCGCCTCGGCCCGTCACCGCTGGGCGCCCTCGTCATGTTCACGCTCAACGATCGCCACTCACTGGAACCGGGTCCGCCGTTCGCTCTCAAAGCCGCCAAGGTCTTCGCCCTCACGGACGCAATGTGGGATACCCGCATTGGCCCTCTCATCGCCGGCTTCGAGGCGTATCCCTAGCTGTCGGGAACTCGGTGCACCCCGTCGGTGTACAGGCGGTAACCGAGGAGGTACGAATGCGATGGATGGCACTGGTGGCCGGAGTGGCCGTTCTCATGATCCCTGCGAGCGCGATGGCCGGAGGGGGCGGTGGCTGCGACCACACCATCTTCGAGGGTGAGCCGCTCATCGTCAGCATGATGGAAAGCTGTTTCGGCCCCGAGGTGCTCGAGGCACGACCAGGCGAGACCATCACGTTCATCAATCAGGACGCATACGGGCATACCGTGACCGGTGCCGGGATGGCGTGGGGATCGACCGACATTCTCTCGTTCGGTGACTCCACCGACGTGACGTTCGACGACGCGGGGGTGTACCCCTACATGTGCATCCTTCATCCGGGCATGGCGGGCGCGGTGGTCGTGGCCACCGACGAGAGCTCCCAGGCCGCAGCGCCGCCGCCTTCAGCGGAGCCCCGAGGCGCGGGCAACACGGTCATGCCGGCTGCGATTATCGCAGTTGTAGCCTCGGCCATCCTGATCATGGCGATTCGCATGGCCAATCCCCGGCTGCGGCCGCATACCGATCTCTGAGAGACCTTCAATGGAGCGTCTCGGTGGCCTGCCCACAACGCGAAGCAGCCCCGGCGCACCGGGACTGTTTCGCTCAGGGACTCTGTCAGATTACCCCTGGTCGGCCAGCAAGTGTGAAAGCAACGAGACGAAATCCTCTCGGGCAACTTCCGTGACGACGTTGGCGTTGGGTGCCTTCCCCGAAGTCCCGTCCCAGTCGACAACGTCGTGACCTCGATCGGTCCCGTTGCCGACCCGCACCTCAACGTGGCGACGCTCGATCGTTGCGATAGTCGCGTCGATTGCCACGGCCATGGTGATTGGATCGGGCAGATCGAAACCGGGCAGCCGGGTCTTGTCGAGGGCGTATTCGTTGAGCACCACTTGGATGTCGACCGCGAACTCGCCCAAGGGTCCGCAGGCTCGCAGCGCGGCCGCCTGCCGAGCGTCGAACGTGGCCGAGGCCACCGAGATGTCCCAGCCAATGATGGTGAGCGGCATGCCGGAGCTCACGACGATGGCTGCTGCCTCTGGGTCGCACCAGAAGTTGAACTCGCCCAGCGGTGTCACATTCCCGGGACCGGCCCCCGTTCCTCCCATCACGAAACAGTGGGCCACGGCTCGAGCGATGTCCGGCTCCCGTTGCAACGCGGCGGCCACGTTGGTGAGCGGTCCCAGCGTGACCAGCGTGATCTCGCCAGGAGCCCCCATCAGGGCATCGATGATGACCTCGACCGCACGATCGCCGGCGGGCTGGCGACCCGCCAGATCCAAGCCGATGTCTCCCATGCCGTCTTGGCCATGAACGTCCTGGGCGGTCTGGAGCGGGCGTACCAGCGGCTCAGCGCTTCCGGCATGAACGGGAGTGGTCTCCCCGCACAGCTCCACCGTGTAGAGGGCGTTCTGAACGGCTTGATCGAGGGGACAGTTGCCTGCAACGACGGTGATGGCCTCCACGACAACCTCAGGATGGCGCAACGCCATGACAAGGGCGACGGCGTCGTCAGAGGCCGTGTCAGTGTCGATGAGAAAGCGGCGCACAGCGAGTCCGACGTTAGTGAGCTGTCACGCTCCCGTGTTCCACGGCGCGAAGAGACCGGGGCTCGCACCCCGGTCTCTTGCGTGGTTCGTAGGTGGCTCGTTATGCCTCGCAGTTGATGATGAAGTCCTCGTCATCGCCGACGCAGGTGTCCACAGCATCCGGTTCGGGATCGAACTCCTCGAACGCCGGAGGGGCACCGTTGATGAAATCGGAGCCAGGGCCGCCTGAGAGATTGTCGTCTCCCCAGCCGCCGGTCACGAAGTCGTCACCACTGCCACCGCTGGCGTTGTCATTTCCGAAGCCGGCCGCAACGAAGTCGTCGCCGCCATCGCCCTGGATCTTGTCATCGCCCTGGTGACCTATGACCGCGTCGTTGCCAGGACCACCCAACATGGTGTCGTTGCCGGGCCCACCGAGCATCTCGTCGTCACCGCGGCCGCCATCCATCGTGTCGTTACCACCGATCGCATCCGGGTTGCCGAAGAACCCGAGATCGTCGCCGGTCATCGAGTCATTGCCGCTACCGCCGAGGAGCACGTCGTCTCCGTCGCACCCGGCCAAGAAGTCGTCTCCACCGAGGCCGCTGATATGGTCGTTGCCGTCTAGACCAACGATCAGGTCGGGTCCTCGGGTGCCCTGCAGCACGTCGTCCCCGTCCGTGCCGATGATCACGTTGACGTCCGCAAGATCAGGGTCGGCAAGATTGATCCCCGGGCAGAGGTCGGGGCCGATCGCAAGCACCACGAGCTCCAGCGTGCCGCCGTTGCCGATCTCATCCAGTTGGTCGTCCATGATCATCAGGTGATGCGTGACGCCCGCAGCTGCGAAGACCTGAATGTCCTGAGGCGCGCAATCGACGAGCTCGAACGAGCCCGGTTCGCCCGTCAGCACGATGATGCCTGAGGTGTAGTCCGAGCCACCCGTGTCCACCAGCAGATCTGTGTCCTCCGTCGTGGTGATGCTGTACCAGACGCCGGCGTCAGTCGCCGGAGGACCTTCGCACAACGCTCCCGCTTCCAGATCAGCCCCTTCGTTGGTCGCTTCGGTGGTGTCGACGGTGGCTTCGAACGGCAATGCAGCCGGATCGATCACGACCGAGTCTTCGAAGTTGTCATTGTCGGGTGGTGCACCAAGGGCCGGAAGTGCCGGAAGCACTGTGGCCAGAAGCATCATGGTGGCTAGAACGATCATTCGTCTCGACGTCATGAATTCTCTCCTCGTCGTCATGCAGCGTGATTAGCCGCTGGATCGACACCGGAAGGAGACGGAGGCGAACAGTCCCTTCTTCGACGCGGTAACGCTCAGCTCCCCTGATGCGGTCCCTCTCTCGCCGAACCTACCAGTTACCGATCGTTGGCGACGTGCGCAGCTGCATACCCGCAAGACCGTCAGCGGATGCCTACACCGAAGTTCTGTTGCGACCCCAGCGCCTGATGACCGGCTTGG
>JBFGJH010000029.1:0-36810 GCA_041577335.1 Acidimicrobiia bacterium | reverse complement strand
GCGAATATTGTCGAGCAGGAGCCCTTGGAGGAACTGCTGCTCGGTGGCTGTCAACGACTTGAAAAGGGCGTCGATTGCCGCGGTGCGCTCTTCGTTCGATCCCTCTCCTCCGATGGCGCCGATTGCGGCGAGCTCGGCATCAAGGGATTCCAGGCTCACCGTCGGCGTGTCGGCCGGCGCGGGGAGCGCTCGCAATGCCGCCCAGCCCACCCCAATCGCGCGCTGGCGGATCTGACCCGAAAGATAGTGCACGGCCAAGAAGAGCTCGACAGGGGGCAGCAGCCCCAGGTAGTCGGCAAGAAGCGAGACCTTCTGACTGCGTTTGGGGGTGGTGCGGATGGACTCGCTGACCGATACGAGGTCGAAGAACGACATGGCGCAACGTTACCGACCTGTGGGACCTGGACCGGCCGAGAAATTGTCAGGGCATGGGCGGCGTGAGGACGAACACCGACTCACCGTGGCGGCAGGTGAGCGAGCCGTGCATCATCTGTGCGATTTTCAGGCAACGGGCTCCCGCAGGGGCTCGGACAGCGCCGGATCAGGAGTCAGCGTTGTCCAGGCGGGCAACAGACTGGACGGCCAACTCCTCGAGCACGTCCATGTCGATTTCGGAGAGACGCTTCACGTACAGGCACGACTTGCCCGTTGTGTGCTTCCCGAGGCGGTCGAGAAGGCCCTGGTATTCGCGAAAGCCGGGCATGATGTAGAGCGTGAGACTCTGCTTCCTGGGCGAGAAACCGATTTTGAACCAGTCTCCCTCGCGGCCACTCTCGTAGACATAGTGATAAGAGCCGAACCCGACGATGCTGGCGCCCCACATCGAACCGGGGTCCCCAGTCACCTTCGACAGCAAGGCGACAAGTTCCTGTGAATCCGCGCGTTTCTCGTCATCTTCGATCGAGGCGATGAATGCGGATACGTCGCTCTCGTTTCGCTTGGTCTTCAGCTCCGCCATTGCCGATTCTTCCTTTCGCTAGATGGCTGTAGGGTGGCGAGGCTCGTACAGCAAGATCTCGAGGTCGCCAGGAAGCACCATCGTGGTGACCATCCCCCAGCCTTCGTCACGGGGAGCCTCTTTGAACGCCACTCCTTTCGCCTCGAGCTCTCGGACGGTGTCCGTGAGGTTGTCGCAAATGAATGTGAGCTCGTGGCCGGCAGACTCACCAGGGTGGATGCCGAGCTCCGCCGGGGGCAGTCTGAATATCAGCCACCCGTCTCCGGCATCGACATGCTCCCAGCCAAGCTCGTCCCGCAGCAACGTCCGAACCGCCCCGGCCTCGGGGCTGTACATCAAAATGTGCGCACCGGTTATCGCCATGGCTCTCCCTTCGTTCGACCACCGACTCTAGATCAGCAGAGGGGAGGGGCCGCGTCCGCGCTATTGTCCGCAGCCCAGAAACGAGGGAGCCTTTGAAAGCGGTCGTCTACCGTGCATTCTCCGGTCCGATATCCGTGGAGGAAGTGGACCGACCAGAGGCGGACGAGCATGGCGTCGTCCTTGAAGTGAGGGCCAACGGCGTCTGCCGCAGTGACTGGCACGCCTGGGCCGGGCACGACGCCAGCATTGCGCTACCCCATGTGCCGGGTCACGAGATGGCGGGCATTATTGCGAGCGTGGGAGCCGGCGTACATCGGTGGCAGGTGGGCGATCGGGTCATCGTTCCCTTTGCTTGCGGATGTGGCACCTGTGACACGTGCACCTCGGGCAACACCAACCTCTGTGAGCGGGAGTACCAGCCCGGGTTCAGTGGATGGGGCGCATTCGCAGAGTTCGTTGCGGTGCCCTGGGCCGATGTCAATCTCGTTGGGCTGCCCGAGTCGATCGATTTTGTCGCTGCTGCCAGCCTGGGCTGCCGCTTCATGACCGCGTATCAGGGGCTTACCGACCGGGGCCGGCTCCAAGAAGGCGAGTGGATTGCCGTTCATGGAGTTGGAGGAGTTGGGCTTTCGGCCGTGCAGATCTCGGTTGGCATTGGGGCAAAGGTCGTCGCGGTCGACGTAGACGCGGAGAAGCTTGCGTTGGCGGAGTCGTTGGGAGCCTCAGCGCTGGTCGATGCCTCCAAGGAGAACCCGGTCCGGTCGGTGCGGACGGCGTCGGGCGGTGGTGCGCACGTGTCGGTTGATGCGCTGGGCAGCGAGGTGACGGTGCAGAACTCGATCCGATGCCTACGGAGGAGGGGTCGGCATGTTCAGATCGGCCTGGTGATTGGCGAAGGCCAAAACCTCCCAATCCCGCTGAGCCGAGTCATTTCTCTGGAACTGGAGATCTACGGCACGCACGGAATGGCGGCTCGCCGATACCCAGAGATGTTCGAGTTGATCGAGAGTGGAGCCGTCCACCCCGACCGCCTGGTTGGCCGCACGATCACCCTCGATGAGGCCCCGGCTGCGCTCGAAATGATGGGATCGTTCGGCGGCGTCGGCGTCACGGTGATTGAGCTCTGAGGTCGTTCAGCCGTGGAGGGTGGGGCGAGTCGTCGGTCGGTCCTCACAGACGTGATCGGATGGCCCACAGGTCTTCGAAGAACGGCCGGAAGAGGGTGGTGCGGAGATAACTCGCCCCATCGGAGCCCCCGGTGCCGGGCTTGGTGCCAATCGTTCGCTGAACCATCATGACGTGCCGGTAGCGCCATTCCTGGAATCCTTCGTCCATATCCGTCATCAGCTCACAGAACACGCTCAGGTCGGGGTCGGTCCGGTAGGCCTCGATGAGGGCGTCTTGAACCGCGATCGACGCGGCGGTGGGAGCGGTGGCGGGGAGCTGTAAGAGCTCCGCAGGAAGCCGGTAGCCGCGGCGATCCAGCAGGGCGAGGAAGTGTGCCCACAACGACGGCTCGTGGAAGCGCCGTCGCAAGTCGTCGTATCCCGGCAAGCCCTCGAATCGTTCGAGATGTTCTCTCCGTTTGAGGCCGAGGAGGAACTCCACCTGGCGGAATTGTTGCGACTCGAATCCGCTCGCTGAACCCAGAAACGATCGAAAGGAGAGAAACTCCAGCGGCGTCATCGTCTCGAGCACGTCGAGCTGGGCGACCAACGTCTTGAGGATCTTCAGGACCCGTTTCAGCTGGTGCTCTCCCCGAGCGAGTTGATCATTGTCGATGTGATGGTCGAGGCGGTCGAGCTCGTGGAGGACCTGCTTGAACCACAGCTCGTAGACTTGGTGGATAACGATGAAGAGCATCTCGTCATGCTCGGGACCGTCGGACTTCAGCTGCTGCAGTGACAGCAGCTCGGTGATCTTGAGGTAGTCGCCGTAGGTCAACGCTGGCGAGGTGTCATCGGTCATCTGGTGAGGCCTCCTATGAGTTCGGCCGCCCGATCGAAGTCCACATCGGCGAGGCTGTTTACGTTGTCGGTCAGCTGCTCGAGAATCGCGGACTGCTGACGAGCCCGGCGCTGTGCCTCAGCGTATGGCATCGTCGAGAACATGACCATCGAGTAGCGGGGGGTGAACGCGCTGGGCCAGCGACGCTCGAGTTCGAGCGCCAGCTCGCGACGGAGCAGGTAGCGATCGTCGGCGACGCTGCTGCGCATTTCGACGTAGTTGTCGAGTGCCATGTCGGCGATGGCGTCGACATCCGGCTTGCGTGCCGACTCGAAGCTACTGAAGGCAGCCTCCCAATCCTCGGGGTGAGCGGCGAGGGAGCGCATCAGCAGTGAGCACGACTCGAAAGCAGCATTCATTCCCTGTCCGTGAAAGGGAACGATTGCGTGGGCAGCATCACCGAGGATGACAGCTCGATCTCCGACATGCCATCCCCGGCATCGGACGGTGGCAAGCGACCCGTCGGGATTGCCGAGAAACTGTCCACTCAGGTCGGGTACCAACGACGCGAAATCCCTGAACTGATCTGCAAAGAACGCTTCGATCGCCTCGGCTGTGTCGAGCGCCGCGAAGCTGTGCGGGCCGGCATCGACCGGAGCGAACAGCGTGCAGGTGAATGAGTGATCGAGGTTGGCCAGGGCGATGACCATGTAACCGCCTCGCGGCCAGATGTGGAGGGCATGTGGGTCGAGCTGAGGATCACCGTTGAAACCTGCAGGCAGCGTCAGCTCCTTGTAGCCGTGATCGAGTGGCTCGATCGAGACCGATGCTGCTGACTCGGAGACGATCATCTCACGGACAGGCGAGTTGGCGCCGTCAGCGCCGAATACCGAGTCGAACCCGATCTGGTGGCTCGCCCCTGTGGTGTCGTCGCGGACCTCCAGCGTGCCTGCCCCGATCGAACCACCCAAGCAGCGTTGCTGAAACCGAATCGTGGCACCGAGGCGCTCAGCCGCTGTCAACAAGACGCCATTGAGGTCGGAGCGGGACACGGAATAGATCACCTCGTCTGGCCGGTTGCCGTAGGGCTGGAGCGAGGTGGTTCCGTCGCGAGCGTGGACCATCCGACCCCGCATGGGCGTGAGGAGAGGCTCCACCTCGTTCATGACGCCAAGTTCGCGCAACGCAGAAATCCCTCTCGTGGCAAGGGCGAGATTGATCGATCGTCCCGCTCCGATCTCCACGCGCCTCAAGTCGGGCCGCGATTCGTAGGCAGTGACGTCGTGGCCGTCCCGCGCCAGAAACGCGGCCAGCATTGCGCCGGCGAGCCCTGCACCAACGACGGTGACGCGCCTGGTCACGAGAGAACCTCCTCGAGGGCGGCGACGAAGTCGTAGATGTCGGCATACGTGTTGTACAACGGCACCGGAGCAACCCGGATGACGTCCGGGTAGCGCCAGTCGCAGTCCACATTGGCCCGCTCGAGCGCGGCAAACACGCTGTGCCCGTCGACGCCTGGAGCTACGACCCGCAGAGAGAGCTGGCATCCCCGCTGGTCGTTCTCAGTGGGAGTGATGCTCTCAACGCTGCCGGCGAGGCGGTGGGAAAGGAGCATGTCGAAGTAGTCGGATTGTTGCAGAGCCTTCGATCGCAGCGCGGAGACGCCTCCGGCCTCGTCGAAAAGCTGCAATGACGCTATCAGTGGCGCCATCGAGAAGATCGGCGCATTACTCACCTGCCATGCCTCGGCAGTGGGAATGGGCACGAAATCGTTGGTCATCTCGAATCTGGTCGCTTTGTCGTGTCCCCACCAGCCATTGAGTCTCGGCAACGATTCATCGGTGATGTGTCGCTCGTGCACGAATGCGGCGCCGGTGGCCCCCGGCCCGGCGTTCAAATACTTGTAGGTACACCACACGGCAAAATCCACATCCCAATCGTGGAGCGCCAACTCGACGTTGCCGGCGGCATGGGCCAGGTCGAGCCCAACGGTGGCGCCCGCCGCGTGAGCCGCATCGGAAACGGCCTGCATCGGCAGCACCTGCCCCGTGTAGTACTGAACGCCGGGTAGCAGGACCAATGCGAGGTCAGGCCCGTTGGCGTCGATCGTCTCGAGCAGGTCGTCGGTGCGCAACGTCTCCTCGCCTGGGCGGGGTCGAACCCGAACCACCGCCTCGGCGGGGTCGTAGCCGCGAAACCGCACTTGAGACTCAACTGCGAAATGGTCCGATGGGAACGCGTGGTCTTCGATGAGCACCTTGTGTCTCCGCCCGGAGGGCCGGTAGAACGAGATCATCAGGAAATGGAGGTTGGCTGTGAGCGAGTTCATCACGACGACCTCGCCCGGCATTGCGCCCACGATCCTCGCCATTGGCTCGGTGAGAAACTCGTGAAACGGAGCCCACGGGCGGTCGCCCTCGAAGTGGCCACGAACGCCCTTGGCCGCCCACTTGTCCAGCTCGGCGAGAACCACGTCACGTGCGGATTTCGGTTGGAGCCCGAGCGAGTTGCCAGCCAAATAGATCATCTCCCCGTCCGCAGACCTGGGGATGGCAAACGCCTCGCGGAACTTGGCAAATGGATCGGCGGCGTCGAGACGTCGGGCGTCGTGGCGGGTGATATCAACCATGCTCGAAACCGATCTCGCCCAGCCACGCAGCGGCGTTGTGTGTCAGCAGTTGTGCCTCGGTTGCTTCGCTGAAGCCACTGGCTCGAATGACCGAGCCGGGTTCCTCCTCGCCGAGGCGGAAGGGGAAGTCGGTGCCCAAGCACACCCGATGTGGGCCTACGAGGTCGACGACACCTCTCAGGACCTCCGGTGAGTGCACCATGGAGTCGAGCCAGAAGCGGCCGATGTATTCGCTGGGAGGATGAGGATTGTCTACTCCGACGTACTCGGGGAGCGCCTCATAGCCGTGCTGGATTCGCCCGAACGTAGCGGGGAATGAGCCGCCCCCGTGGGCGAATGCCACACGCAATCGGGGCAGTCGCTCGAACACGCCCCCGAAGATCATCGAACAGATCGCCCGCGAGGTCTCTGCGGGCATCCCCACGAGCCACGGAAGCCAATAGTCCGCCATGACGCTCTCGCCCATCATCTCCCAGGGGTGAACGAACAAGGCAGCTCCGAGGTCTTCGGCAGCCTCGAAGATGGGAAAGAACCTCGGGTTACTGAGATTCATCTGCTCGATATTGGTTCCGATCTCTACACCGGCGAGACCCAAATCACGGATACAGCGTTCGAGCTCGGCGATGGCCAGATCGGTGTCTTGCATGGGCAGCGTTCCCAACCCGACGAATCGGCCGGCGCCGGCGGCGACCGTCGCGGCCAAGTCGTCGTTGAGAAATGCCGATACCGCGGCGCCGTCTTCGGGTTTCGTCCAGTAGCTGAACATCACCGGCACCGTCGACAAGACCTGTACGGCTACTCCGAAGCGATGGCAGTGTTCGAGGCGAACCTCCGGGTCGAAGAGTCTTCGATCCACCGTCCGGAAGAACGAGCCACCCTTCAGCATCGTGGCCGTGGCACCTTGAGCCTCCAGCGTTATGAACTCGCCGTATCCAAACCGGCTGCCGAAATCGGGTATGTGCTCCGGCAGGATGTGCGTGTGGATGTCGATGAGCGTCGGATCGCTCAATCAGGCACCGCCATGACGGCACCACAGTTCCCACAGGTCCGCTGGTCTTCTGAGCCGTAGAATGTTTCGATCAACGGCTTGAGCTGCCCCGCCAGATCGGTGACGTGAAAGCTCTCGGAGTGAAGCTCCGACTCGCACGACGGACAGAACCACAGCACCTGGTCAACGTGCTGTTCGGCGCGCTTGCGCTCGATTACGAGACCGACAGTGTTGGCCGGCCGGCGCGGCGAATGGGCGGTGTTGCCGGGTAGGAGGAGGACCTCGCCCTCACGGATGGGGACGTCTCGAATACCGTCCTCGTCCTTGATCTTCAAGATCATGTCACCCTCGAGTTGGTAGAAGAACTCCTCGGTTTCGTTGATGTGGAAGTCGGGCCGGTCATTGGGCCCGCCCACCACCATGATCACGTAGTCGTCCGAAGCATCCCACACCTGCTTGGCGCCGACCGGTGGTTTGAGGAGGTGTCGATTCTCGTCTATCCATCCCTGGAAATTGAAAGGCGTCAACCGCTCAGCCATGTCGTTCTCCCTCGTTGTCCGGTGTGGTTCCAATGCTGGTGGCACCAACAACTACAGTACCGAACAACGACGGCGTCGTCCGAAAGAAGCCAATGGGAGCGGAATCCGAAGCCCGAGTGGTGAAAGGCAAAGCGCAACCGCGCGGCGCGTATCCTCATGTACGCACGGCGGGAGGGTTTGCGTTTGTGTCCGGCACGTCGAGTCGGAGGCCGGACAACACGATCGCAGGGGCAAGCATCGATGGGATGGGTACCACCGCGCTCGACATTCGTACCCAAACGGCAGCCGTCATCGACAACATCGCCGATATCTTGGCCGAGATCGGCGCTACGCTCACCGACGTCGTCGACGTGACCACCTTCCTCGTGAACATGAACGACTTCGGCGGCTACAACGAGGTGTACGCGTCGTATTTCGGCGCTGACGGTCCCGCCCGAACCACCGTTGCGGTGCATCAGCTACCCCATCCTCACCTCCTCATCGAGATGAAGGTCGTGGCGCTCCTCGCCTGATGAACGCCGCCAACGATGCAGTCGCAGGAGGAACTGGCCTTTCGATCACGGCCGCGTAGGCTCGATAGGCGGGGTTGGTACTGGTGAATCGCTGCCGTGCCGCTGCGTGCTCGACACCACGGACACAGTGCCGATCCTTGTGCCGACTCGTGCCTCAGAGGCTCTCCATAGGACGTTGTGCGCCTTCCTTTTGCATTCGCCTGACCCAGCGAGCCGGCGGTTCCCGGCTCGTCACGAGGCCGGCCGGCTCATCAATGCATTCACCATCTCGGTTGCCACGGTGCGATTGATGTCGTCTGGCACGGGCTGGTCGCCCGGTGGCAGAACGTCGGAGGCAGTGGCCAAGCGTTCGAGGGACAGGGCTTGCAGCGCAAAGCCGAGATCCATGATCTCGATGGCGTTGCCTCGGCTCCCTGCTGCGGCGAGGTTCACCATCTGTCCTTCGGCAATGATGTCCACATAATGCTCGTCTACGAACTCGTACCGGGTGATCGAAGACCCTCGGCTGGCGGCCTTGGCGACCTTTCTGAGCCCGACCATGTCGATCTCGGTGTCGAAATGACCGGCGTTGGCGATGACGGCGCCGCTCGGCATGCGCCTCATCGACTCAACGGTGATCACGTCGGTTTCGCCGGTGGCGGTTACGAAGATCAGGCCTTCAGCCAGCGCCTGAGCCTTGGATGCTACGACGAAGCCATCGATGGCCGCTTCGAGAGCCTTGATCTCATCCTGCTCGACAACAACGACGCGCGCTCCGCCGGCCTTGGCGTAGTGGGCGATGCCCCGGCCGCACCATCCGTATCCAAACACGACCAACGGCCGATGTGCGAGCAGCAGGTTGGTGGCCTGCTGCAGGACTTGCACCACCGATTGCCCCACCCCGTGCTTGTTTTCCACGATTGCTTTGAGGGGGCTGTCATTGATGACGATGACCGGGAACGGGATCGCTCCGGCGAGAGCCCTGCGAAGCCTGAATGCTCCCGACGTGGTCTCCTCGGTTGCCCCCCGGGGCGGATGAGACACCAGGAGCTCGATGAGCTCAGCTCCATTGTCGAGCACCAGATCGGGAGATCGCCGAGCCAGCTCGTCGAGGTGAACGCGAATGGCTTCCTTGTCATCCGCCCGACTCCCGATCACATCGATCTGGCCGGTGCGTAGCGCCGCCGCTACGGCATCGTCGGTGGTCCCCTGGTTGCCCGTCGCCACGAGCTGGGCGCCACCTCGTTGCAATGTGCGAAGCAGGACGGCGGTTTTGGCCTCGATGTGGATGCGAACCGCGACCGTCAGCCCGGCGAACGGCTTGTCGCGACCGAATCGATCGCCGATGGCGGCGACCAGCGGCATGTGATCCGCCACGAAGTGGATCTTCCCTTCGGCTCCTTCAACCACATGCTGTGTCACGAGTTCTCCTCGATCTCTGGCCTCGACGTGTCCGTTGGTCGCACGATACCGCCGACGCCTGGCCTGTCCCGAGAGCGAAAGGGGATTTGGACTCTATGCGTCGCGGCGCATCATTCGTACGGTGGTGTTCGAGTTGGTGGAAAGGAAGGTGACATGGCCATCACGAAGTGGGCGCCATTCGATGCTTTCACTTCCCTGGAACATGAGTTCCAGTCCCTCATGGAGAGAATGGGTTTGGCCGGCGCAGAGGGTGACTGGAAGCCGAAATGCGACGTCTTCACCGAAAATGGGGATGTCGTCGTGAAGGCCGAGCTCCCCGGCGTGGACCCGAAAGAGGGCCTCAAGGTCGAGGTCGTCGATGGGCTGCTCCGCATCAAGGGCGAGATCGAGTCGGACACGGAGAAGGAGACCGACGGGGTTTTCATGCATGAGCGACGCACCGGAACCTTCCGGCGCGACATCATGCTTCCCGAAGGGGTCGACATCAAGAAGATTGCCGGCACCTTCGAGAACGGTGTTCTCACGGTCAGAGTCGCTTTGCCCGAGGAGGGGAAAACATCGGCAACGCCGATTGAGATTCCGATCAAGGCTTGAGTGAGTTTGGTTTGACGAGCCCAGGGACCCAGCGCCGCTGAGGGATGGTGTGGGCCCTGGGTTCGCCGCGTCTCGGCAAGTGCTACTTCTCGGCGGCATGACGGTAGACCGGTACCGTCGATGGGGGTAGGGGTGAGTTGCCGAGAATGAGGTCAGCCGCCTTTTCGGCGATCATCATCACGGGCGCATAGATGTTTCCGTTGGTGATCGACGGCATCACCGACGCGTCGACAACCCGCAGCCCCTCGACCCCGTGCACCTTCATCGACGCCGGATCGACGACCGCCCCTTCATCGAGGCCCATCCTGGCGGTGCACGAGGGATGGAGCGCAGTTTCCGCGTCGCGGGCCACCCATTCCAGGATCTCCGCCTCGGATTGCACACCCGGTCCTGGGGACAACTCTCCCTCGTTGTAGGCGTCGAACGCCGGTTGAGTCAGGATGGAACGCGCCACCCGGACGGCCTCAACCCACTCCCGGCGATCTTGTTCCGTCGAGAGGTAGTTGAAACGTAGCTGTGGTGGGACGAACGGATCGGTTGTCGAGATCTTGACCGAGCCCTTCGCGTCCGACTTCATGGGCCCGATGTGTACCTGATAGCCGTGACCCGACGTCGGCGACGAGCCGTCGTAGCGGATGGCGATGGGCAGAAAGTGAAGCATCAGGTTCGGATAGGCCACCTCGTCGTTGCTGCGCACAAATCCTCCCGCCTCGAAGTGATTGGTTGCGCCGAGCCCGGAGCGGAGGAAGAGCCACTCGGCCCCGATGAGGGGTCGGCGCCACCACGCCAGCCCGGGAGCGATGGAGACGGGCAGCTTGCTGGCGTATTGGATGTACACCTCCAGGTGGTCCTGAAGGTTCTCGCCGACTCCCGATAGGCCGGCCACGGTTCCGATCCCTAGTGCGCTCAACTCAGCGGGGTCGCCGATTCCCGACAACTGGAGAAGCTGGGGCGAGTTGATGGCACCGCCACAGAGAATGACCTCCTTGGCTGCCGCAAACTGCCGCCGACCACGTCTGCTGAACTCGACGCCGCGTGCCGTGGATCCGCTGAACCGAATACCAGTCACGTGTGCTCGCGTCACCAACGAGAGGTTTGCGCGGCTTCGGACGGGGCGGAGGTAGGCCACCGACGCACTGTGCCTGCGGCCATTGCTGATGTTGCGATCAAAGCGGGCGAACCCTTCCTGCTGAAATCCGTTCACGTCGTCGGTCAGTGGGTATCCGGCCTGACTCGCCGCCTCCAGGAAGGCGCCAAACAGCGGATTCTCGGCCGCGCCACGTTCGAGGACCAGGGGACCGTCCCCGCCCCGCCACTCATCCGGACCGGCCGTGCACGTCTCCATTCGTTTGAAATAAGGCAGGCAGTGGGCGTAATCCCAGTGTTCCATGCCACGACCTTGCGCCCATGTGTCGAAGTCCATCGGATTACCGCGTTGGAAAATCATTCCGTTGATACTGGAGGAGCCTCCCAAGACCTTGCCACGGGCGTGATAGATCCGTCGATCGAACATCTCGGCCTCTGGCTCCGATTCATACCTCCAGTCGTAGAAGCGGCTCCCGATCGGAAACGGCAACGCTGCGGGCATGTGGATGAACACGTCCCACGGATAGTCGGGACGGCCGGCTTCGAGGACGAGAACCCGAATCGAGGGATCGTGACTCAAGCGGTTGGCGAGCACCGACCCAGCCGATCCACCACCAACGATCACGAAATCCCACGGCTGGTCGGCCGTCATGTGTGACCGGTGGGGGGTCGCAATCGGTCGCCCCACGCCTCGGTGAGGCGATCGAGGATCATGGCGATGAGCGCGATCGACAGGCCCACTTCGAGGCCCAACCCCACCTCGTTGCGAGTCAAGGCCCGGACGGTCTCGAATCCCAGCGCCCCGGCTCCCACCAGGCCGGCGATGATGACCATGGCCAGGACCATCATGATGATCTGATTGATGCCCGCCATGATCGTCGGCGCCGCCAGGGGGATTCGGACTCCGAACATCGTCTGGCGCGGTGTGGCGCCAAACGTGCGTGACGCCTCGACGCTCTCGCCAGGAACGCGCCTGATCCCCAGCGCGGAGATCCGGATGCCGGGCACGATGGCGTACAGCACCGAGGCGATGATGCCCGGAACCACCCCAACCGTGAACAGGATCACGACCGGGATGATATAGACGAGCGAGGGAATGGTCTGGAGCCCGTCGAGGATGGGGCCGAGGGCCGCCTCGACCCGAGGGCTGCGACCTGCCATCACGCCAATCGGAATGGCGATGAGAATTGCGATGACGACCGCAGTCATCACTTGGGTGAAGGTATCGATGGATAGCTCCCACATGCCCATCAGACCGATCGCAGCCACGGCCAGTGAACAGAACGCCGCCAATCCCCACCCTTTGAGTCGCCAGCCCAAGAAGCCTGCCACGAAGACGAGCACTGGCCAGGCAATCGTGTCGGTGAGGAGGTCGCGCGTTGGGATGATGACGTCGGCGACAATGAAGTCGTTCACCGGCCGCGTCAGCCACGATAGGTTGTCACGCGCCCAGACGACCCCGTCGTCGATCGGGTCGAAGACTCGGGTCGACCAGGCGTCGGGGAAATCACTCCATCCCCTGATCCGGCCTACCGTGGTCGCGACGGCGAGCGTGCCCAAGGCAGTCCAGGCGATGCGCCGGGGAACACGGCGCGACCGGTCGGTCGACGCCAACGAGCGCCCGAGTCGATCGAGCATCATGGCGACGGCCACGATGGCCAAACCCACCGCGATGCCTCTGCCGGTTCGGCGTTGATTGAGCGTCTGCAGGACCAGCGCTCCGAGCCCGCCGGCTGCGACGAGGGCGGCGAGCACGACGATTCCGAGGGCCATCATGATGGTCTGGTTGAGACCGGTGAGAATCGTCGGCATGGCGCTCGGCAACTGAACCTTGAAGAGTGTCTGGCGGGTGGTGGCTCCGAATACCCGCGAGGCCTCGATCGACTGCTCGGGGACCTCCCGGATCCCCAACGTCGTCAACCGGACGATTGGTGGCAATGCATAGATGACGGTTGCGACAGCCCCGTTCACCTTGCCAACGCCGAACATGAGAAGCAGCGGCAAGAAATAGATGAACGCAGGGACCGTCTGCATGATGTCGAGGAAGGGCCGAATCGCCTTTTCGACTCGCGGGTTGAGTGCGGCCCAAACGCCGAGCGGGATCCCAATGATGGCGGCAACCGACACGGCGATCGCCATGAGCGCCAGCGTTTCCATGGTCTCTTCCCAAACTCCGATGAGGCCCGGGTACAGCGCCGCAATCGTTGCCACGATGGCTTCGCCGATGGGTCGGTTTCTGGCAACTGTCAAGAACACGACGGCCGGCAGCACAAACCACGGGAGCCATAGGAGGAACGTCTCGACCCCGTCCATCGCCCCTTCGAGGGCACCAGTCAACGGAGTGAAGAACGCCGTGAACAGAAGGTGAGACTGGCGGTTGGAGCGTCCCCATGCCGCCGCCGCATCCGCCGGATCGGAGAGAAACGTGTCGAGAACCGCCGGGAATTCGTTCCAGTCGCTGAAAAGAAGCTGCAGGATGACGGCACCGACCGCCAAGCCAATCCAAGCCACCCAACGCGAAAGGAGAGTGGAGCCAATCGCTCGGTCGGCGGTGGCCGCCGTCATGGGGTGGCCATCAGCAGTTCGGCCACCGCGTCGCGATCTACACCGCCGATCGGGTTGCCCTGGTCGTCGACCACGATGAGACCTTCGGCGCTCGCCAGAAGCTGTGGAACGATTGTCTCTACCGTGTCGTCGGCGTGAATATGAGTACCGCGGTCGGGTATGGCGGCCGTCATCACATCACGAGCGCGGAGCACCTTGGCCTTGGGCACATCCTTGGTGAACTCGCGCACATAGTCGGTCGCGGGCCGCGTGATGAGTTCGGCGGCCGTGCCGATTTGGTCGAACGCACCGTCTTTCATGATGGCGATCCGGTCGCCGAGCTTGATCGCTTCAGCGAAGTCATGGGTGATGAATACGAGCGTGCGGCTCATTACCTCCTGAAGCCGGATCAGCTCGTCCTGCATATCGCGACGGATCAGGGGATCGAGCGCCGAGAACGGCTCGTCGAAAAACAGGACCTCCGGGTCGACGGCCAGCGCCCTGGCCAGCCCGACACGTTGCTGCATGCCCCCCGAGAGTTGTTGGGGATAGTGATACTCGAATCCTTCCAGCCCGACCGTTGTCAGAACTTCGATCGCCCGAGCCAGCCGCTCCTTCTTCGGAATCCTCTGGATCTCGAGCCCGTAGGCGACGTTGTCGATGACCCGTCGATGGGGGAGGAGGCCAAAATGTTGGAAGACCATCGAGAGTTTGCGGCGACGCACGTCCCTGAGCGCCTCCTCGTCCATTGCCGTGAAATCTTCGCCGTCGATGAAGACCCTGCCCTCGGTGACCTCGGTCAGTCGGGCGGCGCAACGGATGAGAGTCGATTTTCCCGAGCCTGACAAGCCCATGACCACGAATACTTCTCCAGGGGATACTTGAAACGAAACGTCACGAACCCCAATGACGCATCCGGTCTCATCCAGAATCGTCTTTCTGTCATCGCCGGACTGTGCCATCGAAAGCGCTCGGCGAGACTTCTGGCCGAACACCTTCCACAGCTCTTGGACCTCTAAAACGGGAGGTGAGGGCACGCGCATGGACATCCCTGGGTAATGTAGCGAGCGTCCGCACCGCAAGGGGCGGGCATAGGAGGAGATGTCAATGTTGAAGAAGATTCTGACCGCCCTGGCGGTCCTCACACTTGTATTCACGGCATGCGGTGGCGATTCCGAAGCGGGTGGTGACGATCCTGCGATCAACCTGATCGTGAACCCATGGACGGCCTCGCGACTCAACGCCGAAGTGGCCAAGGCCATCATCGAACAGGAGTTGGGCAACTCGGTCGACATCGTCGAAGTGAACGAGAACGATGCCATGTTCACCGGCATGGCGGATGGAACCCTGGATGCCGTCTTGGAGATCTGGCCGTCGGGCGTCACCGAAGCCGAGCAGGCATATTTTGATGACGGCACGGTCGTCGACCTCGGGGATCTCGGCACCGTCGGCAAGATCGGGTGGTTCGTGCCCGACTATGTCATCGCCGACAACCCGGCGCTGGCGACCTGGGAAGGCTTCCAGGACCCGGCGCTCGCCGAGCTGTTCGCAACTGCGGAAACAGGCGATCGGGGTCGCTTCCTCGGAACCGACCCGTCGTATTCCCAATACGACGAGCAGATCATCGAGAATCTCGGGCTACCGATGGATGTGGTGTTCTCGGGCTCAGAGCCGGCGACGGTGGCCGAAGTCGACAGCCGCGTTGCTGCCGGTGAGCCGATCGTCCTGTACTGGTGGACACCCACCGCTGCGGTAGCGAAGTACAACCTCGTGAATGTCTTGCTGCCCGAGTACAACGACGAGTGCGCCGCCTCCGCAGCGAGCGGGGACGGGGGAGTGGACTGTGACTACCCCGAGGATGTGCTCTACAAGGCCGCGTCAGGGAAGTTGCAAGAAAAGGACGGGGATGTCTTCGCATTCCTCGAGGCCTTCACATTGACGACCGACGACCAGTTGTCGATGCTGCCTGCCGTCGAAATCGATGGAGAGGACCCGGCCGACGTCGCTGCCCAATGGGTGGCCGACAACGAGTCCGTGTGGCGGTCGTGGCTGCCGTAGATCCTCAGTAGGCGTAACGTGTGGGGACCCGATCGGGTCCCCACACCGTTTGGTCAATAGGGGGCCTCGACGTCTCCGGTTTCGACGTAGATCGCCTTGAGCTGCGTGTAGTGCTCGATCGCCGCATGGGAGTTCTCGCGTCCAATGCCAGACTGCTTGTAGCCGCCGAAGGGCATCTCGATAGGTGTGATGTTGTACGTGTTGATCCACAGCGTTCCCGCGTCCAACCGGGCGGCGACCCGATGGCCCCGTGACAGATCTTTGGTGAAGATGCCTGCGGCGAGGCCGTACGGTGTGTCGTTGGCACGAGCCACGACCTCGTCCTCGGACGCGAACTCGAGAATGGCCATGACCGGACCAAAGATCTCTTCTTTGACGAACGGCATGTCGTCGGTGCAGGCGTCGAAGATCGTCGGCTCGATGAAGTAGCCCGTGTCGAGATGGCCGGGCCGCGATCCACCGGTCACCAGCTTGGCCCCAGAGCGCTTGCCCATCTCGATATAGCCCTCCACTTTCGATCTATGGTCGGCCGATATGAGTGCGCCGACGTCGGTCGATGGGTCAAGTGGGTCGCCGATCACCATCTTCTCGGCGCGATCCTTGAGGCGTGCCACGAAATCCGGACGGATATCTTCGTGAACGAAGACGCGGGTGCCGTTGGAGCACACCTCGCCTTGTGTGTAGAAGTTGGCCAACAATGCCGCCGATATCGCGTTGTCGAGATCCGCGTCGGGAAAGATGATGAGCGGCGACTTCCCTCCCAGTTCGAGCGTTACGTGCTTGAGGGTGTTGGCGGCCGCAGCCATCACTTTCTTGCCGGTGCCCACCTCACCGGTGAGTGAGACCTTGGCGATCCCCTCATGAGTGGTCATAGCGTGCCCGGTCCGCGCGTCGCCATGAACGACATTGAACACACCGGCGGGGACTCCGGCCTCCGTATAGATCTC
Organism: Acidimicrobiia bacterium; assembly: GCA_041577335.1. Lineage (GTDB taxonomy): Bacteria > Actinomycetota > Acidimicrobiia > Spongiisociales > JAENVV01 > JBFGJH01. The sequence goes on along the minus strand of JBFGJH010000029.1, from coordinate 20,244 downwards.
GGCGAGTCGCGCTGCGGACAGCGGAGTCAGTTCGGCTGGTTTGAACACCATGGAGTTGCCACAGGCCAGGGCAGGCGCCGACTTCCAGCATGCGATCTGCATCGGGTAGTTCCATGCGCCGATGCCCGCGCAGACTCCCAGCGGCTCACGGCGGGTATAGGCGAAGTTCGTGCCGAGGGTGTAGTGATCTCCGTGAAGGCTGGCGGCCAACCCGGCAAAGTACTCGATGCATTCGGCACCCGAGAGGATGTCAACCGTGGTGGCTTCGGCAATCGGTTTGCCCGTGTCGAGAACTTCGAGCCGAGCCAACTCCTCGTTGCGGGCACGCAGGAGATCAGCTGCTCGCATGAGGATGCGCCCGCGCTCGGCGCCAGTCAGGGCGGACCAAACAACAAACCCATCGCGCGCAGAGCGCACTGCTCGGTCGACGTCCTCGTCGTTGGCATGGGCGACATTGGCCAGGGGTTCTTCGGTGGCCGGGTTGATGGTTGGGAACCATTCGCCCGATGCGGCATTCTCGTAAGAACCGTGGATGTAGAGCAGTTGGTCTGAGAGCATCCCCCCACTGTATCGGCATTCTCTGATGTGTCATTCCGGGGCTTCTGCCAAATCGCTCCGAAAAGGGGCACACAGACGCGTCAGAATGCATGCGGAGGATTTGGACAAGGAGTCGGCGTGTCGGATCTGGAGAGGGAAAAATGGGATGATCGCTACGAGTCGGGAGACTACCGGCCGCGCACCTGGCCGTCGCCCTTCCTCGAAGCATGGCTTCCCCGCCTGCAGCCGGGCCGTGCGCTCGACGTGGCGTGTGGTGCGGGCCGCAACGCCATGTTGGTAGCCGCAGCCGGACATCACGTGGATGCCGTCGACATCTCATCGGTTGCGATTGCCAAGGCCCAGTCGAGCGCTGACCGCCGAGGCCTCGATGTGAATTGGATTGTCGCCGACCTCGATGATTGGCGGCCGGCTCCGTCGAGCTACGACCTCATCACCGTGATCCGCTATGTGAACAGGAGCCTCTGGCCCCTCCTGACCAACGCTTTGACTCAGAACGGTTGGCTCTTCGTCGAGCACCACTTCGCCACCCACGAGGCCGTCGGTGGTCCGACCGATCCAGCGTTTCGACTTCGGCCCCAGGAGCTTCTCCAAGCATTTGGGATGCTCCGAGTTGTTCACTTCGAGGAGGTCATCGAGATCGATCGCGACGGCGGTCGCTACGCGCTCCAGCGAATCGCCGCCTGCAATGGTGATCCTGGTTGGTGACGCACCGTCGTCGCGCAGGCCGACGTCAGGCTAGGTGGGCTCCTTGGAGGTATCCGGTGCAGCGAGCGGAAGCTCGAGCTGCTGCTCCTGGCGAAGGTCGACCGTCATAGCCTCCTCGTCCCTGGGAGGGTCGGGCAACACAACCGGCGGTCTCCGTCCCAAGCGTCCCCGGGAGATGGTGAGAGTGGCGGCATTCAGCCCCTGTCGCACCTGCTTCTGCACCGCGGTCCGCCGAGGCGGGTCGGCCACGATCGCGGCTGCTTCTTGGAACCAGCCGATTGCACGCAATGCCAGCCACATGAAAGCGCCCGTGAGCGCGGTGATTCCGGCCGCCGCAAAGAAGACCACCGGTCGTGGCAGCGGGAGCTCGTAGAAGCTGTTGAGGGAGGGAACCAGGACCACGAGAGCAAACAGAGCTGCCATCGAGGCAATGAGCGCCTTGCGCCGTGTGGTGAGCGGCCGAGAAGGAATCGTGAGGATGAAGAGCCCGACGGCCGCCAGAACCAGGGTGGCCACCGCCCGGGACTCTTCGAGCCCGGCGCCTTCGCTGCGAGCCAGGCCGTACGCCAGATACGATGCCCCCGCGGCAAGGATGCCGGTGGGAACCGCGAAGCGCCATACCCGCCGCAAAAACCCTGTGCGAGCCCGGCTGGCGGTCGGTTCGAGAGCAAGGAAGAACGCAGGAATCCCGATGGTCAATGACCCGACGAGGGTCAGGTGGCGCGGAAGAAAAGGAAAGGCGAGTTGGGTTGCGGCCGTGGCAAAGGCCAGCAACACCGCGTAGACGGTCTTGGTCAGGAAGAGGTTGGCAACCCGCTCGATATTGGCGATGATCTGTCGCCCCTCACCGACGACATGGGGCAAAGCGTCGAACGAGTTGTCCAGCAGGACCACTTGCGCGACCGATCGTGATGCCGGACTGCCGCTGCCCATGGCGATGCCGATATCGGCTTCTTTGAGGGCGAGCACATCGTTCACGCCGTCGCCAGTCATTGCCACGGTATGACCATCGGCCTGGAGCGAGCGAACGAGCCGGCGCTTGGCATGAGGCGTGACCCGACCGAACAACTGGTGCTGACGCACCAGCGCCCGCAGATCCTCCTCATCTTCTGGCAGCAGGGAGGCGTCGACAGGACCGCGGGGACCGCCGAGTCCCAGCGCCGAGGCCACGGCGGCTACGGTATCGGGGTGATCGCCACTGATGACTTTCACGTCGACGCCCTGGCGAGCGAAGTATCGGAGTGTGGCGGCCGCGTCCGGCCTCATCTCGTCTCCCAGTGAGAGAAACGCTGCCGGGATAGGTTCTCCATGCGACTCGTATGCGATGAGAAGCACACGCTGGCCCAGACTGGCCAGGCGACGGGCCTGGGCGTGCAATTCTCTTCGGTCCGGGACCACGGTTTCCGGAGCACCGAGTAGCCACGTCCCGTGTGCCTTGAACCGCACGCCGCTCCAGCCACGCGCCGACGAGAACGGCACGCGCTTCTTCACTGGCCATCCGGGATCCGGATAGTGCGTTTTGAGAGCCCGCATCGTGGCGTTTGGTGTCGGATCGGTCCAAGCAATAGCCCCTGCGGCAGCCGCCCAATCTCGTTGGTTGTCGGCCGCATCGATTGGCTGAGCCGCAATGAAGCGGAGTTTGCCCTGGGTGAGGGTGCCGGTCTTGTCCAGGCACACCGTGTCCACCCTGGCCAGGATCTCAACTGCGGCGAGCTCTTGCACGAGGGCTCGCCGCTGACCCAGGCGGACAACGGCGACCGCAAAGGCGACCGAGGTGAGCAGGATGAGGCCTTGTGGGATCATCGCCACCATGCCTGCCACGGCGCCACGAGCCGCTGCGGAGATGCCTCCATCGATATCTCTCTGGCTCCAGATCAACAGAGCGCCGATGGGTATGAGGCTCCATCCGACGACCGCAAGGATGACGTCGATGGCTGCTCGGAGCTCCGACTTCACCAAGGTGAATTTCCGTGCCTCGGTCGCCAGGCGAACCGCGTACGCATCAGCCCCTACCGCAGTCGCCATGATTCGGCCGATGCCCGCAACCACGAAGCTGCCCGACCGGCAGAAATCTCCTGGTTCCTTGGGGATTGGATCAGCCTCGCCCGACAAGAGCGATTCATCGATCTCGAGGCCGGCTGACTCGAGCACACTGCCGTCGACGACGATCTGGTCGCCGGCTCGAACCTCGATCACATCATCAAGCACGACCTGCTGCACGTCGACGTCGACGAGCTGGCCGTCGCGAAGAACGGTGGCGCTGGGTACCTCGATCAATCGGAGCTGGTCGAGCGTGCGTTTGGCTCGGAGTTCCTGAATGATGCCAATGGCGGCATTGACCACCATGACGATGCCGAAGAGTGCGTCCTGAATGGGCGCGACGAAGAGGATGACAACGAGCAGGACTGACAAGATGAGGTTGAAGCGGGTGAGTAGGTTGGCGCGGACGATGTCGGCAGTTGTTCGGGAAGGGCCGCGGCCCAGGGCGTTGACCTGCCCGCGAGCCACTCGGTCGGCGACGTCCGCAGCAGAAAGCCCGAGTTCAGGCTTGGCGAGCAGATCCTGAGGCATCTCCTGAGGCTAACGGTCCGGGGCGACGACGGAGTGAATCCCGATCGGACCGTGATCCGCTCTGTCGAGAAACGCCGTCGCGCGAAACCAATCGGGGCACGACGCCGGCAAGACCTGTGACCAACCCATGCCAAGTCGCAATTAGATCATCCGTCCTTGCGAGAAGCCCAGGACTTTGTGACAGTTTGGGCAGAAGTAGACGAGTGTTCTCCCTTCCACGAAGGCTGTGCCTTTGCCTTGCGTATAGATTTCAGCGAATTCTTTCTCGCAGTGGGGGCAGATCGGGTGGAGATCCTCCCGCTTGACCACATTGAATGGCGCCTTGGCCATGTTCCTCCCTTCAACGACCACGCACATCTTCTCTGGGAGCGCTCGGAGAACGCAAGAGGCGGATGGCCCAGCTTGATGGGTTGCGGCGGTTGCCGAGGGACAAGAGCCGTATGACTCTGGCGCGGCGGAGGCGGTGCGAGCACACTATGCAGATGGCCGTGCCGCCACAGGGAGGTTCGCCTCCCGTCAAGAAAATAGGTCTCACCGAGCTGCGCCCGACAGGGCCGGCAACGTGGGAGATCGACCGAACCGGCGCAATGCGAGTACCGGGGAGGATCTTTGCGTCGAATGAGTTGTTGGATCAAGCAAACGTCGACAAGGCGCTGTTGCAAGTCGCCAACGTCGCCCACTTGCCGGGGATCGTGACCGCGTCGTTCGGCATGCCCGACGTCCATCCTGGATATGGGTTCCCGATCGGGGGAGTGGCGGCGACTGCGGTCGACAAAGGGGGGGTGGTCTCACCTGGCGGGGTCGGTTTTGACATCGGTTGTGGAGTGCGCTTGCTGGCCTCGATGTTCACACTCGAAGATTTTCGACACCACGGACGTCTGATAATGGATCGGCTGGCCAAGGCCATCCCGCGGGGCAGCGGGCCCGGTTCTGTCGCTTCCGGTGACTATCTGCCGGCATTCCTCAGGGGAGGAGCCCCTGCGGCAGTGGACGCCGGGTTCGGCCGACCCGCAGATGTCGAACTATGCGAGCACGGCGGCTGGTTTCCACAGGCCGATCCCTCTCTGCTCTCGATCAAGTCGAGAGATCGCGGGCGAAGCCAGATCGGATCACTCGGCGGCGGAAACCACTTCCTCGAGGTTCAGGTAGTCGATCGGATCGTGCACTCCGAGGCCGCCGCGGTGTTCGGGCTCGCAGAAGGCCGGTTGTGCATCATGATTCACTGCGGGAGTCGTGGTCTCGGACATCAGGTGTGCTCTGACGCCGTCAGGGACGGTCCGAAAGCCATGGCCCGGCATCGCCTCGATGTCCCCGACCGTCAGCTGGCGTGCGTCCCTGTGGACTCGTCCGAAGGTGCCGCCTATCTGGGTGCGATGTGGTCAGCCGCCAACTTCGCCCTCGCCAATCGGCAAGTGCTCGCCAACGAGGTCAGGCGGGTCTTCGCCAGTGTCTTTGCCACCACGACCGATTCGGTCGCCATCACGCCCGTATACGACGTATTGCACAACATGGCGAGCCTGGAATCCCATCCGGTCGACGGGCGTGTGATGCAGCTGTGCGTGCACAGGAAAGGTGCGACGCCCGCCAGGGGTGCAGGTCACCGAGACGTGCCGGAGCCATATCGGGCCTCTGGACAGCCGGTCTTGCTCCCTGGCAGCATGGGAACCAGCTCGTGGGTTTTGCTGGGCGTCAACTCGAACCCGGCCTTTTCGTCAGCGCCCCATGGTGCCGGACGGCTGATGAGCAGGACGGGCGCTCGTCGTATCCGCAGTGGACGACAGGTGTTCGACGAGATGACGGAATCCGGCATTCTCGTTCGGCCCAAGGCCGTCAAGGAACTCTCCGAGGAAGCGGCCTATGCCTACAAGGACGTGTCCGAGGTCGTCGATGTCTCTACTCGGACTGGCCTCGCCGTCCCGGTCGCAGAGCTCCGACCTCTCGGGGTCGTGAAAGGCTGACCGATCAGCCAGTTCGTGGGTTCGCGTGCCCCGCAGCCGGATGGTCCTCCACAATGGGCGACCCCGGGGAGGCGAGCGCCGCGTAGGCTGCCCAAATGACTTCCTCAGATCCGGCCGATCTCACTCCAGCCACGTGGGTTGTCGCCGGCGGTCGCTCCGACGGGCCGGGCCAGCCGCTCAACACGCCGATCGTGCCGGCCTCGACGTTCCACCACGGCGGGGCGTTTGGGTATGCACGCCCCGACGGCACGCCCACGATCGCAGCTCTCGAGGCGTTGGTTGGCGGCCTCGAGGGAGGTCAGGCGGTCGCATTTGCCTCAGGAATGGCAGGCGCATCGGCGGTGCTTGACTTGCTGCCGGTCGGATCAGTGATTGCCTTGCCAACCGACTGCTATCACGGAGTTGCCGCGTTGGCGCTTCGAGGAGAGCAGCACGGCCGATGGGCGGTGCACGGGATTGCGACGCGTGACACCGATGGCTGGCTGGCGGCGCTGCTGACGGCCGATCTGGTCTGGCTCGAGTCTCCCTCCAATCCGTTACTCGAAGTGGCTGAGCTCGCCACCATCTGCGCAGCCCCTCGCAAACCGGGCACCTTCCTCGCGGTCGACAACACTTTTGCCACGCCGCTCCGGCAGCAGCCGCTCCTGATGGGGGCTGACTTTTCTGTGCAGTCGGTGACAAAGCTCATCGGCGGCCATTCGGATCTCATGAGCGGAGTTGTGACCGTCACCGACGGCACGCTGCGTTCCGAATTGCTGCGACAGAGAGCCATTGCAGGGGCCGTTCCCGGTGCATTGGAGGCCTATTTGGCCGTCCGGGGAGCGCGAACGATGGTGTTGCGCCTCGAACGGGCCGAGGCGAATGCTGTCATATTGACGCAGCGACTGGCCCAGCATCCCTCGGTCGACCGCGTTCGCTACCCAGGCAAACCGGCGCAGACCGACGACTACGACGCCGAGCCGGCCCGCGGTTACGGCAGCATTGTCTCGTTCGAAGTGGCTGGGGGAGCACGAGCCGCTGAGGCGACGTGTCACCGGATTCGCCTCATACAGCACGCCACCAGTCTCGGATCGGTGGAGTCCACCATGGAGCGAAGAGCGGCTCTCCCGGGTCAAGAACACGTTCCCGCCGGGCTGATTCGCCTCAGCGTGGGAATCGAGGACGTCGAGGACATCTGGCGGGATCTCGCGCAGGCGTTGGCGATCTGAGCTCGATCAGTGGGGAAACACGACCTCGCCGACTGCGAAGCCGAATACCAAGAGACCGAACGCCACGGTCGCGATGACCGAAGGAGCTCGCTCTGACTGCTTGACCACAGCTGTCATGCCAACCGCGCCCGCGGCAGTTGCGGTGATGGTCGCCGTGAGAATCGCGGTCGATAGCCAAGCATTCGAAAAGAACGTCTCACCGCCTCGCTGGCCGCTGGCTACAAGGACAAAGAACGCGCCAAAGGACCCAACCGATGCCAATCCGAGCCTGCAGCACATCGTACCGAGACGAGTTCGGGGCATCTCAACTCCCTTCTCACGCTCATCGTGTCACCGGGCCTGGGATCCCACCAGAGGCTTCGGTCCTGACGCACCAGGCACGAAAGGGGATGATCATCAACGAGAAACGGCGCCCCATTGGGCGCCGTTTCTCGATTCGTTACGTTCCTCGATCAGCCGCTGGCAGAAGCCTCAGCGAGCCACGAGTCTACGAGATCGCGGTTGTTGGCGATCCACTCGGAAGCGAGGCCCTGGATGTCCTCGTTGGTGTTCTGACCGGCGTCTTGGGCAACGTTGGCCAGTGACACGTCGATGATCGGCAGCGTCACCAACGAGAGGAGCTTGGCAGCAGCCGGGTTGGCGGCCGCCCAGTCCTTGTTGGCCGTCACGAGGATGTCGGCAGCGATCCAACCGAGCTGGCAGGTGCCGAGATCGGCAGCAACCGGACACTGATCCGGACCGATGTTGGCCGTTCCGGGGCGCTGGTCGTGGCCTTCACCGCCGTCCTGACCTGCCGGGTTGGAGTCATCAATGACATCCTCAACGCCTACCCACACGACATTGTCGCCTGGGCGAAGCTGCGTGATGTACGCGCTCGGCGTCCATGTGTAGATGACCATGGGCTCGCCGGCGTTTGCCTTGCCAACTGCTTCGGCGATCATCGCGTCGTAGCCGGCGATCGTCTGCTGGATGTTCTCCCATCCTGAGAAGGCGATCTGACTTGTGATGATGTTGTCACAGGTCCAGCTCTCCTGACATCCGTAGATGTCGGCGATGCCGTTGCCAGGAACCGGGTCTTGGGCGTCGAATGCTGCGAGAGCATCCGCATTGTTGTTGAGGTCATCGAGCGTCTTGAGGTCGAATTCCTCGGCAAACGTCTTCGTCATCAGATAGCCCTGGAGGCCACCGGCGACCAATTCGCCGGGCGCAGGCTGAAAGGCGAGTTCGAAGTCGCCCGCTGCGTCTGGCGCTGGTCCAAAGACGGTGAGATGGTCACCCACCTGCGAGCCGTCGGGCAGCTCGGGTTCCCACCAGCTGATATGACCCGGGTACCAACTGTTGACCCAGAAGTCGAAGTCGCCCTGTGCCATGGACAGATAGGCAAGCGATGGGCCGAGTTCGAGGTCGGCCGGGTCGCTCACCTCGTACCCGAGTTCTTCGAGCAGCTGTTCGTAAACCGCTGCCTGGAAGTAGCCGGTCGTCCAGTCGGCGCGCGCCATGGTGACGGATACGCCCTCGCCGGGCATTGCCATGTCGTCATCGGGGGCCTCGGTCGCCGCCGGGGCTTCGGTTGCCGCCGGTGCTTCTGTCGCGGCGGGGGCGTCGGTAGCCGGAGCTGCCTCTGCGTCTGTTGTATCAGTGCCTGATGTGCCACATGCAGCCGCAACCAAGGCAAAAGCCGCCAGCACCGCCAGCAGCTTGGTCCTAGTCATTCTCATTTGCTCTCCTCATTGTCATCCCCGAAAGGGGTTCCGTCCGATCGCGCGTCACCACGCCAATCGAGCGGATCACCAGTGACCTTAGTTACTGGCAGCGTCTATCCGGTAATGGTTGGGCACTCGTCAATCAGGCCAGGGCTCCCACCGGCTCTTCGGCTGGTATGGGTTGGCCTGCTGCATCTCTCCGTTCGTCGTCATAGATCTTCGAGCGACGGAACTCCGCAAGGACGTTGATTGAGGATGCGTAGATGAAGAATCCTCCGATCAGCGTCATGAACGCGCCGATACCACTGAGATAGTTGGGGTCGGCAGAGCGAATCTGGGTCGAGATCCAGGCGGTCGCGATGCTGATGATGCCTACCCCGATGCCGGCCGTGATGCTCGACCACCACCACTGTGTTCTCTCGTTGCGACCGAACACTCCTGCCGCCGGCAACGTTGCCGCGAGGGCCGCAAGGCCGGCGATGAGACTCCACAGTCCAAGTCGCGGTCCGTTGTCGCTGATGCCATCTGTGACGACCACGCCCTGGGCAGCTCCCTGCGCCATCAACGCCGCCAACTCGGCCGAAAGTGGGCCTGCCTCGGCGGGGTTGTCTCGGGCTGCCTGCTGGATCCTGTCGATTTCTGCCTGGAGCTCCGGTGAGACCACCACATCGGTTCGCCCGTCGAAGCTCCATCCAGAGAACGAACCCGCAACGATCAGGACGATGCCGATTCCAGCCACGATCACTCTGCCCCACGCGATGTCGGCGCTGAGAGGGTGGAGTGGTGAGTGGTCGGCCTGGCGGATCCACAAGATCGAACCGACCGTGGCAAGCACACCTCCGAGTATCGCCAGGTTCACGCCAATTCCCATGCCCGGATCCACGGCCAGCGGAGCCTTCGCCGCCAGAGCGTGAACGCCGGCAGTCATCAGCATGGCCACAGATCCGATGACGGCTCCGTCGGCTGCCATCCAGCGGGGCCCTCGCCCAGGCGAACGGTAGCTGTAGATCACCGCTGCGACGACGAAGATCCCCAGCAGGAGCACCATGATTCCGAACCATGATCCTCCCGACGCCGCCAGGCCATCGAAGCTGGAACCGGTGAGGTTCTCGTCGACTCGGCGGCCAAATGCGCTCATCTTTCCGGCATCGGTGGTCCAGGTTAGGAACACCGAAGCGACCGCGAGCGCTCCGCCCACGAGCGTTACGAGCATCGGCATCCGTTCGCCGGCAGCAATCGGTGCGAAGCGGTCGGCAGGCTTGTAGACGACGACGACGTCCTCGTCGGTCTCGGGCAAGAGTGCCTCGGGATCGCGCCGGTGCGCCCACGCCTGGTGAATGCGGGAGAAGAGGTTGCCGCCGTCGGCGTCGTCACGCTGCGACATGCGGTCGAGGACCACGGCAACCAAGAAGAACGCAAGCCCTCCCGACGCCGCGAGAGCCACGTCCTGGTTGGAGAGTGCCCGGAAGAGCAGGCGTCCCAGGCCGCCCGCGCCCATGATGGCCGCGATACCCAACATCGAGATTGCCAGAAGCAGCGTTTGGTTGATGCCAGTCATGATGGCCGGGCGAGCCAATGGCAACTGGACATCGACGAGCACGCGTGCCTCTGAAGCGCCGTAGGCACGGCTCGCCTCGACCACATCGGAAGGCACCTGGCGAATGCCGAGGTTGGTGAGGCGGATGAGGGGCGGAAGCGCAAACACCATGGTCACCATCGTCGCCGAGACCTCACCGATTCCCCAGAAGAAGATGAATGGGAGCATGTAGACGAATGAATGGACCACCTGCATCGCGTCGAGCACCGGTCGCACCACTTGCCAGATGGCATCGACCCGACCTGACGCGATTCCGATCGGGATGCCGATGATGACGCAGAGGATGACGGCGACCGCGATGAAGCCGATCGTTCGAGCCGTTTCGACCCAGTACGCGTTGCCGAGGAGGCCACACACCGTGAGCGCGCCGGCCACAAAGAACCCGACTTTGACGTTTCTCACCAGCGACGCGATGAGAAACATGGCCAGGACCACCCATATCCATGAGATCTGGGCAAGGAAGTCGGTGACAAGGGCCCCGATCAGGGTCTCGAAAGGCCACGCGATTGCATCGAGGAGCGGACCGAGGTTGTTGTCGATCCAGTCGACCGATTGATCGATCCATGCGCCGAACGGGATCTCGAATTCATCGAGAAAGAGATTGTCCCACGGGCTCTTGTCTGCGGTCTGGGCCTGGAACATCACATGAATACCTCTCGCTCGAACATGTTGATCAGCCCTTCGACCCTGCCCATCTCTTCCATGATGGCGTGTGGGTCGAGATTGCCGACGAGTTGCCCGGCATCGTTGACCACGGCAATCGGAACGCCTCGGCCGGCCGACGCGTATACCTCGTTGAGTGTGGCCGAAGGAGAGGTCCGGTCGAAGTCGTCACGCAGGGCACTGACGACGTCGCCGCCGGCGGTACTTGCCCGAACGGCCTCGGCCAGGGTGAGCACTGCGCTGGGCTTGCCTGCCTCGTCCACCACGAATGCACCGGAGCGATCACCAATAGCCATCAGCGCGTCTGTGATCGTCATTGACGCGTCGATTGGGTTGGCGGGCACCATGATCTCGCGTACCTCGATAACCCGGCCCTGATCGACGTCTTGCACGAACTCGGCGACGTATCCGGTCGCCGGCTTGGTGAGGATCTCTTCCGGAGTGCCGATCTGGACGACAATGCCGTCTTTCATGATGCAGACCCGGTCTCCGATCCTGAGCGCCTCGTTCAGGTCGTGGGTGATGAAGAGAATGGTCTTGTGAAGCTCGTTTTGGATCTCCATCATCTCGTCCTGCATTTGGCGGCGGATGAGCGGATCCAGCGCCGAGAACGCCTCATCCATCAGGAGGATGTCGGGATCGGAAGCGAGGGCGCGGGCCAGTCCAACCCGCTGCTGCATGCCCCCGGACAGCTCCTGGGTGGCGTTCATGGCATACGGTTCCAGTCCCACCAACGACAGGGCTTTGAGTGAGGCAGCATCGCGCTGGTCTTTCGGGACCTTCTGCACCTTGAGCCCGTAGCCGACGTTGTCGATGACATTGCGATGGGGAAAGAGCGCGAAGTGCTGAAAGACCATTCCCATCTTCTCCCGGCGAAATGCCTGGAGCTCTTTGCCGTCCAGGGTCTGTACATCGGTGCCATCCACCCAGACGTGACCGGAAGTGATGCCATGGAGCTTGTTGACGGTACGGATCGCAGTCGACTTGCCAGACCCCGACAGGCCCATCACCACGAAGATCTCACCCTGGTTGACGGTGAAATTGACGTCGTTGAGGCCCACGACGTGTCCCGCTCGCTGCAGGACCTCGTCCTTGCCCATTCCCGACTTCACGAGATCGAAGGCACGACCGTTCGGTTGCGGCCCGAAAATCTTGTAAACATGTTCGAGCCGGATGATCTCTTCGCCTGCGGCCGCCATGCGCCTCCTCCGCGCCAAGACAAGCTCCGATCCTCCGACCGGCGGCTCGTCGCCTGCCAAACTGTGTCGTCCGGTGCTTTCGAGGGTAACAGGGGGTCGGCGTCTCCGCCCGGAAAAGCCCGACTTCGTACGTCAGGCGTTGATCACCGTATTCATCATCGGCTCGATAGAGTCTCGGACAGGCACTTTCAAACATCGAAAGAGGCGTCTCCCTTTGGCCACGACCGACTCTCACGCTGCCACGGACCTGCGCCCCGTCCGGGCGACTCTTGCGCTCGGATTCGGCACGCTCGTGACACACGGATTCGGCCTGTCGTTGGTGCCGGCGATGCTGGTATTCATCGCCGCCGAGCTCGGGGCGGGCTATGGCAGCCTCGGGGCGGTCGTGGCGGCCGGACTCGTTGCCTATTCCGTCGGAGCGACAGCAGCAGGCTGGATCCTCGATCGCGTGCCGAATCGGGGCGCGCTGGCCGCCAGCTACGCCCTTTCGGGATTGGGTTTGGCACTGGCGGCATTGGCCGGGTCGGTTGTGGCGCTCGCGATCGCGACGGTGATCATGGGTTTCAGTGCGCCGGTGTCGTGGTCAGCGACGATTCATATTGCCGGTGTGAGAGTTCCGGTCGGCTCACGGGCCGTGGTGATGTCCGGAGCTTCGAGCGGCGCCGCCGTCGGGGTGCTCCTCAACGGCGTTCTGGTTCGAACCTCGAGCACGCTCCATTCGTGGCGGGTTTCGTTTGCCCTCGCAGCGCTGCTGGCGCTGGTTGCCACCGTTGCGGGGCTCATTGTCGTCCGGGGTACCGTTGCTCGTGCGCCCATGACCGGTGGACGTCGGCGCGGCGCCTTTCGGCGAACCTTGGCACTCAGGCCAGGCCGGGTTGTGGTAGCGGCCGGGCTCGTCGCCGGTGCTGCGGGTTTTCCTTTCAGCACGTTTCTCACTGCGACGGCACTCGACGAGCTCGAGGCCAGCGCCCTGGCGACGGGCATGATCTGGTGGTTGATCGGTGGGCTGGGAGCGTTGGCCGGACCAATTCTGGGCCGTGTCGGAGACCGCCAGACGCCGCTACGGGCACTCACGATCGGCGCGGTCGCCTACTGCGCGGGACTCATTGTGCTGGTTGCGACCTGGAGCTATTTCGGGCTCGTCGCGGCGGCAATCGGCTTTGCGTTCATGAACTACCCGATCTGGGGACTGACCGGGGCCATTGCCAACGAACGATTCGCGCCCGGAGACGCGATGCGGGTGGTGTCGCTCGGCCTGGTCGGTGCTGCACTCGGTGGAGCGGCCGGCAATTCGCTGGCAGGCTGGTGGATCGAACAAACCGCCAGTTTCCGAGGACCGGTGCTGGTCCTGACTGTGGTGATGATGGCTCTGTGTGTGTGGTATCTCAAGCTGTGGCGTGCTCCCTCGGCTGAAGGACCCGTCAGCCGTGCGGCGTAGGTGACCATTCCCGCCGAAGCGCACATTCTCTGCTCTGCGAAGGACGTGAGAACCGGCTGACGCAGCCGTGAAAGAGAGAGTCGCGACGTCCTGGTGCGTCAGGTTTCGGACAAGACGTCCCGGCCGCGCGCAGGCGACCGGCGCAAACGCCTACCATATTGACGAGTCACGCCGAAAGGGCCACCGCCATGAATATTCTCCTTGCCACCGACGGCACCCTCGATGTAGACAAAGCGGCCGACGCCATCGCGCGGTGGTACCAAGATGGCGATGCCGTGACCGTGTTCACAGCGCTCAACGTTCCGACCGATTTTCTTCGCAACCTCGGTGACAGCGGCGTCAAGGAAGCATCCACCATCGCTCTCGAAGCAGGGCAGGGTTTCACCGCTGGAGATCGAGCGGCCGAGCAGCTGGCTCGTCCCCATCCCCTCAAGGATCCGCCGGTCGATTCGCCCCTCATGAAGGCATTTCACGCTTCAGCCGTCGATCGCACCGAGCCGATGGTGGCTGCCTTGAAAGAAAGAGGGATCAAGGCAGAAGCGACATGGACGACCACCGACAACAAGACCGCCAAGACCATTCTCGCTTTTGTGGAAGCGTGGCAGGCAGAGCTGGTCGTAATGGGCAGCCACGGATCGGGACGGTTCGAAGGGCTCTTGGGGTCGACCGGCACCAAGATCGCCAGACGGTGCCCGGTCTCTCTCCTCATGATCCGGCAGAGCACCGACTAGAAAGCGCTGGTTCCGAAGATGCCGGCTGACCGTACTGGCCGAGAGGGCCCTGATGTGGCCACCAACGTGCTCGGAGGCGCACTCGAGCAATGCAGTAAGGAACCGCTGACGGGGTTCTTTCGTGACGGGGCGTGCCACACCGACGAACGCGACATCGGTAGCCACTCGATCTGCGCTGTGGTGACGCAGGAGTTTCTCGATCACCAGGCGCGGATCGGCAACGACCTCTCAACTCCGATGCCCGAGTATCGGTTTCCCGGCATCGTGCCCGGGGACCGTTGGTGTGTGACCGCCCGCAACTGGCTGCGGGCTCACTTTGACGGCGCAGCGGCGCCAGTCGTCCTGGCCGCCTCGAACGCGGCCGTTCTGGAGCTGATTCCGCTTGATGTGTTGCAGGAGTACGCAGTGGACGTGCCTGCCGATCCCGGCGCGTTGGATGATGCCTACGGCGGAGACACTTAGGCCGTTTCGGAGACGAGGGGCGTTGCAGCGGGCCTCAGTCGGTCGGTTGAATGTTGGCGGCGAGCACGCCGAATTGTGTGAATTGGCCGGGTGAGAAGTTGTTGTCGCTCACGATCACCAGCGTCTGGCGCCCATCGGCGAGGCGGGGCCCGAACGTCAATCCTGCGATGTTGTCGATCGGGGTACCGAGATCGTCGAACGAGAAAACGTGACGTTTGGAGACAACACTCAACCGCCGAACCTAGTCGTCGCAATCGGTCCTGCGGCTGGGAGTCGCGTGCGACGGTTGCGCTTCCTAGGTGGTGTGGGCGACCAGGCGGCCGGAAGGTCTCCGCTAGCGTCGATTGCCATGGATATGGCAGTGCTCTTCGATTTGGACAGGACGCTCGTCGATCTGCAGACATACACCGATTACGCCGCAGCGCTTCGCGAGGTGGAGGCCCTGATCGGGGGCTGGGCCGACGTGCCGACGCCCGCAACGGACTGGGACCGGCCTACTCACCGTTGCATGGGCGTCCTCGTTGCCTTGAGTGGCGATCCCCGGTGGGCTGAGGTCTCTGATACGATCGAACGTCACGAACGCTCGGCCATTGCCCGTTCGGTTCCCATGCCTGGCCTGGAAGACGCACTTCGGCGAACGGCCAACCGGCGACGGGCCGTCGTGACTCTTCTGCCCGCATCCGTAGCACGCGCTGTCTTGGTTGCGCACGATGCACCGATCGAGCCAGCCATAGGCCGCCGCCCCGACCTCCGTCCGAAGCCCGCACCAGACCAGCTGCTCGTCGCACTCGAGAGCATTGGCGCTGAAGCTGCTGAGACGGTGATGATCGGGGACTCGCTGTGGGACGCCGAGGCGGCGGCCGCAGCCGGCGTCGCCTTCATCGGGGTCACCAACAACAGCCGGTCGAGCTTTCCGCCCGAGATCACCACGGCGCCAAATCTGGTGCAAGCGCTCGATCTGTTGCAACGGTGGAACGACGAACGAACTTGATCGCCGGTGCGCTCAGCCCCGGAGGGCGTCAAGGCACCCACATGCATCGCCGATGGCGGCTTGCGACTGCTGCGAGCCATTGTCCCACGTCTCCGTTGTGTCCGGTCTCCGGGGCCCGGGTGGGCCATACTCTTCGCCATGCCGACGCAAAGCGCAAGCCATCGTCGCGGGGTGGTTCTCGCCGCCAGCGGCATGTTGGCGGTGAGCCTCGATTCTCTTGGGATCCGACTGGCTGACGCCCCAACCTGGGACATCGCGTTTTGGTTCGGGGCGTTCACGTTCGTGGCGATGCTCGTGCTCATTCCCACGCTGACCAAGAAGCCGCTCTGGCGCATCGTCGCGGACGACGGGGCGCCAACCGTCTTCTCAGGCCTGCTCCAAGCAGCCAGCACAGCCTTCTTCATCGTGGCGATCAACGCGACAACAGTCTCGAACACCGTCGTCATCGTGGCGGCGGCTCCCGTGGTGGCAGCAGTGTTGGCTCGCTACTTCATCGGCGAGCGCACGACCGCCCGTGTCTGGCTGGCCATTCTCACGTCGATCATGGGGATCCTGATCGTCGTGTCCGGCTCCTTGGGGGAGGGCCGGATCGAAGGCGACTTGGCGGCAGTTACAGCGATTCTGGCCTTTTCCGGCAACCTCACGTTGTGGCGGAGGTATCCGTCGATCAATCGTATGGCTGCGGTGGGTCTTGGCGGCCTCGCCATGGCTGTGGTGGCGGTCGTCCCGGCCGATCCGTTGGGTCTCGGGTTGCGGGCAATGCTGATATTGGCGGTCCTGGGTGGGATTGTGGGGCCGGCCGGCCGGATCGCTATCGCGTCTGCGACTCGGTACCTGTCAACGGCGCAGGTGAGTCTCTTCACACCAGTCGAGACGGTTGCGGCGACGACCTGGGCATGGCTGTTTCTCGATGAATCTCCGCCCGCAACGACGGTCATCGGTGGCGCATTGGTACTTGTCGCGGTTGCCTACGGTGCGAGCCAGCGCCCAGTGCCGTCTGCAAGCGCGGCCGACGCGTGACCTGTCCGAGATGAAGCGCCCGACGTGCGCACGTCTCCGTGACTGGGGTTGGTGAGGAGCGGAGCGTCCTGCCCTCAGAGTCCGATGCGATGTGAATCCCCGCCGCTAATGCCGGTGGGGTGGATGTGGGTCCGACGACGATGTCTCGACATGAATGGTGCGCTCGTGGCTATGGCGGGCGTCAACCGGGTTGTGGTGCGGGTCGTCGAGGAACAGACGCTCGCCGTCGATATGGAGCACGCTGGCGCCATAGGCAGCCGTGAGGTTGTCGATTGTGAGAACGTCGCTCGGCGGGCCCCACGCCACGACGCGTCCGGAGAGCAGCAGGACATGATCAGCGACTCGTGCTTCGGCGAGGTCGTGCGTCGTCATGACCACCGTGCAGCCGCGGGCATGTTCATCGTGGATGACGTCGTCGATGGCTTGGGCCGAGACGAGGTCGAGGCCGGTAACTGGCTCGTCGAGCAGGAGGACGTCGTGGTCCTGCGCCAGGCCCTGGGCAACGAAGACGCGTTGCCGCTGGCCGCCCGACAACTCGGAGAGATGGCGGTTGGCGAGATCGACGATACCCATACGGTCTAGCGCATCGTCCACTGCGGCACGGTCGTCTGCATTCAGACGTTCCCACGGGCTCTTGGCGGCGTATCGACCCATCGCCACGACTTCGCGCGCCGTGACGGGGAGAGCGTCATTCACCTTGGTTCCCTGAAGCACATAGGAGATCCGAGCGAGCCTTCTTCCCGCCGCTTCAACTTGCAATGATCCAGTGACGGGCTCCACGAGACCGGCAATGGCGTTGAGGAGCGTCGACTTCCCTGACCCATTGGGACCGATGAGTGCTGTGATCGCACCGGCCGGTATCCGGAAACTCGATCGTTCGAGGGCGACGTGGTCGCCATAGGCGCAGACGATGTCTGAGGCTTGGACGGCGGGCCTGGTCATGCGCACGCCGCGCACAGCCCGTCGATCTCGAGCGCGTGACCCGTGGCCACAAACCGATCCTCGGCAACCGTCGCGACGAGGGTCTCGAGAGTCGTTTCCAGATCGGGCGGCAACTGGACATCGTCCACCGCCCCGCAGTCGATGCACACGAGATGGTGATGGTGCCCCATCAGCCACTCGGCCAGCTCGTAGCGAGTGAGCCCTTTGGTGCCGTGGTGGGGTGACAGGACTCCTGCCTCAGCCAGCACGGCGAGGGAGCGATACAGAGAAGAGAGAGGTACCGTGCCCTCCAGCTGGTCATACAACTCCGCTGCAGAGAGGGGTCCGTCGGACCCACCCAGGGCCGCCACCACGGTCTTGCGGCCACGGGTGTATCGCACACCGTGAACAGCGAGATGATGCCGGATCTGGCTTTCGAGTTGCGGGCTTGTCATGGCGGCCCCGGCTGAGTAGCGTTTCCCGTGATAAGAACGATTCTCATTTTAGGCTGGGGGATGAGACCTCGCAATCCGAGCAGGACGGAGCCATGGAGTGGTTGACGGACCCCTTTGAGCTGGCCTTCCAGCAGCGAGCCCTGATCGGCGGCATTTTTGCCGCGTTGGCAAGCTCCGTCGTGGGCACGTGGGTCGTCATCCGGGGCATGTCGTTCCTCGGAGACGCTTTGGTGCATGGGGTCGTGCCGGGGATCGCATTGGCGATTCTGTTGGACTTCAACGTGCTGGTCGGGGCCGTCCTGGCGGCGGTTGTGATGATCGCCGGTATCAACCTCGTGCATCGCCAGACGGTGTTCTCCGAGGACACAGGAATAGGCCTCCTTTTCGTCGGGATGCTCGGTCTGGGCGTGATTCTCATCTCGAGAACTGCCTCATACACCGGAAGCCTCACCGGCATTCTGTTCGGTGACGCGCTGGGCGTGACGGTTGGCGATATCACCGTGCTTGCGATAGTGACGGCAATCGTGATCGCATTGTCGGTTCTTCTCTATCGTTCATTCCTCGTTCTAGCGTTCAACGAACAAAAGGCACAGCTGCTCGGGCTTCGACCTCGGTTTGCCAATGCCGCCCTGTTGGTGCTCATCACCCTTGCCATCGTCGGCTCGTTTCAGACCATCGGCGCATTGCTGGTATTCGGCCTACTCGTGGGGCCGCCGGCAACAGCAGCGCTGATGGTTCGACGGGTCCCGCTGATGATGATCACCAGCGCTGCGATCGGGGTGCTGAGCGTGGCCGTCGGCCTCATCATCAGCTTCCATGCCAACACGTCGGGCTCAGCCACCATGGCTGTTGTGCCGATTGTGCTCTTCTTCATCGTTCTCGGTCTTTCACAAGCTCGCTCATACCGCTACTCCTGACGCCGACTCGACCAACAGTCCGGCTATAGGTGGCATCCGAGGAGACGCCCTTCGGAGCCGCGTAGGTCCCACGAAAACGGGATCAAATGCTCTGGCGGCCGGAGATGGCCGGCAGGATCATCAGCACAACAAGGCCTGTCAGCAGCGAAGCTGTGAATTGAGTGGCGGCCTCGTGGATTGCGGCGCATTTGCTGACTTCGACGCCTTGCCCAGGTCGCCCGGAGAGTCAGGAGGAGCCCATGAAATCCAATTCGAGAGCGATTGGCAACACAGCGTGGAATGCCTGGCGAGCGTTCGTTGGCGGCATCGTCTACTTGGGCGCCGCCGTATTCAACACGGCATACACGCTCCCGATCAGTGATGAGCCCGCGACGTTTTCGGGCTATGCCGACGGCGCTTGGTTTGGGTTCCTGGCAGATTTCATTACGGATGTCTTTGCGCCGAACGGCACGTTGTTCATGACGCTCATCATCGTGTTCGAGGTGGCTGTCGGCATTCTCATCCTCAGTCGTGATCGGTTTGTCGATTGGGGAGTCTTTGCTTCGCTTGCCTGGGTCCTGGCAATCATGCCATTCCTGGCCTGGCCATACGTGCTGGTCAACGTCGGCCTGGTCTTGGTCCAGGGAGCGGTGCTGCTGAGGCGGTATGACGCCACCATCTGGGGTCTCTTGCGGAGCCCGGGCGGGATCAGCGATGCAACCCAGACGCGCTAGACGAAGACCCGTAGGGGAGGATCGCCCATGAATATCGTTTGGGGCCTTGTCGTGCTTGGGCTGGCACTTCTGGCATGGGGCGGTCAGACGATCAGCTGGTTGGCGCCTGACACCGCACAGGCCCTCTCGTTGATGGAACGCGAGGAAGATGTCGAACCGACTTACTGGGCCGACATTCGGGGCGAGGCGGCATGGGACTTCTTCACGCTGTGGACCCTGGCGGTCGCCGGATTGCTCCTCGCAGTAGACGCTGCCGCATGGCCGTACTTTGGAATGATCGGAGGTGCTGTCTACGTGTACTTCGCCGGGCGGGGCATCCTGACTCGATTAGCGATGCAACGGCGAGGTCTCAAGATCGGTGCACTACGGAATGTGAAGCTCGGCTACGGCTTACTCGTGGCGTGGGGCCTGATGGGATTTGGAGTCGTCATGGC
>JBFGJH010000028.1:0-37342 GCA_041577335.1 Acidimicrobiia bacterium | reverse complement strand
TGGCGGTTCCTCGCAGTGTGGTGGCGTCGGGAGGAATCAGCCACCGTGTCGTTGTCGAGCCGATCGTGGGCAGCACGCCCTCGGCGTACTGGCGGATCGCTGTCACGTTCCTGAACAGCTGATCGTTGCTTCCCCACTTGTACTCGTCGCTGAACCGCGCCTTCGACGGGTAGACGTTGGTTTGCCCCGTCTCTTTGAACACGAAGAGCTTCGTATACCGTTCATTCTCGACGGGCTCCTCGTGGACGTCGCGTATCTCGAATCCGAGGCCGGTGTAGGACGGCATATCGGGCACGAGCAGCGCCGTGAACAGCCGGACCTCGTTGCCTGCCCGGTAGAACTCGTCGAATCGCGGATCGTCCTTGTCAGCGGTTCCGATGCAAAAGGCGGGAGCGCAGGTGCGAGTTTGCAGATCGTCCAGGTAGCGGCGGAAGCGCCGAAGGAACTCGTTGCTCCCGACCACGGTGGATTGCAGGTCGCCGAGCGTGGCGTCGGCTAGCGACGCTTCGAGGTGGTCGAGCTCTTCCCCAAACTGGAACACGTCTCGAGCAGGAAGGAATGTCTCGGCGAAATATCCGAACCACGGTGCCTCGGCGGTCTTTTGGATGTGGGTCTTGACGGTCGCCAGGATGTCGTAGTACTCGTCGACGTGGCCGGGAACTCCCTCAGGTCTCATCTGCACGTGCGACATGTCGCCGCGCATGAAGTCGAAGTTCCCGACATGGTCGATACGTGCGTAGTGGTCGCACACGTAGTCCCAAACGTGCCGGCGGGGCCGTTCGAAATCGATCTGCCAATCGCGATTGTCGTCGACTCCTTCATACAGCTTGTACCGAGCCAGCGGTGAGAACACCCGAGACATGAGTTCGGGCCGGGCAATCACATAGTCGGGCCACTCCAATCCAAGCTCGTCCACAACGACGCGTTCGGGATCAGGATCGACAGCGATACCGCGAAATGGGACGCCCATGGTCGCCGGCACAGGCTCGAGGCCGTGACGTTTCAAATGGCGGATGAGGGCGACACGTCGCTCCGTGCGGCCAAAGCGGTCGTTCGGTTCGCCGAACAGGGCGCTGAGACGTGCCTCTTCGGTCATCGAGAACAGCGCCGCCCGATCGGTCGGCATCACCACCTCGGTGCCAACTGGCCCGTTCACGGCGAGCCAATCATAGATTGCGTCCCCAACGACATTGATCAGGCCGTCGGAATGGTCAACGATTTCGCGATCAACCACACGCATCCACTCGAAGAGATCCGGCGAGCCGAGCACCACCTCCGAGAAGCGGTCGGTGTGGGGGATGACGTCCATACCGAGGGTCTTTCCCATCACATGGATCAGGTTGGAGACGGCACGCAGCTGGCGTTCCACGGAATCGAGGTGCTCCGCCTCGGCGTGCAGCTCCGGCGAGAAGAATCGAGTGTTCAGGTTCCACCCGGATATCCCATACAGCGACTCGACCACCCCCGGCTCCCATATCGGAAGTTGGTGGATCGAGTCGAACGCCTCGGGAAGGGTCATGGCATATTTGATGACGCCGCCGTAGTCGGTGACGGTGCGGACGTTGACGCCCACCATGTTCGTCCGCTGCAACCACGAACTGTCCGATTCGCCCAATCGCGGGGAGCGGACGGGATCGGGGAGTTCGGGGAGTGGCGTGGAAAGGTCGACCGCCTCACGGGACAGTGCAACGTCGACGACGTTTCCGAAACGCTCGCGGAGAATGTCGAGCAGCACAGCCAGGGGCGTGGCGAGCGCTTCCTGAGGCCGCAGGCCCACGAGAAACGAGCTCGTACCCGCCACGTACGACGCTTCGCCGGCGAGGCCGCCGCTCATGCCGCCACAAGCTCGATGGAGGGCCAGAACTGGCGGCCGACGATCCAACGATCGGCGGCGCAGTGCGTCTCCCCCACGAGCATGACGTCGCCATTCATGGCCGGTCAGTGTACCGGCGGCTCAGCTTCGAATCCGCCCAGCTCGGCCCTTCGGAACCACGAACTTCGGTTGGTTGTCGGCAGGCAATACCGCCCACAGCCCCCATTGGCTTCCGCTCTCCCTGTCGCCGACCGAGATGGAGCCGCCAAGATGGTGCCGCCACGCCGACGTCACCGCACCCGCTGGCCGTCTGAGGCAAGCCTCGATCAGATGGCACAATGGACGGATGGCCACGAGTCGTGCAGAGAGACGAGAGAACCGGGTTTCCGCGGCGATTGCCGTGTTTGGTGAGGAAATGGCGCCGTTTGCGCTCGACCTTTTGGAGCTCACGGAGCTCGCATGGCACGACTGCTACGGAGAGGTCACCCCACCCGACGGCGTGGTCGACGACATGTTGCTGCTCAGTGCGGGAAGCATCGAGCGTCTCATCTGGGCGGCCCGCCTGGGGGTCGCCGACTGGCGGGATCTCAGAGTTGCGGCCGAGGAGTTGCGCAACCGGGGATAGCCTGGCGCGCCTCACACAGAAGTCAGTCTTGCCAGGCCACCGGCACCAGGACCTCGTTGTGGCGCATCATGGGTGGAGTGAATGGACCGTCATAGACGGCGGCCGCAGGCTTGCCTGTCGTCTCGATCCCATCTCGTTGCAGCGCCGCAAGCAGTGCTGTCTCCGCACGGCGGTACCGCGCTTCGCTCATGCGACCCCGGTAGCGAGCCGCTGCGTAGTGGCCGGAAGACACCCGAACCACCTCCACAGAATCGTCAACAGGGCGTGGCAGGTCCTCCTCTGAGTACGACTTCTCCATGACAAACCGATATCGGTAGCCGCCGGCCCCGGCTTGTTCTCGGGTGACCGGGACGGTCATGTTCATCTTCAGGCCCTCCGAGTTGCGACCGAAGATGAATCCCGCCAGGCGTCGGAACGCGGTGTTGCCAGTTGAATCGAAATCGCCGTCGACGATGGTCTCAGCGGTCAGATACGAGTCGTAGTGCCGGAGTTCGTATCCCTCAAACGTGTCGACCACCGAATACGACGGTTGTTCGTAGCGACTCATGATTCAGATACGAAGCAGCGCTTCCACCTGGATGCACCGAGCGCGGGACGCGACTGGCGACAGCCCGATTGAACCGATCATCCCGGTGGCGGCGCTTCTCCGATCAATCGTCGTGTTCGAACGTCACGAGTGGCACGTAGAACCAGGCCCAACCAACGAGCAAGGCAACCGCTCCGGCGCCGACGGCTGCGGGGCTGCTCTCGAGGATGATCGACGCGACCAGGTAGACGGCGGATACCAACGCGATTGCGAAGGCGAGAGTTCCGGCGATGGTCATAGCGACGGTGAACCGAAGGTGGAGCTGGGAGCGCCGTCGGAGTCCGGACTTCGAAGAACGGAGCCGCTGGTGGGCGGACGGAGCGATCAACAGGATCGAAGAGATCGCGGAGCCGAACAGTGCCATGAGAAACGCCGTCCGCTCCGCGGCCGACAATGACGAGAAGGATTGCTGGAGCGGCAGTGTGAGCAGGAATGCAAACAGAACCTGGACACCCGGAAGGGTGGTGCGGAGTCCTTCCAGCAGGGCGCGAAAGGCGTCATCGACGTTGGTTTCCGACAGTGAAGCATTCACGCTGTTGGCGGGCACGAGTTCCTCTCATGGTCGCCTTGCCCTCCTACCTACCCGACAATGACGTCGACCAAACCGACGGCTGGGCCAACGCAGCGCAAATGCACCCGTGCACGCAGCCGGCGAGAACTGCGAAGGATCGATCGGCGGGCGGTCGAATCAGGCCGTCGAGAACCTCTTTGTGATCCGCTCGACGGTGGTGCGCGTCCGCATCGTGAGCGGACCGAAGGTGCGATTGATGGCTGCCCAATCCATGGTGCTGTCGCTCAGCCCACCGTCCGGCCACCAGAAGACCTCTCGACCCACCACAGAGAGTTGGTCGCTCTTCGGAGCCAAAGCCTCGAGTTCGGATATCTGTTCGGGCGACAGTTCAACCTTGAGGAACGCGATCTGACGTTTTCCTGCCGGCTGGGGGGCTGCGGACACGTGTGGCTGAGTGTCGAGCACGGCTTCGAGTTCCTCAGCCGTGCGCACATGGGTCGGTACTGCATAGCCGAGGGCGCCGTTGAGACCGGTTTCGATCAGGTGCTCGAGGTCATGGACTGCTCGATCCCCACGATCAAACAGCACATTGCCACTGGCCTGATAGGCCGATACGTTCCTGAGGCCGAGGCTCCCGATGATCGCTACGAGATCATCGTTGGTGATCCGGTGGCCTCCAACGTTCATCCCACGAAGTAGCGCGACGCAGTCCGGCATGGCGGCAGTATGGCAAAGCCCAGCGGTTTTGCCTGCATGAGGTGAGCATTGGCGGGCAGCCCCGCGTTGACCGCCAACGTGGTCCCGAGGATCCGAGCCCGAGCGTGGACAGCACTCGGGATTGCGTTGGCCGGCCAATAGGTCCGGTCGACAGGGTGTGCGACTCGCCGGCTGGATCGGCGGCTTACATCGACGGCACGCCCCACGCCGTGACTGACCATTCGAATCGAATTGCCGCGACCTGGCCCCGACAATCACAATGCTCGCGGGCAGCAACGAAGGAGACGGCCCAATGTCCACACCACGGCGTTTTCGCTTTGCGGTTCAGGGAGGACCGTTCGGTGAAGCGGCTGTGCTCCGCAACCACGCGCGCAGGGTAGAAGACCTCGGCTACGACGAGTTCTACACCTCAGATCATGTTGGTTCGCCAGGGTCGGAGGGTCGACAGGGAGGAAGGTTCATCGTCGATCCGTTCCTTCCCTTGATGGTGGCGGCCGCGGCCACGGACCGACTGCGAGTCGGCCCGTTGGTGCTCAACAACGAGCTCTACAACCCGGCCCTCCTTGCCCGTACTGCTGCCACGGCCGACCGCTTGACCGACGGCCGGCTTGTGCTCGGTCTCGGTACCGGGTACGCCGCCGCCGAACACGCCGCCATCGGTTCGCCGATCCGCCCACCTGGTCCTCGGGTTTCGCGCTTCGGCGAATCGCTTGCTGTCCTGCGTTCGCTCCTCGCCACCGGAGCGGTTCATCACGACGGAGCGCACGTCGCCGTCCACTTCGACGACATCGGCGTGCTGCCCGTCCAGAAGCGTGTTCCGTTCCTCATCGGTGGTCACGGCCGACGCGTCGTACAACTGGCAGGCACGTTCGCCGACATCTTCCAATTCACGGGATTGACCCACGGAGAAGACGGGGCTCCCGACCCGGGAGGGTTTGCCTTGGAAGATGTCATCGAACGTAGTCGCTGGCTCAGCGAATCGGCCGGGGTACGCGACGCAGATATCGAGCGCTCCGCACTGGTGCAATACACGGCCGTTGGGAGCACCGTGCCGTCGATGTCGGAACTGGCCGGCCGATTCGGGCTCGCCCCCGAAGTTATCGAAGATACGCCGTTCGTTCTGGTGGGCTCGGTTGAACAAATCGTTGACAAGATCGAGCGACTCCGAGAGGCCGTGGGGATCAACCACTACGTCGTCCGCGATCCGGAAGGCTTCGCTCCAGTACTGGATGCCCTTGTCGGGGCGTAACCACAAACCTCGCCGCCATCGGTAGGGTCAAGCCGATGCGGCGCCCATTCATCAGCCTCGCCCTTGCCGCCCTCCTCACCGGAGGATTCGTTCCCAGCGTCAACGCAGTGGCCGACGCGTGGGACGACGTGAGCATTTCGTCAGGAATCTCCGGCCCGCTCGACAACTCTTATGTCCATGCGGCGGCGTGGGGCGACATCGACGACAACGGTTGGCCCGACCTGTTCGCCGGTACCTTCGTCGTGGGCGCTACCACCGTGCCCAACACTCTCCTGCTCAACGACACCGGTCAATTCGCCGATTCCGGCCAGGATGCCCTGGCAGTGGACGGCAGAGCAGCCGGTGCGGTGTTGGCGGACCTCGATGGCGACGGCGATCTCGACGTTGTCGTCTCGAACAACGCCAAACCCAATCGCAGTGGACCGCGGGCGCTCGAGAGCAAGCTCTACCGCAACGACGATGGAGTCTTCGTCGACGTGACGGAAGGAAGCGGCCTCGACGCGCAGAACGCCAACGGGCGGCAGGTGGCCGCGTTCGATCATGACGGCGACGCTGACCTCGACTTGCTGATCCTCGGCGGCGCCCTCAACGGGACAGGCCCAACCGTTCTGCTGCGCAATGACGGTTCGTTGGTTTTCACCGACATCACAGCAGCGGCCGGGCTCCCAGCGGATATCCACGGACTGGGATCAGCTGTGGGCGACGTCGACCGCGATGGCTGGCCCGACCTGTTCATCGCAGGTGGACCGGAGGCAAGCGACAATCGCAACTACCTGTTTGTGTCCGAACGCGATGGGACGTATCGGGATGCCACCCCCGCCAGTCTCGACTGGAACCCGTTCGAGAACGGTCCCGAGGATTGGGTGTCGTCGGGAGCTTTTGGCGACATCGATCGCGACGGCGACCTCGACTTGTTGGTCGGACATCATTTCGGAAGCTCTGAGGTGCAGGGCGTGCCAACTCCGGTCCGCCTCTACCGCAACGACGGCGTCGACGAGACGGGGAATCCCGTCTTCACCGACATAACCGAGGAGGTGGTCCTGCCCGGTCTCTCGACGAAAGCGCCCCACGTCGATATTCAGGACATCGACAATGACGGATGGCCTGACCTGTACGCGTCGTTGACGGTTACGACCGCCACCGGCGGTGTCGCTCCTCTCGTCTTTCGACACACCGGCATGAACGGTGATCTCCCATCATTCGAAACGCCCAGCCTGACCGACCAGCATTACTACCCCGGCGGGCCGCTGGCCGATTTCGATCGCGACGGCGACCTCGACGCCTTCCTGCCGGAGTTTCGCTCCGTGTACGGGCAAGGGGTAGTCCCTTCTCTCCTGCTGAAGAACGACAGCGCTGACGGCAATTGGCTCGATGTGGTCGTAGACGGGCCGGCAATGGGCGTCGGCGCAGTCGTCGAGGTGTTCGACGGTGGCTCGCTCGTCGGCATGGACGAGGTTGCCCTTGGCTATGGTTTCTCGTCCGCGGGAGAGGCATCCGTCCATTTCGGGCTCGGTTCAGCCGGCGCGGTGGACGTGGTTGTCACTTTGCCGCGCAACGGCGGTGTGGTGACACTCACCGATGTAGCAGCCAATCAGCGCATCGCGATCGACGCAGGAGAACCTCCGCCACCTCCGCCACCTCCGCCACCTCCAGACGAACCCATTCCGGTTGCGTTGTGGCATTTCGAGGAAGGACTCGGCACCATCGCTGCTGATGGCACCGGCAGCGGTCATGACCTGGAGCTATTCGGCGGCGCGGGATGGACGCTCGGACATGACGGAGGCGGTGTTTCCTTCGACGGGCTCGACGCACGACTAACGGGTGCTGGCAGTCCTTTGAACGGCGCCAACGATCTGACCGTGACGATGTGGGTGGCGGCCGACGGCGCCAGGGGGCGACAGACTCTGCTGAGCGGGCTCGGCATTGACAACCCGGACGAGATCGAGCTCACGCTTCTCAGCGGCGGCCGACTTCTGGTGTACACGGGCGAAGGAAGGACGAGAGTCGTGCTTCAGCTCGGCGTCCTCGCCGACGGCTCGTGGCATCACCTCGCGGTCGTGAGGCACGCCTCAGAGGACGAGATGGTGGCGTACGTCGACGGCGTCGAAGTTGCCTCGGCAGGCGCGACGCTGAACAGTCTCGTCGTCGAGCAGCTGGTTCTCGGGAATGACCTCACCAGCGTCGACGGAGCGCTGGCGCGCAAGCGAGGTTTCGATGGGACGCTCGACGAAGTCGCGGTTTACCGGTCAGCCTTGACCAGCGCCCAGATCGCCGCGCTGGCCAACGGAGTGCTCGACGAGCTCGTGAGTCCCAACTCCGTCGCGTCGACTAGAGCAGATTGATCATTCGGGTCATCAGGCGGTACGGCCGACCCTGACCCTGCATCTGGTTGACCGTGCCGCATACGTAGAGGTTCCGTTTTGGGTCGTGGAACGCAAAGGACCCGGTGGAGCCGGAGTGCCCGACCAGCTCGAGTGGAGCCTGGAAAGGCGTCATCCATCGTGGCGGCTTGAAGCGCATCAGCCCGGTGCCGTACTCGATCGGAAAAACAAAGCGGTTCCAGCGTCTCGTCATGAAGGCCAGTTGATCAGCGGTGACCAGCTCACCTCCGAAGAAGGCGTGCAAGAAGCGCAGACTGTCGTCGACGGTCGACACCACTCCCCCGTCCGGTGCAAACGAAGCCATTGCGAGTGGGATCTCGATGGCTTTGTCCTTGAAATAGAAGGCTGCCGGCGTCGCTCGAGGCTGCCGGTCGCCGAACACGTACGTATCGTTCAATCCCAGGGGCGCAAATATCGTATCCCGGAAGTTTTCGGTCACCGTTGTTTCGGTGGCCGCCTCGATGATCGCTCCCAGCAGCGCGTAGTTGGTGTCGCTGTAGTGGGCCCGGTTGCCTCCGTCAGTGCCAGGGGCGAACTCCGGCGGTAGATGGCGCACCATGTCCATGACCTCGTCGATGCTGAGCGCTCGGTCCCGGCCCTCCCTGAGAAGGTCCGCGAGGCTCACACCACCCATCGGCTTGCCTTCGAAGTAGTCGGCCAGGCCGCTCGTCTGATCCAGGAGCTGGAGAACGGTGATGTGGTCGCTGTAGTCGGTGCCGTCGACGACGTGCACGCGCTCGAGCAGATGGCTGGACAGGTACTCGGATATGGAGTCGTCGAGATCGATTCGCCCGGCGTCGGCGAGCTTCATCACGACGGTTGCCGTGAACATCTTGGTGATGCTTGCCACGAAATACGGCGTGCCCGAGGTCATGGCGACGGATCTCCCGGTGTCTGCGAAGCCAGCGGCCGCCGATGCGTCGACTCGTCCATCCGGCGAGCGTATGCCGACGACAACGCTGTGGATCTGCCGCTTGGCCGCCAGGCGATCGACGAGCGCCTGAAGTCGGCCTCCGATGTTGCTTTCCCCCATTGCCGACAGCCTATGCCATTCGCAGCTGAGTTGAAGCAAGAAACCCCTACCAACTCGTGGGTGGCGCCGCTCCCGACCGGCTTACGGGAGGCGGCGATCTCGGTTGGCTGGACGTCCGGCAGGTGAGCCGATCTGTTCGACTCGCCAGCGACGACGCGCTGCCTCGGCTGCCTCCCGTCTTGTTGCGCCGCGCCCATACTTCTCCACGGTGAAGTCAGGATTGCCGAGCGAAGTGAGGCAAGCCCAGAACACGCCGTCGTCGTCCGATGAAACCTCGAGCGCGTAGCCGAGATGTTCGAACCAGCGCCGTACCTCGCGATCGACGTCGGCTGGTTGGCTTTGTTCGTCGGGCACACGCCCAAAATACCAGCCGGGAGCACTCGCCTCCGACCCTTCCGCCCGTCGGTGCCCTGAATGGGCTCAGCCACCATGGCGCCATTCGCGCCGTAGTGCTGATCAATGGCTGCGTGCCGCTCGGAGTGCTGTCACAGGTGCGAGCCATTCTCCACGGAGCGAGCCACGGCCTGCCACAATCGGACAATGACGAGCCCCTCCCAGCCGAGGCTCTGGACTCCAGCCATGCTTCATCAAAACGAGGACTGTCAGACGCGGTCGCGTCGACGCGTCACGATCGATCCGTCCCCGAACGCGCAATGACCGTGCCGGGCGTCGTCGAAGTCGTTGGGCACCGACGTCGTGAGCTACTTCTGACGTGATCCGCCCGTACCGCGACGACGACCTGAGTGAACTGCTCGACGTGTGGCATCGAGCGTCGCTGGCGGCCCACCCGTTTCTCACCGAAGCGTTCTTTGAGGCGGAGCGCCGCCAGATCGCCGAGGTTTGGCTCCCTGTGACCGAAACGACCGTTTTCGAGGCCGACGGCCGGGTTGTCGGTTTTCTCGCGCTGGCCGGCAACGAAGTGGGCGCCATCTTCGTCGACCCCGACTATCAGCGACTCGGGATCGGGCGTGCGCTCATGGATACCGCTCGGGATTCACGCCCGTGCCTGGAGCTCGAAGTCTTCGAGGCCAACGCAATAGGCCGTCGGTTCTACGCCGCGTACGGTTTCGAACTCGTGGATCGACACATTGAAGAAGCCACCGGGCACCCTGCGCTCCGCCTGCGCTTCGAGCGACGCGAAGCCGGCGGGCAGGGCTAGCAGGCCGAAGAGCTACTTCTTGCCCTTGGTTGGCTTGGGATCGAGCGTGGCTATCCACTCCCGGCTTCGGTCGAACCAGTACGCAGACTTCTCCGAGTCGGCGAAGAGCGCCTCGGGAACAGAGACGTAGCCGCGCATCACGCTCCCGTATTGGATGACCGGTCCACTGTCGTATTCGGATAAAAACTCGTCGCGCATCGTATCCGACAAACGTATTGCCATGGATCCGTCGACATCGAGAAAGCTGAACATGTGGCCGTTCAGAGACGTATACGGGTTCTTGGCACCCTTCACAACGGTGTCACCGCTGCTTCGGGTGACGATGGCTGCATATCGCTCGAGTGCTTCGGGTGGTCCCTGGTAATCCGATCCGCCGGGCACGCTGCTCCTCCTGGTAGTCGATGGACCGAATCTAGCGACGGCGTTTGGTGGCGCCTCGCCCGCGCCGCCTTCCGGACGAGCGGTCACATAGCCCAGTTCCATGCGTACCAGGCAGTGACGGCATTCAATCCGAGGCTCACCACGATCAGGAAGTTGTCATAGGCGGATTCGTAGGGAAGACCGAAGATGTTGAATATCACGAGAAAACCGGCGGCGACGATGGTCACCCATCGGATTGCCGGAAATCCCATCGTCAACGACAGCACGACCATGGCGATAGGGATCAGCATGACCATGGCGGCAGCGAGCCACATCCATTGTGTCGCTTGCTGCCCAGCCATCTCGCCGGGTTTGGCGTCACCGCTGAAGATCCGCAGCACATCGCCGAGGAGATAGACGAGCATGAGTGCTACCCACAATCCTGACAGAACGATTCGCGTTTCTTCCATTGGCGCCTCCCTGTTGCCCCCTGGAGTTGGCCGGTTAGGTCGGCCGATTGTTCTCGCCGGCGGGGCCGATCCTCCGGCGTCGCACCTGTCCCCCAGGGCTCCACAATCGCTCGAAAAGCACGGAGTTACCAGAGACCAATGACCTTGTGCGGTTGCCAAGCGGCAGGGTGATCTCCGCGCCAATGCCTTGTGCATTTCACGACGACAGGCTCACGAATGTCAGGACTGCTTCGAGCGGCCGAGGAACCCGCGCCAAATCGAGCGCCTCCACCAGCAATCGTCCATACCGGATCTTCCGCCCGGACCGTGTGCCCAAGAACCGCCGGAGCTGAGCCTCCGTGGACTGATCTCGCCACGCCCGTTGGTTCTGGAACGTCCGGAATGTGTCGAGCTCGCCGGCAGATTCGACCACCTCCAGCACAAGAGCAGCGCCGAGGCACCGGATCAACTCCACCTCCAGGTCGGGCACACACACGAAGAACCCGAGCTCTTCCATCGCCGAGCGAGGAGTGTTCGGTCCCAAGCCCAACGCTTCGAGGGCGCGCCGAAAGTGCCCTTCCTCGCCCTCATCACACAGACCGGCCAGCTCGCAGTTCGATCCGTTGGGGCCTAGTGCATCGATGAAGTAACCAACAGGCGTGGCGCCGCCCATCGAGACGATGGAGATCCCCTCGGCTGCGAGATCTGTGCCGGAGCGAATCGCCAACGTTTCGAGCGCGGCTCGGTCGCTGTCGCCTTCAACGAGCACGACGGAGCGAGCCTCGGATACAACTGCAAGCGCACCGGCGACGATCGCCGTGCTCTCGATGGCGTGTGCGGCGGAATTCGCTGGATCCACACTGCGGCCTCGGTCCATCGGCATAGATTGCCACGTCGGGCCACCCAGATGGGCGAGAGCGGAGGGTGACCGGTGAACCGACCTGCTGCGGAGGAGGTGCTGCATGGTTCACTCCGTACCCCACGGCCTCGAGGGTCTACGGGGATCGCGCATCGTTGGTCGTCGACCCTTTCGGCCACCACTGGTCGTTGCACACACATTCGTGATGTCTCCCCCGAAGATATGGCCGCCACAGTCGAAGAGATGGGTGGGTAGACGCGGCTCGGAGCTGGAGCTCGCCAGAGCGGGCGACCGGTGCTCAAAACTACAACGCCAAGTCGAGGTGGGCGCGGAGCTGGCCCGAGTCGGCTACCGATCTCGGGTCTTCACCTCCGCCGTTCCTCTGCGGATTCATCGGAGGTGTTCTGCGTTGCCCGCCGCGCAGCACGGTTGAGGAGCGTCCAGCGCGCCGAGGGCTCGAGGGACCGCCGGATCGCCGGAAAGCCGAGCGTGCGGACCAGCAGACGATTGGCTGAGGGGCTCGCAACACATCGATCGATGAATGAGCCTGACCGAACGATGAGATTGCTGATGATTCGTCTCAGGGGAGGAAAGGCTGAGCCCAACAGCACCAACCCGACAAGGCCGAATAGCCATCCAGGGAGCACAGGTATCATCGCCCCGGCAATCCCAAGCGCAAGCGCCCCGACGCCGAGAGCAACATTGCGGACGACATCCCTCGCGGATTGTTGGGGCTTCTTCGTTCCACACGTCTCGAGATCGCCGTGCGGGCTTGGACCATCGACCATTTCTCACCTCCTTGCCATGCTCTACCCATGATGTCGGCCATCCAACCCTCTCATTGCCGACCCGCGGCGCCGAGCCGAAAGTGGTTGGCGGGCGAAGTCCGCTACGCTGGTATATGCGTACGCCCGATGCGTACAGCGCTAGATCCGCCCCTTGTTCCGTCGGGCGGAATCACCGCAGGACCTGCATGCTCTTGCCGACGGCCTCGCCGTCGGCTTTCGGATCGCAGCTTGAGGAGCGTCAGAGTTGACGGTTCAACGCTTCGAAGGGAGCACAACATGTCCGGAAATATCTATGTGGGCAACCTCACATTCAACACCACCTCAGCCGATCTGGAGCGGCTCTTCGCCGAACACGGCGAAGTCACCAA
Organism: Acidimicrobiia bacterium; assembly: GCA_041577335.1. Lineage (GTDB taxonomy): Bacteria > Actinomycetota > Acidimicrobiia > Spongiisociales > JAENVV01 > JBFGJH01. Next base: position 24,444 of record JBFGJH010000028.1, on the reverse strand, counting down.
GGCGCAAGTCATCACCGACCGGGACACGGGCCGGTCTCGTGGCTTTGGATTCGTCGAGATGTCGACATCCGCAGCGGCCAACGCTGCGATCGACGCGCTGAACGGCCAGAATGTCGACGGACGGGCGCTGACGGTGAACGTCGCCAAGGAACGCTCCCGCTGATCTCCGCCACGAAGCGAGTCGACGGCGGTCGGGAACGCTGCGTCGGCTGCGGTCACCCCAACTCGGAGCATCGGGAGGGATCTTGTACCGTTCCGAAATGCTCGTGCGAAACCTATACAAAGAAGCCGTCAAAGGTGGCTGACCCCACCTAGACCGTTCCAAGTCGGCGATGGCGAAAACATGAGAGAACGCTGCCGAGTGCGGCGTTCTCTCATGTTGGGCGCTCCACCGATACGACCATTGAAAGGGCAGCGAGGTCGATAGGCTGACTCCATGGACCTTCCTGTGATGCCGCCGCTCAAGCCTATGCTCGCCAAACCTGTGCCCAAGCTCCCCGAGGGAGACGTGTCGTACGAGCCAAAATGGGATGGGTATCGGTGCATCGTGTTTCGCGACGGCGATGAGATCGTGATGGGCTCCCGCAACGAAAAGCCCCTCAATCGCTACTTCCCCGAATTGCTCGAGCCCTTCCGCCAGAGCCTCCCGGTCCGATGCGTCGTCGACGGCGAGATCATCGTGTCAATCGACGGTCGACTCGACTTCGACGCGCTGGGCCAGAGAATCCACCCGGCCGACTCTCGGGTCCAAATGCTCGCCAAGGAAACTCCCGCCGACTTTGTCGCATTCGACATCCTGGCCTTGGGCGACGAGGCGTTCGTCGACCGCCCGTTTTCCGAGCGGCGTACCGCGCTCGAGGGCGTCGCAGGCTCCTTCTCTTCCCCGATACATCTGGCTCCCGCCACCTACGATCCGACAATCGCCATGGAATGGTTCGATACCACAGAGGCAGCCGGCCTCGACGGGCTCATCATCAAGCCGCTCGGCGATTCGTATACCCCGAACAAGCGCACACAGTTCAAGCTCAAGCATGTGCGGAGCGCCGACTGTGTGGTAGCCGGCTACCGGATCCACAAATCAGGTGACGGCGTTGGGTCACTCATTCTCGGCCTGTACAGCCCCGAAGGCCAGCTCTGGCATGTCGGGGTGGCCGCCAGCTTCACCGCCAAGAAAAGGGTGGAGCTCGCCAAAGAGATGGAACCTCTGGTACTCGACAACATCGGCGAGCATCCCTGGTCGGAGTGGATGAACGCCGAGGCCAACGCAGACGGGTCAATGCCCGGCGCTCCCAACCGATGGAGCGGCGCCGGCGGTCGTGATCACTCGTGGATACCGGTGAAACCCGAGAGGGTGGTCGAGGTGCAGTACACATGGGCCACCGCCGGCCGCTTCCGAGGCACCACCCGGATGCTCCGCTGGCGACCGGATCGCGATCCCACGTCGTGCAGTACGGACCAGCTGGCAGAGTCCCCTGTCCCAGAAGGCGACTCCCCAGTCGACGCCATCGTCCGGTGATGCGAAACCGGTCGGGCGCTTGCGGTGATCCCACTGCCGGTCCGGTAGCGTTCGATACATGAACCGCTGGGTCATTGCCGTGGATGATCCACGCGCCGCCGACGTGTACGCCCTCCTTCAACAGCACCTCGAATATGCGGTGAGCACGACACAGCCCGAGAACGTCCATGCCCTCGATATCGAGCGCCTTCTCAGCCCCGACATCACGATGTTCAGCGTTCGCGAGGGCGGAGCGCTATTGGGCGTCGGAGCGCTCAAGCAGCTCGACGAAGACCACTTCGAGATCAAATCGATGCACACCGCCACCTCGGCGCGGCGCCGGGGAGTTGGACGCGCCCTCGTAGACCATCTCGTCGACACGGCCATCTCCCGAGGTGCCCGACAGGTGAGCCTGGAAACCGGGTCTCAGGAGGCTTTCGCGCCAGCCCGCAAGCTCTACGCGACTTGCGGTTTCGTCCCGTGCGGAGCTTTCGGCGACTATCCCGCCAAAGCCACCAGCACATTCATGACCCTGCCGCTGGAAGGCGCCGACTCAACGGGGCCGAGATCGAGCGACCTGCCACCCGACGACGGGACTTCTTCCCCGCTCGAACGGTCTACAGGCAACAAGGTGGCGCGCGCCGTGGTGACGCTCGGCATCATGGCCGCGGTATTCGGAGGACTCTTTCCGCGCCTCACCGACTACTCCGAGGTCCTCCCCATCATCACCGATCTGACCACCGGTGAGGTCATCGTTCTCGTGATCCTGGCGGTGTGGTTTCTCGCCGCCTACTGGCCGGTGTTGATGGCGGTACTCCCAACACTGCGGCTGCGAGAAGCTGCCGTCAACCAGCTTTCAGGAACGGCCTTCTCCAACACCGTGCCGGCAGGCGGAGCGATCGCCGTGGGAGTCAACTACGCCATCTATTTGTCGTGGGGATTCACCTCGGAGCGGGTATGGGCAGCGCTGCTCACGGCGGGTGTATGGGACGGATTCATCAAGGCGGGACTTCCCGTGGCGGCATTCGGGCTTCTGGCGCTCACCAGCGGCGATAGCGTCGCCGGCTGGACGGTCCCGCTCACGAGTGCCGCAGTGCTCGCGCTCATCTCCGGCACCCTGATCACCGTTCTGAGATCGGCCTCGGGCGCCGCTGCGGTCGGCCGCGTCTTGGCAAGGATCATCAATCCTCCCCTGAGGCTGCTGGGCCGCGAGCCCATCGACTTCTCGGCCCGCCTCGAGGTCTTCAGATCCACCCTTGGCGAGCTCGTCAGCAAGGCTTGGAAACGGCTGACGATCGCAATGCTCGCCAATCACCTGGCCATGTTCTCCGTCTTTGTCGCGTCGATGCGGTTCGTCGGAGTCACCGACATCAGCCTCTTCGCTCTTCTGGCAGCGTTTTCTCTTGCCCGACTGCTCAGCGGCGTACCGCTCACACCAGGCGGTTTGGGGATCGTCGACGCAGGCTATGTGGGTCTGCTGCTGCTCAGCGCCGGCGGGGATTCGGAGGCCGCCATCGTGGCGGGAGTCTTGCTCTTTCGAGCGCTCACCTTCTTTCCTCCGATCCCGCTTGGTCTCGGGACTTGGCTTTTTTGGCGGTCCAATCGGTCGTGGAGACGGCCGCTCGGATCGCGCCCGGATACGCCCTCACAGGCGCTACGATGAAGGCTCGTGCCCGCCATTTCCGATGACCATCCCGCTCGATCCGATTGCGAACGCGTCAAGCCCCGCATCGGCCAGCCGGTGAATACGCTGACCAGCCTGGTCATAACCGCCGTCGGAGTCGGCCTTGCCCGTCGCTCGAAAGCCGTTCGACAGTCGCGCTCAGGAGCACGCTGGGCGGGATGGGCGCTTGCTGCCGCCGGTATCGGTTCCGCCGTGTACCACGGGCCCGGCGGGCGGATGGCTCCGTGGCTCCACGATGTCACCTTGCTGGCGCCTCCGGTGGTGCTTGCGCTTGCCTCGGAGCACGACCGCCGCAACCTCGCCGACGTCGCACTCATCCCCGCCATTGGCGCAGCTTTGGCGGGAGCAGGCGCAGTCCGAGCAATCTCTCCAGGAAGCCAAGATGGCCTGTCTGCGATCACTGCGGCTGCCGTCCTGGCCGCCACCTGGCAGAGAATCCAGGCTGATCACACGCCGCACGACTGGCGGGCTTTGGCGGCAGCGGCTGCGACGGGTGCAGCAGGCGTCGGCGTTCACGCGCTCAGTCGAACTGACGGTCCGCTTTGCAAGCCCGACAGTGTGATGCAGGGCCACGGCCTCTGGCATCTCCTCGCCGCGGCGGCAACGGTCATTGCCAGCAAGGGCCTCGGGTTTCATGAGGAGAGTTGGGCCCGCACGTAGTCGACGGCGCTCGCTCGAGTTCGCAACGCCATCGTGACCATCGCTGCCCTGCTCCATGATCTCCACCAGCCGAGACCCGCGTCGATCGCCGCAAGAGCACTTTGGGCGCCGATCACGATCAGGATGGAGCCCACCGCCAAGGCCAGCCCGTATACCACCACTTGCCAACCCACCAACTGAGACGTCCACATCGAGAGGGCCCACGCTGCCGGGAATGCCACCAGTGCTACCAGGACACGGGCAGTGCCTTTCGTCACCGGTTCGCGCACGGCCGTGCCCACCAGGATGGTCAGAATGATGGGCACGACGTTGGTCAGGAAGCTGATATACGCCAGCGGTGTCACCAGCAACAGCGTTAGTGCCGTGAGACTCAATTTGCGCAAGAGGTCGCGCAATCGCACAGCCGGGACCAGATGATCGTCACGGACGCCGAGATTCGCCAGGTCGAGGTGGTACCGGCCCATACGATCGAAGATCTCGTCCTGCACGTCGCCGGGAAGGGCTGCGATCCGGTCGGCCAAAGCCACCAGCGAGGACATGGTCGGTTGGTCATACGGATGAGCGACCTCGGCACTGATCACCACGTCGGCAATCAGGAGGAGCCGAGCTTTCCGAGCCAGGCTCCCGTAGGCAGCCGGAAGCGCACTCAGCCGTTCCGTGAGAAGCTCCGTCGCCGCACGTATTGCTGTGACGTCACTCGGTCGATGTAGAGGCGAAGAGCTTTCGGCAGAGCTATCGGAACGGGTTGGGATTTGCAGCCGTTCCGCAGAGAGATCCGCAGCGGCGATCGGTTCTCCTATGCCGACGAGTGCGCGCGATCGCGATGCTGATTTGTCGAGATAGGTGATGCCGACAGGGAGCACTTCGAGGTCGCCGACGCCGGCCTCGATCGCCCCGAGTGCCATACGGGCGGCGCCGGTGCGAAGCGGCTGAAGCCGCTCCTCTTCGGGAACCGTGCCTTCCGGGAAGATGGCCACAGTTCTCCCCCGATTCCACGCTTCGTAGACCTTGGCGAACGCCTCTTCGTTGTTGCGAGCGTCTGCCCCGTCGACTGGGCGGTACACGGGTATCGCCCCGACCGCCTTGAGCAGCAATCTCGTCGGGAGGCGGTCGAACAGGGTCGACTTGGCAATGAACAACGGATAGTCGCCTAGGGCGACGATGAGGAGGACGACGTCGACCAATCCGTTGAAATGATTGGCAATGACGAGCCGGGGCTTTCGGGCATGGGATTCGCGGCCCTTCACCTCGAGGCTTTGAAACAGGCCGGCTGTCACCAGTCGGGCGACCGCCCACAGAAACCGAGCACGAAGCCGATACAGCATCGTTCTAGCCTACGTCGCACCGACGTGAACGAAGGCGCGCATGCCCTCGTCCTTCACCCGGATGGGGCGAGGTGCTCTGTGGGCGGCCTCGCTTAGGCTACGGCGGACTCTAGATCCAGGACGGGACCACCATGACCAACAAGCACAATACCGGCACCGCCGATCCAGGCCCAGATGAGCAGTCGAGCACTCGAGTCCGATGGCGGCGTCCCCTGGCGGGCTTTCTGGCCGTGGTCGCGGCATTCAGTCTGGTGCTCGCCGTGACCGCCACCTGGATGCGGTCGACCCTCCTCAACACCGACGTGTGGGTCGAATCGGTTGCAACACTTCCCGCCAACCAGGAGCTCCAGAGTCTCGTGGCGGTGAAGGTCGCCGATGAGGCGCTCACCCTTATCGACCTGCCCGGCCTGTTGGACAACGCCATAGGGCCGGCCGGACGATTCCTCGCCGGGCCGCTGGAGAACGCCAGCCGCGGCTTCATCGAGAACGCCACCACCAAAGTCGTCGGCTCATCGCAATTCGAGGCGATATGGGTCGAAGCCAATCGGCTCGCCCACGAGCAGGCTGTGGCGTTGTTGCGCGGGGAGGATGACACAACGGTCGTCGACGGCAAGGTCACATTCGACCTCGCCCCAGTCATCAACAACGTCGTGGCTCAGGCAAGTTTGGACACGCCGGATCTGTTTGGTGGTGCAATTGCGATCCCGGAGATCACGCCCGACGAAGCCCCACAGGCAGCGGACCGCCTCGCAGGAGCGCTCGGCGTCACGATCCCGCCGACCTTCGGCCAGGTGCAGCTGTTCGACGCAGACACGCTCACGTCAGCCCAGCGGGCGGTTCGGATACTCGATGGCGGCGTCGTTGCCCTGTGGGTGCTCTTCGCCATTGCCGTCGTGGGCGGTCTGGTCGCATCGCTCGACCGTCGCCGCACTGTGGCGTCCCTCGGCCTTGTGACGGCAGGTGCCGCCGTCGCCATCTGGCTCCTCCGCGAGCCCTTGGAAAACGACATCGTCGATGGGATTTCCTCCTCTTCGGGGCAGACTGTCGCCCAGATCGTCATCGATGCCGCCCTGTGGCGGAATCTTGGTCCGCTGGTTTTGGCACTGGTCGCCATCTCCCTGGTGGCGGCTGCGACTGCCTACCTCATAGGGCCCAGTGCGACGGCAGCAGCAGTGCGTCAAACGGTTCGGGGCATGTTTCGTGGCGACGATCAGCCCCAAACCACGGCGAGCCTTTTCCTGCGCCGGCACACGGCTGCGTTCCGCATAGCGGGAGCCGCCGCCGCTCTGGGAGCGTTGTTCAGCTTGCCCCATCTCACGTGGGGGTGGTTTCTGACGATCGCCGTTGTGCTTGCCGCCTACCAGGTGTCTTGGATCTATGTGGTCCCGTTGGAGAACGAGCCAGCAATGGCCTGACGGTGCCGCCGGTGCTCCAAAGGTCTTTCGCCGGCTGCTCGCACCGGAGGCGGGCGAGCACGGGCGACGGTCAGGACGCCGGAGGCGTTTTGGCGGGTTCGATCAATTGCGGACGCCGCCGACCGAGCGATCCAACGAGATAGGCAACGAGCACGACCAAGAATATCTGGCCGAAGAGCGTCTCGATCATCGCCAGCGTGCGCGCGAGCTCTGTCGCCGGAGTCAGATCACCGTAACCGAGGGTCGTGATCGTGACCACCGAGAAATAGAGCGATACCGAGGGTCCCGAATCGGCGCCGTCGACCAGCGAGCCATTTAGGAAGTTGCCGTCGGTCATCGTGTCGACACCCCCGTATACGAATGCGAACACCAGGGCGATCTCGAGGTAGGCACCCAACGCAGCGATCACCTGCTGGAGGGTGACTCGCTCGTGTTCGAAGATGCGACGCACGATGAGTCCCGCTCCCGCAGCCATGACGAGCCCAATAGAAATGGTCACCGGGCCGACGACATTCGGCCGGTCGCTGAGGGACCCCGCGACCACAGCGAGCGCCATTGGTGCGGCGACAAAGGCTGCGATGCGGAGCGTCCGGGGTGTCGTGCCGCTGGCACGAAGCGTCGTGAGCAGGATGGCAACGACCAACAGGCCCTGCGTGACGCGCAGAACCCCCGAATCGCCTGCCACCGCTGTGAGCGCGAAGAGCCCGATCAGCTGGAGAAAGAGAAGACCGAAACGGTCTGTTGCGTACGCCGCTCCGGGTCGGTTTCCGGACATGGCGCCAGGCTACCTATCGAGGCGACAGAGCCGGGTCTTTCGCGCGAGCCGGCCTTTCAGCCTGCGGAGCCCTCCCGCTTGGCAAGCTCTGCCTCGAGAGTCTCAACTCTTGCTCTGAGCTCGTCAGCGCCCTGGCCTTCTTCGATACGGCGGTTGAGGTCCATCCCAGACACTGCGCTCGAGGCCTCGAGGACACTGCCGCCGTATTGCTCGACGATGTTGACTTCGGATTGCTCGATCTCGTTGAGCCTCGCCTTCAGAGATTCCAGTTCTGTGGCGATCTCAGCCGACGACCGGGGATCGCCGACAGCACCTTGAAGTCTGCTCGCTTCTGCGTGCAGCGCCTCGCGCCGGCTTTCCAGGCGCGCCCGCTCCTCCAACGCATCGGCGGGCAGGTCTTCGAGTTGTTGTCGGACCTCAGAGAGCTCCTGAAAGATGCGATCGAGATCGCTCATGGCAAAACGGTCCTCCTCTGCGGCACGGGACGAGCCGATAGTAGCCCGTGCCAGAAACGCGCGCCCGGGACCGGCGCGCCGGCCTCCGGCAGCCGTTCCGAAGCGCCGAGCGGCAAATGCCTGTTGGCAGCCATCCGGCTCAGCTTGCCACGCCCCCTTTGCGCGCTGCGACTCCCACGGCAAGCTCGGCAACGCCTTGCACGATCAAGAACAGAGCAACCACAACGGCTACCACACGGAGCGTCGGCTCGGGCCACCCGAGAAGCAACGCGCCGAGAGCCAGGGTCACAACTGCGCTCAAGAGCATCCCCATCTTTTCGCCGGGAGCTGCCATGAAGCTGGAAATCACTCCTGCGAGACCCGCGAAGACCCAGAAGATGCCGAGGAGCGTCACTACGAGGGCCACCGTCTGCAAAGGGTCCCGCATCACCAACAGGCCAGCCACGATGCCAAAAAGCCCGACGAGGAAGGCGAGGAACCGTGGAGAGCCCTCGGGAAACGCGAGCGCGACGAAGATACGGATGGCACCGACGAAGATCAACTGGAGGCCGACCAGAATCACGACCGCTTTCAGGGTTGCGTCTGGCCAAAACAGCACAACAAACCCGAGTATCACGTTCACCACGCCCATGATCATGAACAGAGGTCCCGGCTTCACTGGTGCATCCGTCGTCGGATCGGTCATAGTTGGCTCCTTTGCGAGGAAAGCGCGGCCGTCGCGTTGCCTCCTGCATCGTGCGATAGCGTGATACGGGATCAAGGCTATCGGGGCCGGAGCGCCCGTCAAGGAACGACGGTGGCCGAGGCCCAAGCTCTATGCTGCCAACCGGAGCACAAGCTTAGGAGGTTGGAGTTGTGGGACGAGCCCTTGCGCTGTCGGCTATTGGACTGACCGTCTTGGCTGTCGCCTGCAGCGGCTCCGAGTCCGGCGGCGGTGACCTGGAAGCTAATCCATGGGAACTCTCGTCGATCCTATCCGAACGCGGTGAGCTGGTAGCTCCGATTCCCTCGGCAGCGATAACCGCTCAATTTGCTCAGTCCGAAGTGTCGGGTGATTCGGGTTGCAATCGGTACAATGGCGGATACACAACCGAAGGCGACGCCATCGATATTGGGCCACTCGCCTCCACCCGGCGAGCGTGCCAGGACCCCGTCAACGCTCAAGAGGCCCGTTACCTCGACCTGTTCCAAGCCTCGGTGCGCTATGAGATCGCAGACAATCAGCTCAGCTTGTTCGACGATGCCGGGACCGAAACCCTCGTCTATGTGACTCTGGAGCCAATCGCCCTGGCCGGGACCAGCTGGGAAGCCATCAGCGTCAACGACGGGAATCAGGCTGTGGTCAGCCTGATTCCGGGGACAGAGATCACCGCAACGTTCGGCAATGACGGCAGCCTCACCGGCAACGGCGGCTGCAACGGCTACTCCGCGCCATTCGAAGCCGGGCCCGACACCATCTCCGTTGGTGCCGTAGGAGCGACCAGAAGTGCCTGTTCGGACCCAGCGGGCGTCATGGAACAGGAACAGAGCTTCTTCGCAGCTCTGGAGAACTCGGACACGTGGATCGTCAGCAGCGGTCGTTTGGAGCTCCGCGACGCCGACGGTGCATTGCAGGTCAACTTCAACCCGAGTGACAGCGGCTGAGAGTCGCCACCGGATGGATGGTTGCAGGGCCATCTGACACGTGAGGTGAAGCGCGTGCACGCCGTACGAAGGCCATCGCGTGGTCGGTGCCGTCGATTCGCCAGTACGCCTCGACCGATGGCCTGCTCACTGCTCCGGGATCAGCACAACCGGCAGGGACGCGCGGTGGATGACCTTCAGGGCTACCCCGCCCGCCCGAGCACCAGAGAACCGGCCAAGGCCCCGCAGCCCGAGCACCAAGACGTCCGCCTGACGGGCCGCGGCGACGCCGAGCAGTCCGTCGGCCGGATGAAGATCGTGCTGTGCGACGATACTCACGGGGCTACCAGCCGCTTTCAGAGGGGCAGTCCACTCGTGGAGACGGGACTCGGCCTCCTTGCGCCAGTCTTGTTCCGTCGCCGCTCGCGCCCAATCCAGGCCGGGCTCGTAGATGTGAACCGCCACGATCTCGGAGTTCGTGACAGCCGCCAGACGGCCGGCCCAACGAGCTGCCGCGAGTGACTCAGCCGAACCATCGACGCCTACGACAATGCGCCGCACCGGATCCGACCAGCCAACCGGGATGACAGCCAGAGGTATCGCACCGTGATGAGCCAGGTGTTCGACCACACTGCCCAAATGCAAGAAGCCCGGCCCCCCGGCTGCGCCGGTGCGACCGATGACGAGCAGTGTTGCCTGCTCCTCAACTACAACGGCGGGGAGCACTTGGCGCGGGTCTCCCTCGTGTACAACGGGTCGCACTGTCGCACCGAGCCGAACAGCAGGAGCTATCCAGTCGGTTGCGAGGATTTCTGCCCTCGCCTCGAGGAGCTGTCGGCGGTCGTTGGGCGGCACTTCCGAGTAGGGGTTCTGGAACGCGTTGACCGCCACCAACTCCGTTTCTGTGCTGATCGCGATCTGGCTTCCCCATCTGAGAGCCGTGGCGGCCACAGCAGATCCGTCAACACCTACGACGATCCGGGTCATGGTGGTCTCCTCGAGCTGACCTACCCCACACCTAACCAGGTGTTCCACTGGCGGTCTAGGGCCATGGGTCCTGACTCGGATAGGTCCCCAGATCTGCGGATCCGCCGGCCAACGTCTCCTCTAGGTGGGGCCGCCCTTGCGGAGATCCCATGACATTTGCAGCACGGCCGGATCGCCATCCACCCAGTGCTTGATCGACATCTCCTCGAAGGAGATCGAGCACTGCTCGGTGGGATGGTCGGCGCCTGCGGCGGAGGCGGTCCACGACGCCACGAAACAACGCTGAAACGAGTAGCGCAGGTAGGGCATCGCCTCCGCCTCGGCGCGGACGTGAGGCGGGTCGACGAAATCCACCTCTACGAGGCCGACGTTGCCACCCGAGGCAGCAAACTGTGCCAGCAAGGTCGAGTGCTGATCGAGTGCCTTCATGATTGATACATCATGAAACGCGCTGGGACCGAGCGCCGTCAACTCAGGGCCATTCCGGCTGCCCGATGGCTCATCGGGTCGGGATATGGCGAATGCGAAGCCGTCTGCCTGAAACCATTGATTGGAGGGATAGCCGGCGATGATGGGGTCGCCGGCCGAGAGCGACAGTTGCGGGATACTCACCAGGATCATCGATGCTGCTCCTCAGAGATACGTTGCATAGCACTCCATCGGCGCATTCGGGCATCGGCCTGAGGAGGCTTACGCTCCTGGACCAGCACCCGCCGTCGTCTCGCGGCTCCCCGAGTCGATCGTGTGGCGATGATGTGTCCAAGTGGCAGCAGACACATCGGCATCAGCGAGCCGGCAGAATTGGCGCAGTCACGGCAACGCCTCGGCCGGCTCCGGGGAGACCGATGCCTCCCCCGATCGAGCCGCGCCCCTCCCCCGGCTTCAGTGATTTGGCAGGCGACACTGCTCCTATCCAAAAGGGGCTGACGGCTCTATTCACATGTGGGGCTCCGTCGTACGTTCGGGACGATGGTCTAGGAGGTGATCATGATTGGCACGGAGCCGACATCCGCCGAAGCAAGAGCCCGCAAGCGCGCACAGGACTACGCCGCGCTTCTCGTGCATGTCGGTGCATATGTGATCGTGAACGCGTTCGTGTGGGCGCTCGATCTGGCGACGGGTGGCGGCGTTCAATGGGCATACTGGGTCACCATCCCGTGGGGCCTCGGCCTCGGCCTGCATTTCACGTCTTATTACCTCGAAGAGCGAGGGATGAGCGAGCGGAAGTACCGCCAGTTTCTCGAAGAGGAGCTCGAACGTGAAGGCGAACGCGAGTCGCACGGTCTCAGTCGGTAGACACCTTCCGCAGGCGATCGCGTAACAGTCCAGATCTCTCTCAGGATGGGTCCGTCGTTGAGTCGCCGGGCTTCTCGTAATGAACGACGCGTACCGAAGGGGCGATCTCTGACGTGCCGATGAGTTCGAACCCCAGGCTCTCGTAGAGAGCTCTGGCGGGAGCGTTGGCAGCGCCGGTGGAAACCGTGATACGAGTCGTGCTTCCGAGGGCCATCACCAGGTTCCTTCCATACCCCCTCCGAGCGTGGCTCGGTGCAATCACCAAGCGGTCGATGTCGATGAGCCCGGGCTGCTCCCTCCAGGCTATCGCTCCGATGATTTCCCCACCGTCATAGACGCCGAACCACCAAAGGTCGGTACGCGACCGAGCATCCGGGACCGTCTCATGGAGCTGCGGGATGCCATCGAAACCCATCAGTTCAGCCTCGACGGCATAGGCAGCAATCTGAATCTCAACGATACGCTCCGCCACGGCTTCGTCCCTGATGTCGATGGGCTCGATCATGGGCCGACGAGAGCCAGCAGTTGGCCGAGGTCTGAGATCTCGTGGTCGAAGCGATTCTCTGGGCCCGGCTTGCGCCCGGATGGGTTGAACCAGCAGGTTGAGATCCCGTAGTTGGCTCCCCCGCGAATATCCGACGACAGGCTATCGCCGACCATGGCGGTTGAGCTCTTGGCTGGTTGGCCTAGCTGCTGAAACACGATATCGAAGATCTCGGGTGCGGGTTTGGCGACGCCGACCTCCCCGGACACCACAATGGCAGCGAAATAGGAGCCAAGCGCCAAACGATCGATTCGGGCACGTTGCACTTCCCCGATTCCATTTGTCACGAGCGCCAAGGTCGCTTTGTTCGAAAGCTCCGGCAGGACGCGACGCGCCGCCGGGTAGAGGTCGCCGAATTGTGAGAGCCCGGCCACGTATCGATCTGCCATCTCCTCAGGGTCGGCATCCTCCGCGATCACTTTGGCGAGCTCCTCGAAGCGCGCCACGCGCACGTGATCGGGTGTCATCTCGTGGCGTTCAACGGCTGCCCACAGTGCCCGATTGATGGTTTGAAACGCGGCGAGATGGGCATCGGGGTCAGCTACGCCCGCCGCGCGAAGCGTCTCGCCGAACGCGGCCGCCTCCGAAGCATCCGAGTCGAGCAGCGTGTGATCGAGATCTATGAGAATGTGGGTGTACAACTCACGCCTTCAACGGGCTGGACGGGCATTCGCAGGATCCTATTGACTCAACTCGGCAATACCGCACCGGATTGTCGACGAGACGCAAGGGTTGCCGGCGGTATGCGCTTGAGTTCGTCATCGGGAAAGCCTCCCAGCAGGTCCCACGCAAGGTCGATGGTTTCCTCGAGGCTGCGACGCTTGACCTGATGCACAAATCGGTGTTCGAACTCATCGGCAAAGGAGAGGATTCTCCGGTCAGAATCGTTGAGGCTTCCCTCCCCCACCACGGCAATGAGCTGACGAAGGTCCCGTCCTTCGGCATAGAGCGCGTAGAGCTGATCGGCGACCGGGCGATGGTCGATCCGGGTCTTCCCCTCTCCGATTCCGGCATTCATGAGCCGGCTGAGGCTGGGCAGTACATCGACAGGCGGAAAGACGCCGCGACGATGGAGATCACGCGACAGCACAATCTGACCTTCGGTGATGTAGCCGGAAAGATCAGGGATCGGATGGGTGATGTCGTCATCGGGCATGGAAAGAATCACCAGCTGGGTGACCGAGCCGGTATGTCCATGCAGCTTCCCGGCCCGTTCGAAGATGGAGGCGAGATCCGTATACATGTATCCAGGAAAGCCGCGCCGGCCGGGCACCTCTTCTCGGGCTGTGGCCACCTCGCGTAGCGCCTCGCAGTAATTGGTCACGTCGGTGAGGATCACGAGCACATGCATGTCACGTTGAAAGGCCAAGAATTCGGCTGCCGTCAAGGCCAGCCGTGGAGTGAGCAGGCGCTCGATAGTGGGGTCGTCTGCGAGATTGAGAAACAGAACGGTCCGGTTGAGCCGGCCGCTGTCCTCGAGATGCCGGCGAAAAAAGCTCGCCTCTCGGGCGGTTGTGCCCATGGCGGCGAAGACCACAACGAAGTCCTGATCGCCGCCGGCGGGCACACGAGCATGAGTTGCGATATCGGCAGCCAACTCACCCGCAGGGAGCCCGAACCCCGAGAAGATAGGCAGCTTCTGGCCCCTGACGAGTGTGTTGAGCCCATCGATCGTCGAAATCCCGGTTTCTATGTACTCGGAGGGGTATTGGCGAGCCGCCGGGTTGACCGGAAGACCGTTCACGTCCCAGAACTCTTCCGGCATGGGGGGCGGCCCGCCATCTATGGGCTCGCCGGAACCGTCGAACATTCGACCCAGGAGATCCATGCCCACTCCAAGTCGGGAGCTGTCACCGCCCAGGCGCACTCGCGTCGAGGCGATATCCAAACCGCGCGTGCCAGCGTAGACCTCGATGATTGCTCTGGCCCCGTCGACTTCGAGAACCTGCCCCCGGCGTATCGCTCCGTCCGGGGTGACGACTTCGACCACTTCTTCCGCGTGCACCCCATGGGCCTGGTCGATGAAGAGCAACGGACCTGCCACGTACGTGACGGTGCGGAGTTCGATGGTTCGGAGCCCCCGGGTGCTCATCGCGCACCTACTTCGTCGGTGAGCCGCTCGATGAGCTTCTGCGCTTCCGATTCGGCACGGTCGGGATGCCAGAATTTCATCCTCGCCAGGTCGCCGAGAACGGGTGATCCGATGAGGGACTCCGGATCGGCATCCTCGGATTCCGCACCTGCCGCCATGCAGTCGTAGGCATGGTGAATGACGGCCAGCATCCAATACTGCTTGTGGGGCGGGCAGTACGAATCCACATTGTCATAGGCCGATTGCTGCAGGTAGTCCTCGCGAAGGATGCGTGCGGTGTGGAACGTGATTCGTTCGATGGGGGCGAGCACTTCGGCTCCCAAGAGCCGAACGATGCTTTGGAGTTCTTCCTCCCGGCCAAGCATTTCGAGTGCCCAAGCTCGGTGCCGGGACCAGTCTTGGGCCACGTGCTCGTTGAACCACTCGTCGAGGTTGTACAGGCTGTAGCTGCGATTCCAGTGGATGGCGGGATAGTGCCGACGTCGTGCCAGGTCGGGGTCGAGGGCCCAGAAGGTTCCGGCCAAACGAAGGCTGTACTGGGTGACTGGCTCAGAGAAATCACCGCCCGGGGGCGATACTGCTCCGACGATCGTCACTGATCCTTGTCGGGTTGGCGATCCCAGCGCCTCCACCGCGCCGGCGCGTTCGTAGAACTCGGCGAGTCGCGACGGCAGGTATGCGGGAAACCCTTCCTCTCCAGGCATTTCCTCGAGGCGACTCGAGACTTCGCGGAGCGCTTCGCCCCAGCGGCTTGTCGAATCGGCCATCACCGCCACGTCATATCCCTGATCGCGGTAGTACTCGGCAATCGTGATGGCCGTATAGATGCTGGCCTCGCGGGCCGCTACCGGCATGTTCGAGGTGTTCGCAATCAAGATGGTCCGATCCATAAGAGAGGCATCAGTGCGCGGATCGGTGACGGCGGGGAACTCTTCGAGGACTTCGGCCAATTCGTTGCCACGCTCTCCGCAACCGACGTACACGATGACGTCGGCATCCGACCATTTGGCGAGGGTTTGTTCGTGCACCGTCTTGCCGGTTCCGAATCCACCGGGAATAGCCGCGCTACCTCCCCGAGCAATGGGATAGAGCATGTCCACGACTCGTTGTCCGGTGATCAACGGAGCGTCCGGATCCAGGCGCTTCGCGACCGGGCGCCGCCTCCTCACCGCCCACCGAGATGTCAAAGAGATGGGACGCTCATCGACCCACACGACAGCGTCGGCGGTCGTGAGGGGAGAATTGGCGATCTTGGTGACAGTCCCTCCTTCGCCAGGAGGAACGAGGATCCGATGCTCGATGGCAGGCGTCTCGAACACGGTGGCAACGACGTCACCGGTCCCAACACGATCGCCGACCGCAACGGTCACCGTCACATCCCAAATGCGGCGTTCGAGAGCAGGCACATCGATGCCCCGCCGAAGAAACGGCCTCCCGTAAGGTTCGTTCCCTTCTGCTGCGAGTGTTCGCAGCGGTCGTTGGACGCCGTCGAACACCTGGCCGAGTAGCCCTGGGCCGAGCTCAACATCGAGCGGACTCCCCGTGTCGAGAACGACGGAGCCGGCTTGCAGCCCGCCCGTCGACTCGTACACCTGAATGACAGCGGTGTCGCCGCTCAGGCGAATGACTTCACCGATGAGCCGCCGGCGGCCGACTCTCACGACGTTGTACAGACGGGCACGATCGAGACCGGTGGCCACAACGACGGGGCCCGCCACCCGAAGTACGCGCCCCGGTTCCCTCACCGGCTCTCCTCCGGACGCGGCCGCACGGTATGTGGTCACTCTGAGTCCTCCCCGAACGTCACGTGATAACCGATCGCATGCTGGAGCCTGCGTGCCAGTCTCGACTTGCGGGCCGCGTCTCCTCCGGAATCCTCACCAGTGGGGAGTTCCACGACGACCGGGGAGACCGAAGCCCGCAGCTTCCGCTGGAGGTCATCCGCAAGACCCGCGAACAACGGACCGTGGATGGCGATGACTCCGCGCTCGCCATCCCGAAGGAGCCGCAGTACAACACGTTCGGCATCTTCGGTTGTCTCGGCAGGTACCGTTGCAACTCCAGTGAGTTTGAAGCCGTCGATGAGGCCGTCCGGAGCCACGACTACGAGCTGGGCGTCGGCCGTCCTCATCCGAGACCCACCAACTGGTCGAATGCGTCGGCGCGAGGAAGATGGCCAACGACCGCCCGCCCTACCAGTCGAAGGTTCTTCGCTTCAGATTCCTTGCGGCTCATGAATCCCACGGGTACTCCGATCCCCAAGGAGTCGCTCCTCATCCGGTTGTGGGCGGCCCGGGCCCGAGCGGCTTCGAGGTCGGCCTCGAGCCTGGCAACGTTCCCATGCTCCACCCAGGCTGACAGCCCGCTCCCCCAGGAGCGAGGCAGGGGACCACCGATCCGGGCGAGGATCATGGAGCGGTCCTCGGTTCCGATCACCTCTTCCCATACCGAGTCTGCCACGCGGCCCCCATCCACCAGCGTGACTGGCATTGCCACCGCCCCGTCGGAGGCGGAGTCGCGGGCACGGAGCACGCCCATCAGGTTGATCTGGTCGACTTCATCCTGGATGGCCTCGACGAGAAGATCTCCCTGAGACGCTCGGTCGACCTCGGTTCGCGCCGTTGCGCCATACGCTTCATCGAGGGCATCTTCGAGCAGGAGCACGTCGCCGGTCTCCGTGTACCGACCGAGGACGCGACGAAGATGCCGGATTACCAGCGGCGAAGGAAGCCGCCACACGCTCAAAAGGTCTACCGCAGCCCGAACATCTCTCTGCCGGGCCAGCTCACCGAGGGCCGCGCCATCGAGATTGGAAGTCGGAACCAGCGCCGAGAGGATCCTTTCACCGCCGGTGCGCCGACTCAGGGCACGAAGCAGGGAGCGGACATTTCGGATATCCAAACCCAGTTGATAGAGCCTCAGGCGGTCCCTGATGTCGTCGGCGTAGAAAGACAAGACGTCGGCAAACTGCCGCCCCAGGTGGGCGCGCACTGCCTCATCCAACCGACGGAGCCCACGATATCGAACCAGTGCCTCCTCCAGCTCCCGTGCGTAGGGCCCAGTCGCCATTCGACTCAACAGCCCATCAATCGTCGACGATTGCAGGAGATCGCGGAACGCCGCCGCGTCGAGGAGCCAGGACGCACGCACCCGGAGGCGGGTGTTTCCGTATTCGAAGCCGCTCATGCGCCCCTCCTCAGCTCGGGCACGAGCGAAGCAGCGAGGTGGCGAAGCTGGCGGGTGGCAGTCGTCAGCCGACTGTCGATCGTGTTCCGAACGGCCCTCCCGTCGGGTGCCTCGATGTCGAGGCCGCCGATACAGTCAAGGCTCGCCTCGACACTCCCTCGGCCCTCGTCAACCAGCTGCTCCATGAGAGACCGATCTTCGGGGCGCACCAATATGGTGACGTCATCGCCCGCCAAGATGGCATTCGCCTCGAGGTACAGCGCCCGCAGGACGTGCCGGTAGCGAGGGCTCGCCGTGACGGCAATCAGCTCTGCTCGCAGCCGCTCCAGAGCTTCCTGGAACAGTTCCTCGCGGGCGAGTGCCATCCCGCGCTCGGATTCGAGGCGAGCGCGGTTGACGATCTTGGCGAACACCCGGTCCGCCTCGTCGTTGCGAGCCAGGGAGAAATGGGCGCGTTCGGCCTCGGCCCGCGTTCGGGCGTCCGAGATGACCTCGGCGACCCGCACTTCCGTTGCGGCCTCCAATGCCGTGATCGCATCGGCCAACTCCGCTTCGATCGCGCGCAGGATGGATTCGAGACCCATCAGCCGCCGAGAAGCAAGATGATCATTGCCGCCACCGCAAATCCGAGAATCACCAGGGTTTCCGGCAGGGCGATGAGGAGAATCACCCGACCCGTGAGCTCGGGCTTTTCGGCGAGAGCACCGATTCCGGCGGAGCCTATCCTGGCCTGGGCGTACCCGGTCGCGATGGCCGCCAGACCAATGGCCAGGCCCGCGCCGATGGCGATGAGTCCTATCTCCATGACTATCCCTTCCTCTCTAGAGAACCGAACGGTTGGAAGGCGGTGCCGCCGCCCTCGTAGAATTTCCCGAAGAATTCGACATAGTGAAGCCGGAGCGCCTGGATGGCCGGACTGAAGGTGCCCAGCGCCAGATTGAGGGTATGAAAGAGCGCGGCAACGATCACTCCTATCCACACCGGCCCCAGTGCTCCCAGCTCATTGGCTACGCGCGCCAAATACACAGATGCGATACCGATCGCCGCGATCCGGAGATATGACAGGACATTGCCGACGGTGCCCATGAGCTCGAGCGGACCGGTCAAGAGACCCATCGGTCCCTCCAACGCGATCATGAGCACCAGGCCGACCACGACCGTCGCCACCGCCGGTGTCATGAACCCCGATGGAACTTGTCCCATGGCCACCCCCACAACCAAGAGAAGACCAGCGAGGGCAAGCAAAGTCCCAATGGAATTCGACAGCCTCTTTCGATCGTGGCGACGCATCGCGCTCCATACGCCCAACAGGAGCCCGAGCGAGACGTGGGCAACCCCTACCGCTACCGCAAAGATGAGCAACGGCTCGAGTGCCTCTTCACGGTTTATCCAGAGAGGTTCGAGGCCGAACCAGCGATGTCCGAGGTCCCCCAGTAGCTCGCCGTAGACAATCCCCCACACGATCGCCCACCCGGCGGCCAAGACGAAGACTCGGGCGAATTCGGACACGCTCGGAGACGAAACGCGGAACCTATGCCGGAGATACAGCGCCCCGACCATCAGCAATCCACCGTACACGATGTCGCCAAGCATCATTCCGAAGAACAACGGAAGGAAGATCATCATCAGTGTCGTTGGGTCGAGGCTCCCATAGCGAGGAGCTGAGAGCAGACTCACCAGCGCTTCGAACGGTCTGGCGGGACGCCGATTCTCCATGAGCACCGGCGGCTCATCGGCATCGTCGATCGGGACAAGCTCGAGGACCACTTCGCCTTCACCGATGGCCGCTATCGCCCTCCGGACATCCTCCAACTTGGTGACGGGCACCCACCCGGCAATGACGAACGTGTGAGCGGTTGCACCCAGGTGGCCCATGGCGATCAATTGATCCAACCGCTCCCTAGCCTGGACTCGGGCGGCCGCCCATGCTTCATGAGGCTCGATTGCTGCGTTGATCCGATCATGGAGTGTGTCGATTTCCACCGGAAGGTCGACGAGGCGCCGCTCCATGAGGGTGACTGCGTCGCGAAACCTCGCTGACTCATATCGAGGCGGCAGCCGGACACGGTTCACCTGTTGCCGACCCAGCAACTCCTGGACCTCTCGTCTCGCCCGTTTCGGCGTAACGATGACCGCACCAACGCTGTCTGCGTCCACTTGGCCGGCGAGGATCTCGAAGTTGCCGGATAGGAGATGGTCGAGCGCCGCGTTCAGATCGCCCAACACAGACGAATGCCGAGCATCGAGGACCACCGCATCTGTGTCGTACGACTCCAGCTCGGTCAGCTCTGGAACCAGTGGCAACAGTCTTTTGAGCGATTGGAGGTGGCGTGGCAAGGTCTCCAGCTCAGCCTCGAGCTCGTCGGTAGCACGAGAGAGGTCCTCGAGCTCGGGAGCCGCCGCATCGATCTCGACACGGATCTCACCGAGATCGACCACACTCGAAGAGGGCTGGGGAGGATGGGAACTGAGAGCAAACGCTGCGTCGAGCCGGGCGATCAGATACCGGAGTTCCTCGATCTCGCCAAGCTGAGCGTCGTCTGCGGACAGCGGCGGCAACGTTACCGAGGCGTCTTTGGTGACGTCGATGAGTTGCATCGCCGAGAGCCCCTGGAGCGCGGCAAGGGTCGGTTGCAGCCTGCGCCGGTGCCCGATGAGGTGGACCTTCGTCATGGGAACGAGCATCGCCTACCTCGTTTCCTCTGAAGGCAGCACCACGTCGAGCATCGCTGTGACGAGACCCTCGAGCTGTGGACCAACCTCGCCACGAAGCTGGCGGATCCGGTCGTCCGAGGTTCGTCTTGTCTCATCCGCCTCCGCCAGCGCGTCGGCGGTCGCCTCGGCGAGACGCTGATCAGCAAGTTCTCTACCTTTGGCCCGAGCCGCCTCGGCGATCCGCACGCTCTCCTGGCGTGCCTCGGCAATCGCTGCCTCCGACCGCTCGGTCGCATCGGCAAGCGCAGTCGCGGCGGCGAGTTCTGCAGCGCGTATACGGTCGAGAGTTGAACCAGACTCACTCATCGACGCGGTCCTTCTCGTGTCTCCGTTGGCGTTGCTTCTTGGCGCGCTTCAGGCGGAAACGGTCTTGACGTTCTCGCTCGTCCAAAACCGATTGGATCATGATGTTCTCGCGCTCCAGGCGAGGGATGACGATATTCTCGAGCGCGTTCACGCGGCGAGTTGTGCCGGCGATCTCCTCTACCAGACGGCGCAACCGGAGTTCGCGGCCCGCCAGTTCCAGCACGAGTTCCAATTCGGTCTCAAACAGATCTGCCGCGCGGTCGATCCGCGCACTGGAGCCGACGAGGTCGTAGCCACGGTCGCGAACAGAACGTCTCACCGGCCCGTACTCGATATCTGCGATTCGCACGCCCATGATGTGAACCTGTCGCGCTTGGAGTGGTATACCGAGGGCGCCGACCGTTCCGGCCGATTGCACACGGTCGCGTCCGTCGAAAGCTTCGGCTTCGGCAAGGGCACGCTGCGCGGCCCCTGCCGCCGTCTCCAGCGCTCCCTCCCCTGAGAGCACCAGATCGGCGACTTTGCGGAACTCCGTCATGAGTTGGTCGCGCTTCTCCTCCAGCAGATCGCGCCCTCGTCGCGCCAAATCGAGCCGGTTCTTCCGAGCCAGCAGCTCCGAACGAGTCGCCGTCAGCCGTTCCACGACGCAACTTCCGTTTGTCAGGTTTCAGTATGCGGGAAGCCGTTTCGGGCGGCGAACGGCCGGATGTCACATTTGAAGTGCCCGAAGGGCATGCCTCCCGATCGTCATCAGATGCTGTGTTGCCTTGAAGCGTCAGATTGCCGCGACGAACACCGTGCCAGAATCGGCTCTCCCCCGAGAATGCAAGGAGAACAAGTCGACATGGCACACCCCGAAGGAATGCCGATCGGATTTGGTATGCGAGAGAACCATGCCCACATTCTCGGTCGAGCTCTGTCGGAGTCCATCGTGATCGTCAGCCACCATCGGTTCCCTGATACCGTCACTCGATGAGCTTCGCTACCCATCTCGAGTCGGCCATCGACGGCACCAGGCTCGACCACACGGTCGTCCAGACGACCCACGCAGGTCGGCCGCTGTGGGTCCGCTACGACCTCGACGCGGTCGCAGAAGCCATCACCAAGGAAGACATTGTCCGGAGACAACCGACGATGTGGCGCTATGCGGAGCTGCTGCCATTGGACGATCCGACTCAGGCGGTATCGCTCGGCGAAGGCATGACACCGCTGGTCAGATGTGACCGGCTCGGAGCCGCCTTGGGCCTCGGAGACCTATGGGTCAAGGATGAGTCGCAGCTACCCACGGGCTCATTCAAGAGCCGTGGTTTGGCGATGGCGGTCAGCCGGGCTCTCGAGCTGGGCGTTGAGCGGGTGGCGATTCCCACTGCCGGCAACGCCGGCGGGGCAATGGCGGCCTATGCCGCCCGAGCGGGCATGGAAGCCTATGTGTTCATGCCTGCCGACACTCCGATCGTCAATCAGCATGAGGCGGCCTATTACGGAGCCAAGGCGTTCCTCGTCGACGGCCTGATCACTGACTGCGGCTCGCTCGTCCGTGAGGGGGCTGCGCACATGGGATGGTTCGATTTGTCCACGTTGAAGGAGCCATACCGCATCGAGGGCAAGAAGACGATGGGCCTCGAGCTGGCAGAGCAGCTCGACTGGGCGTTGCCCGACGTCATCATGTATCCGACCGGGGGCGGAACCGGCCTGATCGGCATGTGGAAGGCCTTCAACGAGCTCGACGCGTTGGGTTGGCTTGCCGACGATCGCAAACCGCGCATGATGTCGTGTCAGGCGGCTGGTTGCGCCCCGATCAGTACTGCTTGGGCGGGCGGCAAGCGTTTTGCGGAACCGTTTGCCAACCCCACGACCGCAGCCAGCGGATTGCGCGTGCCGTCGGCCGTTGGCGACTTCATGATCCTCGATGCCGTTCGTGAGTCGGACGGCCAGGCTCGCTCTTGCTCCGAGGAGTCGCTGCTGAGCTGGGCACGGCGGGGAGCCGAACTAGAGGGCATCGCCTTTGCTCCCGAGGCTGGTGCCTGCCTAGGGGTGCTCGAGCTCCTCGTGGCAGAAGGCGCGATCGACCCTTCGGAGCGCGTCGTCATCTTCAATACCGGCGCCGCCCAGAAGTACATCGAGGTGTTGGGGGCCGCTCCCCTGCCGACCTTGGCTCAGCCGGTTGATTGGGACACATTCGCCCAAACAACCGCGCCTACGTGCTGACCGATGACCGGCGGGCGCCAGCCCCTAGAGCCGTCAGGACAACCAGCCATCTTGTTGCTACCTCAACGACGTCGGAGCTGTCGGTTCTCACGAGTGTCGAGGTTGGCACGACAGACAAGCTTCGCCGGATACTCTCCGACGATGACAGCTGCCCGGGGTCAGATCCGGTCTACACGGCCCGCCACCGTTGCTACCACCTCAACCACCTCGGAGCTGTTGGCCCAGGTGAAGTGGCCGTGCTTGCGCCACACAGCGAAATGGGCGTTGGGTAGCTGATCGGCGAGCCAGCGGCCTGCCTCGGCGGGGATGTTTGCGTCTTCGCCGCTGTACCAAAGCCACGTCGGATGCGTGACGGCACCGATGTCGAAATCCCAGTCTCGGAGATAGAGGCCCTGCTCGTAGGCTGCGCCACGTCCGAGATCGACAAACGCTTCAGCGAAGAGATCAGCGAACCACTGGCGGAGATCGGGATCTGCCATAGCCTTGCGATCTACGGATCCCAGAGCGGCGATGCCGCGCTCGACCACGGAGTCGATGCGTCCGGTTCTCACCGCCCATCCGATCATCCCGTACTGAAGCCGGCGAATCAGCCGATTCCGCGCCGGCCCCGTCAGCGCCAGTGAGCCCTCCATCCCTGGTGCGATGGCGGGACATGAGCCCACGACAACTCCGATCCGGGTGATTCGGTCGCCGAGCTCATGCCCACAAGCCAGGGCGTAGGGGCCTCCGCCGGACGCTCCCAGGACACCGAACGAGCCGATTCCGAGCTGATCGGCCGCCGCGGCCACGTCGTGGGGCCAGTCGCTGAACGAACGCCCCGCCTTGAATGTCGACTGTCCGAACCCAGGCCGGTTCATGGCGAGAATACGTACTTCCAACCCACTTGCCTCCACCACCTTCAGTGGGAGGTTGATCTCCCATCGGCTCCCAGGCGAACCATGGCAATAGATCACTGGGGCGTCGTGGCAAGACCCCCAGTCGGCATACTCCAGCGTTCGACCATCCGGTAGCTCGACTGTGCCCTCACGCACCTGGAGCACCACCGTCGAGGAGACGAACGAAGCAGTAGACGCTCTCGAGAATCCCATAGGCGGGCCACATGCCCCACACAACCACCCAATAATTGAACGTACTTTCCCGAAATCCAAGCGCCCGATCCCAGACGAAGATCGAGATGGCGGTGTAGACGAAGGGCACCGACGCCGCCAACGCCAACAGAAACCCCCACCGTTGCCCCAACAGCATTCCGAGACTGCCTGCGATCTGAAGCGGCACAAACATGGCCACGTCAGCCCAAGCCAGACCCTGGTTGAACGCAAAATATGCGGTCCGATCGGTGTCATCGGGAGAGCCGCCATACACATTCTTGATCGTCCACTCAGCTGTTGGTCGCACCACCGCCACAGCCTCGAGGCTCCCGAGAAGCAGAATGAGAACCAGGCCACCTAGAGCAACGATCCATGTCATGACTGTCACATCCATAGCGAGACACTCCCTTCACAGAACGTCGATTCAGCTGTTGAGCTCCATCACTGCCGCCATGACGACTCCAAATCCCATCAGGCCCCACGCCACGAGTAAGCCGTAGCCGAGCTTCACATTCCGTAGTGCACCGATCTTGAGACCTCGCCGTTGCATCGCTAATCGAGTCAGGATGCCCCGCCCGGCGAAGTACACG
>JBFGJH010000027.1:0-38477 GCA_041577335.1 Acidimicrobiia bacterium | reverse complement strand
TGAAGTGCACGTGTTCGAACGCCAAACGGCCCTCAGAAGCGTGACGGGCGAGCGAGGTCGGATTCGACGCCTCGACGACGTCGGGCTGGGTGTCGAGGTACTCGAAGATGCGTTCGAACATTGCCTGTGACGACTGCAACTCGACCCAGGTCTCGAGCAGTCGGGCGACGGGAAAGAACAGCCGGGTCTGGAGTGTCGTGAACGCAACCACGGTTCCCGCCGAGATGCCGGTTCCACCGTCGATGAGGAAGCCGACCACGAGGTAGACGATGATCGGGGTTGCGCCGAGGAAGGCGCCGACCACGGTGAAGAACGCCTGACCGATCACTTGCTGGCGGGTCGTGACGTCGGCGAGCTCCGCGTTGGCTTCTTCGAAGCGGCTGATCTCTCGGTCCTGCTGTCCGAACAGTCGGGCCAACGTAAACCCGGAGGCCGTCAGAGTCTCCTGAGTGATCACGTTCATCGTCGCGGTCGCCGCTTGGGCCTGCCCCGTGAACTCGCGTCGTTTGCGACCTACGGTCCGCGTCGCCCACACGAACAATGGAACCGTGACCAGCGCCAGCAACGTGAGCTGCCACGACAGCACCACCATTGCCACAACCGCGGCGACGAACGTCACCACATTCGACAAGATGGACGTCAAAGTCGAGCTGACTGCGGTCTGCGCCCCGCCCACGTCGTTGCTTATGCGGGACTGCAGCTCCCCGGTCCTGGTGGACGCATAAAACGACAACGACAACGACTGCAGGTGCTGATACACCCGGTTCCGCAGCTCCCGCAAGACGTCCTGGCCGAGCCGGTTCGCCGCAAAGGTCTGCCAAACCCCCAGCCCCGTTCCGAGCAACGTGATCGTCAGCATGACCGCCGACAGCGTGATCAGCAGCCCGATGTCCGGCCCTGACCCTCCGGCGGGGAACAGCGCATCGTCGAACACCACCTGGACCAGCAGCGGATTGATCACCCCGAGAACGGCCGCAACCAATACCAGCACGAGGACCGTGGCCACCTGTCCGCGGTGGCCGCTGAACAGACCCCACACCCTCCACCAGCTGAAACCTTCCCCGTCGGTGCCGTTTCTCGCTTCGCTTGTCATGAGGCCCCTTTCGGTGGTCTCCCGGGCGCGGTCCGCGCCCGATTGTGCACAACCGTACCGTCGAGCGTACCTGCAGCTGGAGCGCGGCTCGTTACAGCGACGTCAAAGGGACAAGCGTGTCCCGATCTGGCACGTGCAGCTCAAATGCGACAGCGAGCCTCGGTCAGGTGGTGTTGTTGGCCATATCGATGTACTCGATCAAGCCGGTCGCTTCTCCGACCTCGATGATGCGGCCGTTCGGATCCCTGATGTACCACGCATATCGGTGGGCGGACCGGCGATCACATCAGGTTTGTCCGGTGTTCCCTCACCAGCGGCAACGCCGATCACCTGCAAGCCATAACGAGCGCTGCAAACCGAGCAGATCGGCACTTCGGCGCTCGGTATTTGGTTATCGGCATCTATACGCATTCGTTGACCTCGCACCCAGCGGG
The DNA here is from genome assembly GCA_041577335.1 of Acidimicrobiia bacterium. Classification (GTDB taxonomy): domain Bacteria; phylum Actinomycetota; class Acidimicrobiia; order Spongiisociales; family JAENVV01; genus JBFGJH01. Next base: position 36,950 of record JBFGJH010000027.1, on the reverse strand, counting down.
GAACTATCGATGAAGAGGGCCGCCCCCCTACCCCCACCCTTCGGGCGGCGGTACCTTCCCCCCAACATCCGTTGGGGGGACTATTCACGAGACCCTGCATGAGTCGGGAGTCTCGGGTCGCCGACGCTCGCCGTAGGCGGGCGAGGCCTCAGCCGCCTGCCATCAGCAGGCCGATGTCTTCTCGCTTGGCCTCGCCGGCGTCGACGATGCCGGTGATCTCTCCTTCGTACATCACCGCGATGCGATCGGCGACTGCCAGGACCTCGTCGAGATCCTCGGAGATCATGAGCACGGCCACCCCGGCGTCTCGCTGAGCGATGAGGCGAGAGTGGATGTACTCGGCGGCGCCGATGTCCACACCCCTGGTTGGTTGGGCCGCCAACAGAACAGCCGGTTCGGCGTCCAACTCGCGGGCCATGATCATCTTCTGGATGTTGCCGCCCGAGAGCGAACTTCCGTGGGTATCGATCGACGGGGTTTTGATGGCGTACTCCTCCACCAGCCGCTCGGCATGGCGTCGGATCGCGGGGAAGCGCAGCATGCCCCGGTTGCTGAACTCGTCTTCGTCGTGATGCACGAGGATCAGATTCTCTGCGACCGTGAACGCCCCGATCATGCCCTCGTGCATACGCTCTTCCGGCACGTACCCGAGGCCATTGGCGCGAGCGATGCTCGGGCCGGCACCGGCAATGTCGACTCCCGACAATTCGATGGTGCCGCTTTCGATGTCCCGCATCCCGGCAACGGCTTCGGCGAACTCTCGCTGCCCGTTTCCCGAAACCCCAGCGATGCCAACGATTTCGCCGGCCCGGACCTCCAGATTGAGGCCGTTCACCGCATTGAGCCCCCGATCGCCGGCGACCGTGAGGTTGCGGATGGCGAGAAGAACCTCGGCCGGTTCTCTCGGCGCCTTGTCGGGAACAAAAGAGACGTCGCGACCAACCATCAGCTCGGCGAGGATCTGACGGGTGGCTTCCGCTGTCTGGACGCTTCCCACCACCTTGCCGAGCCGCATCACAGTGATGCGTCCGCTGACCTCGAGGACTTCGTGCAGCTTATGGGAAATGAAGATCAGGCCTTTGCCCTCGTCCGTCATTCGGCCGAACGTCACGAACAGATCGTCGACCTCTTGGGGAGTCAGCACCGCGGTCGGCTCATCGAGCACCAGGATGTGCGCATCTCGATACAGCGCCTTCAGAATCTCGATTCGCTGCCGCTCTCCCACCGAAAGCTGCCACACGGCGGCGTCGGAGTCGATCGAGAGACCGTACGTTTCGCCAAGTTCACGAATCCGAGCAGCGACCTTGTCGAGATCGGTGAAAGGACGGCGCGATGAGTCGAGACCGAGCGCCACATTCTCGGCGACCGTGAGGCTCGGCACGAGCATGAAATGCTGGTGGACCATGCCGATACCTTGCGCGATGGCGTCTGCGGGATCGGAGATGCTCGTGACCGATCCGTTGACCAGCACCTCCCCGGCATCCGGCTCGTAGAGCCCATACAGGATCTTCATGAGGGTGCTCTTGCCGGCCCCGTTCTCTCCGAGCAGCGCATGCACTTCCCCGGCCTTCAAGTCGAAGCTCACATCATCGTTGGCGAGCACTCCGGGGAACCGTTTGGTGATTCCCCGGAGTTCCAGCATTGGCCCTTCGGTCATGGCGGAGGTGTTCTCCTTCTAGGCGCCCGTGGTAATCGAGCCGTCTTTGAGCCCGTCGATGGCGGCGTTGGCGGCATCGACGAGATCGTCGGCGAGGTCGTACCCATCGTTGTATTCGATGACGAGGCCACCGTTCTCGAAGTTGATCTCGTAGACCTCCGAGGTGAGATCGCCGGCGGCGACCGCATCGACGAGGTCCTGGAGCACCACTTCCCACTTATACACCTGGTTGGCGACCACGATGTCGGGGGCGACACTCGACTGATTCGACTGTGTACCGAACCAGGCAACGCCGTTCTCATTGGCCACACCGATGGCGCCAACCGTCATCTGAGCTGTCCCCGTCAGTACGTCGGCGCCGACCGAGAGGAGACTCTCGGCCGCTTCTGACGCCAGGGCAACATCCGAAAACGAATCGATGTAGTTGACCGTGACGGTAACCCCCGGATCGGTGGCCTTTGCTCCGTTGACGAAGCCATCGACATACAGCTTGGCGTCGCCAACCTCGATGGGCCCGACCACACCGATCGTGCCGGATTCAGTCAGTCCGGCGGCCATGACGCCCATCACGTAGCCGCCCTGGTCCGAGGCTGCCTCGTACGCGGATACGTTGGCGAGGCCAAAGGTATCGGCTGCCGTTCCCCATGCGAATTGAGTGTCGGGGAAATCGGGAGCGATCTCTTGGAGCGACCCTCCGTATTGCGAGCCGTGGGCCAGTACCAGGTCGTACCCCTCGTCGGCGTAATTGCGAATGGCAGTGGCGGCGTCCTCTACGACAAAGGTGCCGTCGGTGATAGCGGCCTCGCTGACGCCATCGAGCCGGTTGACGCCTTCGACGATGCTCTGAGTAAAAGCCAGGTCGTTCGACGCAGAAGGACCCACGATGGCGATGCGGATACCGTCGGCGTCTCCGCCACCATCGCCCCCTCCATCGTCGCCCGAATCGCCGCATGCGGCTCCGATGAGCGCCATCACTGCAATCAGCAGCAGATAGCGGAACGTGCGTATGTTTCTCATTGTGTTCCCTTTCTGGGTATTCCTGTCCATTTACGTGCCTCGCACAAACGGCTTGGTGAGCGCCGTCGGTGCCCTGAACCTGTTGGCGACAATAACGAGTGCCAGAATGGTGATGATGGCCGGAGCCATGGCCGCCAAATTCGATGCGTCGGGTGGAATGATGCCCAACGTCTTCATCTGCAGGACGAGCGCGTTGAGCAGCCCGAACAGCAGCGCCCCCAGCATCACGCCGATCGGCCTCCACGCCCCGAAGTAGACCAGTGCGATGGCAATGAAGCCTTGAGCATTGGTCAGATTCTGCTGAAAGATCGACAGCTCGATGGTGAGCACTGCACCCGCGGCGCCGGCCATGGCGCCACCGATGATGGTGGTGGCGTACCGAACTCGCCCCACCGAGACTCCCAGGCTGTCGGCAGCTTCTGGTGTCTCGCCCACGGCCCGAATGTTGAGCCCGAAGGTCGTCTTGTTGAGGACGATCACAGCAACCGGTACCAGCGCAAAAGCCACGTACACCACAATGCTGTGCTCAAACAGCATGGGCCCGAGCACCGGTAGCGACGACACACCCGGAATCGCCAACTCCGGGAAACTCGGAATAGGGAGCGGCGTGCCCACCAGCTTCTGAAAGAGAAGGTCGCTGACCCCCAACCCAAAGAGGTAGACGCCGATGCCGGAGATCCCCTGCTCGGCCCGCAACGTCACCGAAATGAAGCCGTAGAGCAGACCGAATACCAGCCCGATGCCCAAGCCCACCAGCAGCCCCAGCCATACGTTCTGCGTCTTCAGGGTGGTGTAGTAGCCACCAAACGCACCCAGGAGCATCACGCCGTCGACACCGAGATTGAGCACCCCCGAACGCTGCCCGAACGTTTCGCCGAGGCCTGCCAGCAAGAGCGGAACCGACAAGCGGATGCCCGACGCGACGATGGCCACCAATGACGCTGTGGTGAGCAGGTCACTCACGAGGTGTCCTCCGCTTGGGCTGAGACCAGCTCGGCGGCCTCGTGCGCATCATCGGTCCCAGCCGCCAGCCGGCGCCGGACCAGGTCCGTGGAGACGACCGTCAGCACCACGAGCCCATTGAGAGCCAAGATGAGCGCCGATGGAACCTGTACCGCTCGCTGCAAGGAGTTGCCGCCGACCAGGAGAGCTCCGAAAAGGAAAGAGGCCGGAATGGTCCAGAGGGGATGCAGGCCTCCGAAGAGTGCCGCCACGATGCCGTTGAAGCCGGCGTTGCCGGTGAATCCAGCCGTCGATCCATCCGTCACCATGCGGTGGCTCTCCGCCCCGAAGACGAGTACGGCGCCTGCCAGGCCGGCCAGCGCGCCGCTGATCGCCAATGCGGATGTGATCGACCATCGCACATTGACGCCGGCGTACTTGGCCGACTCCTGGCTGAGGCCCACTGCCCGGAGGCGCAGGCCAAAGGTCGTTCGCCAGAGCAGGATGTAGGCGAAGATGGCGGCAGCCACCGCGATCAGCGGACCGGAATGGAGGCGATCATCACCGAACAGCAGCGGCAGGTCGGCTGCCTCGGGCAGTCGCTTGGTTTGCGGGATTCGGGTTCCTCTTTCAATCTCACCGGGGTCGATCAGCGGGCCACGCAACAGGTAGTTCATGAGCTGCACGGCGACGATGTTGAGCATGATGGTTGAGAGGATCTCGTTGACCCCCCAGAACGCTTTGAGGTATCCGGCCAGCCCGCCCCAGACAGCACCGCCGACCAGACCCATGGCGAGAACGAGCGGAAGAAGGATCCAGGCGGGAAGATCGGGCACCACCAGTGCCGTCGAGGTGGACAGGAGACCTCCGGCGACCATTTGCCCTTCGCCACCGATATTGATGACGCTGGTGCGGAAGGCCACGGTGATGCCTGCTCCCACCAGGAGCAACGGGGTTGCTTTGAGAACGGTTTCGATGAGGGCATCGCGGCTCCCGAGCGAGCCTTGGACGAGCGCTTCGAGTGCACGGACAGGGTCGGCGCCGAGCGCCGCAATCGCAAGCAGGCCAACGACGAGCGCACCGATGACTGCTGCGATCGGAATCGCCGTCTTGGCGAGCACGACACGCCTCACATGTTCCCCTTCTTCCGGTCGGTTGCGCGCCCGCTCGCGCTGAACCTAGCGGCCAGTGGTGATCGACCAGACGCTACTCCGCACCCGATGCTCCTGCTGATCCAGTCTGCAGATTTCTGACTTCATCGGCCGAGCTTGAGGGGGAGCCCTTCTTCGGAATGGAGGAGTTGCGCCAAGTTGCCGACCTCTTTTTCGAAGCCTTCGGCGGCCGTGATGGTGAAGCCACCATTCGATGGGGCGACCAGGAATCCCTGACCTCGGTTCGCCTCGAATCGACTCGGGTCGGTGTAGATCTTCGGCTTGATCTGGGCAGGATCACCCGTCTCGGGGCAGAACACCATGCAGTTGCCACATTCGTTGCAAGCCTCGGCGAGCACGAAATACTGCTGACGACCCGAGACATCCATGCCGGACGGAGTGGGCACTTTGAAGAAGGCGTCGTTGGGGCACACCGTCACACAGAAGTTGCAAGCAACGCACCCCCACATCTCCAGATTGTGATCCACTGCCCGGGGTAGCTTGCTGTTCGCCTCGAGCCGGTATGCGGCGTTGAGGGGTCCGGTGAGCATGTCGCGCATGTGATGCTCCACCGGCCCGCGGTGACCCGCGGCCTTGGCGACCTCCCATTGGTGATGGTGCCACGATTTGATGGAGAAGCATTCGGCGGCCCGCATGTCGTCTGCCAGGCGTTTGAGCATCGGCGCCAGCCTGCCGTAGCCACCCGGCTTGAGAAGGTCCGAGCATATGGTGGCGGGAGCCACGCCCATGCCGATCGCTTGTGAGACGTTGTCTTTGGTTATCCCGGCCGAGAAGCTGACCTGCACGTCACCGTCGTGGCCCTCGACCATGAGCACACCAGGCATCGCATTGATGAGCTCGTCGAGCAGCGTCGTCGCCAGGACGTGGAGGGGCGCTCCGGACAGATACATGGGATCGTCAGGCAGGAAGCCCTTCGTGTTCTCGACGACCAGCGTGTTGGTGAGCTTGATCCCGAACCGTCGGCCCCGCGCCTTGGCAAAGTCGCGGAGCTCTTGGATCAGCTCGACACCCCGATCGAACTGGAGGTCCTCGACGAATGCTTCCGGGTTGAGTTTGACGCTGTCGTAGCCGAGCTGGGCGTGGATGATCTCGGAAACCCGCCCGAAGCCCAGCAATGTCGGATTCAGCTTCACGATCACGTCGATGTCGTATTCCTCCATCAGGTGCTTCGTGATGCCTTCGATCTCGTCGGGCGGGCAGCCATGGAACGTCGACAGGGTGATGGTGTCGGCCAGCCGAGTCGGAAACACCATCTCGCGAAACTGAGCGAACGGCTCGGGTATCAAAGGGCGGAGGCGCTCGATCTCGTCGGTGGCGTCGAGCATCGCGTGGAGGAAACCCGCCACCTTCGGCGAGGAGATGCCGGCCAGGTCGTAGCCCACCGACATGTCGAACACATACGGCCCGGGATCGCGCCCGATGTGCGGGCGCAACGGCTCCCACTTCTCGAGCATGTGAATGACCATCCACGCTTTGACGTATTCCTCGAGCGACTCGGCGATCTTCAGCTCTTGGCTCCATTCGATGTTGTAGCCAATCGTCTCCATGTCGATGCACGGCCGAGCAATGTCGAGATCATCGAGGATCTGCACAGTCTTCAGCTCGAACAGCCGAGCTCCGGCCAGCCAGGCCAGCACCACGTTTTGGGTGAGCTGGCTGTGCGGCCCGGCGGCTGGACCGAGCGGCGTCGCTGCTTTGCGACCCAGGAACTCGAAGGACAGATCGACAGCCGGGTCGGGCGACCAGAAGCGAGCCGTGGGGAGGTCGAAGATCCGCTTGCGGCTATGCCATTCATGGTCGATGCGCTTGAGGAGGACGTCGAGGGAGAAGGGAGTCAGTGGTGGCGCCTGGTCTGTCATTGTCTCTCCTCCTACAGTCGGGCGTGAAGTCGCGTCGCTTGTTCGCGCGCCTTGGCTCTGATCTCGCCGGCATCCACCTTGGTGGCCTGCCCATTGTCCAACACGAGCTCGCCGTCGATTTCGATTCGAAGCGGCCGGACACCAGGAGTGAACGCCAGGTGCCACGGGTCCATGGGGTCGTAGGACCAGGTGACGACGTCGTTCTTGGCACCTGGCATGAGCTCCCAGCCTTGCTCCATCCAAGCCCACGCCGCGTCCGGTGAAGCCGTGACATCCCGGTCGCGTTGCAGCACGTAGGCGAGACGGAAAGACTCGATCATGTTGGCGCCGATGCCGTCGGTTCCCAACGCCACCGGATTGCTGAATCGTTGTGGATCGGCGTATCCGACACCGTTATTCAGATTCGATCGCGGGTTGTGCAGGATCGTCCCGCGGAGCTGATGATCGGTTGGCAAGTGCACGCAGTGGGCCAGCAGCCACTGGTCGGTGGTCAGGCCGGCCAGCTTGGTCGGGGCGTCGCCGTCCTCCGGTCCTTCGCAGACGTGAATGTGGACGCCGACACCTCGGTCCGCAGCCAGTGCGGCGGCCTCATCGAGGGTGCTCTGCTCGCAAGTGAAGGAAGCGTGGATACCGACCAGTCCGTCTCCGCCGGCGGCGAGGAATCGGGCATTCTCGGCGATGCCACGACTGGCTCCTTCTGGCCCGTGCCGGTCGGTGACTCCATATGCGGTCTTCACCCGCACACCCACCTCGGCGCAAGCGTCGGCGATCACGGACAAGCTGCCTTCGATCGCATTGGGAGACTCATGGTGGTCGACGATGGCAGTGGTGCCGGCTTCGAGCGCCTCGAGCGCCCCGAGCTTGGCGGACCACTCCAACATCTCCAGGTCGAGGGCCGCGTCGAGACGCCACCAGATCTGTTCGAGGATTTCCTGAAACGTCGTCGGCGTCTTGGGCGGAGGCGGCATCCCCCGCGCCAAAGTCGAGTAGAGATGGTGATGAGCGCAGACGAGACCAGGAGTGGTGTTCATCACCCTCCCGCTACTTCCAGTGGCTCATGAGCGAGCAGCGGCAGCCGGCTCCGCCACTTGCCGTCCACCTCGTGCAGGGCGGCCGCCACTGCTCCGGCCGTCGGCACGAGGCCGATCTCGCCCACACCCTTGATGCCGTAGGGCGACTTGGGCTGGGGGGCCTCCACCAGGATGACCTCCATCTCCGGGATGTCCTTGGGACGAAGGATGCCGAGGCTACGGAGCGTCATGTTGGTGGGGTGGCCGGTCTCATCGGTCGGAAAGTCCTCGGTGAGGGCATACCCGAGACCCATGTGGATCGACCCTTCGATCTGGCCGCGGCAGAGAAGCGGGTTCACTGCCTTCCCGACGTCGTGGGCAGCGACCACCTTTTCGATATCGCCGGTTTCGGGGTTGGCGATCACAACTTGTGCGGCATAACCGAACGCTGAGTGCAGGACGGGGTTCTCGACGTCGTCGCCGAGCTTGTTGGTCCAGTCCACGCGATATTCTCCCGGGTAGTCGACGCCCACCTGACATCCGCCGGCAACGGCAGCGTGACAGGCCGCCTGCACCGACCCCGCCGCCATCAGCGTGCCTCGCGAGCCGGTGGTCTGACCTGCGCCGAGCTCGCGGCTGGTATCGACGACCACGCGGATCCGGTCGGGAGGGATGTCGAGCTCCTGAGATGCCACCTGCATCGCCACGGTGTGCACGCCTTGGCCCATTTCGGTCCAGCAGTGGCGTACCTCGACGATTCCGTCCTCGCGATGGTGAACGACGGCTCTGGCGATCTCGAGAAAACCATTGCCGAGACCCGAGTTCTTCAGCGCCAGGCCGAGGCCAACCGCCTTGCCCGCCGCCTTCGCTTCGTGATAGGCAGGCTTGATCGCTTCCAGGCATTGGCGGGCGCCCGCCGAACCGTCGTCCATGATCTGGCCGGGCCCCCACACCATCCCGGGCTCGATGACGTTGCGGCTGCGGATCTCCCACCCGGAGATACCGACCTTTTCGGCGAGTCGATCCATCACGCCTTCCATCGCGAACTGGGCTTGGTTGGCGCCGAAGCCGCGGAATGCACCACACACAGAGTTGTTGGTGCGAACGGCCGTCGCCTCGACGTCGATGTTGGGCACCACGTATGGCCCGCTGGCGTGGCCGGCGGCTCGCTCGAGGACCTTCATCCCGACCGAGGCGTACGGTCCTGAGTCCCCAACCATCCGCACCTTCAGGGCGGTGACGGTGCCTTCGGGGTCGCAGCCCGCCCACGATTCGATGTGAATCGGATGGCGCTTGGCATGTATGAAGAAACTCTGCTCGCGCGTCAGCGTGCAACGCACGGGACGGCCGGTCAGCTTGGCGGCCAGCGCCGTTTGTGCCTGGTTCGACATGTCTTCCTTACCGCCGAAGGCGCCGCCGTTGGACACGAGCTCTGCGGTGATGGTGGATGCCTCGACACCGAGCACGGAGGCCGTCTGATCGCGGTCGTCCCACACTCCTTGGCCTCCCGAGTACATGTGTAGCTCATCGCCATCGGGTACCACCAGCGTGGATTCGGGTTCCAAGAAGGCATGTTCGACCCGCTGAGTCTCGAAGACTTCATGCACGGTGTGCGCCGCGGCGGCATACGCCTCGGCGAAGTCGCCCCGGGCGTATTTCGAAATCGACAGAACATTGCCGTCGAGTCCCCAAACGGCGTCGTCCGGAGAGGCCAGCGCGGTCATGGCGTCGGTGAACGGCTGGTGGACTGTGTAGCGAACCTCGACCAGGTCGGCGGCCTCCCGGGCAGTCTTGAGGTCTTCGGCTACGACGATGGCCATCACGTCGCCGAGGTAGGAAGTTCGCCCCCCGACGGGAATGAAGACGGGCCAATCCTTGTAAATGAGCCCAACCCGGAGCTCACCCGGCACATCGGCGGCCGTGAACACGCCCACAACGCCAGGCAGCGCCTCGGCGGCGGTCGTGTCGATCGACAGGACGTCGGCGCGCGCATGGTCTGCCAATCTGAGGGCGGCGTGCGCCAGGTTCTCGATGCGGATGTCGTCGATGTAGCCGCGATCTCCCAGAGCTAGCTCGGCGGACTCATACTTCATGCCGGATGCTCCGACTCCTCCCTCCATGGCAGGCTCAGGGATCTCGTCGCCGGAGGCGAGCAGTTCGATGGCGTCGATGATGCTGGCATAACCCGTACATCGGCACAGATGAGCACCCAGGCGACCTTCGATGGTCCGCCGATCGAGGTCTGTGCCCTTCTGGTCGACCAGTGCCTTCGCCCTGACGACGATGCCCGGCGTGCAGAAGCCACACTGCAACGCGCCCTTGGCTGCGAATGCCTTGGCGTAGCGATCGCGTTCCTCCTGGTCGAACCCCTCCAGCGTCACGATGTTCTTTCCGTCTGCCTTGTCCATCGATACGAGGCAGGCCTGGATTGCTTTTCCGTCCATCAGCACCGTGCAGCAACCGCATTGGCCCTGCGGAGAACAGCCATCTTTCGCCGATGTGATGTCGAGCTCTTCACGAAGTGCAGAAAGCAGGTGAGGATGATCGGCGGCAGCCGTTGCAGCGGCGCCGTTCACGGTGAAGGCGATGGTCCGGTCAGGGGCAATGGTCATGAAGTCTCCTCGTGGGGTGGCGGGATGACGCCTCGCTGCTCAGCAATCCGCCAATAGGCCTGTGGGATTCGGAATGTGTCGAAATCGAAAAGGGTCTTCTTGTAGAGGTCCGTCATGTCGAGGTCTACCTGAGCGACGATCACCTCGTCGCCGGTTGTGACGGCCTGGGTGATGATCTGGCCCGACGGGGCGATGATCACCGACTGGGCCAGGGATTCGACACCTTCCTCGACGCCACCCTTGGCCGCACCGACCACAAAGGTCCCGTTTTGGTAGGCGCCCGCCTGCATAACGAGGTGGTTGTGGAAGGCCTGCAGCGAGTTTTGGGTGGGGTCGGGCAGGTAGTTCAGCGGGGTGTTGTAGCCGATGAGGACGACTTCCACTCCTTGCAGCGCCATCACCCGATAGGTCTCCGGCCAGCGCCGGTCGTTACAGAGAGCCATGCCGACGAGGCCGTCGAAGGCCCGCCACACCGGAAAGTCGTCACCCGGCTCGAAGTAATGCCGTTCGGCGTGCTGAAACGAACGCCACACTTCGTTGTTTTGATGCCCGGGGATGTGCACCTTGCGGAAGACTCCGACGGAGCGGCCCTCCTTGTTGACCAGGTGGTACACGTTGTAGTGGTGACCGTCATCTTGGAGCAGCGCGTAGCCGATCGCGAACCCAACCTGGAGGCGGACCGCCTCGTCCCACAGCGGTTTTGTGTATCGGTTGGGCATCTCTCGCTCGTAAAAATGGTTGGAATCGGGAAGCGCCATATGCCATCTCGGGAAGAACGTCGTCAGCGCCAACTCAGGAAAGGCGACAATGTCGGCTCCACGGGCAGCCGCGTCGCGCATCAGCAGAATCAGGCGCTCAACCACGTCGTCACGGGTGTGATCACGCTGGACTGGGCCCATCTGGCCCGCTGCCAATGTCAGGATGCGGCTCACTGCTCGATCACCTTGCAAACCTCTGTCTTCGATCGTCGGCTGCCGTGAACTCTACGCGGTCGGCGGGGGCTCCCGGCCCGGGCTGGGCGCTAAATTGGGACAGGTTGGTGCACGGGCAGCGGGTTCCCGGTCTTTTACATTTTGCAAAGCGGTTAACATTCTGTCAACCAGCCGACCGAGACGAATCGTCGCAAAAGGAGCAACATGTCCACCACCGTGACCGCCGCCCTCGTCCAGGCGGCTTGGACCGGAGATCAGCAGACGATGATCGAAAAACAGGTGGGTTACGCACGCGAGGCGGCTGACCAAGGCGCACAGATCCTGTGCTTCCAGGAGATCTTCTCATCGCCGTATTTCTGTACGACCCAGGACCGCTCGTTTTTCTCCTACGCCGAGCAGATGCCTGGCCCGACGACCGAGCTGATGCAGGGATTGGCCAAGGAAACAGGCATGGTGCTGGTAGTGCCGATGTTCGAAATGGTCGACGAAGGCACCTACTACAACACCGCTGCGGTGATCGATGCCGACGGATCATTATTGGGCAAGTACCGAAAGATCCACATACCTCAGGTCCAGGGATTCTGGGAGAAGTTCTACTTCCGGCCGGGCAACCTCGGGTATCCGGTCTTCAGCACTGCCGTCGGCCGGGTCGGCGTGTACATCTGCTACGACCGCCACTTCCCCGAGGGCTGGCGCGAGCTCGGTCTCAACGGCGCCAAGATCGTGTTCAACCCATCGGCAACCACACGGGGACACTCGATGTACCTGTGGCAGCTCGAACAACCGGCCGCGGCGGTGGCCAACGAGTATTTCGTGGGGGCGATCAACCGGGTGGGACCGGAACCGGCGGAGAACACCGACTACTACGGATCGTCCTACTTCGTGGACCCCCGGGCCCGCATCATCGGTGAGACCGCCTCCGACACCGACGACGAGGTGATCGTGCGAGAACTCGACATGTCGATGATCGAAGAGACCCGCAACTACTGGCAATTCTTCCGCGACCGCCGCCCCGAGACATATATCGCCACGGGCGCTGTGTAAGCGGCGCGCACGCGCTTCGGTAATAGTCCCCCCAAACAAGTTTGGGGGGAAGGTACCGCTGACTGCTCGAAGAGCAGGCAGGGGGTAGGGGGGGCAGCGCGTTCAACCATCGAACCCGCCACAGCCTTGATCGACACCGATCACCGCTCTCGAAAACCCCACCCCCCTACCCCCAGCCTTCGGCTGGCGGTACTTTCCCCCTGCCTGCTCGGCGGGGGGACTATTGAGACATTCCCGCTCACGCCTTGATGCGCGTTCCGGCTTCTCCTTTGAGGGCGGCTTCTATGTTTTGGGGGGTGGTGATGATGGCTTCTTTGCCGCCGGCTTCCAGGAAGTCGATGACGGCGGCGATCTTGGGTTGCATGGAGCCGGGCTTGAAGTGCGTTCCTTCCGCCAGGTAGCCCTTGGCCTCGGCCAGGGTCATCTCGCTCACGAATCGCTGCTGCGGGGTTCCGAAGTCGAGGGCCACCCGATCGATCGAGGTGGAGATGAGCAGCAGCTCGGCGTCGATGAGGTTGCCCAGCAACGCCGAAACATGGTCTTTGTCGATGACGGCCGCCACGCCGGTCAGATCGCCCTTCTCGTCTGCCACCACCGGTATACCGCCGCCGCCGGCCGCAATGACGATGTATCCACCGTCGAGGAGATGGCGGATGACGTCTACTTCTACGACCCGGACCGGGCGAGGGGAAGCAACGACCCGCCGCCAACCACGATTGGCGTCCTCGACCACATCCCATGCCTCCTTGGCCTCACGCTCCCTGGCCTCTTCCTCCGTGAGGAACGAGCCGATTGGCTTCGACGGGCTCATGAGCGCCGGGTCGTCGGCGGCAACTTCGACCTGGGTGACGATGGTTGCCACACCCCGGTCGATGCCGAGGCGCCGAAAGTCTTTGAGGAGGTTCTGCTGGAGGAGGTATCCAATCGCGCCCTGGGTGTCGGCGACGCACACGTCGAGGGGGACTTCGTGAAGCTCATGGCGGGCGAGATCGGAACGCCGCAAGATGAAACCCACCTGCGGGCCATTGCCGTGGCTGATCACGACGTCCCAACCGGCGTCCACCATGGCGGCAATGTGGTGATCGGTCTCGGCTGCCGCCAGGTACTGGTCCTCCACGCTCTGGTGCTCGGAGTCGGTTATGAGGCTGTTGCCACCGATCGCCACTACTGCGCGTCGCATTGGTTCTCCTTTGTGGTCGACGCAGGCCCGGGGCTCGAGAGCCCCAGGCTCTGCTTCGTTCCCTGGACACCTACATCGTCAGCGCCATGACCGCCTTTTGGACATGGAGCCGGTTTTCAGCCTGGTCGTACACGACGCTGTGCGGGCCGTCGATGACTGCGTCGGTGACCTCCAGATTCCGGTCGGCCGGCAGCGGGTGCATGTAGATCCCATCCGGCTTGGCCAGTGCCATCCGTTGTTCGTCGACGATCCAGTCCTGGTACTGAGCTCCGATCGCCGCCGACTCCTCATCGTCGGTCGTGGTCATCATCGCTCCCCACGCTTTGGCGTAGACCACGTCCGCGTCGCGGACCCCGTCGTCGAAACTGTCCATCACCTCGAACGAGCCGCCATATTGGCGGGCGTTTTCCGAGGCTGCCGACACCACGTCGGGCATGAGAGCGAACTCCGGAGGGCGGGCGAGCCGGACGTTCATCCCGAATCGGGTGGCCAGGAGGATCAAGCTCTGCGGCGCCGAGAGCGGCTTCTGATAGCTGGCTGCATAGGCGTAGCTCACGTCGAGCGTCACTTCTCGTGGGTCGCCCTTCTTTTCGAGAATGGTCAAGACGTCTGCCAGGGCCTGGAATGGGTGATACCAGTCGCATTGCATGTTGAGCACCGGAACTCGCGATGCCTCGGCCACCGCCCGGATGTAGTCATTGCCAGCCCCCCAATCGACCTGGCGGATGGCAATACCGTCGTTGTACCGGCCCAAGATCGTGCCGATCTCCTTGGCGGTGTCGCCGTGGGCGATTTGCGTCGACTTGGACTCGATGAACTGAGCGTGTCCGCCCAGCTGAGCCATCCCTGCCTCGAAACTGGCACGGGTGCGTGTCGACGAGAAGAAGAACAACATCGCCAGGACCTTGTCTCGAAGCAGCGGATGTCCGACTTCCAGCGCCCGGTCGAGCTTCAGCCGCTTGGCCACCTCCAAGACCGTTTCCAGCTCCTCACGCGTCCAGTCCTGGGTCGTGATCATGTCACGCCCTTTGAGGCCGGTGTTCATTCCACTGCCCCGAGGACGAGGGCGATGAGGGCCATGCGCATCACGACGCCGTAGTAGGCCTCCTGCCAGTAGCGGGCGTGGCGGGTCTCGTCGACATCAATCGTCAGCTCGTCCATCCTGGGCAGAGAATGGAGCACGATCGACGATGGCTTGGCCTTCCTCGCCATCAGCTCGGCGTCGATGCGGTAGTTGGCCGGGGTGGTCGGCAGGGTGGCGCCTCGCTCGTCGCGGCCGACCGTGTAGTCGGCCTGGACAACGGGCTCGACGTACACGACATCGGCCTTGCCCAACACGTCGGCAACGTGCTCGGCGCGCTCGATCCGCAAGCCGCGCCGCTGGACTTCCTTGACAAACGCTTCGTCCGGGGCCAACTCGTCCGGAGTCACATAGATGAGCTCCGTATCGAACTGGGTCAGCGCGTACGCCAGTGAGTGCATCGTCCGCATCCGCCAGTCGCCGACGGCCACAAACGTCTTGCCGTCGACGCTCCCCGTCTCCCTGGTGATCGTGTACAGATCGGTGAGGACTTGGGTGGGGTGCTCGCCCCAGCCGTCGCCACCGTTGATGACAGGAATCGAAGACCACCGGGCAGCTTCGTGGGGCGCCCCCTGCTGGGGGTGGCGCATCACGATGACGTCGCCGTAATACTCGAGCATGTGGACCGTGTCTTTCATCGACTCCTGATAGAAGTCGCCGGCTCGAGTCATCTTGGGGTCGGCGAAGCCGGTCACGCCGCCGCCGAGCCGAAGCATCGCCGACTCGTGGGCCAGCCGCGTTCGCGTCGACGGCTGAAAGAAGGCGCTGACCAGGATCTTCTGCTTGAGGAGATCCAGGCTCCTTCGCTCACGGGGCACCGGCTCGAAACGGTCGGCTACCCGAAACACGTGCTCGAATTCGGCACGTTCGAAACCGTCGAGAGAAAGGATGTCGCGACCGGCAAAACTCCGCATGATGGGCCTCCAATTGCTGTCCTGGTCGACAGACTGCGTTGTACCTCTGCGTTCGTCATAGTGGCGTTAGTCCCACAGCGGCGGGACCCTCTGCCGTTGTTGATCCACCAACAGTCTGTACCTTGGCGCCGATTCGGCAAGCCCCTTTTGTGCGCCGTGACGTAGGCTGGCGAGGAACTGAACGGGCAAGGTGATCAATGGACGCGTTCATTCGGCGTCTCCCCAAAGCTGAGCTGCATCTTCATATCGAGGGAACCCTCGAGCCGGAGATGCTGTTCGCTTTTGCTGTTCGCAACGGTATCGAAACCCGGTTCGGCTCCGTCGGGGAGTTGCGAGCCGCTTACGAATTCACTGATCTCCAGTCGTTTCTCGATGTCTATTACGAAGGCGCCAACGTGCTGCGCACCGAACAGGATTTCGAAGACATGACGTGGGCCTACCTCGAACGGGCTGCAGCCGATGGCGTAGAGCGGGCCGAGATCTTCTTCGACCCGCAGACTCACACCGATCGGGGAATCCCCATCGAAGTCGTGATCGGCGGGATCGGCGCCGCCCTCGACCGTAGCGACGCACTGGGAGTCTCCACCGGCCTCATCCTGTGTTTCCTGCGCCACCTCTCCGGTGACGCGGCCGTCGAGACCCTCGAGCAGGCACTCCCCTACAAAGACCGACTGCTAGGCGTCGGACTCGATTCCTCGGAGGTTGGCAACCCTCCCGAGAAGTTCGCGTCCGCCTACGACCTTGCCCGTGCAGAAGGCCTTCATGCAGTGGCACATGCCGGCGAGGAAGGCCCGCCTTCCTACATCTGGGGGGCCCTCGACGTTCTCGGCGTCGAGCGGATCGATCACGGCGTGCGGGCTGTCGAAGACGACACCCTGTTGGCACGCCTCGCCGCCGACCGGATGCCGCTGACGATTTGCCCGCTTTCGAATCTCAAGCTCAAAGTCGTCGACGACCTCGCCGATCATCCTCTTCCACGCCTGCTCGACGCCAACGTGGTGGCAACCATCAACTCGGACGACCCTGCCTACTTCGGCGGCTATGTCGGCGCCAACTATCGCGCGCTCGTCGACAGCCTCGGCTTCAGCGAGTCACAGCTCACCACCCTGGCGCGCAACAGCCTCGAGGCCACCTTCGTCGAGCCCTCCGAGAAGCAGAAACAGTTGGCGGGATTCGACGCCGAATTCGGAGCGCATAGTGCCTGACGCCGAGGTCACCATCTCCGCCGAATTCCTGGTGGAGCCTTTCGAAGAGGGCAACCCGGGGCCGCACGTGATCGCCGCCATCGACCGGGTGACGGCCGCCGATCTCCCGGTTGAACGAGGGCCATTCGGCAACACCACTCACGGATCCGCCTCCACCGTTCTCCCGGCTGTCGCCGAGGCGCTGCAGGCAGCCATGGCTGCCGGGGCGACACGGGTGACCGTGAACGTGACCACGGACTGATGCACGAACTCCAGAAGGCCCTCGATCCACTCCTCAACGCAATTGGAGCCGAGGCGATCAGCCCCGATGAAGCATCAGACTCAGACGTTGTGCTTCATTGGGAAGGCGAGGCCGTCGTGGCTGTCCGCCTCGACTTCTCCGGGACCACTGCCGCGCAGGTTCGGTCGGTCGAGGAGGAGCTAGGGTCGCCGCTGTCGGAGCTGTCGCGAACGGACAAGCAGGCCGCCATCCGCATCCTCGACGAGCGGGGAGCCTTCGCTCTGCGAAAGGCCATCGAAGACATCGCTGACGCCATGGGAGTCAGCCGCATCACGATTTACAACTATCTCAACGCAATCCGCAGCTAGCGGCAGGAGGAAGCAATGACGTCAGCGCATCTCGGGCTCTTCACGGAAGTCGAAAACGAGACCGCCCTCGAGAACACGGTCACCCGATTCCGCGAACGCAACATTCTGTTGCCCACGTTCGCTCAGCTGGCAGATCCGTCGTTGGCGCCCGCCGCAGCCCGTTCATCCTTGGAAGGGGTGGGGGCCGACGATCCTGACGCTCGCAACCTGTGGCGGGTCAACTGGTACAACGCCTCCGATCGGCTGGGAGCGACCGACGTACCCGAGTATCTGGAGCTGCCCAAAGAGCTGACCGGCGTCGACGCCAAGATCCTCATTGCCCTCGGCAATCGATTTCCCATGATCCGCGCCCACAAGGTGCTGGCGGCCTACTCCTGTCTGGCTCCCCGCATCGTCACGGGCGCATTCGATCCCACGAGCCACAAAGCGATCTGGCCCTCGACCGGCAACTACGCCCGAGGAGGTGTCGCCATCAGCCGGATCATGGGCTGCCAAGGCGTGGCAGTGCTTCCCGAGGGTATGAGCCAGGAGCGATTCGACTGGCTCGAAGAATGGACCGGGAGCCCCGAAGACACCATCCGCACCACCGGCACCGAGTCGAATGTGAAGGAGATCTACGACGCTTGCCGCGAGCTTGCCAAGGACCCTCAGAACGTGATCCTCAACCAGTTCTCGGAGTTCGGGAACTACCTCGGCCACTATCGGGTGACCGGCCGGGCCCTCGAGCACATCTTCGAAGATGCCGGTGGCGGCAACCTGGCCGCCTACGTCTCGGCTTCGGGGTCTGCCGGGACCCTGGGTGCCGGTGACTACCTCAAGGAACACCACGGTGCCCGGATCGTCCCGGTCGAGGCGCTCGAATGCCCGACGATGTTGTACAACGGATACGGCGAGCACAACATCCAGGGCATCGGCGACAAGCACATCCCGCTCATCCACAACGTCACCAACTCCGATGACGTCGTGGCCATCTCGGACAAGGCCACCGACACCCTGTTCTTGTTGTTCAACACCGACGTCGGCAAGAAGTACCTGGCTTCGCAGGGCGTCGACCCGGATCTCGTCGAGAATCTGCGCCACTTCGGGTTTTCGTCGATCGCCAACATGCTCGCGTCGATCAAGATCGCCAAGTATCACGGCCTGGGATCCGACGATGTGATCGTGACGGTCGCCACCGACGGCATGGAGCTGTACGTCTCCGAGATCGACAAGATCCTGAACCGCGACCATCCCAACGGCTTCGACGAGCAGGCGGCTGCCGCAGCTCATGCCCGATTCTTGGAGGGAGCCGACACCGAACACGTCCTGGAGCTCGGCGAAGTTGGTCGGCGGCGCATCTTCAACCTCGGGTACTACACCTGGGTTGAACAGCAGGGCATCGACTTCGACGTTTTCGAGTCGCGTCGCGACCAGAGTTTCTGGCAGGGCCTGCATCAGCTGACGGATCAGTGGGACACGATGATCGACGACTTCAACGCACGCACGGGAGTGACGCTTGGCTGAATCCGCAAACCCGTTCGTCCACTACCGCACCAGGCTGGACAGCTATCGGGTCGCGCTCGATGCCGGCTGGTCGGATGAGCGGTTTGTCGCCCTCGTCGAGGAGCTCGATGCGGCCGTTGCCACGGTCGACGGACACGGGTTCGTAACCACTCCCGTCACCGATGAGGCCAACCTCGCCCGAGCGATCGGTCTCGACAGCCGGCTCCTCGTGAAGAACGACACCGAGAACGTGAGCGGCTCGCACAAGTCACGACACCTGTTTGGCGTGGCGCTGCATCAGGCAATCGCCGGCGGCCCGTCTGGCGAGTTGGCGATCGCCTCGTGTGGCAACGCGGCCATGGCAGCAGCCGTCACCGCCCGGGCAATGGATCAGCCATTGCGAGTGTTCATTCCCACATGGGCAGAGCAGCCGGTCGTCGACAAGCTCGACGCACTCGGGGCCCACATCTCGGTGGAAGAGCGGCGAGAAGGTGAGGTCGGTGACCCCACCTATCTTCGGTTTCTGGAAGCCGTCGAGGGTGGCGCCACCCCGTTCTCGGTGCAAGGGACCGTGACCCCCACAACCATCGACGGTGGCCGCACGATGGGATGGGAGCTGGCTGACCAGCTCGCCGAGCACGACGTGACCGGAACGCTGCGGGTCTTCATTCAGATCGGTGGCGGCGCTCTGGCGGCAGCAACTTGGAAGGGCCTCGTGCAGGGCCTCGGCGAGAACGGCGCGGCCATCACGCCAGTGCTGCATGCCGTCCAGACGGAAGCCTGCGCTCCCCTCCCACGCGCCTGGGAACTCCTGACGCGGCCCGTGAGTGCCGCTTCCTGGCCGGAGCGTGCCGATCGCATCGTCTCCAGCCCCGGCGCCGAGTCGGACCTGATCGAGAATCTGGTTGCGAGGCCCGACGACTACATGTGGGCCTGGGAAGAAGTTGGCATGTCGGCGGCATCGGGCATCCTCGACGACGTCACCTACGACTGGCAGCCTGTCGTGAAAGCCATGCTGAAGTCAGGCGGCTGGCCGGTCGTGGTGTCCGAAGAGCAGGTGGTGAAGGTGCACGAAGCCGCCCACGCCACCACGACCATCGACGTCGAGCCCACCGGAACGGCCGGCCTGTCAGGAGTTCTCGACGACGACACCAGGCGGGCGATGGACCCCACCGACACCGTCGTGGCACTCTTCACGGGAGTGACCCGCTAGTCCAACTCCCTCCATCGGCGATGGATCGTGGCGGAGGGGGCTGAGGACCCGTTCGCGGAACCACAAGACCGAGCGGAAACTCGAGCGCAATGGCTTCCAGTCGCATATCGCGCTCTGCACCGGCTGACGCGCTACCGGGCTTCGTAGCTGACGGAGTCAAAGGGCCAATCCGTCTCGAGCCACTGGCTCACGGCCCGCCACAGCGGCTTGTCGAGGCGAGCCTCAGACTCAGTCACCCACGACTGGACCTCCGCTCCGCCCTGAGGGTGACCGTAGATGTACACGCAACCGATCACCCGATCGCGGTCACCAGCGTCGAGGACCGTATACGTGAACCCCACCCGCTCATCGAAGTGCCGCCTGTGCATTTCCAGGTCGGCCAGGTTCTTTTCGGGTGACATGGGATGCGGCCAGTCGCCGTCGATGAATCCGGGCGTGGCTCTGATGTGATCGATGCTGGACGACCACGCCGCGTAGTCGGACTCGTTGTGCTCGGGCCCAAGGGGCCGCAACACGAAATCGTCCGTGTCCAGCCCTTGCGGGACCTCGAAATCGTCGGAGACAATCGGTTGCCGCTGCTTGGGCAATGTGCGGCGCCCCTAGACGTGTCCAGAGAACTCGTGGGGGTAGGGGCTGAACTGGTTGGCCAGCTCGGCCACCCGGCTCGCCACCTTGCTTCTGGCCGACTCGTCGGCGCGCTCCTTCAACGCCAGCGTGATGAGGTCGGCCACCTCTTCGCACTCCGGCTCGCCCAATCCTTGCGTGGTAATCGCCGGAGTGCCCATACGAATACCCGACGTGACGAACGGCGGGCGCGGGTCAAAGGGAATTGAGTTGCGATTGGTAGTGATACCCAACTCCTCGAGCAGGATGGCGCCTTCTTTGCCAGTCAGCTCCTCGTCGATCGATCGCATGTCGATCATCATCAAGTGATTGTCGGTACCGCCCGAGACCACTCGGACTCCGTTCGCCGCGAAACGTTCGGCCATCGCATGCGCGTTGCGAACCACCTGCGCTGCATACTCTCGGTACGCTGGCTGGGCGGCTTCGTGAAACGCCACGGCTTTGCCGGCGATGTGGTTGTAGAGCGAGCCGCCTTGCACGTTGGGGAACAGGCCCTTGTCGATGTCCTTCCCGAACCGTTCCTTGGCCATGGTCAGCCCACCGCGAGCCCCACGGAACGCTTTGTGGGTGGTGCCGGTGACGATGTCGGCGATGGGCACCGGGTTGGGATAGGCCTGACCGGCGATGAGACCGATGAAATGAGCTGCGTCGACCATGAAGATCGCTCCAACCTCGTCGGCGATCGACCGAAATGCCTCGTAATCGAGGTGACGCGAATAGGCCGAGTAACCGGCCAGCAGGATCTTGGGCTTCGACTCGAGAGCAACTCGGCGCACCTCGTCCATATCGATGAGCTCTGACTCTCGGTCGAGCTCGTAGGAGACGAAGTTGTAGAGAATCCCCGAGAAGTTGACGTGGGAACCGTGGGTGAGGTGACCACCCTGGTCGAGGCTCATCCCCATCACCGTATCGCCCGGTTTGAGGAGCGCGAAGTAGACGGCCATGTTGGCCTGCGCACCCGAGTGCGGCTGCACGTTGACGTGCTCGGCGGCGAACAGCCCCCGAACCCGCTCGTTGGCGAGCAGCTCCATCTCATCGACGAGCTCACATCCCTCGTAGTAACGCCGGTTGGGGTAGCCCTCGGCGTACTTGTTGGTATAGATCGAGCCGGTTGCCTCCATCACGGCTCGGGAAGCGAAGTTCTCCGAGGCGATGAGATGGAGGTGGGTGTTCTGGCGAGCCAGATCTCGGCGGATCAGCTCGGCCATCTGTGGGTCGACGTCTTCGAGTGGACGGTCATCGATCAAGACTTGCTCCTGGTGCCAACGCGAGTCGGCAGCGTACCAGCAGAGGTACCGCGCATCGGCGCGCCGAACTCGGCTAGGCCTGACCCCTGGCGATCTCCTTGTAAGCCTGGCGCATGGCCTCTCGCATCGTCTGCTCAGGGTATGGAGCGCCCGAGAAATCGATCTGATCCTGCTTCATCCCGGCGGCGTGTGACTCCTTGGCCAAGGCGGCGACGGCCCGAAGCTCTTCGCGCTGGGTCTCGACCGTCTCAGCCTTCATGATGTCGCCATGTCCAGGAACAACAATGCCTCGGGTGATCGGCTCGAAGAAATCGAGGGTCATCGGCCACTCCAACGGATAGCTCTCGGACATCGACGGTGGGCCTGACTCTTCCAGGAGGTCGCCGGCAAACGCCACGTCCGAGTCGGAGATCGCCACCATCACGTCGGAACGCGTGTGGCCACGCCCTTGGTACGTCCCGGTCAGCAAACGACCACCCACATCGATCTGGATGGCATTGGCAAAAGCAATCTCTGGTGGCCGAATGATGACCTCTTCGACCTCCTGGCGTCGATCAGCGTCCATACGAGTCGCCAGATGCTTGCGCACCCGGTCTCCATGCTGTTCCAGCATGCGTTTGGATTCGACATGCCCGTACAGCGAGGCGTCGGGGAACATGTGGTTGCCAAACGTGTGGTCCCAATGCCAGTGCGTGTTCACGACCCAGCGAACAGGCAGGTCGGTGATCAGCTTGATCTCGTCGATCAATTCCTGCGCCTCACGGTGACTGGCCCGGGTGTCAATGAGGGCAGCACCACCTTCGCCCAATATCAAACCGACATTGAGGTCCAGGAATTCGTAGCGGCGACGGAAGACGCCATCATCGAGTTCTTGCCACGGACTCATAGCTCTTCTCGGGCTCGGCGAAGGACGAGGCTACCCATCACATCGTCACATCAGCCGCCACTCTTTAGGCCCTACTCGCTCGGACTTCTGTGCGATCTTCGGCGGGCGCCGACCGGTAGGCGTTCGGATGTGCAAAACTTCCCAGACCGCCCAGAAAGGAATAGGCCTGATGTCTGATGTGCCGACCACCGACGAGGAATGGCTCAACAAACTCGAGCCACAGGAATTCAACGTATTGCGGCGAGGCGCCACTGAGCGACCCTTCACCGGCCGCTACCTCGATGAAAAGCGGGAGGGCACCTACATGTGTGCCGGCTGTGGCACCGAACTCTTCGAATCAGAGACCAAATTCGAGTCGGGATCGGGCTGGCCGAGCTTCTATGACAGTCTCGGCGACAACGTCGCCGAGAAGCAGGACACATCGCATGGCATGCTCCGAACCGAGGTACTGTGCGCAAGCTGCGGCGGCCACCTCGGTCATGTGTTTCCAGACGGACCGGATCCCACCGGGCTGCGTTATTGCATCAACGGCGCCGCACTGAAGCTCGACAAGGATTTGAACGCCTGAAGGCTCACCCGTCTCTTCGGGCCACCGAAACCGCTTCAGCGATGTCGCCCGACCACGGGTCGCCATGCCCGGCCAGCACTTGAAGCTCGCCCAATCCTGCGATCCGGTCGAGCGATGCATTTGCCTGGCTCGGGTCGGTGTGGAATACGTCCTGCATGATCTGGGGGCCCGGATCGCCACCAAGCACATTCATGAAGACGAGCGCGTCTCCAGTAAACAGCGACCCGCGGTCGGCCAAATGGAACGCTGCGTGCCCGGCAGTGTGCCCCGGCGTGTGAATCACAGTCGGTCGGCCGGGCAGGTCGAGGGTCTCACCATCGGTGACAGTCTCGATGGAGCCAACGTGAGGCATCTTCATGACCCCCACGGATACGAGCGTGAAAAGGAACTTGATCGTGCCGGGCTTCCACCATGGAAGGTCGGTCGGTGAGATCGCGTGGCCCGTGAAGCTCCCTGTCGCCCGGTCCACGTCGTCCTCGTGGATCCGGAGCTTCATGCCGGCATCCTGCGCCTCTTTGGCGAAACCGAAGTGGTCGGCGTGGCCATGGGTGATGAGCACACCCTCGACGTCGTCGATCGAGCCTCCCAGGTCAGCCAGAGCCGACTGCAGGGCCGAGAATTCCCGCGAACACCCCGCATCGACGACGGTGAACTTGCCGCCTTCCTCAACGACATAGAAGTTGTGCAAGGGGGTGCCGAGCCTGGTGATACCTTCGCCGACCGACTGTTGAATCCGCGCCACCAGCTACGCCCAACTCGTTCCAAGCGGACGGCCCTCTTCGTATCCTGTCATGCTCTGTACTCCAATCACCGCGTTGTCGTGAAGCTCGTCGATCGAATGCGCCCCTGAATACGTACAGGTGCTGCGTACGCCGGCAACGATTTGATCAATGAGGTCCTCGACTCCCGCACGCCCGGGATCGAGGTACATCCTGCTCGTAGAGATTCCCTCTTCGAACAGCTCTTTGCGTGCTCGATCGAACGCCGAGTCTTTGCGGGTTCGCGACTGCACGGCCCGCTGCGACGCCATGCCGTAGTTCTCCTTGTAGAGGCGCCCGTCGGGGTCACGGACGGCATCGGCGGCAGATTCGTGAGTGCCGGCAAAGAGCGAGCCGATCATCACCGATGCTGCACCAGCGGCAAGCGCGAGAGCAACGTCGCGGGGATATCGAATACCACCGTCTGCCCATATGTGTTTACCGAGCGAGCGGGCTTCGGCAGCGCATTCGACGACTGCCGAGAACTGGGGTCGGCCGACTCCGGTCATCATCCGCGTCGTGCACATCGCCCCCGGGCCCACGCCCACCTTCACGATGTCGGCACCGGCATCGATGAGATCGGCGGCGCCGGAAGCCGTTACCACATTGCCTGCGACCAGGGGGAGAGATCCAATTGCCGACCGCACATCGCGGAGCACCTTGAGCATTTTGGTCTGGTGCCCGTGGGCGGTGTCGACAACGATGACGTCAGCGCCGAGGCCGGCCGCCGCTTCGGCCTGGGCGGCGGGCTCGCCGTTGATGCCCACGGCGACCGCCACCTTCAGCCGACCCTGTTCATCGACGGCCGGCGTGTAGAGAGCTGATCGCAACGCGCCCTTCTTCGTCATGACTCCGGCCAGGCGGCCGTCCTGGACCACCGGCGCAACGGTGACCCTGGCAATGTCCATCTGCTCGAAAATGGCAGCGAGGTCGCCGTCCGCCTCGACGGTGACGAGATCGCCATGCATCACCGACTCGAGCGGGCTGAACCGATCAACGCGATGGGCGTCCGCTTCGGTGAAGATCCCGATGGGCATGCCGTCATGGACGATGAAGACCGCTCCATGGGCGCGCTTGTTGATGAGTGACATGGCGTCGGCCACGGTGTCGGACGGTGCCATCGTGATCGGTGTGTCGAACACCGTGTGAGCAGCTTTGACTCCGTGGACGACGCTCTTGAGAACATCGATGGGAGCGTCTTGAGGGATCACACAGATACCTCCCCGTCGCGCAACCGTTTCGCTCATCCGGCGCCCGGCAACGGCGTTCATGTTGGCGACGACGATCGGCAAGGTCGTTCCGATGCCGTCCGGCGTCGTCAGATCCACGGCCAGGCGGCTGGTGGCATCCGACAGCGTGGGCACGATGAACACATCACCGTAGGTGAGGTCATGGGCCGGCTCGACACCGTTGAGAAACTGCATCATGCTCCTGGTTGGGTCTTGGTCGATCGTAACCGGTGCGTCGCGAAAATGGCTTGCGACACAACAGGCGCGGTGGCATCGTGTCTGCCCGTGACTACTCAGTTTCTGACCGGGCTCGAGACGCGATCCGCCACACCGGCTGACCTCCACGTGGTGGCTGCTTTGGTCGCTGCGGCCGAGGTCCACGACATCGGCGAAGCATTCCTCTGCGCCGACGACATCCAAGTGGGCTGGAACCGTTCGGAATTCGACCTCGACACCGACTCCTTACTCGTTTTCGACGGCGACCAACTGGTGGCGTGGGCCGAAGTGTGCGGCGGAAGGGCGGATGTCACCGTATCACCCACGTGGCGTCGCAGGGGCATCGGCACGGAGCTCCTTGCCTGGACCGAGTCTCGGGCGGCGAAGCAAGGCCCGACCAACGGGAGGCTCACGGTCGGCCAGACGCTTCCCAACGTCGCTGCTGACGCCGTGTCACTTCTCACACGCAACGGCTACTCGCCGACGCACACGTCGTGGGCTCTGTCTCTGCCAGACGAGGTGCTCATCGAGATGCCGCAAATGCCGGAAGGAGTCGAGATTCGGCCCTACCGCCCACAAACCGAGGAGCGTGCCGTATATCAGGTCGTCGAGGACGCGTTCAACGAGTGGCCCGGACGCGTGCCATTGCGCTTCGGACAGTGGCAGACCTGGGTCACGGACCGGCCGAACTTCGATGAGAGCATGCTGCTCGTGGCGGCCGACCGCGATGAGATCATCGGAGTCGGGCTCGGTCTTGAATACGAAGACGAAGGCTGGGTCGAGCAGCTCGCCGTTCGGGCTGACCGGAGAGGCGAAGGTCTCGCCAAGGCCCTGCTCAGCGCTCTCTTCTCCATGTTTCGGCTGAGACAGTACGCCAGGATGGGCATCAGCACCGACTCGCGCACCGGCGCCCTCGACCTGTATCTCGGGCTTGGGATGGTGGTCGACTACACCTTCACCCGGTACACCAAGGAGCTCTGAGCAAGCTCCGGTCAGCCGATGAATGCCGCATTGAGCGGGGCCGCAGGTGCGATCATGATCGCCGTGATCAGGGCAACCACCTTTCGTCCCGATGGAGTCGGTACCGATACGGCATGGCCGATCGGCACGCTGGCGCCCGGAGAATGGCTATGGCTCGACGTGTCAGACGAGTCGGTGGCCGAGCTGGCCACGATCACCGCGGCGTTCGAGTTCGACCCACTTGCCCTCGAGGATGCCATGGCCGACTCGCATATCCCGATGTTCGACGACTACGGCGCCTACCTGTTCGTAGTCCTGCACGGCCTCCGCAGCGACGAAGACCGGCTCGCAACGGGTGAGGTCGATGCTTTTCTCGGGAGCGACTATCTGGTGACGGTCCACACGGGAAGTGCCACGGTCGACTGGATGTTCGAACAGGTCACGGATGGGGCGGTGGCCTCCAACACGGGCCCGGACGGGCTGCTGGCGCTCATCGCGGACGTGCAGTCGAGGAGACTTTTGCGAGTCATCGATGCGTTGGACGAGGCAATGTTCTCCGTGGAGGAGCGGGCGCTCTCGGGCGACGCTTCCGTGTTGAGCGACATCCAATCGTTGCGCCGGGACACGACACTGCTTCGACGTGCGGTCAGCCCTCTACGCGACGTCCTGCGGGACCTCTCCACCAGCGACTCGACGCTGCTTGGCGTTGCCTCTCGACGCCGCTTCGATTCGGCCTATGACCACGTGAATCGGCTGGTTGAAGGCGTCGACACCGCCCGAGTGCTGATAGCGGCATCTCTGGATACCTACCGATCAACCGTTGCCGAGAAGACCAACGACGTCATGCGAGTCCTCACCGTGTACTCGGCGCTGCTTCTTCCCCTGACACTCATCGTTGGGCTATACGGCATGAATTTCGCCAATATGCCCGAGCTGCAATGGCGCAACGGCTACTTCTTCCTACTGGGCATGATGATGCTGTTGGCCGCGGGCCAATGGTTCTACTTCTACAGACGGGGGTTCATCGGGCGCCCGAGCGCCCGGATACTGGGGCGACCGGCGTCATTGCTCGCGCAGGTGGCCAAACTTCCTTTACAGCCAGCGATGGCGCTCGTGGCGATGGCTCGGCGACCCACCGATACCGAGAGCTAGCGCCAGTCCCCCACGCCGCTGACCCGTTCGGGAGTGACACGGGTGATGTAGCCAGGTGGTGGGTCTTCGATCGGGGGAAACACGACATTCGGGCCCACGTAAATGTGCGCCAGACGCTGGAGGAGCTCGGGAGCTCCGCCTTCGGTGACCCGGGCCCTGCCGTACACGATCAGGTGCTCTTCCATTCCGATGGCGTTGAGTCGACCGGTGGCGATCGACAGACATACGCGAGCGTTGCGTCGAATATTGCGGACCTTCTGATGCATCTCCAAGTGGCCCACCACGATTTCGTCTCCGTCGAGGCCTACCCACACCATCGACATCTGCGGGCTGCCGTCCTTGCCGACAGTGACGAAGTGTGCGGGCGCGCCGGATTCGATGAGCTGTCGGGCCGTTTCGTTGAGAACGGACATGTGATCGGTGCTCAGGATCCAAAAACGATCAAGAGCAGGCCGATGAGCACAGTGACGACTCCCGTGATGACGTAGAGCCACCGGGCGGTCGAACGGCCGGAAGGAAACTGGGCAATCACTCGTTGGTTCTCCGGCCGGTTCATGAAGAAATCCCAATCGAACAGGCCTGCCAACGCAAAGTAGGCGCCTCCCGCCGTGATCACATAGCCGAGAAATCGCATCGTCGCAGCGTAGTCACGTGATCAGTCAGCCCGCCGTCGTCAAAGCGCGATGGGACCCGAGCGCAGGAGCGTGGGACGCCGTCCGGTGACGTCGACGACGGTGGATGCCTGCCCGCCAGGACATTCGCCGGGAACCCAGACGGCGACCTCGTCACCGAATACCCTTTCTGCCTCGATATCGGAGTACGTCTC
Organism: Acidimicrobiia bacterium; assembly: GCA_041577335.1. Taxonomy (GTDB): domain Bacteria; phylum Actinomycetota; class Acidimicrobiia; order Spongiisociales; family JAENVV01; genus JBFGJH01. The sequence continues at coordinate 8,576 of JBFGJH010000027.1, read as the reverse complement.
TGCTCCGCCGGACCGGTTGGCGCTGGTCACCGCCAATGGCCCGGTAGTTCGCAACACTTCGAGAGCGGCAGGATGGTCGGGCACCCGAATACCAACCGAACGGCTCCGCCCGTGACCCACCCACACGGGGAGCACCACCACCGGAGACGCAACCAGGGTCAGTGGTCCCGGCCAGTGTTGCTCTGCCAGGTCGGCCGCTTCACCATCGAGCTTCACGATCTCCCTCGCCTGTTCGATCGACGCCACCAGCAGGCCGATGGGCTTGCCGGCGGGCCTGCCCTTCAGCTCAAACAGGAGGTTCATGCCGGCACGGATCTTGGGATCGGCGGCGAGGCCGTAGACGGTGTCGGTGGGCAGGCCGATCACATCCCCTTCGGCGAGTGCCTGCTTGGCCGCGTCCACCAGGTTCACTGCGGTGCGTCGGCCGGCTCTGGCTGGACGCTATTGAAGGTGAACGCCTTGTCGGTTGGCCCGTGCTCGCGGAGATGGTCGAGCCGTTCGACCGCTTCATCCGGGTCAGGGATATGGCCCGCCTCGATCCACCACATGACGAGGTGCGCTTCGGTCTTTGGCTCGAACCAATCGTGGCGCTGCCGGAAGAGGTGGAGGTGATCGGTGCGGTAGGTGAAGGCTTTGAGCTGCTCGACGCTCTCCCAGACCGAGAGGTTGACGATTTCGAGGGGGTCGCCGAATACGTCGATGTCGGTGGCATTGCCGGACTCACTTTGCAGGCGCCACACGAACCCGGGCGACGCTTCGGCAAGTGCGTTGATCCGGTCGAGCTCGTCGAAGAATCCAGCCACTCTTGGATCCTCCGGCGGGTGTTTGAGTCGACCGATGTTGAGTTGGGCGAGGTGATACGTCACAAGTCTGAGGGTAACTGGCTTCGTTGGGTGTTTCCTGCCCGCTCGGGAGTTGTTTGGTTGGAGCGGGCGCCCGATCAGTTGGGAGGGGGTGGGTGCCATTCGAGAATTGTTCGGTCGGGTGTTCTGAAGGTTGGATCGTGTCCGGGGCCTTCGAGGGTGAAGCCGTGTTCGTGGATCAGGCGATGATGGTGCCTGCAAAGAAGGATGAGGTTGTCCATGGAGGTGCGCCCGCCCTCTGACCAGTGCTCGATGTGATGCCCTTCGGTCCACCAAGGTGGTCTCCGGCATCCCGGGAACCGGCAATGCCGGTCTCTTGCGATCAAGGCTCGTTTCAACGCTGGCGAGATGACCCGCATGGTTCTGCCGTGGTCGAGGATGCGGCCGTCGGCTGCGTGGACGACTCGTTCTATCTGGCTGTCGCAGAGGAGCCGGTCGATCGAAGACTGCGGGAGAACACGGCCTCGGTTGGTGGTGGCGAAGTCGAAATCCGGGACATGCTGTGTGTCGTCGAGGTGAACCAGCACCGTCGTGGTTGGGGCGGTCGAGTAGCCCAACACCAGATCGACGAGGGTGTCGGCACGTCGCTGGCCTGCTGTCCGGTGGCCATCGGGGGGCGGCACCGCCGATTCCAGCTTCTCCAGAAGCTCGGCCCCGGTATCGGGGTCGAAGAGGCCGTCGAGTTTGACCATGCCCTCAAACGTTTGGGAGACGTGCAGGTATCTGGCGTCCCGTTGGGACTCAGCGTCGACGGGTGGGGATTCGGCGACGGCTTGCTGCCAATAGTCACACACCGTTCTCAGATCAGCCACCCAATCCAGGTCGCGGGCCGAGTCGACCAGCGTGTGCTCGTAGGCAGGGAACTCGTTGGGTTGAGCGCTGCGGGCTCGGATCAACTCAGCTGTCTGATCCACCGACAGGTCGCCGGTCGATAACGCCTCAGCCGTGAACGGCATCTCCGCCAACGCCCGGGCTTCGATCACCAGCCGTCGAGCTCGACCCCTTCGCATGCGGGCCCGGTGAGTCAGCCACGCCGTCGTCGACGAATACCCATCGACCTGCCACGGCCGCTCGGAATCGCAGCGGGCCAACAAGCCTGCCGCCACAGCTTCGAGTCGGTCGATCTCCGCCCGGAGGACCAAATACTCGCCCCCGACCGACTCGCCAGAGGCTGGCCCCTCAGCCGCCCCCTTCTTTGGGCCCTGACCCGCCAAGCCCAAAGCCCGTACGGTCTCGTTGTCAGTGCCTTTTCCGATGGCCAATTCAGTTGTCTTCTTCGTCGCGCCAAGCAACGAATCTCTCATTGCTCACATCATGTCAGCCGGGTGTGACAGAAACGGCGGCTCACCGTGCTGACCGGCGAAATTGTTCAAGACCTCGACGGCTCAGAAGAGCCTCATGAGTGCGCCCGAACGCCGGTTCTGCTCGACACGGAGTGCGCGAGATCACTCCGGGCAGTGAGTGATCTGTACGCGGCGGTGGTCGCGCTCGCCGATGCCACGTCGCGAGTGCGCGATGCCAACGAATCACGGTCGAGGGCAACGCCGGCATGGTGGAGATTCACGACTGAACTGCTCGATCGGCAACGCAACAGATCGCTCGCTACGTGCGATTACGCTCCGATAGAGATACCGCTTGAGAGCAGCACCTCATAGAGCGCCTGCCTCTCGTTTCGGCGACACGAGCGCGGTTGCGCCCATTGCCACAACAAGCCGGTTATCGGCGGGGGTCGACAAGGCCCGAAACTGGGTTCTTGGCCATAGTTGCCTCACTTCGAGCCCGGCCTCCCGGAGCTCTTGTATCTATGTGGGAGGCACGAGGCTCACGAACAGTTACTGTTTCGCCACGCGGTCACCCGACCGGCTGCAGCGTCGAACTCTTCGGTGAAGACCTCTTCGGAGACGGATTCCAGGGCGGCAGCGTCTACCTGTGACTCGTCGCCCCCGGCTGCGATGAGCAGATCTGTGATCTGGAGCACGCCATTCGCAAATGTTTCAGCATCGGCCTTGATCTCTTCCGGTGCCACCTCGACACCCTCTTCGTACTTGTCCCTTCCGTCGCGAATGATCGCGAGTGCCTCAGCGGCGGGGAGACCTCCGGTGTCTTGTGCATCGAGTTCGTCGAGGATCTCGCAGAATCGCTCGGGATCAGCACTACCTCCCGAGCCCCCGCAAGCCGTAATGGCCAAAGCACTCGCGACGAGAAGGGCAACGAAACGCATGGGGGTCCTCTGATGGATGGCCGAGCCTAGACACTACACAATCCCTTCGGGTGACTCGGTGTTCATGAACTCGGCAGCATCCACCGCGCTGCCCCTCTCTGGTGGGGGCCCGTCGGCAACGCTGGCGCTGCAAGGAGCGTCCCGGAACCGACGGTCTGCGACGCGTTGAGGGTCACTCAGCGCCGAGGGTCGCCGTCTCGTCGCGTAGCATCGTCATAAGCTCGATGACCTTGTCGAGATCGAGCAAATCGGTCTCGTTCACGAGGCTGACGACTGCCACGTAGGCCTGCCCGTCGCCGGTCTGCATCCACCAGGCAGCCGCCGCGACACCGTCGTCAGATCCCCCCTTGAAGCCCAGAACCGGCCAAAGGTCGGGGTTCGGCGATAGAGGACGGTTGGTGAGGATGGCCCGCGCCTCGTCATCTCGCATCAACCACTCAAGGGCTCGACAAGCATCGCCGGCCGTTCCAAACCACCCCACCGAGTCCTGGTATCGGAATACTCCCCCGATCTGTTCGCTCGCCGGAAACGGACGGCTCGCAACCTCGTCGTCGAGGATGGCCCGCCGCTCAGCAGCGCCGGCCGCGATGTAGCTCTCTGCAAGTGCCGCATCGCCCGAGTACTTCAGGATCGTGAGCTCTCGCGTGGTTGGCAACGGCACGTTCGCCGTTGGCTCCGAGTGCCCCATTTCGAGCTGAATCTGCTCCACGGCATCCCGACCGACGAGGTCCATCAGGTGGTCGGTAGCGGTGTTGTGCGAGACCCGGATCATCTCGGTCGCCAGTTCGCGAACCGACAGTGTTGTCCCGGGCTCTTCCTCGGCCGTGGGTCCGCCCAACGAGACGAGCTCGTCTTGGATCGTGACCGGATCATCCCACGTGATTGCGCCGGCGTTGACTGCCTCGACGAGCGCACCCAAGACGTAGAGCTTGAACACCGAGGCCAGAGGCAGGAGCGTCTCGTCGTCCTGGCTCGCCAGCACTTCACACTCACCATTCGACGGAGCGGCGATGAGGTATCTGAGCGTCCCCATCTCCTCGAGCCGTTCGATGGGATCGCCGTTTGCGTCGCCTCCGCAAGCGGCCACGAGAGCAGCCAGGCACAGCACAAGAGCAGCGAAGCACTTCTTCGCATCGGCCACCTGTCGAGTATGCCACGGGCGGCTCAGCATCGATCACCTGCAAGTCGGCCTCGACCAACTCGGTGAGACGTCCGAGGGATCTGTGTGGCGAACTCGGTGAGGTCGGAGTCGATTGAGAAGGTGCGTGCCAGCCGAAGGGTGGCACCAGAGTTTGCGGAGAAGAGTCAGGTCGCTTCTCCCGCCGCTAGCGGCTGGATTGGGTCATGAACCCTGGCATGTGATGGGACCCCCGCCGGAGCAGGGGTCCCATCAGCTTCTTACTCAGCTTGATTGAGCCAATCCGGACTCTCGCAGGCGTGAAGCTATTTGCCGGTCCAGAACACCCAGACCGTAGCCGTGAACTCGAAGACACCCGTACCGAAATCGGGGTCATCTACTACTTCCTCCTCGCCACCGAATGTGCAAACACCATGCAGGTGGGACTTGGTGTTCTTAGGTGCCTTCTTCGTGAACACATCCTGTGGCAAAACCACCGGTTCTCCCTCATCGGGTATGAACGTGGCGTTGAATTCAAACCCATACGGGATGTACACACCGGTACTGGCGGAAGCGAAACCTGGTGTCCAAAGTCCGTTGCCGCCGTTGGCGGTGATGGTCCCACTCGGAACGCCTACACAAGTCAGTTCAAACGTCTCCGCCTTCGGGTCTGCCCCAGCCGGCAGCGCTGCCGCCACCGCCAATACGGCCACCAAGGCAAGAACCAACGGAAGTCTTCTCATGAGGTACCTCCCCACCTCATGGACACCACGGAATGTGGTGTCGAATAGTAGGAACTCTATATCAAGACCACGGACCGTGGTGTCGCTTTGTTTCGCGGCCCCGAACGACGTCGATCGTTGAATATGCGTGATATCGAGCCGCACCGCAGACCATCCGGGATTGGCTGCGGCTTCAAGGGGTTATTGCAGCACTTCGGCGAGTTGGAGTCTGCGAAGAGGATTGGCATGGTCACGATCACCAAGATCGAGCCCACGATCGAAAGTCGAAAGTCGGGCGGCTTCCCTCTTCATGAAGCGGTCAGCTGGTTCACGCTCATGGGGTGCGAGCGAAGCCTGCCGCCAAGGTGTCGCAGCGCACGATCGGCACGTCGATGCCGGAGGCCATGGCTTCGATCTCGTCGTTGAGCGGGCCGAGGAATGTCAGTCGGTCGAGTTTGACCGTCGCCTGCAGCCTGGCCATCTCGGGCCACGTGTACGCGAGTCGGTGGTGTTCGAGCCATGCGTCCGCATCCCGGTAGACGATGATTGCCAAAGCGGATCCCTCTTCGCTGTTGACATAGAACTGATAACGCAAGACCCCTGACTCGCCCTCGGTTTCAGTCCTCTGTGCGAGAGCTGCGATCGCAGCCACAAACTCGTCAGCGCTCGCGGCAAGGTGATACTCGTTGACATTGACGATCTGGTCCTCGATGGCCATGTTTGCTCCTTCTGAGGGTCACAACTCACTCGCGCCGAGAAGAATCGCTGGCCGCACGATAACGGCACTCACTGCTGCGTGCGTGGGGTGGCTCCGGCCCTGGCCAGTGAGGGTGTGGACGTTCTTTCGGGCGGATCGGAACAGGCCTCCGATGTCAACCAGGATGTCACACTGTGCCCAGCTTGCGCGAGGGCACGGCCCCTTAACGGCGACGCGCCCTGTCCGACCTCTCTGTACCCGCCATTGGCTTGACCCACCGTAACCAAGCCGTCATCTGGCACGTTCCCGTGGCCCGGTGCCGTAGGGTGAGTTCATGAGCGACAAAGCCTCAATCTTCACTGACATTGCCGCCGAGGTGGAGATTCCGCCGAACGGGACCCTCAGCCGGGTGCTGTACAAGGATGAACGGCTCCGGCTTGTCGTGTTCGCATTCGACGTCGATCAAGAGCTAACCGAGCACACTGCGTCGGTGCCGGCTGTGGTGCAGGTCGTTCGGGGTCGCCTGCACTTGACGCTGGGAAGCGAAGAGGTAACCGCTACACCAGGTAGCTGGATTTGGATGCCCGCGAGCCTTCCCCACTCGGTGCGGGCGCTAGAGCCGAGCGTCATGCTCCTCACCATGCTTCCTTCAGGTTGATCCCGCCTTCGTTTCCGTGCCCGCCTGCGGCTCGAAGTCAGTGCGGTGAGCCAGCGAAGGTGGATCAAATGTCCGTACTCGTGACGCAGCAGCTCTAGTGCCCGGCCAGCACGTCTCCGCCGTGGATGGGTTGACTGGGGTGAGCCTTCATGCGGGCCGGCCTCTCGACGGTCTCTTGAGCAGCTCGGTCCGCTTGGTAAGGCTTCGAGCGACGGCGCAGCACCCCGGCTGCGACCGCGGTGCCCAATACCGGAAACCAGATCCACGTGAGGTCGCCCGGGCCGTTCGGTGCGGGCTGTCGTCGTAGCGGCCGGATTCGCAGCAGGCGGTAGGTGGCGGTTGCCTCAGCCAGGTCGTCGTCGTTGATGTGATGTGGGTGTAGGCCGAACAGGTGAGCCGCGAATCCGGAATCGATGAGCACGCTTCGCATGAGATCAAGTCGTCGCGGATCGTCCGAGACGTCCGCCACGCTGGCCTCCCACCGGCCATTGGGAAGCCACACTGCAGTGTTCGGGGCGGCGAGCAGGTTGCGGTACCAGTCCGTGCGTTCCCCGAATGCCGCGACGCAGTAGAGGTGGCCACCGACGGTGGTGTAGTTGATCGGCGTGAGGTAGCGGGTTCCGCTGCGCCGCCCGATGTGCTCGATGACCAGCAGCCTCCCGAAGCCCTTCGGCCAGACGCCTGCCATGCGTCCCAGGCCAAGTCGCCACAGCAGCACCATCCCTCGATTCATCTGGTGGAAGGCGTGACGGAGGAACTCGAGTGCTTGGGGTTCCATGACCCGTCGGTACCGGGCAGCCTGCCCCGGCCGATGTTTGAAGGGTGGGCGTGCCATGCCTACAAGCCTAGAGATAGCGGCGGCCAGGGCAGGCATCGCCACTGCACTCCCAGATCTGGCGCTTCACCAGACGTTTCGCGGGTTTCCCAAATCGGCACCCTCGACGTGCGATTCGGCTGAACCTCAGCAGCGTATCGGTCGGTTGCCGGCGCCATCCCGGGCCACGAAGCCGCTCTATGCTCGGCATATGGAGACAGTCGTCGACCGGCTTCGCACGTGGGACGATGCGGAGGTGCGCTACCAGGCGCGGCTCGTGTTGGAAGGGGCTGACCCGGACACGGACGAGATGCGAGCCCGGGCCGACGAGGTCCGCACGAGTCCAGACTGCAGCGCGGTGATCGAAGGCAGTTTTGTGGATCCACGCCACGCCTACCGCAAGTGGCAAGGCGCTCACTGGGCCCTGGTGCAGCTAGCCGAACGGGGTCATCCCGGTGGAGACCCACGCCTCGAACAGATCCAGGAGCTCGTGTTCGCGTGGATCCTGTCGCCGGCGTTTCTGAAGCCGAACTGGACCCGGCATATCGAGGGACAGCCCGCGCGGGTGCGGCGTTGCGCGTCGATGGAGGGCAACGTGCTCTGGGCCAGCCTGGAGCTGGGCCTGATGGACGAGCGGCTGCAGGCGCTTGCGGATCGTCTCGGGAGAATGCAGTGGCCGGATGGGGGTTGGAACTGTGACGTGCGGCCGCAAGCGCGCCAGTCATCCTTCGTTGAGACGGTGTTGGGATTGCGGGGGCTGGCGGCGTGGGTGCAGTCGAACGGCGACAAAACCGCCGCACAAACACTCGAACGCGGTGTCGCGCTTCTGTTGGAACACCACCTGCTCTTTCACCGAGCCGGCGCCCCAATCGTGCCCACTTGGGGTCCCCGACCGGACAAGATTGGCTTCCCGATCCGTTTCTTCGACGTTCTTCTTGTCCTCGAGCTCATGGCCGACGTGGGCTGCCTCGACGACCCGCGCTGCGATCGCGCCCTGGACCTGCTCCTTACCAAGCGCACCGCGGACGGTGGATTCCCCATGGAGGTGAAACGGGCCCGCACTGCAATCGAGATCTGCAGCAATTGCACATTCGCCCAATGGGGGCCCGGTGGGAAGACCCGCATGAACCCCTGGGTGACGATCCGCGCCCTTCGTGTGCTCCGAGCAGCCGGCCGCCAACCCTGAGCGCCGTCCCGGGAGACAGTGGCAGCAACCGGTCGCTCCAGCATCGTCGGTGGAAGCTGTGGATTTCACCACTCTCGTGAATGCGCGCTCCGGCGACTGGCGCAGATCGCGGCTGCTGGTCGCCACCCTCGGTAACTCACCGTGGTTCCAGCGCCTAGCCGACAGCGGCCTTTACCAGTCGGTCGCCCGACTCGGGGTCGAAGAAGGTCGCCGAGGTGAGCTGCAGCTCCACTCGATCGCCGGGCACCAGCCCATGCGCTTGGCTACGAAACACGAAATCGAGGCTGCCCGAGTCGGG
>JBFGJH010000026.1:0-38757 GCA_041577335.1 Acidimicrobiia bacterium | reverse complement strand
TCGCCGGATGATCCCTCGATGCGATGAGAAGCCGCCAGTGGATGCATGAGCCGAGTCATGCCGGGTCGCCGCCGTCGACATGCGTTTCCGCTGAGAACCAACTCGCCGCCGACAGGGCGTACGACAAACGCGCCGCGGAGGCGTTCGATGTTGCGCCAACTTCCGCCGGAGCGTGCGCGTGATGAATGCCGTACGGCGATGTGTTCTCAGCCATCCCAGCTCCGCACAACGGAATCCCGCGACCATAGCCGGACCACGCGTCGTACGCGATGAAGGTGCCGGAGGAGCCCAACTCGGTATTGGGGCCACTAGCGTTCGGGGCATCACCAAAGCAGCCGGTCTCCGACCGGGTCAGATGAGAGGAGCCGAGGTGAAGGTCGTCTTTGCCTTGCACAATCATCAGCCGATCGGCAACCTCGACCAGGTGGTGGCAGCTGCCACCACCGAGGCCTATCTACCGTTTCTGAGTGCCATCGAAGCGGCACCCGAAGCCACGCGTGCGGTTGTCCACAATTCCGGCCCGCTATGGGAGTGGTGGCTGGCGCACGAGCCCGACGTAGCCGCCCGATTCGCCGAATCCGAGCAACTGGAGATGCTCGGGGGTGGTTGGTACGAGCCCATACTGGCGGCCATCCCCGAGAACGACCGGGTCGAACAACTCACGCTCGGCCAGAGCCGGCTCGAAGAGCTCACGGGAGACTTGCCACGGGGCGTGTGGCTCGGTGAGCGCTGGTGGGAGCCGAGTCTCGCCGGCACCCTCCACCGCCACGACATCGCCTACACGATCCTCGATGGCGAAAACCTTCCGCCGGACCTGCCTGCCACCCGACCGTACACGCTCGAATACCACGGTCGCACCGTCACTGCTTTCTTCATCAGCCAAGAGCTCCGGCACGCCATTCCCGATTGGCCCGTAGAAGATGTGATCGCTCTCCTGGAGCGATATGCCGCACAAGATCCTGCCGGAGTCGTGGTCTTCGCCGACGACGGGGAGAAGCTCGGACATTGGAGCAACACCTACTCCCCCCGATGGCTGAGGCAGTTCTTCACAGAGATCGATCGCCACGATCACCTGGAACTGACGACGCTCGCCGATGCCTATACCGCTGTCCGGTCCGGAGGCCATCTGGCCCTGGGCCCATGTTCCTATTCCGAGATGATGGATTGGTCGGGTGGTCACTGGCAGCGGCTGGCGTACCAACGACATGAGTCAGCCATCCTGTTTCGGCGAATGGAGCACATGTCGCGACTCCTACGCCGTTCCAACGAGGACGCCAGACGACACCTTCTGCGCGCCCAATGCAACGACGCCTACTGGCATGGCGCTTTCGGCGGATCTCGGATCCCATATCTGCGCAACGCCATATCGGAAGAGCTGATCGCCGCCCGGGTCGCTCACGACCCCCGCCGATCCGGGTGGGCTGAGGTTGACGTGATCGATTGGCGGGCTGACGGGCGGCTCGATCTCTATGTGGAACTGCCCAACCAATCATGGGTGGCAGCCACCGATCGAGCCGGCCTCTACTACTTCGATGACAAACCATCGGTCTGGCCCGTAACGGATGTCGGATGGCCGGATTACCACGTGCTCGCCTTCGAGGACCGGTGGGAGACCGGTCGGTCCCCCGCATACGACATGGCCGAGCCGGTCGCAGGGCGCGGGGAGGTAACCGTCGAATTCACTTCCGAACAGGTTCTCAAGACACTGAAGGCGTCGGGCCGCAGGATCGACCTCACCTATCAACTCAGCGATGCGCCCGTCGGCCGATTTGGGCCCCTCTTCCCCCTCGCCATCGATTCGGAGGCAGTCATGCGAATCGATGGTGGGGTCAACGTTGCCGTGTCGGAATCCGGCACCGTCGATGGGCACCGCTTCCGCCTCACCGCCGGCGATGGGCAGCGTCAGGTCCTGATCTCGCTTCCCGTTCCGGGACGCCTCGAGCTGAGCCCGCTCAGGACGGTGCACACCGACCAGAGTGGCGTCTCGACGACAACCCACCAGGGCGTACTCTTGTGGCTCTCCTATCCGACTGAAGGCTCGGGCAGCTACTCCTTCAACATCGAGGTGATCAACTGATGCGCATTCTCATGGCGGGCTCCGAAATGTCGCCGTTTGCTCGAACCGGTGGTCTGGGCGAGGTGATTGCCGGCATCGCCGAGGGGGTGGCTTCGCTGGGCCATGAGGTCACCGTGGTCATGCCCGCGTACCGGCATCTTCGGGACGAAGGAGTCGCTCGCAACGGGCACGATGGCGTGGCGTTCCGCGCATGGCGCTCAGGCGATGTCGAGGTCATGGCGTTCGACGAGCCCGAGCTCTTCGACCGAGCCGGCATCTATGGGGATGAGCACGGCACCGCCTACGCCGATCAATGGGTTCGCTTCGGAGCATTCAGCTCGGCGGTCGCCCGCCTATCCGCCGAATTCGACGTGCTCCACATTCACGATGCGCACACCGGGCCGGCCGCGCTCACTGCGCCCATCCCAACCGTGTTCACCATCCACAACGCCGCATACGGGATCATCGGGCCCCTCGACGCTGCCGCAGCTCTCGTGCATGCGCCACCTGCGGCCGTGCAGGCGGAGGGTCCTTTGGAGTGGTGGGGCCAGGCCAACTACCTCAAGGCGGGAATCGCCGGAGCCGACGTGGTGACAACTGTGAGCCCCACGTTTGCAAAGCAACTCGGCCACGACGCCTCCATCTCCAGCGGCCTCGACCGGGTGATCTCATCTCTGCAAACGCCCATACGCGGCATCACGAACGGAATCAACGCCACGGCGTGGGATCCGGCAACCGACCCCGGACTCCCTGAGCCGTTCTCCGAAAAAGATCTCAAGGGCAGGTCGGCAGCTCGGGAAGTGCTCCTCGAGCGCAGCGGCCTCGACGGCGGGTTCCTGCTGGGCAATGTCGGACGTATGTCCGAACAAAAAGGCCTCGGGCTGCTCGACGGATCACTCGACGCGCTTGTCGAGTCGGGAGTTCGGTTCGTGCTCGTCGGCAACGGCGAGCTCGACGAGCTGGTCGATGGATGGGCGGACCGGCATCCCAACGCGGTGTGGCATGCCGAATACTCAGAGGAGCTGAGCCGCATGGTCTCGGCCGGCGCGGATGCCTACCTGATGCCGTCCCGGTTCGAGCCGTGTGGGATCGGACAAATGTATGCGATGCGGTATGGAGCAGTTCCGATCGTCCATCTCACCGGCGGCCTGGCCGATACCGTCGTGGACATCGACGAGCGACCGACCGAGGCGACAGGTTTTGGGTTCAGGCTCTTCGAGCCCATCGAGCTCACCAAGACGATCCGGCGTGCCCAGCGCACGTTTGAGCGCGATCCCGCCATGTGGTCGTATCTCATGCGCCGCGGCATGACGTCGGACTTCTCGTGGAAGCGAGCAGCGCGCAGGTACGTCGAGGCATACGAGGACGCTATCGGCGCGTAGCCCGTACCATGCCCTCATGAAGTTTCACAGGGCGTCGGTCGTGGCCTTGTTGCTCCTCGTGGCGTGCACGCCGGCTGCCAGGGACGACACCGTCACGACTACCACTGCGGCCCCGCCGCCAGCCTCGACCACAACAACGGGCCTCAACGCTCCCGTGACCACGACGACTCCGGAGCAGACGAGCTTGGGTCCGGCGCTGCTCTTGATGTTCCGCGATCGGCTCTTGGTCCGAAACGCCGACGGCACCACCGTCGACCTCCTAGCCGATTTTGAGATACCGATCAGAGTGGCGTTTGGCGACGGCAACGGAGGCATCGTGTACCAGTACACCCGGGCCGTTTCGCCGTTCCCAAGCGATGCCGTGCTCCACCTGCGGGCGGGCGCGTCGAGCCCCACGGTGATCACGTCAGCACCGGAGAATCGCCGTATTCGTCTCGTCGACGTCGGCCTTTTCCAGGGTCTTCCACAAATCCTCTATCTCGAAACCGGAGATGGAGTCGGACGACTCCAAGCACTTCCGCTCGCCGGGGGAAGCCCGTCTGAGGTTGCGTCAGGGGAGAACCTCACCGACGGAACCTTCTCGGGCGATCTCGTCGCGGTGGTCGAGCGTTCGACGGGGTGCACAACCGCCTCGCTCTTCGATGTTTCTGGGGACGAATTGGGCACATGGGACTGTGCGGCCGGGGTCACCGATGCTCATCTCGCCGCGGATGGCTCACGATCGTTGGCTCTCGCCCAAGACGGTGGCGTCTCGTACTTCGAAGTCGATGAACATTCCAACAACGCCGACCTGACGCCAACCGACGGCTCGATATCGGCCGTCTATGACTTTGACGGCGACACCGTTGCCATTGGCGTCGACGGCAAGCTCCAGCTGATAGGTGTGGACGCAAGCGCGGTGACGGTCGATCCCGGACCGGGGCTCCGAGGGGCAACCCTCCTCTTTGGCCCCGTCAGCGTTCCCGAGACAGCGTTTCTCGGCGGGATTCGCGAGCCTGGTGAGCGATGTTCAGCCGAGGGTCTGGCGGTCCGACCGATGGCTCAGGAGGGCCTGCCCGCCCCGGTGGCGTTCATCAGGACAGAGATTGTCGAAGCAGCAACGCAGTGCGACTACGACGCCCTCGAGGAGTTGACCGCGCCCGGTTTCGTGCACGACCTCGGAGGCAGTACGTCGCCGCTCCGCACCTGGGTGCAGGCAGAACAGAATCGCGAAGACGTCCTTGCTCAGATCGTTGCGGTTCTCGACACGCCGTACACCACATCGATCGACGATGAAGGCAACACGGTATACACCTGGCCGGGCGCATTTCAGGACAACCCGACGGAGGCCGACTGGGAAGCCATTGTCCCGATCTACAACGAAGAGGAAGTCGATTTCTTCCGCTCAAACGGATATGTCGGCATGCGGGTTCTCATTACCCAAAACGGCGATTGGCTGGCGGCGGTCGCCGGCGACTGATCGGCAATACGAGCTCAGCCGGCGAAGAACGCTTTCAGGTGTTCGAAGACGATTCCGAGATTGGCGAGGGGGACGCTCTCCTCTGCCTGATGGGCAAGCGCCACTTCTCCCGGCCCGTAATTGACTGCTGGTATCCCATATTGCTCGAGGCGGGCAACATCGGTCCATGCTTGCTTCGGAGCGAGTTCCGCACCCGACAGCTTCGCCAACCGATCGAGGTGAGGGTTGTCTTCGGGGATCGGCGCAGCCGGGGCCCTGTCCACGAACTCCAGCTCGTCGGCGAGTTGGGCAAACTCTCGGAATCGGGATTCGGCTTCGCTGATGGTCATCGTCGGGGGAAACCGGTAGTTCACGTTGAACTCGAACTGTCCGGGCACAACGTTGCGTGAGATTCCGCCAGACGCCATGGAGACCGTCATGGTTTCGTAGAAGACATGACCCGCCTGCTCGAAGGGGATGGGCTCGTGATCCGCAAAGACCCCCAAGAGGGGAACCGCTCTGGTGATTGCGTTCACTCCGAGCCAGGGACGGGCGCCATGGGCCGATTTGCCAAAGAAACGGCACACCACATTCATCGCCCCGTTGCACCCGAGCTCGATGCGCATGTCTGTTGGCTCCAGCACGATGGCAAACTCAGCGTCGCACAGCCAGGGCTGGTCATCGAGGATCGGGGCGAGCTGATTGTTCGCGACCGGCCCTTCCTCCTGGTCGTAGAAGACGCCGACGACATCGTATGGCCCACCGCGGACATCATCCGATTCGAGTAGGTGGAGCATCACCGCCACTCCGGATTTCATGTCCGTCGACCCGAGCCCATGCAATCGATCACCCTCGATTCGCGCCGGTCCCTGGCCTTGGTCCGGGACCGTGTCGATGTGACCAACGAGAAGCAGCAGCGGCTTGCCTGTGCGTGCGCCGGCCACGAGGCCGTTACCGTACCGAACTGTCTCGATGCCCGCCGCCTCGATCCGCCGATCGAGCTCGGTGCATATCGCGGCCTCTTCGCCGATGACGGACGGGATGTCGACCAGCCATTGCAACGTGTCGGTGAGCGAATCAGCCATCACACGGAGACACCAAAGGTGCGGAGCGCATCGTTGAGACTCACCTTTTCGTCGGTCTCCTCGGACCGGTACCCGATGATGTATGCGCATTGGAGATATGCGGTCCCACCCGGGAACTCCCTTGGCCGGGTGCCCTGGACAACGACCGCTCGATCGGGGACGTGTCCCCGATACTCGGCCCGGGCCGGCGTTGTCACGTCGTAGATCGGTATCGAAGCGGTGAGCGTGGTGTTGGCGCCCAAGATGGCTCCTGCCCCTATGTGGGCGCCCTCGGTGACGATGGACCGGCTGCCGATGAATGCTCCGTCTTCGATGATCACGGGTGTGGCGTTGGGCGGTTCGAGAACTCCCCCGATGCCGACGCCTCCCGAAAGATGAACGCTCTTACCGATTTGGGCACAGGAACCGACCGTCGCCCACGTGTCAACCATCGTGCCGGCGCCCACGTGCGCCCCGATATTGACGTAGCCGGGCATCACCACGACGCCTGGCTCGCAATACGCGCCGTAGCGAACCGTGCCGGGCGGAACCACCCGGACACCTTGTCCGGCCAGATCCTTCTTGGTGGGGATCTTGTCGTGGTACTCGAACGGGCCCGCTTGCATCGTGACGAGCGTCGTCATCCGGAAATACAGCAGGATCGCTTGCTTCACCCACTCGTTGACGATCCATTCTCCACCTATCTTCTCGGCCACCCGAAGCTCTCCTCGATCGAGCATCGCGATTGTCCGTTCGACGGCTTGGCGGGCGTCCCCGATCAGGTCGTGATCGGCGTACGCCGCCTGGATCAGCGATTCGTCAGACATGCGTTCAAGACCTCCACAGCTTCTCGGCATTCTTCCAGCGTCGGCACCAACGCCAACCTGATGTGACCCTCGCCGCCATGCCCGAAGACCCTCCCCGGCGAAACGACGATGTGGTGTTCGAGAAGATCCCTGGCCATCGCCTCGTCGTCGTCGACCTCGACCCACAGGTACAAACCGGCGTCGGAAGCGACGGTCGGGTAACCATGGCTGGCGAAGACATCCCGGAGGATGGCTCGTTTGGCGGCGAATACCTCACGCCGTGGCGAAACATGGGCATCGTCGCTCCAGCCGGCGATGGCGGCCGCCTGGACAAACTCCGGCGAGGCTGTGCCAGTGGCCGACCGAAGGTTCTTGAGCACGCCCACGGCGGCGGAGTCACCCACGATGGCTGCCGCCCGATACCCGGTCATTCCCGACCGCTTGCTGAGGCTGAGAAACGACAGCACGCCCGTCAACTCGCTGTCAGCCACATCGAGCACCGAGGCGGGCGGATCGTCGACGTACACGTCGGCGTAGCACTCGTCAGCACACAGGAGCGTGTCCGACGCCCGAGCAGTGTCATAGAACTCTTGGAGCTCCTCCCGCGTGGAGACGGCACCCGACGGGTTATGGGGGGAGTTGATCCACACCAGCACGGCTTCGTCCCATATCTCTGGCGGGATGGTCGAAGCGCGGAAGCGGAAATCGCCGGAGAGGCGCACTTCGAACGGCACACCACCGGCCAGCTTGGTACCGCGCTCGTAGGTTGCGTAGCCGGGACTGGCGTAGACCACCGTCCTCCGGCCCGCCCGATCGAGAAAGGCCAAGGGCGTCGAGAAGATGGCCTCTTTGGCACCGGCGGTCGGAATGACCTGCGTGCTCGGGTCGACGGTGCGGCCAAACCGCCGCAGCACGTATCCGGCCACTGCCTGGCGTGTCTCGGCCATGCCGGCCGTCGTTGGATACTGGGAGATCTCCG
Source organism: Acidimicrobiia bacterium (assembly GCA_041577335.1). Lineage (GTDB taxonomy): Bacteria > Actinomycetota > Acidimicrobiia > Spongiisociales > JAENVV01 > JBFGJH01. The sequence continues at coordinate 31,032 of JBFGJH010000026.1, read as the reverse complement.
GGACGGCATCGCGCAACGCGGCCGGGATGAACTCGGGCGTGGGCTCTCGTGGATCTCCGATCGAGAAGTCGATCAGCGCCACGCCTTGGGTGCGCATAGCCCGTGCACGGTCGTGAATATCCGCCATCGGGGACGATCCGAGGTCAGCCAGGACCGGGTTGATATGCATGGCCGGTGAGTGTAGGCCGGAGAGAGCCGATGCCCGACAGGTTGGGTCCGCCGATACACTTGCCGACTCATGCGGTCACGGGCGTATCGACTCATCTACTTCGGCCTCGGCGCGGCACTCATCGCTGTCGTGCTTCTCGGGCTGGTGTTCGGAAGCCCGGCGACCGACAGCGACGATCGCCCCGACGTTCTCGAAGGCATCTACCCGAACCCGAGCAGCCAAATATCGGGCACCGATGTTCTCGAAGTCGATGTTCCGCCCGAATACTCGGTTGACCTATGGGTTGACTTCCGCGGGAGCGGATCGAGCGACGCCAACTGGGTGCAGATTCCAGCTTCTGAGATCTCGATCATCGAAGCGACCGGCCTTCACTCTTGGCGCCCTGGCCCCAACCGCATCTTCGAGACCTGGCCGGCCGGCAATCAACGAGTGCTCGTCCGCTGGGACACCACCGTCGGGCTGCCCGACCCGGGCGAATACCAGTGGACGTTCCGAGTGACGGGCTAGAGGAACCCTGGGCCCACCGACAGCAAGCGATCGAGATCCGCCTGGTTCAGTACTCTCACACCGAGCGCCTCTGCTTTGGTGATCTTGGAGCCACCGGGGCTTTCTCCCGCCACGACTGCGGTTGTCTTGCCAGACACAGATCCCGTGACTTTGGCGCCGCGATCCTCGAGCATCGCCTTCACTTCGTCACGGCTCAGACCGTCCAGTGTCCCGGTGATGACAAAGGTCAGGCCGTCCAGCTGGTCTTCGGATACCCCGACCGGCTCTGGGTCGTCGAGCCGGACTCCACCGGCTCGGAACCGTTCGATGAGATCTCGATTCTCGGGATCGGAAGCCCAGCCTGCCCATGCCGCGGCGATTTTCGGCCCGACGCCGTCGATGGCGGTGAGCTCATCCACGTCGGCGGAAAGCAGGGAATCGATCGATCGGTACCTGCGAGCCAGCTCCTTGGCCGCCGCCGGGCCAACATGGCGTATGCCCAGGCCGATGATGAAGCGTCTCAGGGGCCGATCGCGGGCGGCTTCGATGCCATCCATGAGGTTCCCGATCGATACGTCACCCCACCCTTCGAATCCGGAGAGCTGGTCGGGTGAGAGAAAGAAGATGTCCGATGGGTCGGTGACGAGCTTCTCGTCCAATAGCAGTTGGATGGTCTTGTAGCCGAGACCCTCGATATCCATCGCCGACCGTCCCGCGAAGTAGGCCAACCACTCGCGCAGCCTGCTCGGACAGGCGAGGCCGCCGGTGCAGCGTGCCACCTTGTCGCCTTCGGGCCGGACGATCGCATTTCCACAGAAGGGGCACTCGGACGGCATCGACCACTTCTCTTCCTTGCCTGTCCGCAACGAGACAACCGGACCGACAACTTCGGGAATGACATCGCCGGCACGGCGGACAACGACGGTGTCCCCGATCCGTACATCCTTCTGGTGCACTTGCTCCTCGTTGTGCAGCGTTGCCATGCCGACGTTGGCGCCACCGACGAAAACCGGCTCGAGGACAGCAAACGGTGTCGCGGCACCGGTACGTCCCACATTGATCATGATGTCGTTGAGAACCGTCGTCTGCTCCTCAGGCGGAAACTTGTATGCAATTGCCCAACGCGGGGCGCGGGCTGTGAAACCGAGTGCACGCTGGTCGGCGAGCGAGTCGACCTTGATCACCACGCCATCGGTCTGATAGTCGGACTCGTGGCGGGACTCTTCGGCCCGCACGATGTACGCCTTGACGGCCTCCAGGTCAGGCACGGCTGCCGACGCCGGATTGACCCGCAGCCCGAGCCCGCGCAGATAGTTCATGGTCTCGGCATGCGATTCCAGCGATGGTCCCCCCTCCACGAATCCCATCTGGTACACCCAGATGGAGAGGCGACGCTCCGCGGTCGCTTTCGGATCCTTCTGGCGCACGGAGCCGGCGGCGGCATTTCTGGGGTTGGTGAACAGCCGATCTCCGCTCTCGAGTTGCCTCCGATTGAGAGCCTCGAAGGCGCCCGCCGGCATATAGACCTCACCGCGAACCTCGAGCACCCGGGGAGCACCGTTCATGAGGCGGAGCGGGACAGCCTCGATCGTCCGCAGATTGGCGGTTATGTCCTCACCCGTGGTTCCATCACCGCGCGTCGCCCCGCGGACGAAGACACCGTCCTCGTAGACCAATGTCACGGCCAGGCCGTCGATCTTGAGCTCGCACACATAACCCGCCGGCGCCGTGCCCAGAAGCCTCTCGAGGCGACCCTCCCACGCGTCGAGATCATCGCCACTCTCGGCATTGTCGAGCGAGAACATCGGCTCGAGGTGCTGTACCGGGCGAAACAGCGAAGACAGATCCGACCCGATGCGCTGCGTCGGTGAATCGTCGCTGATCAACTCGGGATGCTCGGACTCCAGGTCCTGCAATTGTCGAAACAGCCGATCGTATTCGGCGTCGGAGATCTCAGGCTCGTCGAGCACATAATACCGGTGGGCGTGGTGGCGAATCAGCTCGCGCAGCGATTCGATGTCACCTGCGGCGGTCATGGCCGCCAGATTAGTGACGACGCCCGACAGAATGAGCCGGCGCTGCCCGCTGCACGATACCCCCGCCGAGGACCTCGTCGCCGTTGTAGAGCACACCTGACTGGCCGGGCGCAATCGCCATCTGCGGAGCGTCGAAAACCACGTGGACGAGACCGTCGATGCTCTCGTACGTCGCGGCGGCGGCGTCTCCGTGGGCCCGATATTGAAATGAAGCGCTCCCGCCTTCGGAGATGGCGCCTTGGGTCCAGGTGACGTCGTCGATCCAGCAATCCGAGACGGCGAGGTCGGACTTTCGCCCGATCGTCACGGTCGCCGTGGACGGATCGACGCCCACGACATACGCCGGCTCACCCAGGGCAACGCCGAGTTTGCGCCGCTGGCCGATGGTGAATCCGGCTACCCCGTCATGGCCGGCCAGCTCGGTGCCATCCATGGCCACGATCGACCCTCGAGACGTCGTTTCGGGAGCGTGCTCGGCGAGAAACTCTCGGTAATCGCGGTCACCGACAAAACAGATGTCCTGTGAGTCGGGCTTACCGGCAGTGCGCAAGGCCAATGATTCGGCGATGGCACGGGTCTCGTCTTTCGTCTGGCTGCCCACCGGAAACCGGACGCGAGCCATCTCTTGCTGACCGAGCATGTACAAAACGTACGACTGATCCTTGGAGGCGTCGACGCCTCGCAGGAGTTGGTACCGCCCCGCGGAGGAGACGACACGGGCATAGTGGCCCGTGACGAGGAGCTCACAACCGAACTCGGCGGCCTGCGCCAGCAAACGGTCGAACTTCACGGTCCGGTTGCATTCGACACACGGGTTGGGCGTCCACCCATGCGCGTAATCGTCGATGAACCGGTCGACCACTGCGCTCCGGAAGGCACTCGTGTAATTGAGGACGTAATAGGGGATGTCGAGTTGGGCGGCAACGCGACGTGCGTCTTCTGAATCGGAGACGGTGCAACATCCGGCGGTCGGTGCCGATCCGTCCGGGCCCTCCCAGAGCTTGAGCGTTACCCCGATGACCTCGTGACCCTCTTCGACCATCATCGCAGCGGCGACCGACGAGTCGACACCACCCGACATCGCGACGAGAACTTTCATGAGCGTGCCGCTTCGATCACTGCGGCCGCAGCTGTGAGGCCATCGCCCGGTTGACTGTCCCATCCGAACGTGAAACGGAGTGATTCCCCAGCTGCGAATGTGTCCCATCCCATGGCCGTCGTGACGTGGGACGGAGTGACCGCTCCTGACTGACAGGCGCTGCCCGCCGACGCGGCCACGCCGATCGAATCGAGGCGAATGAGGAGCGTCTCGCTGAGATGGCCTGGCAGCCGGAAGTGGGAATGCTGCGGCAGCCGATCGACGTCCTTTCCGGTGATGAGCGCACCGACTTCGAGCAGCTCCGCTTCGAGTGCAGATCGCTCCCGAGCGGTGCGCTCGACGAAACGAGCCCGGTCGTCTGACGCCAACTGCATGGCGGCGACCATACCGACGGCGCCCATCACATTGTGTGTGCCAGAGCGCCTTCCCAACTCCTGCCCGCCGCCGTGCAGCACTGGCTCGAGTTCGACTCCTGACCTCACATAGAGGATTCCGACGCCCTTGGGGCCACCGAATTTGTGCCCAGCCAGAGACAAGAGGTCGACGCCCAGGCTCGAGACATCCAGCGCATGAGACGAAAACGCCTGCACAGCATCCGTGTGCACGACGATGTCGGGATGCGCCGCACGAGCCGCAACGGCGGCGGCTGCCACCGGCTGAACCACCCCCGTCTCGTTGTTGGCCAGCATCAGCGACATCAGACTCGCTCCGGCCACGATCTGGGGCAGTGCGTCCAGGTCGACGACGCCGTCGCTGGTGACGGGCAGGACTGCGGTGGGAACGCCCAGCGAGTCGAGGAATGCCACCGATTCGACAACCGCCTCATGCTCGATGCCCGACGCCACGACCTGCCGGTCTCGATGGCGAAGGCCCACTCCTTTCACGGCGAGATTGTCTGCCTCGGTGCCTCCCGCGGTGAAAACGATCTCTTGCGGCCGAGCATGCAAGAGGCCGGCCGCCTGCTCGCGTGCTTCTTCGAGGGCGTTTTTGGCGCGTCGCGACACTCCGTGGATGCCGGAGGCGTTCCCGAATACATCCCCGGCGAATGGTGCCATGGCGTCCCAGACGCCGGGACGCATCGGTGTGGTTGCCGCATGATCGAGGTAGAGCACCCCCAAATTGTGCCACGGACCGGGCCGCTACATACGAACAGGCCCGTGGCTCCGTAGCATGGGTACATGGCAATCAGAATTTCCGTCGATATCGACGCACCCCTCGATCGGGTGTGGGACGAGGCTGCTGACCTCGCCTCACATGTCGAATGGATGCGCGATGCCGACCGTATCGATTTCGAGGGCGAGCAGCGGACCGGCGTTGGCACGACGATGAACGTGCTCACCAAGATCGGCCCTTTGGCGACGACCGACGTCATCGAGATCACGTCGTGGGTAGACGGGACCGAAATCGGAGTCGTTCACCGCGGTGTCGTCACCGGGACGGGGCGTTTTCTGCTCGAAGAACTGGGCCCAAACCAGACCCGATTCACATGGGAAGAGCAGCTCGACCTACCTTGGTACTTCGGCGGAAACCTGGGCAGGCCCATCAGTGGGCGGGTCCTGCAGGCAGTGTGGCGAGGAAACCTCGAACGGCTCAAGGCCAGGGTCGAAAGGGAGGGCTAGCGCCCTTCGAAGTCGGCCGAACGCTTCTCGATGAACGCCGCCACTCCCTCTTTGGCGTCATCGGTGAAGAACACCTCTTGAAACGCGTCCGCCTCGACGGCCATGGCGTCGTCGATCGGGCGGCCCCAACCCTCTCCCATCGCCCTCTTCACAGCGCTGAGACCCCGGGTGGCCTTGGTGGCCCATTCGGCTGCGTCGCCCATGGCCTCCGACAGCACCTGGTCGACAGGAACCACCTTGTCGGCGAGCCCGATCCGCAAGGCTTCAGCCGCGTCGACCTGGCGTCCGGAGAAGTTCATCTCCTTGGCGACCTGGAATCCGACCAGCCTGGGAAGGCGCTGTGTGCCTCCCGCCCCAGGAATGATGCCCAGCAGAATTTCGGGCTGGCCGACCTTGGCGTCCTCCGACAGATATCGAAAATCGGCGGTCATCGCCAACTCGAGGCCGCCGCCAAGAGCAAAGCCGCGAATGGCTGCGATGGTCGGCTTCTCGAGCCTTTCCAGTCGTCGGAACACGGTCGCCAGTGAAGATGCCAACTCGTCTTGCACACCCGAGTCGTACGCAACCTGGAAGCCCTTGATGTCGGCTCCGGCTGCAAAGTGCGGCTCGCCATAGATGACCACCGCTCGAACACCAGGATCCTCGGCGGCGCCGATCGCCTCGCCGAGATCGACGGCCAGGGCTTCTGAGAGCGCATTCACCGGCGGGCGATTCAGCTGAATGAGACCCACCGCTCCATCGCGACTGAATTCGACCAACGACATGCGACTCCGCTCCTCGGTATTCGTTCCGGTGATGCGGCCGACCCTACCCGGCGACGAAGGCGCGGGCGGCGCTCCATGGATCGGTCTCTCGGCGCCGGACCCGATCCACGGCGGCGCGGTAGAGGTCGGTTTCCACTACCCGGCGTTCGTAGGCGCGGGCCACCGAGCTCCGAAACGATCCCTCGATGCGGTGAGCCCGCACCTGCTCGAGCCGCCCGGTGGATTCGAGGAACGACCAATGGCCCGCAATGGCGGTCGCCAACTCGGCAATCCCCTCGTCGTCGACGGCGACCGTAGGCACGATCGGCGGAGTCCACGGCGTTTCGGCGCCAAGCATCAACATCTGTTTCAGGTCGTTGACGGTTCCTTCGAGGCCCGGCCGATCGGCCTTGTTGACGGCGAAAACGTCGCTGATCTCGAGCAACCCGGCCTTGTTGGCCTGGACACTGTCTCCCCAACCCGGCGTCAGAACGACGATCGTCGTATCGGCGGCATCGACGATTTCCACCTCGGCCTGGCCAACACCCACCGTCTCGATGATGATCACCGGAAAGCCGATGCCGTCGAGCAGCGCAACCACCTGAGGCGTGGTTTCGGCGACACCGCCGAGGTGACCTCGGCTCCCCATCGACCGGATGTAGACGCCGGCGTCGCTGATGTGATCCTGCATACGGATGCGATCGCCGAGAATGGCTCCGCCGGTGAATGGGCTCGACGGGTCCACGGCGACGACCGCCACCTCTTGGCCTGCATTGCGAATACGCCGGACGAGAGCGTTGGTGATAGTCGACTTTCCGGCGCCCGGAGCACCGGTGATGCCGATGACGTGAGCGCGCCCTGTCTGCGGATACGAGGCGGCGATCGCGTCATGGCCGGGAGCGGCACCGGCCTCTACCGCAGAGATGAGTCGGGCCAGTGCCCGACGATCACCTGACATGGCGCGGTCGAGGAGGGAACTCATGGCCGGGGAGCCTAACGACCGACAGTCGCCGTCTGGGATCAGGCGGTGGCTTCGACGCCTACGACGCCTGGCACGCGATCCTGCAAGATGCGTTCGATGCCCGCTTTGAGCGTCATCATCGACATCGGGCAGCCTCCGCAGGCACCTACCATCTGGAGGTTGACGACTCCTTCGTCCACGCCGAGTAGCACCAGGTCGCCGCCGTCAGCTTGAAGGGCAGGTCGGATGTACTCCAAAGTGGACTCGAGCACGTCCAGATCGACGTCCTCGGTCGGGCCTTGTCGCAATGTGAGCTCGTTCGTCATTTCGGGTAGTTCAACCAGTGATCGAATGCTGTTGTTCCCCGGCAGTGTATCCGGGCGATGACCCTACTCAGAAACCGAGTACCCGGCGGGAGCCTGCCATCTCACCGATCCTCGACGGTTAGGCGGGCAACGTCGGCGCCCAGAGCTGCCAGCTTTGGGACGAATCCGTCGTAACCCCGATCGATGTGATGAACGTCGCCAATGGTCGTGTATCCGTCGGCGGCCAGGCCGGCCAACACGAGGGCAGCTCCGGCGCGGATGTCGAAGGCGAGAACCGGGCACCCTGACAACCGCGGTACGCCCCGAATCACGGCATGCTGCCACTCGGTGGTGATATCGGCCCCCATGCGGGCCAGCTCCCCGATGTAGCGGAATCGAGCGTCGTACAGGTTCTCGGTCACGATCGACGTGCCCTCGGCGATGGCGAGAAGGGCAACCATCTGGGGCTGCATATCAGTGTGGAACCCAGGAAACGGAAGCGTGGCGAAATCGACAGCTCGCGGTCGTTTCGGCCCGGCGATGCGGAACGACGTCTCCAACCGCTCTATCTCGCAACCTGCCTCTTCGAGCTTGCGCAGCTCCATCCGGAGGTGCTCGGGCTGGCAATCCTCCACGACGACATCCCCGCCCGAAATCGCACTGGCGACAGCGTATGTGCCTGCCTCGAGTCGGTCAGGAACCACCCGATGGTTCGACGGAGTGAGAGCATCAACCCCGGTTATCACGATCGAGGCGGTTCCCGCTCCCTCGATCACTGCTCCCATCTCGACCAGCTGGAGGCAGATATCTTGGATCTCGGGCTCGCGAGCGGCATTGTTCACCACAGTCGTTCCATCTGCGAGCACGGCGGCCATCAGCACATTCTCAGTGGCTCCGACACTGGGAAAATCGAGATCGATCGTCGTGCCACGCAACCGCCCGTCGACGGTCCCGGTGAGGACGCCGTGTTGCAGCTCGAATTCGGCACCCATCTTGCGCAGGGCGTCCAAATGCATGTCGATCGGTCGCGCCCCCAGATCATCGCCGCCCGGGAATGCCACCCGAGCCGTGCCGCATCGGGCCAAGAGGGGACCGAGCACGATGATCGATGCCCGCATCTGCCGGACCAGCTCCAGAGGCGCCTCGGGGCGCAGCGTGTCGGGGACGGTCACATCGAGAACATTTCCTTCGATAGAGCAGTCCGCTCCGATGTGACGGAGCACGTCGCACATGAGCCGGACATCCAGGATGTTGGGCACGTTTTCGAGCCGATGGGCGCCAGAGGCGAGCAACATCACCGGCATTTCCTTGAGCACTGCGTTCTTGGCGCCGAGCACCGCCACCGAACCGGTCAAGGGGGTTCCGCCGGTCACCACGATCTGTTCCACGTCCGCAGTGTACGACGGGCACCCATCATCAGGAACAACCTGGCCTGCGGCTAACGTGAAGAGCGTTCAGAGAGGACGACACGTGCGAATTGCCATCGGAGCCGACCACGCCGGTTATGAGCTCAAAGATCATCTCGCCAGGCGGCTGGCCGACGTCGGCCACGCCGTTACCGACTTCGGCACCCACTCACGAGAGTCGGTCGACTACCCCGACTTCGCAGCCGCAGTCGGAAACGCAGTGGCCGACGGACGCGCAGAACGTGGGATCGTCGTGTGCGGCTCTGGCGCCGGTGCCGCTATCGCCGCCAACAAGATCAAGGGGGTCCGAGCGCTGCAAGGAACCGACGTCTACACGGCCCACCAAGCAGTCGAACATGACGACGCCAACGTCCTCTGCCTCGGAAGCCGAGTCGTCGGGGTCGAAGTCGCCAACGAAGTCGTCGATTCGTTCCTGACTGCACAATTCCAACGCGAAGAACGCTTCATCCGCCGACTCAACAAAGTTCTGGCCCTCGAACAGGGCTGAGATTGGCCTAGCGCTCGAGCGACGCCAACCAATCGACAGCGGCAGCCGCTATCTCGGCCTGAGCCTCTTCATTGGTCCGCCCGCTCGACTTTCTCACCCGAAACGAATGATCTCCGTCTTCGATCTCAACGACCGCTGCCTGAGGGAGCGGTCGGATCCATTGATCGAACAGCGCCATGGTCGACAACGGGTCGCGGGTCCCAACGATGAACAACATGGGACATCTCACGTCGGCGAGGTGGTCTTTTCGGAGGCGATCGGGCTTGCCGGCCGGATGGAGTGGATACGCGAACAGGATGAGGCCGACGAACGGCATTCCTTCCGCGGCGAGGTAGGTAGCCATGCGGCCGCCCATGGACCGCCCGGCCCCGACCACGGTCTGGGCGACGTTGTCACAGAACCATTCGACCACCGCTCGATGACAGGTGAGCAGGCGTTGCTGGGGATCAGGCCGGCGTCCGCCACGCTCGGTGTAGGGATAGTTGAACGTGAGGACCGGATAGCCGGCGGCGGCGATCCCATCTCTCAGCCGAACGATCGAGGTGTGATCTTGATCGGTGCCTGCGCCGTGAGCCAGCAGCACGCCAGGCGCCAACGATCCGCCGATCAAGCGCCCTGTCACGGCTTGGTCGGCTGACCAGGGAATCGAAACACTCGTCGTCTTCACAATGCCGAGTCCGTGTCGCTGCCCACCGCAAAGACCGCCGACTCGCCGCCTCGCAGAGCCTGCTTGAGCACCTTGCCAGATGGGTTGCGGGGCAACGGCACGGAGCGAACCTCCCATAGGCTTGGCACCTTGAACGAGGCAAGGTGGAGGCCGGCATGAGTTGCCAGGATGTCCTCATCGACGTCATGCCCGTCCTCGAGCACCACAATGGCCTTCACCTCTTCGCCGAGGTCCTCGTGGGGGACCCCAACCACCGCTGCTTCATGGACCGATGGGTGCGACTCGAGCACCGCTTCTACCTCCACGCAGTAGACGTTTTCCCCGCCGCGGATCACCACATCCTTTATCCGATCGGTGATGTACAGAAACCCGTCGTCGTCCAGGTATCCGATGTCACCGGTCCGGAAGAACCCATCGACGAACATCTCGGCGTTCACCTCCGGCCGATTCCAGTAGCCCTGGATCACGTTCGGGCCGCGGGCCCTGATCTCACCGGCCGTTCGTGGCGGGAGCGGTTTACCCTCATCGTCGGCGATGCGGAGCTCCACCGTCGGCAATGGGACACCCACCGAGCCGGGATGGTCGAAGTAGTCGGTGCCGACGTTGAGCGTCAGCAGAGGCGACGTCTCAGTGAGCCCATAGCCTTGAACGACCCGCTCGGTGATGCTCGGAAAGGCTCGCTGGATCTTCTCGAGGAGAGCAGGTGACGCCGGCGCCCCGCCATACGAGATGCTCTTCACACTCGAGAAATCAGCGTGTCGTGCGGCTCCGGATTCGATGATTCGATTCACGATGGTCGGCACTCCGCCGAACCGCGTGACTTGTTCGGCGTCGATGAGGCGTGCCGCGATCTCCGGATCGAATCGACCGGGCGGCATGAACACCAGCCGATGGCCGGCGTAGACGTAGGGAATCATCGTCGACATGAGGGCGGTGGTGTGGAAGAGCGGGATCACGGTCAGATCGGAGTCCTGGCTCTTGGGCCCGGCATCCTCTCCGGGCTCCTCTGCCGCCTTTCGAGCGCCAACGGCACGGAAGAAGGCGGTGACGTTTTGGAGATTGGCGATGACGTTGCGATGCGTGTTGGCGGAGCCTTTGGGTCGGCCGGTGGTTCCCGAGGTGTAGAAGATGCCGGCCACCGCGTCTTCGCCCCGGACCACGACGGTCGTGCGATCCAACGGCTCGGCTGCCAAGCAAGCGTCGAATGAGCGGGTCCCCTCGGGACGGGTCTCCTCGCCCCAGACGACCACGCGGTCAGGGGACAAACCCGCTTCGATGGCGACCTTCGCCCGGCGAACATCGGTGATGATCACCTCGGTGTTCGAGTCTTCGATCCCGAACTCCAACTCCTCGGCCGTCCACCAAGCGTTGAACGGCACGACGATCCCATCCAGGGCGATGCAAGCCCAGAACGCCACGACCCAGTCGACTGCGTTGGAGCCCAGGATCCCGATTCGATCTCCGCCGGACACTCCGTAGAGAGTGCGGAGGCCTTCCGCGAGCCGAAGAGCCCTCGTCATGGCGTCGTGGTACGTGAGTCGAGCGTCGCCTTGCACCAAGAACTCACGATCGTGATATCGCCCCGATCGATCGATGAGGAAACTGAGGTGCTGGGGCCGGTCCCGAAACGTGCGCAGACGAACTCCGCCGATTACTTCCTCGACGATCTCCATGCGCGCCCCGGGAGCTGTGATTTCATCGAGGTACGGGGCAAACACCGACATCGCAGCATCCTACGGCGTCCCAACCGCTGGTCTCATTCTGATCAGCTCATTGCGGAGGCGGGCCGGGCCGTTGCCGGCGCGCCCCCAACCGGTGCAAGCGGGATCAGCGCATGGAAGCACCGAGGGCGGCGACGACGATGCCGGCTACTTCGGTGATGAGCGGCCTGCCGCCCCGGTCCCAGTGCACCACGGCGAAGATGAGCCCGACGACTCCGGTCAACAAGGTTCCCAGGCCCCACCAGATGTTAACTCGGAAGGCTTCGACGAGAAGCCAGACAGCGCCGACCAATGCCAAGACGCCACCAAAAATGAACAACAACGTACCCAAGGCGAGACCTCCAATTCGCGCAGACCACCGGCAAATTAGCCCCAATGGCGGCTCTGGTCACGGACCCGGTACCCTTCGGGCATGCGGATCATCGTCTGCGGAGATTCCGACCACCTCACCCAACGCGCCGCCGAGCACATCAGCCAACGGCACGCCGACTGCCCGGGCGCGGTCAGCTTCGGGCTGGCGGGCGGCAGCACTCCGAAGCCGATCTACGAGCAACTCACGAGCGCTCAGCTCGACTGGTCCCGGACGGTCTTGTGGCTGGGCGATGAGCGCTGGGTTCCGCCCGACCATGCCGACTCCAACACCGGGATGGCTGACCGTTTGCTGGCTCGACATGTCCCTGCGAGGTTCCTCCCGTTCCCGTACGCCGCCGACCGAGCGCCAGAGGAGGCCGCCATTGCATACGGCGCTCAGATCGTGGCGGCAACGCCCCCGGGGGCCCGGCGGATGGTGCTGTTGGGCATGGGAGATGACGGCCATACCGCCTCGTTGTTCCCGGGGACCGACGCCCTGGAGGCGTCGGGTACCTACGTGGCCTCCTGGGTGGAGTCCAAAGACACGTGGCGAGTCACGGCAACTCTCGGCTACTTGAGCAGCTCTGATGAACTGATCTTCGTGGTGAGTGGAGGCAACAAGGCGTCGGCTCTGGCGGCCGTCGTCGCCGGCGACGACCGGTTTCCGGCGGGCAGGCTGGTGCGAGACGCCACCGCCGACATCACGTTCATCGTCGATGCCGCCGCCGCGGTCGAGATCACTGGAGCAACGTCCTGAGTTCGGTTCGCTGGACTCCCGAAAGCGCTCTCGACCTCGCCCGCTGGCTCGGGCGTTTCACCCGGCATGGGCTCGATCCTGTGAATGTTGTGACCGACGGCTGGCTGTATCGGGTGGTGGGCGACACGGCCTACCGCGCCCACCAGGAGGGACCCGAGATGGTCGTCGAGGGCGAGGGAGACCTCACGGCGGCGGTCGAAGACATTCGCTGGCGCCTGGCCGAGTCGCTACCCCGCGAGCCGCTCCTCAGGCTGGCAGAATCCGACGAGATCGTCAGAGCTCTGATCCAACGATTTCCCGGCCATAGACCTCCCCTCGTCGTCGACCCGTTTGAGTCGCTGATCACGTCTGTCACCGCTCAGCAAGTGAACTTGACCTGGGCGCTCACAACCCGCCGCCGACTGGTCGAACGGTACGGAAGCCGATACGAGCTCGACGGAGTCGAGGTGTACGAGTTCCCGTCGCCGGATGCCATCGCCGTCGCTGACCCGGCCGAGATACGCGCCATGCAATTCACCACCCGCAAAGCCGAGTACATCGTGAGCATCGCACGTGCCGCGGCGGACGGCTGGCTCGATGGCGTGACCGAGATGGGCGACGAGGAGGCGGTTCATCATCTCGTCCAGATGCGAGGAGTGGGCCGCTGGACGGCCGAGTGGCTGCTGGCCCGTTGCTTGGGGAGAGCCAACATCATCCCGGCGGGTGATCTGGGAGTACGCAAGGCCGTCAGCTTCTCGTATCGGACGAGTGATCATATCCTGGACGAAGGCGTCGTCCGCGATATCGCAGAGCCGTGGGGTGACGCCACCAATCTCACCGTCCATCTACTCCTGGAAACGCTCGTATGAAATCTCAGATCGGCGCAGCACTGATCGTTGCCCTCGTCGCAGGGGCGTGCGTGGCAGCGCCCGCGCCGTCTACCCAACCCGATCCACCTTCGCCAACCACGAGTGTTCCCCCCACGACGGCTCCTCCGACGACGGTGCTTGCCACGACGCCGCCGACTTCTGAAGCGGCAACCGCCCGTTCGCGACCAGCTACGCCCCTCGCCACCGACCGAACAGAAGTGGCGGTCGTGGACGACTTGGTCGCCGAAGTGTTCTATCCCATCGACGAAGGCGACTACCCCACCGTCGTCTTCTTCCATGGTGGGTCGTGGTACGGAGGTGATTCGATGACGACCAGGGAGTTTGCCCGGACGCTCGCTGGACAGGGTGCCGTCGTGTACAACGCCACCTACCTCAACGGTCAGAGTGGCGGCGGCTACCCCCACAGCTATCAGGACGTCTATTGCGCAATGTCCACGGCAGCAGTCACCAGTCCCGGTTTGGGAGGGTCATCCGAGGTGATCGTTGTTGGTCACTCGGCCGGTGCTCATCTCGGCGCCACGGTTGCGATGAGTGGCGACGCATTTGCATCTGGTCGCTGCCTCGACCGAGCCACGCCGACCGTAGTCGGTCTCGTCGGCTTGGCCGGGCCATACGACACCGTCGAGCTCGGCGTCTTCATGGCTCCCTGGTTCGGCGGTGCGCCCGCCGACGTTCCCGAGGCATGGGAGCTCGGCAACCCGCAGAGCTATGTCGAAACGCCACTGTTTCCGGTAACGCTCATTCACGGGTCCGGCGATCGCCTCGTTCCCCTCGATTCCAGCCAGCTGTTCGCCGACCTCCTGGCCAACGCGGGATGGGTTGCCGAGGTGTATGTGATCCCGGCAGCCACCCACAACGGAATTCTGGATCCGATCGGAGACGGACGCGAGGCGGCCGCCAAAATCACCGAGTTCGCTCGCTCGTTGCAGCAGCCCGAGTAGCCGGCACCGACCCGCCGCTGCCTATCGCCCGGCTACGCTCCCGCACCATGGATCCGCATCACGCCCACCGGTTCGAGGCCCTCGATGAGGACCGCGCTCGGCCGTGGAGCAGGTACGCCCAATGGGACACGCCTTATCTGGCGAAACACCTCGGCATGCAGCTCGAAGAGGTGCGAGCGGGCTACGCCCGTATGCGGCTCCCCGGGCGGGTCGAGAACATGCAGCCGCAGGACATCGTGCACGGTGGGGCCATCGCGGCACTCATCGACACGGCAGTGGTACCGGCAATCGCCGCGTTCTACGATCATCGGGTGGCACTCATCACGCTCGGCCTCAATGTCGACTACCTCGACGCTGCCACGAGTGACGTCGTGGCCGAGGCGTGGGTGGCCAAGCGCGGAACCACAACGGTGTTCTGCCAGGCCGAGGTGTTCGAGGTGGCCACTGAGACGAAGGTCGCCACCGGCAGCCTCATCTACCGCGTCCGACCCCTGTGACATGAATCAGCGCCAGTTCGAACTGCCGGGACCGGTGAGGCTGGGCGGCACGATCGGAGCGGCCGCCATCATCACCACCGGGACAACCGCCTTCGAAGGAAACGAAGCGTGGCGGGCCACTCGGACCCCCGATGGGCCTGCCACAGTTCATATCCGTGTCCAGGGAACATCGGCAGAGGCAACGGCCTGGGGAGCGGGGTCCGAATGGACTCTCGAGCACGCTCCCGACCTGTGTGGTGCCAGTGACAACCCAGACGACTTCGTGACCGACCATCCTCTGATCGTCCGCATCCAGCGCCACCACCCGGCTGATCGCATCGGCCGAACACACCTGGTCTTCGAGGCCCTCATCCCCGCGATCTTGGGACAGAAGGTCACGGGCATCGAAAGCAAACGCAGCCTGCAAGCGATTCTGCGCCGTCATGGCGAGCCGGCGCCAGGACCGCGCCCCCTTCGGGTGTTGCCCGAGCCCAGCGTGCTCGCCGGGCTTCCCAGCTATGAGTACCACTCACTCGGCGTTGAGCGGAAACGAGCCGAGACCATCAAGAGGGTCGCCGCCCGAGCACGCAAGCTCGAGACGGTGGCCGGCATGGCGCCAGCCGAAACGACCCGCCTGCTCACTGCGTTTCAGGGTGTCGGGGCGTGGACAGCTGCCCTCGTGACCGGAGCCGTGCACGGCGACCCCGACGCAGTGCCGGTGGGAGACTTTCACATTCCCAACACCGTCTCGTGGGCACTGGCCGGCGAACCACGAGGTACCGACGAGCGCATGCTCGAACTCCTCGAACCCTTCGCCGGACACCGGGGTCGCGTCATTCGCCTCCTCAAATCGGCTGGTTTCTCGGCTCCCAAATACGGGCCGCGGAAGGCGATCCGGAGCCATTTCTGAGCGAAGCCCAGGAGCCCACACTCGGAACGATGCGGGCTCCCTGGCGGCAAAACGAGGCGATCAGCCGGCTTGGCCGCTAGTCAAACGCCACCGTGCCTGCATAGTCGAGATGACCCCAGATGAACGGTCCGCCCGCACCGGGTCCCCACCAGGTGCCGGATCCGTACATGCCTTCGAGGTCCCCCGAGGCACTGATGATCTCCCATTGGCCCCGCCACATTTCTCCCACAGGCTGGCGACCTTCTACGGCCATCACGAAGTCTCCGGACTTGCCGTCGATGGTCACGCCGGTGAAGTAGTTCTGGGCCCGGTATGTCGCCAGGCCGGAGCAGTTGATCCCCACTTGACCTCGGTCAATCGTGGCGGCCTCGAAGCCACCACTCCAAAGACTGAGGTCATATGTGACCATGAATGTGGCGCATCCTTCTTCCCTGACTTCCAGGTCGAAGACGTAGTAGGTCCAGTGGCCCTCGACATCGATCGGCGAGTCCGCCCGGACCGGAGCTGCCACAACAAAGAGAAGCACAAGCAAGCTCATCACGGACAAGGCACGAAATCTCGTTCTCATCATCAACCCCCTTCTCATTTCGCAGGATCGCGCACGAACGGGATGAAGTGAACTCGCCGCTCGTGCCGGCTCGAGACTGCGGTGGATATTCCCTCCGCACCAACCTCCTTTCCGTGCCCACGGTCTCGGATTGCGGGACACGCTGCGACAGGGAACACGATGATTCTCCTCCGTGGTGCCGCTGGGCCTAGAGGCCAATGGCCCGTCAGCCGCTTCACCCAGTGCGCAGCCAAAGCGAGAACCGGGATCCCCACCTCACGCGCTCGTGCGCCGGACACGAGAAGCTAGGCCGGGGCCACCTCGTCGACGATGCCTACGACCACGGCACGGATGGGGGCGGTGGTCTCACCCATGATCTGGCGGGCACCGTTGCCCTCATCGAGGATGAGAACGATCTCACCTGGTCCAGCGTCAACCGTATCGACTGCGATGACATAGCCACCAGAAGGACTGCCGTCGGGATCGACATAGTCGCACAGCAGCAGGCGTTGGTTGTCGAAGATCGGGGCGCTGATCGTGGATACCACGGTGCCGGAGACTCGGGCGAGCTTCATTTCTTTCGCTTTCGTTTCTTGGCCGGCAATGGCTCGACATGGAGTTGATCGACGATGCCGACGATGGCGTGGTCCACTGGGACGAATGGCTCTGGCATGGCCTGCGCTGCCTCCCGGGAGCCGACGAAGTACACGAGCTCACCCGGCCCGGCTGTGGCAAGCCCGTCAGCGGCAATCACTGGCCGCCCGTCAGGCTTCTCGTCGCGGGTCAGTGGCTGGACGATGAGGAACCGAACCCCATCGAGGTTGGGGGTCTTCTCGGTGGCGACCACCGTCCCGATCACTCGGCCCAGGTGCACCGAATCATCCCTCCTTCATCCGGGCGGAGAATCGTCCGTCGGCGGCGAGATTCTCGTCCATCTCCTCGTGGAGCTGCGCTATGACTCTCCAGGCGAGGACCTCTCCGGGCGCTCTGGCAACACCCAGTTCCACGGCGGCTTCTACTTCCGTGAGTTGGCCCGAGAACAGCAAGTATCCCTTGCCGCCGAGATCATCGGCCAGGAAGATCTCTCGCAGCACCACTCGGGCCCCCTTGAGGCCGGCGTCTGCCGAGCGAATGATGGCGGCGACCGACAAGGTCTCGATGATCCCGAGCGCCTCGCCCGTCCCGGTAACCCTCAGACCGGCCAACGCATCGACGAGATCGGGATGGGGGTCGGGGAGGAATAGCTCGTCGACGAGCTGATCGGTGTCCTTTTGTCGAGCCGCATCGATCGCCTCTTCGATGTCTGCCACTTCTCCTCCCACGAGGACCAGGTAGCGGCCCGGATGGACGGTCCCTGCTCGAATCACGTCGAGCGGGGCTCGTTTCACCATGGCGTCCCCTGCTTCGATTCCCGCGGCGATCGAGCTGTACTCGAGCAGCCCGATGGCCGTTCCCAAGCGCTGGTTATCGGTCAACGGGCCCTCAGACGATCCGCAATGCGCCGACGACGTTCACTCGGCGTGGCCGGGAGAACGTACGCGATCGGGTGAGGCCGTCTCCGGTGGGACTGGCGATGGAAAACGACGAGTAGCCCTCGCCGCCTTCTCCGAGGCCGGAGAAGAACGATCCGTTGGCCACGAAGATCGAACAGTTCATGGCTCTGGCCATCTTGGTGATGGTCTCGACGTTGGTCGAGTGAATGCCTGCGGTGTGACGGAATCCGTGCTCCGCCCGGACCGCAAGGTCGATGGCGGCGTCGACATTGGCGACCCTGGTAACCGGGAAGACCGGCATCATCTGCTCGGTCCACACGAGATTGTGATCGTTGGGGACCTCGGCCACTGCCAGGCGAACGTCCTGGTCGAGTTGCAGCCCGATCTCGTTGAGGATGACGGCAGCGTTCTTGCCGATCCATTGCGGGTTGATGACCCCCGGCTTGTTGGGCGGCCCCATTTCGCGAAAGATCACCCGCTCGAGCCGTTTGAGCTCGTGTTGCTTGAGGACGTACGCACCTGCTCCGGCCATCTCTCGCAGCAGGCGATCAGCAACCGAGTCGACGACGATCGCCTCCTTTTCGTCGGTGCAAATGATGTTGTTGTCGAACGACGCTCCCGCCACGATGGCCCGGGCGGCTCTTTCGATATCCGCCGTTTCGTCGACGACGACGGGCGGGTTGCCGGGACCAGCCGCGACGGCTCGTTTGTCGGTGCGAAGCGCCTCGCGCACCACGGCAGGGCCGCCGGTCACCAGCAGGACTCGCACACCGGGATGAGTCATCAACTCCTTGGCGCTGTCGATGGTCGGGGTGGGTATCGCCGTGATGAGGTTGGGTGGACCGCCACTCGCCACCACGGCGCGATTCATGAGCCGGATGTTCTCAGCCGAGACCTTCTTGGCTCCGGGGTGAACGTTGAACACCACGGCGTTGCCGCCCGACAGGATCGAAATGGTGTTGTTGATGATGGTCGACGTCGGGTTGGTGGTGGGCGTGATGGCCCCCACCAGTCCCAGTGGAGCCCATTCGATCACGGCCATGCCGGCGTCGCCGGTCACCGCCTGTGGCTCGAGGTCTTCGGGTCCCGGCGTCTTTTCGATCACCAGCCGGTTCTTTTTGACCTTGTCCTCATCCCGGCCGAGGCCGGTTTCGGTATGCGCCAGCATCGCCAGCGACTCGGCGTTGTCACGCATCGACCGGCGGATGCCTTCGATGATGTCGTAGCGAGCCTTGAGACCCATCGCGGCATAGCTCACCTGGGCTCGGCCGGCCGCGGTCACCGCTTCGTCGATGGTACGGAAAATGCCGTCGCCGAGCTCGATCTCGGCCTCGAGCTCCGACTGGGCGGCCACCGCCGCCGCCGGCCGAGATCCGGCGGGCACATCTCCCAAACGTTGGTGAACCCGGGCGATGATCGCCTGGATTTCTTCCTCCGACAGGCTCATGGCCTACTTGGTGAAGCGGTCATCGCCGCCCACCTCCCACGAGTCGACGATCGCCATGACCACTGCATCACATGGTCGCTCATGGGTGTACTCGGTTTGGCGAGCCGAGCTGCCGCTGGCGTACATGACGACTTCGCCAACGCCCGCACCGACCGCGTCTGCAGCCACGACATAGCTGCCCGTGGCCTTGTTGTCGACGTCGAGCTGCTCGAGGAGCAAGAACTTCAGCCCGTCGAGCCGCGGTTCCTTGCGGCTGGCCACCACGGTTCCCGCAACGCGTGCGAGGAGCATGGGAGCCTCTAGCTTTCTCGACGGCCGAGGGGCAGGATCTCGTCGATGGTTTCGTGCGGACGGGCGATGACGTGGCTGGCTACGATCTCGCCGACGCGTTCTGCGCCGCGCAAACCGGCCTCGACGGCCGCCTTGACAGCTGCGACGTCACCGCGGATCACGGCGGTCACGTAGCCTCCGCCCGTTTCTTCATAGGAAACCAGCTCTACCTTGGCCGCCTTCACCATCGCATCGGCAGCCTCGACCATCGCCGGGAAGCTGCGCGCTTCGATCATTCCCAATGCATCAGCCATGTGTTGTTCCTCCTCTTTGTGATTCGTTTCGAAACTCAGTCTTGATCGCGACCGGTGATGCCCTCGAGGGCAGCCACCGCCGCTCTCCAACCAACATCGATGTCAGCCTCTTCTCCACCGAGATAGACCCGACCGACGGCGCCGAAAGCACGCACTTCGAGCACGTTGATCTTGGCGGCCTTCTCCGCCTCGTTGGCTGCCAGCGCTGCGTACGCTGCCGGTATGCACTCCAACACATACAAGGTCTGGCCCGGCGTGATCATCTGACCGTGGCGCATACGGTTGATGAGCTGCGCCTGGTGATCGTCGATGCGGCGCACGATCTGGCTCGACAAGATCTTCGGCTTCAGCCGGTCCGCCTCCTTGAGATCGACGGCTTCGAGGATCGCCGCGCCGGCGCCGCGGGTCTCGGCCTGATCGGGCGAATGCACTTCCAGCAGGCCGAATACTCGCTCGACGATCTGCATGCCCGGCTTCACGGCGTTGGACTTCAATGCCACGTCGGTGAGCCGGTTGATCTCGATGCCTGGCGAAATCTCGACGAAGAGCGACGCTTCATGGGCAAGTGGGAGAAAGCCCGAGGCGGTGGTGCCGATGAACGCGGCGTATTGCGGCTGGAGGCTGTCGAGGAACACGAACGACCGTAGTTCAATATTGCCCATCTGAAGTTCCTCCTGTAACGATCACGATTCCTGCTGAAGCTCCGATGCGGGTGGCCCCGGCGGCGATCATCTCCTCGGCGTCTTCGCGATTGCGGACGCCACCCGACGCCTTGATTCCCATCTTGGGACCGACGGTTTCGCGCATGAGGAGGACGTCTTGAACGGTGGCCCCTCCGCCGGCGAAGCCGGTCGACGTCTTCACGTAGTCGGCCTTGGCCAGCTGGGCGAGGTGGGAAGCGATCACCTTCTCCTCGTCCGCGAGCAGGCTCGTTTCGATGATGACCTTGTTGAGGGCCCCGACCTCGTGACATGCGTCGGACACCTTGGCGATGTCACTCCGCACAACGTCGTGCTGACCCGACTTCAGCGCGCCAATGTTGATGACCATGTCGATTTCGCGAGCCCCATCGCGGAGCACCCGCCGCGCCTCCATCGCCTTGATCTCCGACGGTGTCGCACCGAACGGAAACCCAACCACCGACGCGACCCGAACATCACTACCCCGCAGATTCTGGGCGGCCCGCTTCACCCATGCCGGGTTCACACATACGGAGGCGAATCCGTAGTCCTTGGCCTCTGCGCAGAGCGTGTCGATGTCATCGGCCGTCGCATCCGGCTTCAGCAGGGTGTGGTCGATGTACTTGGCCAGGTCCATGGGAACCTCGGCGCCCTGCCCGTGATAGCTGACCCGGTCGGCCCCGTTGGCAACCACGCTGCGCACCTTGTCCGGGCTGTGGGCGGCACAGGAACCGTGGCAGTCCTCGCATGGGTCGCCGACGTTGAGAGCCGCAAGGACTTCTCGGGTGACGGCTTCAACGAGCTCTTGTTGATTCATGTCTCACTCCGGAGGTATCTGTGTTCGACTGCTGTGATCTTGTCGACACGATTGGCATGCCGGCCAGGTCCCCAAGGCGTCTCGAGCCACGTTTCGGTGATCTGTTGGGCGAGGTTGGCGCCGATCAGTCCGGCGCCCAGCGTCAACACGTTGGCATGGTTGTGCTCTCGTGAGTTGCGGGCGCTCGACAGGTCGTAGCACAGGGCTGCTCTGACTCCTGGCACCTTGTTCGCCACCATGGCAGACCCAATGCCTGCTCCGTCGATGATGATCCCATAGGTTGCGTCTCCTCGAGACACTTGCTCGGCGACGGCATGGGCAAAATCGGGATAGTCGACCGACTCGGCGCTGTGGGTGCCGCAATCGACAACGGAGTAGCCCTGCTCCTTGAGTCGGAACCCCAGCCGCTCCTTGAGCGGGAAACCACCGTGATCGCAACCGATGGCGATCGTGACATGGGAAGGTTGTTCGGCGGGGGCGACGAGAGAAGCGGCCGCGGCCGGCGAGTCCGATTCGACGGCGAGCCCGGCCACCACTCGGCGAACCACATCTCGGACTTCGGCTTCTGATGGCATCGCCGCTGACGTTACCCAAGCCGGCGGGACCGTTCGAAACGCCGGCGTACCTGTTTTTCCCATTGTCGCGGACGCCATCATCCTCGCCTCCGTGACGAGGGAAGGGGCCGGCGCTCGTGGCTCGAGTGGTAGCGGCCATGACGACTTGCGAATGCCGGCAAACGATCGTCTGCGGTGTCATCGAGCGGCTGGTACACGACCTTGATCAGCTGACGAAGCGGCCCTGTGAACGGGCTGGCCTCGTTGATGGCCACCGTGCGCGACCGCCCGACCCGTTCTTCGAGAACGACCCCGCTCGCGAGCAGCCGATTGACCTCTCTCATCACCGTGGTTTGGTCGACACCGATGGCGCGAGCAAGGTCGGACAGCGTCCGAGGTGCCCGAGTTTCGAAGAAAAGCTCGATCAGCAGCTCGCGCTGGGTGTCGGTACGCAAGATAGGAAGAATATCCCGGGAGTTATTCTGCACGTACCGCAGTATATCCTGCGTCTTACGCAGGTCAAGGTTCGTTCACTGAATACTCAGGGCGCTCAGCTCCATGAGGCCCTCGCAACCCGAGGCAAATGATGCTCCTGGTGAGTACCCGATGGGCCCGTCGATCGATGACCTCCAGCCCCGGGACGCCCAAACCTGCGACATACGCATCACGAGCGGCCGAACACGGGTGTCGGCAATACCGAGCTGCTCACGGATTCCATGTGAGCGCCATCGATCGCGGCTCCCCGAGCTGCGGTCGGCGTCACATCCGCGTGGGCTTACTCAGCTGTGACGTGGAACTCTTTGGTGTTGCCGCCGTTCATCACGAAGGTGATGGTGTAGTCGCCCGTGGCGTCCGGGTCGGTGCTCAGCCTGGCAACCATGACGCCCACGTCGAGCCCCGTGACGGCCGTCGAGCCGAGGAATGATGGGCCGTCATTCGTGACGGCGAACTCATCCGCCCCGGCGGGAGCCTCGATCTCGATATGACCGACGGTGTGGCCGAATTGGGTAAGCCGACCACGCTCCAGGTTGTTCATCTCGATGTCAACGTCGAGGAATGGGTTGACGATGCCGTCGGCAACGAAGCTCCCTCGCTCCCAGAAATAGACGCCGACATCGAGCGAGTCGTCGCCTGCTGACACCGTCTGAAACAGCGGGTTGTTGAATGGGGGTGGTGGCCCTCCCCCACTGAAGACGCTGACGATTTCAACGCTTGGGGTTGCCCGCGGGCTGATGAGGACCGTGCCGGTGCCGTTGTACCGCACGTTGGAGGCCGGATCAGGTCTGACAACCAGTCCAACCTCGTAGAGGCCCGGGCCGGGATTTCGGAACGACTCGAGCAACAGGTGGAACTGCTTGGGGCCCGGCCCGAATGCGCCCACGAGATAATCGGCCGTCAGGGTGGCGGTCACTCTGTTTCCGACGACCGTGGTGTCCCAGATGAACGGGAAAGGTGGGCTTTGTGGCCATCCCTGCAGGATGATGGCCGTGTTCTCGGTTCCATCGGCGGTGTTGACAAACCCCGCCGGCAGGCGAGCCGAGATCGAGCCGCCTTTCTTCATGCTGATACCGTCGACTGCGGGATCGATATCCACGAAGGTGAGGACAAAGTCTGTGACGGAACCTGCAGTGGTGCCGTCCGGCGTGACGGGTGCCTTGACGACGCTGACCGTCAACGATTGGTGCGACAGGGCCATCGTCGCCGGTACGGATGCCAGCAACAGTGCCGTTGCGGCGAATAAAACGAATAGGCGGCGCATCTTTCCTCCTCGGCTCCCTCAGAAGCCCGCTAAGGGCAGATGTCGACCGCCAAGATCACCGGCCCGGCTGTTGCGTGTACAAAGCGCCAAACGCAGGCACGCTACAAGAAGAATGTCGGGATTCCGATAGTTGGGCGACACCGAGCGACGTCACGAGCGGTATCCCGCGTTCGGTTCACGCATCGGGCGCCCCGTCAGCTTCTACGTCTTCGGCTTCCACCAGCTCCGCCTTGCGGAACAGGGGCTCGGGCTTGTCGAGGGGGACGCCGGGCATGACGACTGTTCGCACCCACCCGTGATCACGCACCGAGCCGGGCTGGCCCAACATCTCGTGGATTGTCTGGCTGGTGTGGGGCAAGAAGGGATACAGCCCGGTCTTGATGCCGTTGATGGCCGACAAGGCCGTATGAAGGGTCGTAGCGGTGCCGGCCAGGTCCTGGCGGACCGTCTTCCACGGTTCCTTTTCGTTGAGATAGGCGTTGGTCGAAGCGGCGGCGTCCATCATGATCCGTAGAGCCGCGCGGAGCTCGACCCGCTCGAATTGCTTGCCGGCCTCGACCAGGGCGTGATCCACTTTGTCGAGCAGCGCCCGATCGCTCGCGTCGAGATTGCCGGCCTCGGGGATTGCCGCGTTGAAGTTCTTCCAGCTCATGTTGAAGACGCGGTTGACCAGATTGCCCCAGGTAGCCACCAGCTCCTGGTTGATCGCCCGTTCGAGCTCGGCCTCGGTGATGTCGGTGTCGTTGTGCTCCGGCAGGTTCGAGGCCAGGGCATAGCGAAGCGCGTCGGCCTCCAGGCGCTCGGTGTAATAGCCGATCGGGCGTCCCACACCCCGACTGGCCGAAGCTTTGCCGCCCTTGAAGGTGATGTACTGGTTGGCCGGCACGTTGGTGGGCAGATTGAGCCCTTCATAGCCGAGCAACATTGCGGGCCACATCACGGTGTGGAACGGGATGTTGTCCTTCCCGACGAAGTAGTACGACTCCGCATCGGGGTTTTCCCACCACAATTTCCACGCTTCGGGGGCACCGGCGCTCTTCGACCATTCCTTGGATGCCGACAGGTAACCGATGACTGCATCGAACCAGACATAGATCCGCTTGCTGTCGCCCAGGTCGTCCACGGGCAGCGGCACACCCCAGTCGAGATCACGGGTTATTGCCCGATCGTGGAGACCCTCGTTGACGAAGCTCTTGGCCCAGTTGAGAACGTGAGATCGCCAGCCCTCCCGTGTCTCCAGCCACGCCGCGACCGGCTCCTGGAGATCAGACAGCTTGAGGAAGAAGTGCTCCGTCGCTCGTGTGATCGGTGTTGCCCCGCTTAGCTTCGAGCGGGGATCAATGAGATCCTCGGGATCGAGGGTCCGGCCGCAGTTGTCGCACTGGTCGCCACGGGCCTCTTCGTAGCCGCAATGTGGGCAGGTGCCCTCCACGTACCGATCGGGCAAGAATCGCCCCGCCTCTTCATCGAAGAACATCTCGGACGTTTTCTTGACGAGAAACCCGTTCTCGAGAAGGCGCATGAACACGTCTTGCGTTACTTCGGCGTGGTTGTCGGTGCCGGTTGATGTGTAGAGATCCCACGAGATCCCCACCGCCCGCCAGTTCGCCAAGAACTCCGAGTGATAACGATCGACGATCTCGCGGGGCTCAACGCCCTCGGCGTCGGCTCTGACCGTTATCGGAGTCCCGTGAACGTCGCTGCCCGACACCATGAGTACCCGGTTGCCGGCCGTGCGGTGGTACCGGGCGAATATGTCGGCCGGAAGGTAGGCGCCGCCGAGGTGCCCGAGGTGACGGGAGCCACTGGCGTACGGCCAGGCCACGGCGACGAGGATTTGGCGAGGTTGCGACATGGCGAGGAAGTGTACTTGTCGCTGCCCCTCCCAAACCATGTCAATCTCGGCCCGACCGGTTAGCGTCCCTCAGATGGCAGCTCCTGCCCTCCGCGTTCTCCAACTCACCCATGACTACGGTTCCGTGCGCTCCCTCGCCGACGTCAGCTTCGACGCTCCCCCTGGAAAGATCGGGCTGGTCGGAGCCAACGGCGCCGGCAAGAGCACACTCATCAAACTCTCGCTCGGGTTGCTCGATCCGACGAGCGGCAGCATCGAGGTGATGGGAGCAGACCCCGGTGCCAGAACCCGAGTGGGTTATATGCCAGAGGCAAGCGCGCTCCCGCTCGATCAAAAGGCAGCCGATTTCGTCACGTACACCGCCCAACTCGCCGGATTGCCTTCTCGGGACGCCCGGCGCCGAGCGTCGGAGACCCTCTATCTGGTTGGGCTGGATGAGGAGCGGTTCCGGTTCATCGGCGACTTCTCGACCGGTATGCAGCAGCGGGTGAAGCTTGCGCAGGCCATCGTGCACGACCCTCAGCTCGTGTTCCTCGACGAACCGACCGCCGGCCTCGACCCAGAGGGCAGAGAGTCCATGCTCGGACTCATCCGGCGACTCGGTGACTTCGGGACAAGCGTGGTTTTCAGCACACATATCATCACCGACATCGAACGGACCTGCGATTGGGTAGTCCTCCTCGACGGTGGGACGCTCCTGCGGAGCTCACCACTCGAAGAACTTGGAAGCCATGGAGTCGTTCGGCTCGAGCTTCATGACCATTCGGAGGAAGTGACCCGCTTGCTACGCGCCCGGGGCGCCGACGTGAAAGTCGAGGGCGACGTACTTCACATCCGCTCGTTCGACGAAATCTACTCAGCGATTCAATCCTCGGTCGCCCAGGCCGGTGCCGGCATCCACCTGTTGGAAGAGGCCAACGTCACGCTCGAAGAGGCGTTCTTCGTGCCGTCATCCGAGCCTCCGCCACTTCCCGGATCGCGGCCATGACCGATCGAGCGATCATCGTCGATCGGGCCTACCAGCCATACGAGGGCGAACGCCGGTCAACCTCATGGATCATGTGGGCCATCGTGGTGGACGGATTCCGCAAGGTGTTCGGGATCCGTCGCAAGTTCACCCGCAAGCTGTTGCCGTGGGGCGTCATTGGCATGATGTCAATGATTCTCGCCGGGGTGGTCATCCCCGCCTGGTTCATCGGCGATCAACTGGGCGACCTCCCCCTCCCCGAGAACGCCGAATATTTCGACATCATCAGCTTGCTTCCCGAGTTGTTCATCGCGCTGGCCGCACCCGCCCTCCTGGTTCCTGACCGGCGGCAAGGCACCCTCGCCATCTATCTGTCCAGGCCCATCAACCGCGCGCAGTACCTGCTGGCGAAGGTCGGTGCTTTGTTCGTGTTGATGATGTTCGTGTGGCTGGCCCCGCAGGCGATCCTGTTCACCTCACTCGCCTCGCTCGATGGCGGCGGTTTCTTCGCCTATTTCGCCGACAACGCCAACGTGCTTCTGGCGATTCTCGGCACGGCACTCGTCTATTTCGTGCTGCACGCCTCACTCGGGCTGTTCTTCGCCGCAACGGTCCCCCGCAGCGGCTTCGCTGCCGGCTCGTACCTCGGAACGCTGCTCATCGCCAACCTCCTCACGTCTTCCATCGTGGAGGACGACACTGGCGGCGAGCGATGGCTTGGCCTGTTTGCGTTCGAGCAACATCCCCGCGTGATACGCGACTGGTTCTTCGACGTGCAGACCCAGGATTACGTCCCCACAGTTGCCGGCTTCGAGCCGTGGGTGTCTTTGGCGACGGTAGGCGCGATTGCTGCCATTTCCGCCATCGCCATCTGGGTGCAGTATCGAAGGCTTCCATGAACACCGTGGAGGTGACCCGCTTGTCCAAGTGGTTCGGCCACAAGGTGGCCGTCTCGGACATCACGTGTACCTTCGGCCCTGGCGTCACCGGGATTCTCGGACCCAACGGAGCCGGCAAGACCACTCTGCTGCGCTGTCTGGTCGGCCTGCTGCATCCGTCGGATGGATCGGTGACGGTTCTCGGCAAAGACCCCAACCGGTGGCCGGACGTGTTCGGGAAGGTGGCATTCGTGCCAGAGCACGAAGCGGTCTACGAGCAGATGACCGCACGCCAGTTCATTGCCTTCAACGCGCGGCTCAACGGGGTGACCGACCCTGCTGCCACGGAAGCGGCCATTGAGCTCGTCGATCTGACGTCCGCAGCCGATCGGGCATTGGGTGGATTCTCCAAAGGAATGCGCCAGCGTGCCAAGGTGGCAGCCTCTCTGGCCCACGAGCCGGACATCCTCATTCTCGATGAGCCCCTGAACGGCGCCGATCCGGTGCAACGCGCCAAGCTGATCGAATTGTTTGTCACGCTGGGCCGATCTGGCAAGACGGTGCTCGTCTCGTCACACGTGCTCCACGAAGTCGACCGCATGGCAGACCGGGTGATCGCCATGATCGACGGACGCTTGGCCGCGATCGGGTCGGTTCGCCAACTCCGGGACCTGATGACCGATGTGCCCCGGTCGATTCGGGTTGAAGTTGATCATCCGCGCCGCCTGGCGGCCGCCCTCATGGCTACGGCATTCGTGCAATCGGTGACCGTAGAGGAACACTCCATCATCGTTGATGCCCGTGACGCGGCCGGCTTTGCGCGGACGCTGGCCCCGACGTCGCAACTGGCAGGTACGGTGATCTCACGGGTCCGACCACAAGACGAGTCGCTCGAAAGCGTGTTCCGATATCTGGTCGGCGGACGATGAGCGCCATCACGGCCATCGTGGCAATGATCGGCAAACGCCTGATCGGTCGGCGGGTGGCCCTGATACTTGCCCTGCTCACGTTGGCTCCCGCCGTTGTGCTGATGGTGCGCGACGACGGCAACCAGCCGGCAGCGTTCCACAACTGGGTCGGCCCATTGTTGTTCGCTCTCGCCCTTCCGCTGGTAGCACTGCTGACCGCGTCGGCCGCCCTTGGCGAAGAGCGCTTCGGGCACACCCTGCCGTACTTGATGGTGAAACCCATCGCCAGGACGTCGATCGCCGGAGCCGGATGGGTCGCCGCAACCATCGTCAGCTTTGCGATCGGCATGGTGGGTGTCGGAAGTGCGTGGGCAGTGGCCGCCGTACGCACGGGCGAAACAGGGATTGGCTGGGGAGCCGCCGTGGGCGCGGCCATCACCATGATCGGTTACGCAGCGGTGTTTGTTCCGGTGGGGCTGATGGCTCGCCAGTCGACCCTGATCGGTTTGGCGTTCATTCTGATTTGGGAAGGCGTCATCGCAGGCGCCGGCGACACCCTGGCAGTGGCCTCGCTGTGGCGCACGGGACTCTCCGAATATGTGGCAGTCACCCCCGACGTGCCAGCCGATGTGCTGGATGCGCTTGGGAACCTCACGCCTGGCGCATGGGGCGCCTTTGCAAAAGTGCTCGTGCTGTCGGCCATGTCCATCGCCGGAACGACCCTGCTGCTCCGGCACCGCGACCTCGTCAAGGAATAGCGAAAGGGCCCAAAATGAGGGCCCTTTCGACAGACTGAATCAACATGTCAACTCATGCGGGTGGGTAGACCCCCATGCCCTTGGCTTTCTCCGTCTGCCAGAAGATCTCTGCGATCTCATCGATCAGGGCAACCAGCTTCTCGCCCTCGGCCGGATCAGCCGATTTCTTGGCATCGCCGGCAGCCTTGATGGCCCGCCAAAACAGATCGTGCAACTGCGGGAACTGCTCTGCGTGTTCGGGTGCGAAGAAGTCGGCCCACAGCACCATCAGGTGGTGCTTGCACAGCTCGGCCTGCTGCTCCTTAATCGCCAGCGCCCGGGCTCGGAACACCTCGTCATCGCTGTCCTGATACTTCTGAGCTGACTTCAGCACCGAAAGCGCTTCGATCTTGGCCTGGGCCGGATCGTAAACACCGCAAAAGAGATCACAGTGTGCGTGGGCCAGGCTTCTGGGCTTGAAAAGGCCCATGGTTCGGCTCCTTCCTAGATGTCGCGTACTGCTGTGACGATACACTGTCGCCGGGTACACCATGATTCGACGTTTCGCCATCGCAGAGTCCTCTATGGAACCCGCATTGTCTGACGGTGATTACGTGATCACCGTACGGCTCCTGTCGGTCGCTCGCGGGCAGGTGGTGGTGTTCGAGCATCCACACCAGCCGGGATTTCACCTGGTGAAGCGCATCGTCGGGCTTCCCGGCGAGGTGATCACCGTTGCCGACGGCGACGTGGCAATCAATGGGGAGAGCTTCGCCGATCCGTGGACCACCTCGGTGACTTCGGGCAAAGCGTCATGGCAGGTATCCGGAGACACCGTCTTCGTGTTGGGCGACTCACGCACGATCTCGAGCGACAGCCGCACGCTCGGACCGATTCCGATCAGTCGGTGTCGGCGGGTTGCCTGGAGGTATTGGCCTCGGCCTCGCCGGTTCATCTGACCTGCTGGCCGGCGATCCATCGCTAGGGACGGCCGGACTATCTGTCCGAGACCTTTGGCCCTGACCTTCCCCACCCCGCTGCGGTACGTTGCCGGTGAGTTCGTGAAAGGATTCACAAATGGCGGGTCGTCGTTGGTTGGTCGTGGTCGGCGCGGTGCTCATCCAGTTGTGCCTCGGCGCCATCTATGCGTGGTCGGTGTTCACACCGGCCCTGCGCGATGCCGGGTGGACCCGGCTCCAGACCCAAGTGGTGTTCTCGGTTGGCTTGGCGTCGTTTGCGCTGATGATGGTGTTCGCCGGCAAGAAGCTGAAGACATGGGGTCCGCAACGACTCGCAGTGGCCGGTGGGGTCACATTGGGGGCGGGTTACCTCCTCGCCGGCCTCCTCGGCGCAACCAGCTTCTGGACGGTGCTCGTGTGTGTTGGCTTGATCGGCGGATCTGGCATCGGACTGGCTTACGTTGTGCCCATCGCGGTCGGAATGCGCTGGTACCCCGACCGGAAAGGCATGATCACTGGCGCAGCCGTAGCCGGATTCGGGTTCGGAGCATTGGGGTGGATCAAGGTGGCAGGAGACTGGGGCGGACTCATCGGTCGCATCGACCTGAGCGGAACCTTTGTCGTCTATGGGCTGGCGTTCGCCGCTTTGGTGCTGGCGGGCAGCACGGTCATGCGCATGCCGCCCGACGGCTGGCTGCCGGAGGGCTTCGTGGCTCCAACGGGCGCCGCTGCCGGAACCATCAACTTCACCGCCCGCGAGATGCTCCGCACTCCGCAGTTTCACCTCATTTCCCTCACCTTCGCGGCCAGCGCCGGTGCGGGG
>JBFGJH010000025.1:0-39479 GCA_041577335.1 Acidimicrobiia bacterium | reverse complement strand
GGCACGACATACCGATCGGAGACTCCCGTGGAGTATTCGACGTCGACGAAGAGAATCCAGGATGACCAACTCTGTTCACCCTCGTCGGAGGCAACAATCTCGTCGAAGGCAACAATGTCGGGTGCCGCGACGTTGATGCGCCTCCGTCCGGCTCCCCGATACCACGGCTTGGTCTCGATGTACTGGGCAACCGCTTCCAGGAGGGCGCTGCCGTGATCGA
Source organism: Acidimicrobiia bacterium (assembly GCA_041577335.1). GTDB lineage: Bacteria > Actinomycetota > Acidimicrobiia > Spongiisociales > JAENVV01 > JBFGJH01. The sequence continues at coordinate 39,259 of JBFGJH010000025.1, read as the reverse complement.
AGGCATCTTCGAGCCGGCCGCTGATCACGAGTGGCCCATCGTGAGGTGTCGGTGCCACCTCGCCCGACTCGACCACAAACCAGAAAAAGCCGTAGGGCGTGAGCGTCAAGAGATACGGCAGATCACCAACCGTGGGAAACGCGGTGGCGCTGAGAAGCTCGATGGGGCCCGCCCCGGAGTACCTGCTCAGGTCGAGCTCGACGAATTGGGCGTGGCGACTGAGGTTGGCCACCACGAGAATCGTCTCGCCTTCGCCCTCGCGCAGAAAGGCCAGGACATGAAGGTTGTCCGGCGACAGGAACTCGATGTCACCTCGCCCGAACACCGGGTGGCCATGCCTGCGACGGATCATGCGGCGAACCCAGCTCAGAAGCGAGTTCGGGCTGCGATTCTGAGTGTCGACATTCACGGTCTCGTAGTGGAATTGCGGATCGACCACGACGGGCAGATACAACGACTGGCGGTTCGCCTCCGAGAATCCGGCGTTGCGGTCACTGCTCCACTGCATGGGTGTGCGGACCCCGTCTCGGTCTGCCAAGAAGATGTTGTCGCCCATGCCGATCTCGTCTCCGTAGTAGAGAACGGGCGTTCCGGGCAACGAGAACAACAAGCCGAACAAGAGCTCCATGCGTCGCCGATCGTTCTCGAGCAACGGCGCCAGCCTTCTTCGTATCCCGAGATTGAGGCGAGCTCGCCGGTCCGGCGCATAGGTGCGCCACATGAGATCTCGCTCTTCCTCGGTCACCATCTCCAACGTCAGCTCGTCATGGTTGCGCAGAAAAATGGCCCATTGGGCGTCGGCCGGGATCGGGGGCGTCTGCTCGAGTATGTCCACGATGGGGATACGAGTCTCGTTCTGCAGTGCCAGATACAGGCGCGGCATGAGTGGAAAGTGGAATGCCATATGGCATTCATCGCCGTCCCCGAAATACTCCACGGAGTCCTCTGGCCACTGATTCGCCTCCGCCAGAAGCATTCGATCGGGATACTTGTCATCGAGGTGGGCACGGAGCCGTTTCAGCTCAGCATGTGTTTCCGGCAGATTCTCGCTATTGGTGCCTTCCCGCTCATACAGATAGGGGATCGCATCGAGACGCAGGCCGTCAACACCCATGTCCAACCAAAAGTCGAGCACCTCGATGATGGATTCACGAACCAATGGGTTGTCGTAGTTGAGATCGGGCTGATGGGAGAAGAACCGGTGCCAGTAGTAGGCGCCGGCCAGCGGGTCCCAACTCCAATTCGACGACTCGGTGTCCTGGAAGATGATTCGTACGTCGCTGAACTTGTCCGGGGTGTCGTTCCACACGTAGAAATCGCGCTCGGGGCTGCCGGGCTCGGCTCGTCGAGCTCGCTGGAACCATGGGTGCTTGTCAGACGTGTGATTGATCACCAGCTCCGTGATCACCCTCATGTTGCAGGCGTGGGCAGCATCCAGAAACTCACGAAAATCATCGAGCGTGCCGTAGCTGGGATGAACATCGAAATACTCCGCGATGTCGTATCCATCGTCGCGCAGCGGCGATGGATAGAACGGCAGGAGCCAAATGGCACTCACGCCCAGGGTCCTCAGGTAGTCGATCCGTGAGGTCAGCCCGACGAAGTCACCGATTCCATCGCCGTTGCTATCTGCGAAGGCTCGGACATGCACCTCGTAGATGACGGCATCGCGATACCAGTCGGAGGCGCCATCGATTCTCGAAGTCGGGTTCATCGCCCGGCATGCTAGAACCTCGACGCCCAACTCAAAGCGGTGGGGGCCGCCGCAGACGCTTTGTCTCGCTGCGCGCCTTCTTCTCGTCGAGGCGCCGCTGCTTCGATGCGCGTGTCGGTTTGGTGGGTCGGCGAGGTGTTGGCGGCACCATGGCTTCCTGCAGGCGCTCGGCCAGCCGGCGCCGTGCCGTCTGGCGATTCCGCCACTGGCTGCGGGACTCGTCCACGGCCACGACCACGATTCCGTCAGTGAGGCTGAGCGCCGAGACGATTCGATTGCGGACCTCGGCGGGAAAAGCCTCGGAAGCGGCGAGGTCGAAACGCAGCTCCGCACGCGTATGTGAACGGTTGGCGTGCTGGCCGCCGGGGCCACCGCTGGGACTGAACGTCCAATGGAGCTCGGCTTCGGGGATCACATATCGCCCCACCGTCAGGTCATCGGCCATCTGTTTCTTCCAACATGAGCTTGAGCGCCCTGCGGTCGACCTTGCCGAGCTGGTTACGCGGCAGCTCCTCGACTTCCAGCCACCCCTTCGGGAGCTTGTAGCCGGCGAGATGTCCTCGAACCTCTGTTTCGATGGCCGACCGGGGAATGTCGGCGACCACTGCCGCCACCACTTGCTGTCCCCAGTCGGGATGGGGCACACCGAACACGGCCGCGGCGTGGACTCCCTCGACCCTTTCGAGCGCTTCCTCCACCTCGGACGGCACGATGTTCTCGCCCCCTGAAATGATGAGGTCGTCGCGCCGCCCGGTGACGCGCAGGTAGCCATCGGCATCGATCGTGCCGAGATCACCGGTGCGGAACCATTCGTCGGCGCCGCGAGGTGGCTCACCCACATACCGGCGACTCACCATGGGTCCCCGAACCTCGATCTCGCCGGAGGAACCGATGCGGATCTCGGCGCCCTGCAGAGCGCGAGCCCTCCGCCGCGCACCGTCGCCGAGCGCAGCGGTGGCGATCTGGCTGGCCGTTTCGGTCATGCCGTAGGTCGACAAGACCGGAAGGCCCGCGGCCACTGCCTCGTCGAGGGTGGATTGGGCGGTGGGCCCTCCTCCGACCAGGACCGCCCGAAGCCCCGCGTAGGGCCCTGGGTCGGCAGCCAGGATTCTCGGGAGCATCGCACCGACCAGCGAGGCGAGAGTGACTCGATGAAGGTCGTGGGCAACCTGGGCAGGTTCAAACGAGCGCCGCAGCACGACCTCGCTCCCGACCAGCATTGAGCGCACGATGATCGAGAATCCTCCCACGTGGAAGAGCGGCAGCACCGCCAGCCATCGGTCCTCGGGTGTGTGTCGAAGGTGTTGGCTCGACGCCTCAGCCGAGGCCAGCAGGTTATCCCGGGTCAACTCCACCAGGCGCGACCGGCCACCCGTGCCAGAGGTCGAGACGATCAACGCAGGGGGTAGGCCCGGATGATCGTCAGGAAGTGGGCCGCCCGACGTCGTCGGTCGAGGAGATTCGGTGTGCCCAGCCCAGTTCGCTCCGGTCTGTTCCAGCTGTTGGGCCATCTCACCCGGAGTGAGGCGGGAGTTGACGAGCTGAAGCACGCCTCCGGCCTCCCATACCGCCAGGCAACTGATGATCGACTCGATGGTGTTGTCTGGAGTAACGGCGATCACCTCGCCCCAGTTGGCTTCGAATCCGGCAGCGCGCTCGCGCACCATCGCCGCGACATCGCCGAACGAATACGTGCGGTGTTCGTCGGTGATGAAGGGGCGGGCACTGTCGGGCACCGCCAGGTCTGAGTAGCCGGCCATGGGGTCACTACAGTATCGGCGTTCGCCGATGAGAAGGTTGCGATGGTCTCTGAGCTGTTCGATGAATCGTCGTGGGTCGAAGTCGAAGGCTTCGACTTCACCGATGTCACCTACCACCGCGCCACCGACGCCGGCGTGGTCCGCGTCGCCATCGATCGTCCCGACGTGCGCAACGCCTTCCGGCCCCACACCGTCGACGAGCTGTATCGCGCACTCGAACACGCTCGCATGACATCCGACGTTGGGTGTGTCCTCCTCACCGGCAATGGGCCCTCACCGAAGGACGGAGGTTGGGCGTTCTGTTCCGGTGGCGACCAGCGAATCCGGGGAAAAGACGGCTATCAATACGAGGGCGATGATGGCCCGGATCCCGCCCGGCTCGGGCGACTGCACATCCTCGAGGTGCAGCGCCTCATCAGGTTCATGCCGAAGGTGGTGATCGCCGTGGTGCCAGGATGGGCCGTCGGCGGCGGTCACTCCCTCCACGTTGTTTGCGACCTCACGATTGCCAGCGCCGAGCACGCGGTGTTCAAGCAGACCGACCCCGACGTGGCGTCGTTCGACTCTGGATACGGCTCGGCGTTGCTGGCCCGCCAGATCGGCCAGAAGCGCGCTCGCGAGGTGTTCTTCCTGGGTTTCGACTACTCAGCAGAGGAAGCAGTGTCCATGGGCATGGCCAATGCATCGGTGCCACACGACGAACTCGAGGCGACTGCATTGGAGTGGGGGCGAATCATCTTGTCGAAGTCGCCGACTGCGATTCGCATGCTCAAGTATGGATTCAACCTTCCCGACGATGGGCTGGTCGGCCAGCAGCTCTTTGCGGGAGAAGCGACGCGGCTGGCGTATGGCACCCCCGAAGCCCAGGAGGGCCGGGACGCATTCCTGGAAAAGCGGGATCAGGATTATTCCCCGTTCCCCTGGCATTACTAGGCACTGATGTTCCGCATCTGGGTCGAGGCAGCCCGGCCGGCCACCCTTCCCGCGGCGATCGTGCCGGTCCTCGTTGGCTCGGGTCTCGCAGCAGGAGACGGAGTGTTTCGCTGGGATGTCTTCGCGGCAGTGCTTGTCGCGGCTCTCGCCATTCAGATCGGCGCCAACTTCGCCAATGACGCATCCGATGCCAAGCGGGGAGCCGACACGGAGGACCGGGTCGGGCCGGCTCGAGCAGTGGCCACTGGATTGGTGACCTCTCGGGCGATGTGGGTCGCCACGTGGATTGCAGTATCCGTCGGGGCGTTGGCTGCGGTCTACTTGATCACGGTCGCCGGTTGGATCGTTGCTGTAATCGGCGTCATCTCAACGGTGGCAATGCTCGGGTATGTCGGTGGCCCAAGACCATATGGATACCGGGGTCTGGGCGAGGTTTTTGTGTTTCTGTTCTTCGGCGTCGTCGCCACCGTTGGCACGCGGTACGTGTACGACAACGCCGCTCCTCTGGACGCTTGGCTCCTATCGATACCGGTGGGACTGCCAGTGACGGCGATCCTGGTGGCCAACAACATCAGGGACATCGAGACCGACGCAGCCGCCGGGAAGAGAACCCTGGCTGTGATTCTCGGCCGAGATCGGACCAGAACGCTCTTCGCCGTCCTCATCTGGGGGGCATTCGCAAGCCTGTTCGTGCTGGTGATCGCTCGCCTCGTCCCCTTGGCCACGGGCATTGCACTGTTCTGGGCTCCGTGGGCTGCCCCACTGGTACGAACGGTGGCGACGGAGGTCGACGGCGCCAAGCTGATCGGTGTCCTCAAGGGCGTTGGGCGCCTCCACCTGCTCATGGGCATCTCGATGGCGGTCGGCGCCACGCTGGGCTGACGAGATGGGGTAGCGTGCCCCCCATGTCCGTCGCGGGTTACGAAGCGATCGAAGAGAAGTTCCTCCAACAAACGGGAGTAGAACGCTCCACCATGTTGGGCTTCCCATGCCTGCGGTCGCATGGGGAGTTCTTCGCTTCGCTCGAGCCACAAACCGGACATCTCATCGTGAAGCTGCACGAACAGCGAGTCGCCGAGCTCGTCGATGATGGGATCGGAGATCCGTTCGCCCCGAACGGTCGAGTATTCCGGGAATGGGTGAAGATCCCCGACTTCGACGTGAAGCGTTGGACGGCCCTCGTAGCCGAAGCCAAACGTTTTGTAGCGAGCTGATTGGTCGATGCAGACCGTTGCCTATGCCGCGGCGACCCTCGCCGGCATCCTCCACATCGGGTTCTTTGTGCTCGAGAGCTTGTTGTGGGATAGGCCTGCGGTCTACCGGTTGTTTGGGGTGAGGACCAAGGAGGCCGCGGCGGCAACCGCGTTCGCCATCTACAACCAGGGCTTCTACAACCTCGGCCTCGGGGTGGGTACGCTCGTGGCAGCGGGCCTTGCAGTCGCGGATGAGCCGTCCGGAGTGCCGATCATCATTTTCACGAGTTGGCTCATGGTGTTGGCGGCATTCGTGCTCGTCACGTCCAACCGCAAACTCCTGCGCGGAGCCCTCGTCCAAGGGTTGCCACCGCTCGTCGCGCTCATCGCCTTGTTTCTCTCATAGCGCCTATCTGGGTTTCCCTAGCCGGCCAGCTCCGCCAGGAGCGTTGCGACCCACTCGGGTGCCTCTCCGACGACTGAATGGCCGGTACCCGGGGCCACCCGGATGCTCGCGTGCGGCATGCGCTCTGCCATCCGGCGGGCAGCCGCGACCATGGGCTCGTCGGTCTCTCCCACGACGAGCGTCACTGGCAAAGCGAGCTCGGCCAGCCGCCCCCCGAGATAGGGCATCGCCCCAAGCCCATAGCCTCTGAGAGCTGCCGCCAGGCCTTCCGCCGTGTTGACAAGGCGCATCGCGCGGTCTCGTCGAAGCCATTCGGAGGGGCGTTCGCCGAGCCCGGCAAACAGGGGTCGCCCCATCCAGGCGTCGACGAAGGCCGCCACTCCCCCGGCTTCGATTTGAGCAGCCAACTGCTCATCGGCCTGTCGACGGGCGTGACGGTCGGCAGCGTCTGCCAGCCCGGGACGGACCGAGATGAGCACGAGGTGACGAATCGACCTGGGAGTGGCCAGCGCTGCCCCCAGCGCCACCCGTCCCCCTTGTGAGTATCCAACCAGGACCGTTGGTCGAGGGCCCAGCAGCGTCGTGACGGCCGCCACCGCATCCTCCCATCGGGTAAGCCCTGGCCACGCGGACCCGTGGCCCGGCAGGTCGGGTGCAACCATGCCGAGGCCGCTCAGCTCGGCGACTTCACGCCACATGCCACCGGTTTGGCTGAAGCCATGCACGCCAGTCACCTTGATGGGCCCGGTGCCGACGACTGGTATGAGCGTGGCTGTCATACCGGTATTCTTCCATCCGTGGCGAACCCCAACTACCTCTTCACCGACACGCTGGCCGGCACGCTGGCGGCGCTCGGCGTCTGCCACGCCGCCATCACTCCCGGATCGCGCAACACGCCGTTGGCAATCGCTTTCGCCGACCATGACCGGATCACCCACTCGGTGCATCTCGATGAGCGCTCGGCGGCGTTTTTCGCGTTGGGGGCGGCCAAGTACACGGGGCAGCCGGCTGTGCTGGTATGCACGTCGGGGACCGCCGCCGCCGAATACGCTCCGGCCGTGCACGAAGCGGCGGTCTCGGGGGTGCCGCTCATCGTTCTCACCGCAGATCGACCACCTGAGTTGCGTGACGTAGCTGCCCCGCAGGCCATCAACCAGAACCACCTCTACGCGAATGCGCCGAAATGGTTCCACGAGCTGGCCACACCTGATCCCAGCCTCCTTCCATATGTCGCAAGGGTTGCTGCCCAGGCGTGGAACGAATCGGTCGCCATGGGCCCAGGGCCAGTTCACATCAACGTGCCGCTCCGCGACCCCCTGGCGCCCGTCGATCGACAGCGACCCGACCCGCCCCGTGCACCGAGTGTGGAGCCGGGACTGACCGTTGCGTCTCAGACTGCGCTGACCGCCGTAGCCGAGATGGTGGAAGGCCGGCGGGTGGTGATCGTTGCCGGGCCTACGTCGGCTCCCTTGCTTGCGGTGCTTGATCTCGCCGAAGCCATGGGGGCACCGGTGGTAGCCGATCCACTCTCCAATCTCCGCAACGGCCATCCCAACGTGATCAGCACCGGCGACACCTTGGCCCGGGTTGGGATGCTGGACTCGGAGCTGCGGCCCGACGTCATGATCCGGGTCGGCGCCCCGGCCACCTCCAAGGCTCTGGGGCTGTGGCAAGCCGCCAATCCCCAGATTCGCCAAATCATCATCGACACTCCCGGGTGGCGAGAGCCTCAGCCGGTGGCGCCGTTGATGATTTCCGCAGATGCCGATGCGACAGCTCTTGCACTGCTCGACCACGTCGGTGGATCGGTCCGCTGGCTCCACCAATGGCGAAGCGCCGAGGATCGCGTCCAGTCGGTGTTTGCTTCCCTGCCGTTCCCATCCGAACCGGCCACGGCCCGATTGACGCTCGCATCGATCCCGTCGGAGGCCGTGCTGTGGGTGGCATCGTCCATGCCTGTCCGAGACGTCGACAGCTTCTGGCCGGGGCGCGACGACCCACCGATGGTGATGGGCAATCGGGGAGCCAACGGCATCGACGGATTCATCTCGTCGGCGCTGGGCACCTCGGCGGTTGCCGGTCGTCCCACCTACGCGCTGGCGGGCGACCTGTCGCTGCTCTATGACGCCACTGCGCTCATCACCGCCGACCGGCTCAATCTCGATCTGACCATGGTCGTCGTCAACAACGATGGGGGTGGCATCTTCCATTTCTTGCCACAGGTCGAGCATCCTGAGTATTTCGAAGAGCTGCTTGTTGTACCCCACGGCCAGAACCTCGCAGCCATCGTCGAAGGATTCGGCGCCCACCATCGGCGTATCGGCGGATCCGAAGAACTCACCGACGCATTGGCGGCCCCGCCCAAAGGTATGCAGGTACTCGAGGTCGTCACCGACCGAGGTGAGAACGAAGCTCTCCATCGAGGGCTGCTGGCAGCAGCCGCCGAGGCAGTCGCCGAGACCTAAGCCTCGGTCAACAAGTCCACCATCGTGCGGAACTTGAGCCTGGTCTCTTCGAGCTCACTCGCCGGGACCGAGTCGGCAACAATGCCGGCTCCTGCGTACAGCCAAGCTCGGTCACCCCTGAGCAACGCGCACCGAAGCGCCAGGGCGATCTCGCCGTCGCCGCTGGTAGAGGTCCACCCGATTCCGCCTGCGTACCAGCCCCGATCGAACCCCTCCGACTTTCGAATCAAAGAAAGCGCCTCGTCCCGAGGGCTGCCGCCGACCGCTGGTGTGGGATGGATCCGCCCGGCAAGCTCGACCACGCCGAGCCCGTCGGCGACCGTGCCGGCGATCTCGGTGGACAGATGCTGGACATGGGTGACCTTGCGGAGCGACGGAGTCGGATCGACGCGCAACTCGGTGGTGACGGAGGCGAGCCGCTCGGCGATGTCATCGACAACCATCTGGTGCTCCGCCCGGTTCTTCGAGCTCGCCATCAACTCTTCGCCGAGTGCCTGATCGGCTTCTTCTTCGGGCCCGCGAGGTGCCGAGCCGGCGAGAGGATGAGAGCGCACCTGACTGCCACGGCGGGCTACCAACAGCTCGGGTGAGGCACCGACGAACGTACCTTCGCCCTCCTGCCAGCCGTAGACGAAGCAAGACGGATAGTCCGATCGCAGCCTCCGAACGACTCCAAACGGACGGGGGGGAACATCTGACCGCACGTGGAGCGACCTCGCCAACACGGCCTTTTGCAGACCTCCCTCTCGAATCGAATTCACTGCGTCGGCAACGGCTCCTTCCCAGGTGCCCGGCGTTGGATGCGACTCGATGGAATGATCGGCTGCTCTCGCACCCTGAAGCATCGAATCATCCTCGAGCTGGCGAAGGAGCTCGAGGGCCACAAAGGGTTCGGCGTTTGGCGGCACCACGACATAGAGGTGATTCGCCTCGCCATCGGTGCGGATCGACACCAAAGGGACGACCGCGCTGGACGGAGTGAATTCGTCCCACTCGGGCCGCGACGCTCCGTCGCTTGCGAACGAAAACCCGACCAGTACAGGGATATCTTCAGGAAGATCGAGGGCGCCGACCGCGGACGACAGCTGCGCAAAGCGATCCGCTCCGTAGGGTGAATCCATTCGCCATGCGTTGCCGAGGGCGCCGATCTCGGATTCGCCCGGTACTCCGAGATAGGCGGCATATCGAACGAGGTGGGCGCCTGAGTCGACCAATTGCAGCGGATCGGTCGTTACGCGGGCCGTCGCGAAGCGAACTCGATCAGCGGGCTGCGAGGTGAGCGCTTTGTCCAGTAACTCGATAACTGAGCGATCGATCAACACACGTTCATTGTATGGAAACCTCAGGAAAACCAGAAACCCGCCCACGAGGTCGAGCCACCCATCTCAGCCGAGTTTGGCGACCTCGCTCACGACCAGTGCCGCCAGGCGGAGGGGCTGTTCCATCGGCAGGAAATGAGAAGCGCCATCAAACTCTTCCCATCGAGCCGGACCACCCATCCGCCCCGCCAGGTCGGCCGTTGCTTCTCGTGTGTGCGTCGTCGACGTTTCCCCCATCAGCAGGACCGCCGGACAGGAGATTTCGGGTAGCCGATCGTATAGATCGTGAGCGTACGCAGCGGCGAAGATCTCGGCTTCGTCGTCGGGCCGGCACGACATCACCAACCCGTCGCCGTCGGACACCAGGCCCCCATCGACGTATCCGGCCAGGGCCCGCTCATCCCAGTCGGCGAAGGCTGGTTTCTCGCCGTAGTTGTCGTATGCCTCCCGTCGGGTGTCGAACCGGTCGCGCCGCTTGATGGCGACTTCGCTCATGGGGTTGCCAGAGCGCCTTCGGTAGGGGGGCGGGAAGATGATTGGCTCTACCAGGATGAGCAAGTCGAACATACCCGGTTGGAGCACCTCGGCCATCGCCAGTGCTGCCGCTCCCATGGAATGACCCACGCCGATCCGCGGCCGCGTGGTGGTGGCCGCCACATCGTGGGCCTGGCGGCCGAACTGCCACCAATCGATCGGATGGGGAAGGCCGTCGCTGGCCCCATGGCAGTAGAAGTCCCAGGCGAGGATGGGCAGGTCGCACGACAACTCATGCAGTTCCTCGGCGACAGGCGTCCAGACTTCTTTGCAGAAGCCCGTGGCATGCGAGAGGAGGATGCCGCCGCTCTCTTTGGCGGGCCACGTCGTTGTGGCCGTGCCTCTCACCCGGTGGCGTGGTGGTCTTCGTACCGGAACAGAGCGATGAATTGGTCGATGGTTTTTTCGGTCTCTTCCGACCAATCGTCGAAGTAGAAGACCCGAGTCCAAGCCACGACGGCACCTTGATGGGCCACCCCGTCAGGATCGGTGATGCCGGAATAGGGGGTCATCACGAGGCGATCAACGCCGAGAGCGTCGAGGGTGGCTCGCATGCCGTCAGTGATCTCGTCACAACCGGCCGCACAATCGTAGGCAAGCACGATGCCACCATCTTCGAGGTTGTGCACGAAGATCTCCGGGGGGACCGGCTCGGCACTCTCTCCCCATTGCGCCAAGCCTCCCCAATGCGGTCCAGACGACGGAGGCGAGCTGTTGTAGGGGGCATGAGCGTCAGCCGGGTCCGGAATGTGTTGATTGCCGAGGTCGGCGAATACCACGCCGGGCGGAGGGGGGCGGGTGACGATGAAACCGATCAGGGCCGCAACAACGGCCAATCCGATGATGACCCACATGGCGCTCTTGCGGCGAAGCTCCGCTTCCTTGGCGGCAGCTCTCTCCTCGGCCTTGCGGGCCCGTTCCAACTCTGCTGTGCGCCCGCGCGACCCGGACATTGGCAATCTCCTTGAGGAATTGGAGAAATCGTAGTGGAAAACAGCCCTAACCGGAGGAAACGCCTTCGCCCCATTCAGCAGGTCGATCGACGACAGCGGTGAGCCATCGCTGCTGGGCCCATCGAGCAGGAACGAGCCTCAAGAAGGGAGCTGCCAGGTACCAGGCCGGCAGCTCGTCGCAGATCCGGACCAGCGCCGCCCAGCCAGTGTGCTCGCCGTGTCGGCTGGTCGTCAGAAATACACCGTCCTCCACATCGAGCACGTTCAGCACATCGTGCCGGCGCAGCCGCGCCGCCAGGCCATCCGGTGCTGCCACCCATCGCCCCTTCACCGTTGGCGGAATGAAGAGGAGGTATGACGACAGCATGATGGCCGAGAAAAGACCAAGCAGGACGGGCGACGGCATCAGCAGCGTGATACCGCCGTGAAAGAGCACACCCGCGCCGACTGCGACGTAGCGTCGCTGCGGATGCCAGAGATAGAGTCCGATGACCACTTCGAGGACGATGGAGGCGAACGCCGTCCCGCGCATCAAGGCACTCGACTGGGCTGCCCAGGTGGCCGAGATGAGGCCCCTGCCAACCTGAGCGGACAGCACGGAGCCGGCCAGATAGGAGGCGTTGATTTTGGTGATGGCGGCAAACAGATACACGACGGTGATTTGCAGCTTGATCAAGAGCACCGCCCAGTTGGCCGGAGGGGCAGGTGCGCCGCGCCGAGCGTCAACCGACAATGCCCCGGCCGGTCCGGCGACAACAAGCAGGCCGACGATGACGATGAGGAGGTACAGGTGGTTGGCGTAGGCCTGCTGGTCGACGAAGAGCACCAACGCCATGGCAACAGCCAAGACGGTCCCCGCCAGCCGGGTGTGGAAGCCAATGGCGAAGCAGGCGGCCGCCACCACCCAGGATCCCAACACCACCGCCACCACGACAGGTGTCGGCGACGGTATCCATGCCACGAAGGGCACTTTGACGATCTCAGAGTCGGTGAGAGGCCACAGGAGCCAATAGGCGGCCACCCCGCGGACCAGTGCAATGGTTCCCATCGCAATTCTGACGACGGCGACCGGCATGACGGGGGATGACGTCGTGACCATGGCGTGGAGATGCTTCATGGACATACGAACTCAAACCGGTCATCGCCCAATTCGATCACGACCCGAGCGGTCCCGGAGACGACCTCACAGAGGTGCGGCGGCAGCGCTGACGCGAAGGGGACGTCTCCGCGTAGGCGACCGATGAATGGGACGGGATCGATCTCGCTCGGCGTACCGCTCTCGTCAACGAGGGTGAGCTTCGGCAGCGGCTCGAGGAAACTGTACATCCGCCAGCCGAACCGGGTGCCCCCGTCGATCAATCGGACGGCAGGAACGAGGATCATGGCTGCGGCGATAGCGACGAACAGGATGGCTCGGATGCGTTGTGCGCCGGTCCAGGTCATGACGCCCCAGCGTAGGTCCGGCCCGGCCGGATCTGGTGGCTAGCGGCGGATGAATCGAGCGCCGACCACGCCCTCCATCCGGCGCACCAACTCCACCAGCAGGGCCTCGTCCGAAGGATCTTCCAGCCTTCCCTCGAGCGTCACTGCCCCCTCTTCGACGGTGACGTCGACTGCCTCCTGATCGGCACCGAAAACCCGACCGAGCAGGTCAACGCGGATCTCATCTTCGATGAGGTCGTCGGGCCTCGTGAATGCCTTCACGACATCGGCGCGGCTCATGATGCCCACCACCCGATTCTCCGGGTCGACCACAGGAATCCGCTTCACGCCGTGCTCGGCCATGAGCCGAGCAGCCTCCGCGATGGTTGCCTCGGGATAGATGACGATGGGGTCGGACGACATCGCATCGCCGACGAGCGTCGTCGCCGGGTTGGGCGCCTCGTCGTCGAAGACCGCCGCGAGAAGCCGACCGTCTTGGAGACTGTCCGCCTGTCGCTCCAGGAAATCGGCCTCGGTGATGATCCCAACCAGATGGCGACCCTGATCGATGACCGGCAAGCCGGAGATGCGGGCTTCCACCATCAGTCGTGCCGCTTCCTTGAGCGTGGTATCGGGTGTGACGCAAAGGACGTCAATAGTCATCAAGTCGATTACGTGCATGAGAAACCCTTTTCTGCGGAACGTGGACCGACCACGGCTCGGCCGTTGGACAATTGTGCCACAACGGCCCCAACATCGAATCAACGGGACAGATAGGAGCTGGATCCGCGAGCAATCCCGTCTTGTGGGGTAGCGGTGCTATCGCGCAAGGGTGCGAGAACAGGATCGGTACACTCTCGCTCATGCCGAAGCTGTCCGTCGTCGTCCTCAACTGGAACCGGCGCGAGCTCACGGAGCGCTGCATCGAGTCCATCCGCGCCCACACGGACACCGACTTCGAACTGATCATGGTCGACAACGGGTCGGATGAGCCAACCCCGCAGTGGACCGAGGAGGTAGCCGATGTGGCGGTCCTCAACCCGGCCAACCTCGGCTTCGCGCCGGGCATGAACGCCGGGCTGCGCGTGGCGAGAGGAGAGTTCGTTGCCTTCGCCAACAACGACACCGTCTTCCCATCGTCGTGGGCGAGCCGCCTGCTCGAAACCTTCGCCGCCTACCCATCGGCAGGCATTGTCCTTCCGGCCGTCACCGCCGCCGGGAACCCCTACGCGGTCAGGGAAGCCCCCGGCTCGCATCGGCTGGTCGTGCCGGCGTTCCGCGAGCTCCCCAGTGGCGTGGTCTATGTCGTCCGGACGGCAGACATGCGCGCCCTCGGAGGGTGGGACGAGCGGTATCACATGGCGAGTCGCGAAGACCTCGATCTCTTGTTCATGATGTGGTGCAACAACCGCGAGGTCGTGCTCGATGAGCGGGTCCTCGTAGAGCACGAGTCGAGTGCCACAGTCAACGACCAACGTGATGAGAAGCGGGAGTATTGGCGGGAGAACTGGGGCCGGTTCATCGAACGATGGACGGACCCCGACGATGTCCCCCTCCTCGCCGGGGTAGACGAGGAGATTCGCCTCGTCCGGTTGCGCGAAGCGCAGACCGCGGCAGTCTGGATGGCCCGGTGGATGGAGGAGAGGCAGCGTTTCTACGCCAAGAATCGGGAATGGAAGTCCGAGCGCAAACACCGCCAGATGGAGGATGCTCAGGTTTCCGCCGCCCTCGAACAAGCGTCCACAACGCGCCGTTGGTGGCGTCGGTGACGCTCTGTCAGACAGGTGACCCCGATCGGACTGCCCCGACCCACTCCAGGAACGCTTGCTGGGGCCACGTGTTGGTGATCTGAGACGGGCGAGCCCAGCCCCGTTGAGCTTGGGCGACCCCCCATCGCGTGTAGGCGAGCTCCTTGGATCGATGAGAGTCGGTGGAGATGACGAACAAGACGTCGCGGTCGCGCGCCCTGCGGATCAGCTCGGCGGACGCATCGAGCCGAGCCAGATTCGAATTGATCTCGAGAGCGGTCCGTGACAGCTCGGCTGCTTCCAGCACGGCGCCGACGGAGAACTCGATGCCCGGTCGACGGCCGATCATGCGCCCGGATGGGTGGCCGATCGCATTGACAGAGGGATGTTGCATCGCGGTGAGGAGACGAACCGTTTGCTCCTCTTTCGGCAGGTCGAAGTGAGAGTGGACCGAGGCAACGCACCAGTCATAGCCGGCCAGAAACTCCGGGTCGTAGTCGAGGCTCCCGTCCGGGCCGATGTTGAGCTCGGCACCGTGCAGTAACACCAGGTCGGGATACTCCTTCTGGAGGGCTCGCAGCGCCTCGCGCTGCGAGAGCATCTGCTCTCTGCTGGCGCCATTTATGGCGAGGTCCTCGGCGTGGTCTGTGATGGCAACGTACTCGTAGCCGCGCTCGGATGCTGCCGCCACCATCACCTCGAGCGACTCCTCGCCATCACCCGACAAGTCTGTGTGCACGTGGAGATCACCGCGGATCTGGTCGACGGTGACATACTCCAGTGCGCCGCTCGACGCTTCTCCAACCTCGCCGCTGTCCTCTCTCATCGGAGGGGGAACCCATTCGAGGCCAAGCGCCCGATAGATACCGACCTCGCTTTCACCGGCAATGTCTTCATCGTCGGTTCCGAGGTGGTATTCGTTGAGTGTCCACTCACGTTGCAGTGCCAGTTGTCGCAATGCAATGTTGTGAGCTTTGGATCCGGTGAAATACAAGATCGCCGCGCCGAAGCTTTCTGGGGGAACGACTCGCACGTCGACCTGAATGCCCGAAGCCGTGAGGAACGAAGTCTTGGTGTCACCCGCCGCCAGCAATTCCCGTACCGCGGCGAGCGTCGTGGCGTGTTCATTTACGGCGCCCGGATCGGCCGAGGCAACCAGAACATCGATATCGGCGACAGTCTCGCGCAGCCGCCGCAGGCTCCCACAGATCTGCACCCGGTCGACCGACGGATGGGCTTCCAGCTGCTGAGCGATCCGTTTTGCCTCGGCCATCGCCTCGCCGATGGGCACCCGCCGATCCTTGCCCGTCATGCCGAGCCGCTCTATGGAGTGGGCGATCTTCTCTTCGGTCTTTGCTCCCAGGCCCGGGATGGTGCGAACCGTTTGTGCCTCCAGGGCGGTTTTGAGGTCGTCGAGGGTATTCACGCCAAGCTCGTTGCGGAGCTTGATGGCAGTCTTGGCGCCGATCCCCGGTATCCGGACGACCTCGCGGAACTCGTGGGGGTACTCCGCCCTCAATCGCTCGAGCTTGTCGATCGCGCCGGTTTCGCAGTACTCGCGGATCTTGGCGGCACTCGACTTGCCGAGCCCTTCCACTTTGATGAGCTCCGCCTGGGACAGCGAGTCGGCTTCGACATCCAAGACGTCCAGGGCACGAGCGGCCGTGTCGTAGGCCCGAGCACGAAACGATTGGGGATTCTGATCCTCGAGCTTCGTCAGCTCGGCCATCTCTCGAAAGAGGGCGGCCAGTTGTTCGTTCAGCACGCCATGAAACTAGTGGCCCGCGGTCGGCGCCATGCCTTCACCGGGTGAGTATCAACGATCGGCGTCGGTCAGCACCCGAACGAGGGCCGCCACGGAAGCCGCCAGCTGATCGTCGCGCGAGATTGTGGCTTCACCGTCCCGCGGCTGAGCCCCGTACCAGCCGAACTGGGCGTGATTGGCTCCTGGGAGGAAAACGAACTCCGTCTCCGACGGCAGCCGATCGACTGAATTCTGTACCTCGTCGCGGGTGGATAAGGCATCGTTGCCGCCGTACACCACCGACACCTCGATGTCGCGATTGCTGAGATCGAGGCTCGAACCGGGATAGGCACCGAGCAAGACCAACCCTTCGACCCTCTCGGTGCGATCTGCGAAGCTCGCCGCCATGGCACCGCCCAATGAGTGTCCGGCGATCACCCACGTGTCGACCTGGGGATGCTCGAGCATGATGTCGTTGGCGGTGGACACACCGAGAAAGGCGTAATTGAAGGGGAGACTCGGGATCGCAACGAGATAACCTCGCTCGGCCAGAGCGGCACCGATGGGCGCATACGCCTCGGGTTCCACGCGGGCTCCGGTATAGAACACGAGCCCGGCGCGGGGCCCGCGGTTGGCCGGCTCGAACAGCAGATATGGTTCCTTGGTCACCGTGACACTGTCCGTCGTCACCAAAGCCTGCTCCGCTTCGAACATCACCGGGTACGGAGAAACGAACTCTCGGTATCCGATCACGGCAGCCAGCGCGAGAACAACAGCGAATATCAGCCAATTTCGCGTGGACTTCTTGATAACGGACATCTCTCAAAGCATCGGCAGATGGTGGCGGACCCCTTAGCGGAAGGTCACCAACCCCGCGGCGCCTCGGCACCCGGGAGTCGCAACTCCTCCCGGTACGCATACACCTCGATGAGCTCGCCCGACTCGATGCGCTTCTGCATCGCTCGCCATGGCTCGACCTCGAAGAGGTCACCATGGTGTTGCTCGAATACCTCCCGCAGCTCGGGCACCAACCCGAGAAAACTGCGGTGTTCTTCCGGAAACACATCTCGATCGCCCACCGAGTACCAGGGCGCCGACGACATCTCGTCGAGTTCGTCCCGTGCCTCAGGGATCGCTCGGAACACCATGTCGGTGAGCGACGTGAGCTCGTCGTAGTCGTAGAACACGACCCGACCATGCCGGGTCACGCCGAAGTTCTTGAGCAGGAGGTCACCAGGGAAGATATTGGTGGAAGCCATGTCCTTGATGGCCTTCCCGAAGTCGACGACCGCCGCCTGAGCGGCCACCGGAGCCGCCTCCTTCACGAAGATATTGAGCGGGATGACTCGTCGCTCGACGTAGACGTGCGAGATGACGACATTGTCACCTTCCACACGGACGGTGTCACCCGCCTCGGAGAGCAGCTCGTCCAGGAGCTCGACGGTGAATTGCTCACGGTCGAACTGGAGGTGTTGAAAGTCTTGGGCATCGATGAGTCGACCGGCTCGATCGTGTTGGAACACCATGCGGTACTTCCCCATGATTGTGCGCCGGGTGGTTCGCTTGGGGGGCGGAAACCGATCTCGAATGATCTTGAACACGTCGTCGTAGCCGGGGAGGGTGAACACCACCATCACCATGCCCGGAGTGCCCCGAGCATGCTCGAACCGCTCTGGCGAGGCCGACACGTGGCGAATCAGGTCCCGATACAACTCGGTCTTGCCATGCTTGTTCTCACCAACCGCGATGTAGATCTCAGCGAGCCGTTTTCGGGGCATGAGGCTCTTGAGGAATCGGACGAGGTCGTATGGACGGTGGGCATCGACATGGAAATAGCTGCGAGTGAACGAGTAGAGAATGCTGACCTCGTTGGAGGAAAGAAGTACGGCGTCGACATAGATACCTTCGTCGCCGTGGCTCAGCGCCAGGACCACGGGAAGGCGGTGCGAGCCCGAGTACAAACGGCCAACGACGAAGGCCGACTGACCTCGATAGAAGACAGATCCCACGATCTCGGCCCGCTCAACCACTTGCAGTGCCCCGAGCTCGAGAAGTCGGTCACTGATTCGCGCAGCAACATGGTCGAGATCGGAGGATCGGTGCGCCCACGCCGCGTCGAACGAAACGTCATCCAGGATTTCTTCGAGCAAGTCGACGATGGAGTCGGACCGACGATAGGTGCGGTAGACCGGCTCGCCGGCCCGGCTCGGCGGGGTGTCGAAGTCGGTGTCGACGAACTCGATGCGCTCGTCGACGCCAACCGTATCGAAGATGCGCCTCGTGATGGAGTTGAAGAACGTTTCGGCGAGCTCCCAGTCGTCACGATCGGCGATCAGGCCCGAATACACGGCTTTCATGCCAGCCCATAGGAACGGGTCGGTGATGCGCTCGCCCAGCATCCCCCGGATGTCCGGTTCGAGCTGATCAACGGTGGCCCGGTACAAGGTGAGACGCTCCACGGCGTCGGCGGCAGAGGCCGCCCAGTCGCGCTGCTCGAAGCGAAGCCGCGATCGCAGCGTGATGATGCGGAATCGGCTGCGATAGCCATCGAACGCGTCGACGATCAGGTGCGCACCGAGGTTCGAGCGCCTGGAATCGGTGATTTGGGTCACAGGACGGTCCATGAGCTGAGGAGTCTAGGAGCGTGCATCAGGGCGGCCGACGAGTCATCGTCACCGGTGATCATCATGGTGGCGAGGAGGCGGCGCCTCGTGCCGATCGATCAGCGGCGTCTCGTGCCCCGGGTGGGATTTGAACCCACAAACCTCGAAAGGTGAAGGATTTTAAGTCCTCTGCGTATGCCAATTCCGCCACCGGGGCCTACCGATCATTGTGGCAGCAGCTCTGCCACCACGCCGTCGAGAAGATCACGTTCGGACACGATCAATCGGTCGATGCCCATCGACCGCGAAACCTCTTCGGCAACCACGGCTCCTCCGAGCATGAAGGGAGCTCGTCGCGGCTCCATTGTGGGCAGCGCGGCTATCTCATCGACGGTGAGACCCGCCAAACGATCGACTTGTTCCCGCAAGAGGGCCGGCGTGAGCACCGAGCCATGAACCGCAGAGCGGTCGTACACGGTCAAGCCCTGCGACAAAGCCGACAGCGAGGTATACGTCCCCGCCACGCCGATTCCCGTAGCGAAATCCGCTGTTGGCGCGGCGACGAACAGGTCGGCAACGATCGATCGGGCATGAGCCAAAACGGTCGGGGAGGCCGGCGGAACCAGCGACGCGCGCTCGGTGATCCGCACTGAGCCGATCTGGGTCGAGACGGCATGGGACACCTCCCGCTCGCCCAGAACGAACTCGGTGCTGCCGCCGCCGATGTCGACCACGAGGAATGGGCCATCCAACCGGCCGCTCGTCGCCCCGGCGAAAGCCAGCCCGGCCTCCTCCGCGCCGGCGATGAGCTCTGGCCGATGCCCCAATACGGCTTGGACTGCGTCGAAGAACGTTTCCCGATTGTCGGCGTCTCTCGACGCGGCCGTTGCGATCACTCGGCAGGCATGGGCGCTGGAGACCGGTTCAGCGAACTCGCCGAGGGCAGCCAAGGCCCGCCCCATGGCCTCGGCGCCGAGATGCCCGGTGGAATCGACGCCAACCCCGAGGCCCACAACCGTGGCCACCCGAAGGAGCTCGACGAGCTCGCCACCGACACGCTCGACGACGAGCAGCCGAACTGTGTTGGTGCCGATATCGACGGCTGCAAGTCTCACTTCGGCTCGGTCCAGGCAGGATTGCGGACACCATCGACGACGCAAGGGATCGTACAGTCGAGTGGCTCGACAAACGGAGCGGCCGCCTCCCCCACCGGATTGTCATTGCCGGCTGCATGGTCTGCGTAATGAGCATGCAGGCACTTCACGCCGGTCGCCGAACCGGCGACTCCGCCGGACGGCGCCGGAGTGTGGCCCTCGGGCACATGGGCGTCGCGCTCGGTGGCATACCGCTCATGAGCCGCGGCGAGCCGGGCGCCAAACTCGGGCACACGCTCGGCATACCGCTCCAGCGACTTGACTCCGCCGGCACCCTCGAGGCGACCGATCCGGCGATTGGCCAATGGGCACGTCAACCAATAGCGCGTGGGAAAGGGCGTCCCATCATCGAGCAATGGCGGGACGACTGTTACCACGGGGAGGCCGAGCGGGCATCGGGCGACAACGACGGCGGCGGATCGCAGCGGTCGTCCCAGCTGTGCTTCGACGGCCTCGCCGTCGGTCATGCGCCGGTCACCGGTCGTAGGTGGTTACGAAATCTTCTCCGGTGATGAACGCCCACACCGACTCATACCAGGGACGGCGGGGCTCGAGCACCGTCGGCTCTGTGGCGACCGGGTCGAAACCTGGATCGGTGATGACATAGGCCACCTCGCCAGGAGCGACATACCCGAATTCGGCGCGGGCGAGACGCTCGAGCTCGGCATCGGTGGACAGCGCTTCGATCTCATTCTCGAGCCGGGAGTTCTCTGTGCGGAGCGTCTTCAGCTGTTCGCTGGCGAGATCGAGGGACCGGTCCGAGGCCAATATCTGGCGGAACGGGAAGACGTTGGTGACCAACACCGCGACGATGATGAGCAGCAGGACCGGCACCATCGTCTGGATACGATTGCGAGCCGTCATGCCTGCGACCTCGGAAACGCGTCCCAGCCCGCGAACCGGGCCTGGTCGCCGAGCCGCTCCTCGATGCGAAGCAACTGGTTGTATTTGGCGGTTCGTTCCGATCGGGTGGGCGCTCCAGCCTTGATCTGGCCGCAGTTGGTAGCGACCGCCAGATGGGCGATGAAGGTGTCCTCCGTCTCGCCCGAGCGGTGACTCACCATCTGCGAATAGCCAGCCCGTTCGGCAGTCTGCATCGTGTGCAGCGTTTCCGACAGGGAGCCGATCTGGTTCACTTTGATGAGGATCGAATTGGCTGCCCCTTCACGGATTCCCCGGCGGAGGATCTCCTCGTTGGTCACGAACAAGTCATCACCGACCAGCTGACACTGTTCACCGAGCTGGGCGGTGAGCCCGGTCCAGCCGTCCCAGTCGTCTTCTGCCATCCCATCCTCAACGGACACGAGCGGGAACTCGTCGACCAGACTTGCCAAATAATCGACCATCTCGGCGCCCGACAAGGTCCTGCCCTCCATGTGATAGCCGGCCTCGTCGTGAAACTCGGACGCAGCTACATCGAGGGCCAGCGCCACATCGCGACCCGGCTCATACCCGGCGGCGCTGATGGCCTCGGACAGCAACTCGAGGGCAGCACGGTTGGCGGGAAGGTCGGGCGCGAAGCCGCCCTCATCGCCAACGTTGGTCGACAGGCCCCGGCTCGTGAGAACCGCCTTGAGGTGGTGGTACACCTCCACGCCCATGCGGAGCGCCTCACGAAAAGAAGGGGCTCCTGCGGGGACGAGCATGAATTCCTGGATGTCGACCGAATTGGCGGCATGGGCGCCACCGTTGAGCACGTTGAGCATGGGCACGGGAAGGACACGAGCGGACGGCCCTCCCAGATATCGAAACAACGGGACGTCGAGCTGGCCGGCGACGGCGCGCGCTGCTCCCAGTGAGACCGCCAGGATGGCATTGGCTCCGAGGTTGCCCTTGTTGGAGGTGCCGTCGAGGTCGAGCATCGTCTGATCCAGGCGCTCTTGATCGGTGGCGTCGACGCCCACCAGGGCGGGAGCAATGACGTCATGGATATTGGCTACGGCCCGCGTAACGCCCTTGCCGCCGAAGCGGTCTCCACCGTCTCGAAGCTCTACAGCTTCGAGCGCCCCTGTCGACGCTCCGGAAGGAACCGCCGCCCGGCCGTACCCACCTCCAGCAAGGTGGACATCGACCTCTATGGTGGGGTTTCCACGGCTGTCGAGGACTTCACGGGCCCGGATGTCGCGGATTGCGGTAGACACGGGGCCCTCCTTGTTCGAGAGGAAGTTACCACGAGGTGGCGTTCTCGCTGCGCATCGGCACTCAGCCCTGGCGCTTGGCAGCTTCCCATCGGTCGTTGAGCTCGTCGAGCGACACGTCCTGCAACGGCCCGGCATCTTCCATGAGCCGGATGCGCCGCTCGACCCGTTGCACGGCACCAATGAGTGCGGCCTGGGCATCGACACCCAGATGCCGGCCCAGATTCACCGTCGTAAAGAGAAGGTCACCCAGCTCATGGTTGACTTCGTCGGCGTCCTCACCGGCCATCGCCTGGCGCAACTCCGCCAGCTCTTCGTCGAACTTGGCAAAGACGTCTGCGGCGCTCAGCCAATCAAACCCGACGCCCGCAGCCCGTCGAGAAACCTGGTCGGCTCGGGCAAGTGGCGGCAACGCCACGGGGACCGTGTCCAGAATCGACCCGGTTGTGGCTTTTTCGGTCGCTTTGATCTCATCCCAAAGAGCGCGAACATCGGCTGGGCTCTCGGCATGGCTCTCTCCGAAGATGTGGGGGTGGCGCCGAATCAGTTTCTGTCGCAGGTGCTCGGCGACGCGATCGACGCGCAGTGCCCCGACTTCTTCTCCCATGGCGATGTGGAACAGGACCTGTAACAGCACGTCACCGAGCTCCTCCTCGACATCTCCGTACGCGGCGTGGCTACCAGCGCCTTGCGGCGCTCGGGTGGGAAGAGCCGCCAGCGCATCGGCCAATTCGTGAGATTCCTCGATGAGATTGGGAATGAGCGAGTGGTGCGTCTGATCTCGATCCCAAGGACAGGCGGCCCTGAGAGTCCGCATCGTGTCGATCGCTCCTCTCAGGCCTCCGATGCCGCCCGCGATGAACAACGAGGCACGGACGTGGGCAAAATCGGGGTGGAGGTCGTCAGGGTGGCCTTCCCAGATGTCTGCAGCCGGCGCCCCGGCATTGGTGACGAGGTGGACGATCAAGTCGGGTCCCGCCACGTCCCCCAGACGGGCAGCAACGTCGGCGACGACGCCCGGCGAATTCAAGTGAGCAATGATCGCCGGCCCTGACACGACCAAGGGATCGGGAAGCTGATGGGCGTCGAGAATCGTCAGACCGTCTCGCAATGGATCGACCGCAAACAGGTCGCAAATCGCATCAACGAACGACGGGGCCTCGATGAGCTCAACCGGCACTCCGCGCTCCTCGGCCAGGTCGCGAATCCGCCTCACTGCGAACTCGCCAACCCTCGGGCTGCCTGGTACTCCATAGACCACCGGTCCGTCGGCGGCGGCCGCAATCACCCGATCGGCGATGGCGTCGTACACGGGCTCAAATGAGTCATGGCCGGTATACAGATCGTCGCACGCCTCGACAGCCACGAGCTCGGCGAGCTCGACCGCGGCGGGGTGATCCATGGTGCGGACGATGGTCCTTCCGGCCGACCGCAGCACCTCCCGGGTGGATTCGGGGAGCTGGTCCAGGTTCGACGGGCCCAGACCGACGATGCGAATCAGATTCGTCAGGGCGTCGGGGGGACGATCGATGGTGCCAGCGTTTCATCGTCGGGGACGGTCCACGTGCCGTAGGCGTCGGAGATCGACACGTCGGCCGCGCGGAGCTTCTCGATGATCCACGCCGTATACAGCTCATTCCCTCGTGAGATCTCGAGCGTCTCGCGAACAACCTGCTCCGAAGCCTCGAAACTCGGCTCGTCTCGCGATTCCACGAGTATCACGTGCCATCCGAATTCGGTCTCCACGGGGCCGGTTGGGACAGCCAACTCGGCGTTCATGACGGCTTCGGCAAATTCGGGGACGTAGTTGCCCGGAGGGGCGCAACCCAAGTCTCCGCCGGTGGGACCGGACGGGCCTGTGCTCAGCTCGATGGCCAGATCTCCAAAGTCCTCGCCCGCTTCGGCTCGCACGAGCGCCAATGCGGCATCAGTCTCGCTCTCGAGGAGGATGTGGCGAGCGCAGATGGTGATCAACTGCGGGAGCTGAGCCTCGAACGCCTCGAGAACTTCGTCGTCAGTGATCGGTCCTTGCTCTGCCACAAGCTCGGCGCTGATGTCTCGGCTGAGAATGGTCTGTTTGATGATCAGGTCGACCCACGAATCCGTCCTCGCCCGCTCGTCGAGGATCTGCTGAACCGTGGTTCCCTGCTCGGTGACGGCCGCCTCGATCGCCTCGAGTTCAGCGGTCCGCGCTTCCTCGGTGATGGCGAACCCGAAGTCTTCGTCGGCGCCGTCCTCGGCGATCGCAGTGCTCACCAGGTCGAACAGATCTCCCTGCAGCTGCGCCTCGGGCACCGCTCCGCCCGACGACATTCCCTCGAGCTCGGCTTCGGTGATTGGAGTCCCATTGACGATCGCTGGAGCTGCTCCCGAGCATGCCGCCAGCACGATTGCAGCGGCGCCAAGCAAAATCAGTAGTCGGTTCACGTTGGTACTTTCCTAGGTCGGCATGGAATGGTAGAGCACCGCACGAGTTGCGCACACTCAAGCGCCGTCGGGCGGACCCCACGAGTTGCGCAAGCCTCGAGCGTCATGCGCGCGCTCAGGAGGTGTCGGGCCACATGCCCGATATGAAGTCTCTCAATTGCGAAATGATGGTTCCGTCGGCACCGGCTGGGAGAAAGAGCGTGCCCTCATCCGGACGCAGCACCGCGGTCGGAGCGATCCGCTGCAATCGGATCTCTTGTGACGCCGACAGATCGACCGGCCCGATGCGGATCTCGTTCTTGAGCTTCACGATGTCGGTGAGGCCGGCACGGATTGCGTCGGCGCGAAGCGCAGCAACATCGAGCAACGACTGGGCGTTGGGTGGGATTTCCCCGAAACGGTCCTTCCATTCCACCGCCACATCCTCGATGTCCCGAAGGGTCAGAGCGGAAGCCAATCGCCGATACGCCTCGATGCGAGCCCCCTGGTCGGCCACGTAGTCATCCGGTAGATGGGCGTCGACCGGCAGATCGATGCGAATCTCCGGCGCCTCCGGAACCGTCGGCACAGGCAGGCCTTCCAATTCACCAACGGCTTCGGCCACGAGTTGGCAGTAGAGGTCGAACCCGACCGAGGCGATGTGGCCCGACTGGACCTCACCGAGCATCGACCCGGCTCCGCGAATCTCGAGATCTCGCATCGCCAGCTCGAAGCCAGAGCCGAGGTCGGTATGCTCGCCGACGGCCTCGAGCCGCCGAAACGCCTCTTCGGTGAGGGTCTGATCGGTGGGGTGGAACAGGTAGGCGTAGGCACGCTGGTCCGATCGCCCGACCCGGCCGCGCAGTTGATAGAGCTGCGCAAGGCCCAGGAGGTCGGCCCGCTCCACGATCAACGTGTTCACCTGTGGCAGGTCGAGGCCCGACTCGATGATGGTAGTCGCCACCAAAACGTCATATTCGCGGGTCCAGAAGTCCAACATCACCTGTTCCAGCTGGCCCTCACTCATCCGACCGTGCGCCACTGCGTATCGGGCGTCTGGTACCAATTCCCGAAGCTGGGCTACCGCTCGATCGATCGATTGGATCCGATTGTGCACATAGAAGACCTGGCCTTCACGCAGCATCTCGCGCCGAATCGCCGCGGAAACCGACGGAGTGTCATACGGCCCGACGTAGGTCAGGATCGGGTGGCGGTCCACCGGAGGCGTGCGTATGTGGCTCACATCGCGAACTCCTGTCAATGCCATCTCCAGTGTCCGGGGGATCGGCGTCGCAGTGAGCGTGACAACATCGACACCGACGGTGAGTTGCTTCAGGCGGTCCTTGGCGCCGACTCCGAACCGCTGCTCTTCATCGACGACGACGAGACCAAGATTCTTGAACGTGATGTCCCCTGACAGGAGCCGATGGGTCCCGATGACAATGTCGACCTCGCCGGTGCTCAGGCCGCTGACCACGCTGCGCTGTTCCGCCGCCGTGAGGAAGCGGCTGAGCATCTCGACCCGAACCGGGAATCCGGCGAAACGCTCGGTGAAGGTTTGCTGGTGCTGCTGCGCCAGCAGGGTGGTCGGGCACAACACCGACACCTGCCTGCCATCCTGCACTGCCTTGAACGCGGCTCGGATGGCCACTTCCGTCTTGCCGAAGCCAACATCGCCGAACACGAGGCGGTCCATCGGCCTGCCGGCCTCCATGTCGGCCTTGATGTCGGCGATGGCGGAGATTTGGTCGGGAGTTTCCTCATAGGGAAAGTTCGCTTCCATCTCCGCCTGCCACGGGGTGTCCGGCCCGTACACGAAGCCCGGTGCGGCCGCCCGCAAACGGTGCAACGCCACAACATGTTCGGCTACGGCTGCCACGGCTTTGCGGACCTTGCCCTTGGTCCGCTCCCAGTCGGCGCCGCCCATGCGGGAGACACGCGGCGCCTCACCACCCACATACTTCTGAACGGCAGCAAGTTGATCGGTTGGCACATACAGGCGATCTTCTCCGGCGTACGCCACCACCAGATAGTCACGCTCGACGCCGGCGATCGTGCGGGTCACCAGACCCTCGAAGCGACCGATCCCATGACGATGGTGGACGACGTAATCGCCCGGCTCGAGATCTCGGTAGCCGGTTCCTTCGTCCCGGGCACGCACTCGGGCTCGTCGGTGGGCACGCCGTCGCCCGGCGATCTGTTGCTCACCGAGAACGGCAGTGCGGAGTTCGGGCATGACGAATCCGTGGTGGATTCCTGTTCCGATCACACGCGAACCGGAGGCGCCGGCGCCATCAAGCACAAGACCTGCCTCGCCCAGCCGTTTGGTGACCCGGTCGGCCGCCGCTTCGCCGTCCATGGCCACCACCACCGCGTAGTCCCGTTCCACCAGCGCCGCTAGAGACCGGGCCACCGATTCCGGATCCCCCGCCACTGCATCAAAGCCGCTCCATTCGATCGTATGGTCGGAAGGACTGGCAGCCAGGCTGGGCACCTGCAGGACGGTGGATGCGGCGAGCGCATCATCGAGATCGAGATAGAGGGCGGGATGCTGGCCTGCTTCGGGTGCGCCCGACCCCCAGGTCGGAGCGAGGGTTGCGGCGAGCTCTGCTTCCTCTTTGACGAGGTCTCGCGATCGATCGAGCGCGCGCACCGGGTCAAACAGGACGATGGTCCCCTGATAGTCGTCGGCCACGGTTCGCTCGGGAGCGAGCCACGGCATCCACGACTCGATGCCTGCGAAGTACATGCCGTTGGCGATGCGCTCCCACGTGGCAGCCGCCCATGGCTCCGAGATGATGAGCTGCAGGGCCTTGGCCCGCACGTCGTCATCGACACGAAACTCACGCGCCGGCGGGATGACGGCGATTTCGACGGCGTCGAGTGATCGTTGGGAGGACGCCGAGAACATCCGGATGCTCTCCACCGTGTCGCCCCAGAACTCGAGCCGGAAGGGATCGGTGGCCGAGGCCCCGTAGACGTCGACGATTCCGCCGCGCACCGCCAACTCTCCTCGTTGTTCGACCCGATCAACCCGGTGGTAGCCGCGTTCGGTGAGGCCGGCGATGAACCTGTCGAAGTCCGTCTCGTCGCCGGGAGCGACGCTGATGGGGTCGGATGAGGAGGGCGACAGCCTTTGCGTCGCCGACCGAACGGACGCCACGACCACCGATGCGGGTTGATCACGCAAGAGGGCAGCCCTCGCCTCGGCCCGTTCGGCCATGGTTGACGCGTTCGGTGAGACATGCTCGAACGGCAGAGTTTCCCAGGCCGGCAAGTGGAAAATGTTCTCGGAGAACAGGCGGAGATCGTCGGCGAGCTCGCTCGCATCGCGCTCGGTGGGAACGATGGCGAGCAGCGATCCTTGCGCCACCCGGCTCATTCCGGCGAGGGTCATCGCCCGGCCGGCCGCAGGGACCACGAACCGTCCCATCTTCATGAGCTCCTCCGCCCGACCGCGCGGCCACCGCTCGAGGAGGTCGACGAGAGGGGCAGTCACGGCCGGGTTGCGTCGACGTAGGTGCCGTGGGCAACTGCCACGAGCCGGTCGGGGGCGCCATCGACCCAGAGCCGCACATCCCCCACGAGGCCCGATCGGCCACTCCTGAGGATTTCTGCTCGTGCCATCAAATCGCCGCCGGAGGCGGGCCGAAGGAAACGGATGCCGAGCTCGGAGGTGACAGCCATCGGCGCCAAGCCCAGCACCGTAAACGTCGCAAACCAGAAGGCGACATCCGCAAGGCCGAACTGCACCGGGCCCGAGATCAGCCCGCCGGGACGATTCTGATCGGGATCGAAAGGCCAACGAGCCACTGCTTGTTTGGCAGCCAGGTCTTCGCACCGATAGATCTCGGCAGCCGACGGGTACTGGTCACGTATGAAAGCGTTGACTTGTTCGGTGGTCAGTTCCATCGGCTTCGATTCTACGGCGTCGCCGGACGTGCCCACTCGAGCAGGTTCCGGAGGGTGTCTGTGATCGGGGTGTACACGAAACCGAGCTCATCGGCAGCGGCACTCCCGTCGACTTCGTGGGGCACCAGCATCGCCCGCACGAGATCGGGGCAGAGCCTGATGCCCCCAACCTTGGGCCGGAATGCCACAACGGGCAAGAGGGCATGAAACCACCACCGTGGCAGCCGCCGCACCCGACCTGGAGCAAGCCCAACCGCCCGGCACAGCTCACCAACCTGGGACGTCACAATGGTCGCGCCGCTGACCAGGTAGTTGGCCCCGGGTCGCCCGGCGACCGCGGCCAGCCGGTGAGCTTTGGCACAATCTCCGATGTCGACGATGCTCACCGACGTGTCGGGAAGAAAACGCAGACGACCGTCGAGGACGGCCAACAGAAGCCGAGCCGTTCCGTCCGATCGACCGGGGCCTTGCACCGAGGTCGGGCTCACCGCCACCACTTCGAGGCCCGCGCCGGCCTCGGCGAAGGCCACCCGTTCACCTCGGAGTTTGCTCAGGCCGTATGCCGTCGGATGGGGTTCGTGGGCGGCCGCCGAGGACGTGTAGACCAAGCGTTTCACACCGGCCGTGGCCGCTGCCCTGGCAACGGTCCGGGTGCCCGCGACGTTGACCTCGTGGAGTGATTCGGCGGCCGCCGGACACATTTCGTTGAGGCCGGCAACGTGATAGACGACGTCAGCTCCCGAGGCCGCCGTGAGGCATGATGGATAGTCGAGGATGTCGCCGCCGACGGCCTCGGCACCGAGGTCGGCAACGGTCGACGCTGCCCCCTCCGACCTCGTCAAGACCTTCACTTGGTCGCCGGCGGAGAGGAGATGGGCAACGAGCGCCTTGCCAACCACACCCGACCCGCCGGTGACGAGCGCTCTCAATGGTCGACGCGGTCCACGCGCCTGGCGACTTCCCAGAAGGCTGCCACGTAGGCCCATCCCGAGTACAGCGTTATGCCGACCGCCAGCCACATCAGCCACTCATCGAAGTAGAGCGGACCGAGCGGCTCACCGAGGCGCAGCATGGCGAAGGCGATCGCCATGAATTGAACGGCCGCCTTGAGCTTCCCCCACATCGAGGGACGCACGAGCTCGCCTTCGATGGCGGTGAGGCCCCGCAACGCCATCACGACGAATTCACGCACAATGATGATCAGCGACGCCCAGACCGAAACCCGGTCGATCGCCACCAGCGCCAACAGAGCACCGGTCACCAATAGCTTGTCGGCGGTGCTGTCCAGGAACGCGCCCATGATGGTCGTCTCGTCCCGGCGCCGGGCAATGTACCCATCGAGAAAGTCTGTGAAGGCTGCGACCAAGAAGAGCACCGTTGCGAGCACCAACGGGCCGCCGGGATCGCGCAAGACCAGGGCCATGACGATCGGCACCAGCACAATCCGGGTGACAGCTAACTGATTGGGCAGGGAAATGGCGTCCTCCTCCGACGTTCGATGGTACCGGGACGATCGCGGTATTACATCCAGTCGAATGTGCGCTCGACGGCCTTCTTCCAATCGGCGTAGAGCCGGTCGCGCGATGCGGCCGCCATGCGTGGCTCCCATCGTCGGGCGACCGCCCAATTCTCCTTGAGTTCCTCCTGCGAGGACCAGTACCCGACGGCGAGCCCGGCTGCATAGGCAGCCCCGAGCGCGGTCGTCTCGGCAACCTGGGGCCGAACAACGGGTACGTCGAGAACGTCGGCCTGGAACTGCATCAGCAGCTCGTTGGCGACCATGCCGCCGTCGACTTTGAGGGCGGTGAGCCCGACTCCCGAATCCTCGTTCATCGCATCGAGCACCTCACGCGTCTGAAAAGCCGTCGCCTCCAATGCAGCCCGGGCGATGTGCCCCTTGGTGGCAAACCGGGTGAGGCCGGCGATGACCCCGCGAGCGTCCGACCGCCAGTACGGGGCGAACAGCCCGGAGAACGCAGGGACGAAGTACACGCCACCGTTGTCGTCGACCGATGCCGCCAGCGACTCGATCTCGGCGGCATCCTCGATGAGGCCGAGGTTGTCTCGAAGCCACTGCACCAGAGCACCGGCAATGGCGATCGAGCCCTCGAGGGCGTAGATCGGCTGCTCGTCGCCGATCCGATATCCCAACGTGGTGAGGAGCCCGTGATGGGAGGTCACGATCTCGGCCCCGGTGTTCATCAGCATGAAGCAGCCGGTTCCGTACGTGTTCTTCGCCTCGCCGGGCTCAAAGCACGTCTGACCGAACAGTGCGGCCTGCTGATCGCCGAGAATGCCCGCTATCGGCACGCCGGTGAGGGACCCGGTCGCGGTGCCGTATACCTCGGCCGACGAATGGATCTCGGGAAGTATGCCTTTCGGCACGCCGATCGCATCCAAAAGCTCGTCGTCCCAATCGAGAGTCCGGAGATTCATCAGCAAGGTCCGGCTGGCGTTGGTCACGTCGGTGATATGCAGGCCTCCGTCGACACCGCCGGTGAGATTCCAGATCACCCACGAGTCCATGGTGCCGAAAGCCAGCTCGCCGGCTTCCGCCCGATGCTGTAGGTCATCATCCTGATCGAGGAGCCAGCGGACCTTGGGGCCTGCGAAATAGGTGGCGATCGGCAAGCCTGTTTTGTCTCGGAAACGGTCTTGACCTTCGGTTCCACCGAGCTCCTCGCACAGGCCAGCAGTCCGAACGTCCTGCCACACGATGGCGTTGGCGACGGGTTGGCCGGTCGCTCTGTCCCACAGCATCGTGGTCTCTCGCTGGTTGGTGATCCCCACCGCAACGAGATCTCCGGCCGTCAACCCGGCGATATCGAGGCCATCGTCGATGATGTCCCACATGCGCCGGCGGATTTCCTCAGGATCGTGTTCCACCCAGCCAGCATTGGGAAAGATCTGTTCGTGTTCCTGTTGGGCATGGCCCACCACCCGCCCGCCATGATCGAAAATGAGGAATCGAGAACTGGTCGTGCCTTGGTCGAAAGCGCCCACATACTTCATAGCGCTTTACCCTAAACCGCAACTCTTGCGAGTAGCCGCACCAGCCCTGCCCGACCGGCGCTATTCGGGTAGGCGCCGCTCACCGGCAAGTCGAACCGCCCGATCCTGGTCGGAGAGCCAGACCTCGACCACGTCGGCGGCGTCGTCGACGAGCAAGTCGACTTCGGGCCGCTCCGCCTTCGAGAACGGCTTTAGCACATACGTTGCCGGATCGGTGGATCCGGGAGGACGTCCGATCCCCACCTTCAGCCGTTGGAAGTCCTTGGAGCCCAGCGATTGCGTCACGCTCTTGATCCCGTTGTGGCCCCCGGAGCCCCGGCCCGTCTGCAACCGGAGCCGGCCGAACGCCAGGTCGATGTCATCGTGGACGACGAGCATCTCCTCGGGTTCTTCCTTGAAATAGCGCAGAACGCTCAGCACAGATGGGCCAGACACGTTCATCGAAGCCAGCGGCAGGGCCAGGATCACGGGGGTGCCGCGCACCGTGAGCCGTCCCACGTCGGCGCGCACTCGCATAGGGCCTTTTTTGAGATCAACGTCCCATCGACGGGCGAGAACGTCGATGACTTCCGCTCCGACGTTGTGGCGGGTGCCGTGGTATTTGAACTCCGGATTCCAAAGCCCGGCGATGACGGGCACGAGGTGCTTACTCGCCGCTGTCGGAGCCTTCGGCGGACTCGCCTTCCGACTCCTCGGCTCCCTCTTCGCCCTCGACGCCCTCGATCTCTTCGCCCTCTTCCAGCTCTTCCTCTTCCTCGGCAAGAAGGGCCGAAGGTATCGAGATGGACACGATGGGAGTGTCCTCGGGATCGAGATAGGAAACCCCGGCCAACACCGGTAGATCGGCGACCGTCATGGTGTCGTTCAGTTCCATGTCGGAGATGTCGAGCTCGATCGATGAGGGAATCTCGGCAGGCAGCGCCTCGATCAACACGGTCGTGTTGATGGTCTCGATGATGCCACCGCTTTCTCGCACGCCGACGGGTTCGCCCGTGAGCTCGAGCCCCACCGAGGCCTCAACGACCTCGGTGAGCGAGATCTGGATGAAATCGAGGTGGTCGATACGTGGCTTGTACGGGTGTCGTTTGATCTCGCGAGCCAGCGTGGTGAGCGTGTCGCCGCCCTCGACATCGAGCGAGATGATGGCGTTGAGGCCGGCATCGGTTGCCAGCGCGGCCATCAGTTCCCGGTGGTCGACAGCAACGGCCAACGGGGTGAGATCGCGGCCGTACACGACGGCCGGGACGAGGCCTTCGCGCCGGAGGCGGCGCGAAGCCGCGCTTCCCTGCGCACGGCCCGTTTGGGCGACCAGCGTGATGTCCATGACAGAGCTCCTTGGAGGCATGTGGGGTACGCCCATTATGCCCGACATATCCCGCCGCGAGCAAAAGCGCCGCCTAGGCGCCATCGGTCACAGACCAGATCCGCCACTCGCCATCTCGCCGCTCGAAGCTCAATACCCAGCGGTACGTTTGGTCCTGTTCGCCCAAACGTGTAAACGAAACGGAGCCCGTCAGGATCGCCGTGTCGTTCTGCATGTCGATTGCCGATTCCGCAATCCCGACGGCGTACGCCGGCCCGGTATCGTCTCGCTCGATGATCCCCGGTGCCTCCGACTCGAGGTTGACCCATTGCGGACCATCGTTCCAAACCCACGGTTGCATCGTGTCGAGATCTCCCGTGACCGCGAATTCGCCCCAGGCGTCCAGCGCCCTGACAGCTGCGCTCCTGACCTCATCCTCGACGTCCGCCGGTGAGGGCGCCGTCGCAACCGGCGCGCCAGAATCCGTCACCACCGACGATGAAGGCCGCGGAAACGTCGACACCACCGGCGACGACCCGACGCCGGTCGAGACGGGCTGATCCGTCGCGGACCTGTCAGAGCGCAGCGACAGTGCGATGAGCACAACCGCCAGCACCGCCACCACTACGTAGCCGGCCAACCGCCGCCACTGTGGAAGTGGGCTTCCGGGCTCTGGAGCGGCGGTCATCCGGGTCGGGGTTGCGACCGTCCGGTGGCTCTCACGGTAAACGAACCTCCCGGAACCACCATGTCGAGCAGCGTGAATTCGACCTCACGCTCGAGTACCACCGTGATCAATTGCGGCTGGACATCTATGGCGGGCGCGGTGGCGAATGTCTCACCTACGAGAACCTGGGCGGCGAGGGCTCGGGCACGGCCATCCTCGAGGACGATGGCGACGGAAAGATCGGGGCTCGCACGAAACACGTCCTCGTCAATTCCCGAGCCGCCCGCAATGGCGGCCGAATCGGCCAACGATCCGAGCTCGGTGCGAACGGCCAACACCCGCCAGAGGTCGACGCTGATCCCCCCGAGGATGAGCACGCCGATGGACAGGCCCAAAACCCACAAGGTGATCTGTCCGGCTTCGCGTCCCGCCGACCGCCTGACCCTGGTGAGCCTCGACTCGACCGATGCGGGCATCATCCGAAGCTCCGATAGAGGTCGACTTGCTCGTCGTGGGTGGCCGTCCACGAGATAGTCCCGCCTCCGGCGTTCCAGATCGGCACCTCCAACAGCGGCATCTGCACGGTCACGGTGACCCGAACGACGGTGCCTCTCCGCAGATCGAGGCAATTCGCTCGCACAGCTGGAGCGTCGACCTGTGCGCAGAAAGACGCGGCTACATCGGCGGGATCGACCCCGTGATTGGTGGCGATGGTGGTTACGAGGTTGTTGACCGCACCGAGGTCGGCGGCTCGATCAGGCGCCGTGGCGATGGCCCGGGCCGCTTCCGACGCGGCCAGATCGGCCATGTTCATGTGCTGCGACCACGGGGCGAACATAAGCGCGAGATACGCCACCGGAATGAGTAACACCGCTACCGCGAGCGGCAGCTCCACGACGGCATTCCCGTCGTCGTTGCTCCACATCACGGCAGCTCGTCTTTCACAGCAGTAGCCAGGAGATCTGACACGTCCCGGTCGGGAACCCAGGGAGAGAACGAATCCAACGTCCCATTCGCCTGGGCAGTCACTGTGGCACCGTTGTCGGAACAGGAAATCGTGACCCCTGCTCCCATCGAGCCCCCCAACAAGCCATCGAGGGAGGCGTTGGCCACCGCCTCACACTCGTTGACCGGTGCCTCGGCTCGGCTTTGCGCTCTGACGCCCTCGTCCATTGACAGGCGGATCGCTCCTATTGCGTATTGGTAGGCGATCAGATTGGCAAACGCGACGAAGAAGAACATGGCCATTCCGGCCGCTGCGATCACCGCCGGGGTGGAGTACCCCGACTCAGAGTTCAGACGTGACGCGGGAGCGAATGAGCTCGACAATGTCAACGCCCAGCGCTTGAAGCGCGGCCCAGATGGCTACCAGTGCAACGATGGCGAGGGCAGCATTGCCGAGCAACTCAGCAGTGTTCAGCCCTCGCTCGTCCCGCCAAATGCGGTCAAGTGCCCTGGTTAGGACTGCCTCGGCGTATGCCGTTGGGGTTGCCATCGATTACCTCCGTTCGGGCATTGTCTCATGCGAATTAGACGTTTCCAAAAATAAATGAGGGCAGTGGCGCGGCCACAAAACCCAGCAGAATAGGGGCGAGGATGGCAATCGTCGGGATGAGGGTTGCCGCCCTTCGTTTGGTTGCCGCCCGCTTGAGCGCCTCCCGGCGCGACTCGCGCACGTCCTCTGCCAGCGCAAGCAGGGCATCGGCCAGGTCCGACCCCCGCTCCTCAGCCGCGGCCAACAGCGAATACGTTCGGGCGCTATTGGTGTCGGCGGTCAAGCGGGCCGCCCGTTCGAAAGCATCCGCGGCAGGCATTCCGCTGCGATGCAGCCGCAGCGCCTCGGCCAGCTCTCCTATCACCTCTCCCGTTCCACGCGATACGAGATGCTGGACAGCCTGGACCACACCGCCGCCAACGCGAATATGCATCGCCAACAGCTGATTCACGGTGTAGATCTCAATCCGCATCCGCTCGATGCGCTCCTGGACAGCCCGATCGACCGCACCTCGTCGCCGGCCAACGGCGGCGATGAATCCAAGAAGGCCGAACGTCAGCACTCCCCCGGCCGAACCGAACACCACAAACCCGAGGAAGCCGAACCCAACGGCCCCGACCACGGCCGCCCCCAACATACGGATTCGGTACTCCATGATTCGCTGGTTCTCGGGTAAGTGATCAAACATGCCGGCGTTGCGGAGCTTGAGCAGGAGTGCGTCTTCGGACGACGAGTCGACAGCACGGCCGAGTCGGTTGGCAACCGACGAGAGGATTGGCCCGAACACCTTGCCGACCTGGCTTGAACCGAATGCTGCCGAGCTGGGCGATACCAGGTCGGGGCTGCGCCCGAGCGACGTTCGACTGATCACGGTATAGGGGCGGACCCGGTGAGCGAGGCGCCGGGTTGGGCGGACGAACATGGTGGCGAGAGCCCCAACCGCGATCGCGCTCAACAGCGCCGCCAGAATGACCCGACCCGTGTCGTCGACGATCACACTCGATCTCCCCCTTGGATCGTGGCTGCGCCACCCAGCACCCGCCGCTCGGGCGGCTCGGCGATCAAACGGCCGACGAGCCAGATTCCGAAGAGGCTGAGAGCTGCGCCGACCAGAATCACCAGCCCGCCCAACGTCGATCGATAAAACGTGGCGTATTGGCCTTGGAACATCGTCAGCACGATGAGCACGAACCAAGGCAGGACGAACACGATGCGGGCATTGATGCGCTGCTCGAGAGCTTCCGACTGGATCTCCTCGATGGTCCAGAGATCCTGAGTGGTGGCGTCGGCCAAATCGTTGAGAATCTCGGGAACGATGTTGCCGCCCCGCTCATAGGCCAGGATCAACACCTCGATCACTCGATCCGAAGTGGCGTCGGCGACCTCTTCTTTGATGATCTCCAGCGCGGGAACAACGCCGACGGTCCGTGACAACAGCGAAAACCGCTCGAACGCCCTCCGCAGGGGATCGGGGCCCTTGTTGGCGAGCGCCTCGATGGCACGAGGCAGTGACATGCCGGCATTGATCGAAGCAGTCAAGTCACGGAGGCCATCGGGCCATGCCTTCTGAACCTCGGCGAGGCGAACCGCACGCTGTCGAGCGAAGTAGAACCTCGGCAAGAAAGCCAGGCCGACCGACGGAACGAGCGCCACCATCGGGATCCCAGTGATCAAGAGCAACAGCAGAAACGCCAGGAAGCCAACACCAAGCGAGACCATCCAGAACTGAATCGGGCTGAGCTCGACACCCGCTTGCTGGAGCCAGAGTTGGCGAGGGCTGACCTGCTGCTTGCGACTCGACCTGAACTGGATCTGGGGCGCGTTCCCGGTGAGATATCCGACCGCGAAATAGACGAAGACAGCCGACAGGGCGGCAGCGGCCAGCCTCATAGCGGGCTCACCCGTCCCTCGAGGATGGCCCGCAACGTCATATCCGGTGGCAGTGACTGCTCGATGATGGCAGTCGTTTGCTCGGGAGGAAGCGCGCCGGTCCACTCCATGGGTTTGCCAAGGCCTTCACGCTTGAAAATGAACTCCGCAGAGAAGTCGTCGGTCATGGCAGGTACCACCGAGAGAATCTCGAGGACCTGCCGGCGCAGGCCCGACTCCCCAGACTGCGCAACTGAATCTCGGCCAAGGTGGACAACGAAGTCGATAGATGATGCGAACACCTTGCGCACAATTGGCTCAGAGACATTCTCCCCGGCCATCAACGCGGCGTTGACGATGGCATTCAGCGCCTCTCGCGCCGAGTTGGCGTGGACCGTACATGCAAAGCCACACCCGGCATTGACGGCTCGGGTCAGCTCAAAGGCTTCAGCACCTCTCACCTCGCCGACGATGATCCGGTCGGGCCGCATCGCCAGGACCACCTTCACCAGGTCGCGTAGCGCCACCTCGCCGGAGCCGTCGAGCGACGGCGGGCGCGCTTCGTAGTACGAGCCGTGCACGATAGGAACGTGCAGCTCGCGGACTTCCTCACAACACCGCAGGCAGTGCGTGGTCGGAGCGGAGGTCATCATCGCCGCCAGCATCGAGGTCTTGCCGGCACCCGGCGGCCCCGAGATCAGTGCGCTCATGTTCGTCTGCATCACTGCCCACAGGAACCCGGCAGCCGCCGGCGGGAGGGAGCCCAACTCGACCATGGACGTCAGTGTCTCTTTCCGAAGGGCGTAGCGACGCACGGTCACCGAAAGCTTGTCAGCAACTGGGCTGATGACCGCCGTCAATCGAGCTGTGTCGCTCAGCACCCGTGCCTGGACGATCGGTGAGGACGTGTCGAGGTGGCGGTCGGTGTCGGCGAGCAGCCTGTTCACGACCTGGCGGTTCTCCTCCTCGGTGGTTGCTGCCGGCATGGCTTTGAGCAGTCCCGATCCATCGATGTAGCTCACTCGCGATCCCTCGATGAAGATCTCCTCGACGTCGGGGGCGGCAAACAGGTCGGTGAGCGGCCCAAAATCGGCGATCGCCTGAACGATGCGATTGATCATCTCGTTGGGATCACGCAACGCTCTCGACTGCCCGAGGTGGGCTCTCCGTTGGTACTCCTCGACTGCCTCGGCGACGACCGATCGCACACCATCGCGATCACGACTCGGATCGAGTTTCCGTTCTTCGACCAGCCGGACAGCTTCGCCGCGAATCTCGTCGTAGGCGTTGGTCATCATCGAACCACTGCTGCGGCGCTGCGGCGTGAGTTCACCGCGTCTCCTGCAATCGCAGCAACTCCCTTGTAGAAAGCTCCGCCGGTGACAAACTCGCCCGACCAGGCGGCATCATGGACACGTTTGTCATTCGGGAGAAAGGTGATCGACTCGGGTGTGTAGGTTCGCTGGACTTCCCTGATGAGCTCACCTTGCTCGTACGACGAGCGGTTGGAACGATTGACGACCGCGAACACAGGCGTGGTTGGAGCGATCAGGCGGGCTGTGGCAATCCAGTCGAGAAGGCGGGCGACGCCGACCGGTGTCGGAACGGTCACCACCACCAAGGCGTCGGCGACTCGAATGGTCTCTCGTGCCAGGCCGAATCGACCGGGACCGCCGTAATAGGCGAGATCCTCGATCATCCCGGAGATATTGGCGATGACCGAAGACGATCGTTCCGTCATTTCTCTGATCAACTCGACGACATCTCCGTCTCGCAGTTCGATCCAATCCGCTGGATTGGAAAGCCCACTCACGACGGTGACCCCATTCCGAAGGCGGTGCACCGTGGAATCGAGCCGGTCGGGAGAATGCAGCAGCGCATCCACCGTGGAGCGCAGGTTGGGATGGAGGTCGAGGCCGAGTCGCTGTGCGATCGATGGTCGGCTGTTGTCGAGATCCATGAGCACAGGACGGGTCGACGAAGTCATCGCATGTGCCAACGCCAGAGCCACCTCGGTTGCGCCGCAGCCTCCTCCGGCCGAACCGACTGCGATAACTGAAGCGCGCTGATAGGGATCGGGCGCGTCGATCGGGACCGGCTCGTCGTTGCCGACGGAACCGATAGGGGCGGCCCCGGAAAGCCCCAGAGCATCGATTTCGTGAAGGAACTCTTCGGGGCCGCGTCGAGCGTCGATCGTGGCATCGACGCCGAGCTCCGCGAGGCGACGTTGCCCATCGTCCCCTTCGGCGCCGTCGTACACACCAAGCACGCGCCGGCCGCGCACCTGAACCTGTTGTACGAGGCGCCGGTTGAGAAACGACGTCACGTCGTCGATGACGAGAACCTGGTACTCCTCACCGAGGGCGTCGTCCGGTGACAACACCCGAGTTCGCACACGAGCGCCCCCATAGTCCATCGTGAACCGATGGAGACGCTCCGCCCATTCACGAGGGGAGACGACGACCGCCAGCTCTACCTCATGACCCGCCATCGGCCTCGCCCTCCCCGG